>CAZXKQ010000007.1:0-72847 GCA_964641395.1 uncultured Phascolarctobacterium sp. | reverse complement strand
GGCGCTAGTCTTCACGGGCCTTACCACCTCCTCATCTTGAGTGTACCGTATTTTCTCCTTTTTGTCAACAGAGGGGAGAAGGTCAGGAGGGATATCCTTAAAAATATTTCAACTTTTCGTAATAGAGCTACTTCTGAGTACGCCAAGCGGCCAGCTGGCTTGGGCAAGGAAGCGGCTTGAATCCTAAGCCCTCCTCAAGCTAAAAGGCCCGCATGCTTCCTCTCAGAACGCAGCGGGACTTCTAGCTCGTTTGCCCTTAAGCGTCAGCTCCCCTCTCTGGGCCGGCCGGGCTACGCCATCTTTGCAGCAGCCCTATTTGCTCATCTTCCAGCCCAGATCCCAGAAGGCCAGTTCGTAGCGGGAGCAGGCGGTGAAGATGTCTACCAAGTGCTGTTTCTGTTGGGGGCTGTAGTCGGCCGTGGTCTGCTCCAGGGCAGCGATCAGGGCCCTGTTGCCCTGGGCGAAGTCCTCCGCCACATAGGTCCGCACCCACTGGCCGTAGAAGGGGTGCTTGTCTGCCTCCGGGTTGTGCTGGAGGATGGTTTCAGCAATCACCTGGTAGCTGTAGGAGCAGGAGAGGATGGCGGCCAGGATCTCCGCCTCTCCCTCCTCATAGGCCACCCGCAGCATGTAGGAGGTGTAGGAGAGGTTGTCCAGGGCCCGGGGAGTGGCAGTCACCTCTGCCTCTGTAATCCCGAAGCTGCCTATATAGCCTTTATGGGTGGTGAGCTCCCCTTCCATCAGGCTGCGGATGAAGGAGGAGAAGAGGGCCATAGTGTAGAGGCTCTTAGCCTTGGCTACGCCTAGGGCGAAGGTTTTGGCGTACTCGATGAGGTAGAGGTAGTCCTGGATGATGTAGTAGCGGAACTTGTCCCTATCCAGGTCCCCCCTCTCGATGCCCAGCACGAAGGGGTGCTGGTTGTAGGCGGTCCAAATGTCTTTGGTAGCGTCCAACAGTTGCTGCAGCATAGTCATAGTTGTCACCTCTTGCCTAAATTTGCGGGCTGGCCCGGCCCAGGCCGTCCTGCAAGGGGAAGGGCCGCCGATTTGGCAGCCCTGTCACCGTCTTCCCTACGTTGGCATTATCCAAATCAGGTTCGCAGTCGAAGGTAGCACCTTCCTCTCAGCCTGTAACACAAGCTCCCGCATGCAGTTGTCAAGGCTATTATACCTGTTTTTATCCCCTTTGGCAACAGCGGCCGCCCCATTCCTTTTTTGACAGGCGGGGGCTTGAAGGGGGCTTTAGGTACTGACAGAGGAGCGGGGCCTATGTTATAATGATGTGAAATACCCCTGGCAGTATCCCTGCCCAGCCCCATCTTCTGCCCAGCTAGGGAGGAGCCTATGTTGCACAACATGACCGAGGGCAGGCCCCTGAGCCTGATCCTGCCCTTCATGGTCCCCCTTCTAATAGGCAACATCTTCCAACAACTGTACAACATAGCCGACATCATCATCGTAGGCCGCACCATAGGGGTAGAGGCCCTGGCCGCGGTAGGCTCCGTTTCGCCCCTCTTCATGTTCGGAGTGATGCTGACCATAGGCTCCTGCAACGGTTACACCGTAGTAACAGGCCAACGCTACGGGGCGGGGGACATGGCGGGGATGCGCCGCAGCATAGCCACCTGCCTCTTTTTGGCCTGCTCCGGGGTGGTGCTGATCATGGCCCTCATGCACCTGCTCATCGACCCGGTGCTGGTGCTGATGAACATACCGGCGGCCCTGGTGCCGGATGCCCGCTCCTATGTGATGATCATCGTAGACGGCATAACGGCCATGATGGCCTACAACCTCCTCTCCGCCATCATGCGCTCCCTGGGGGACAGCCGGACCCCCCTCTACTTTTTAATCATAGCCACCTTGGTGAACATCGCCCTGGCCCTCTTCTTCATCATCTACTGCGGCTGGGGGGTGCCGGGCAGCGCCGTGGCCATGGTCATCGCCCAGGCCTTCTCCGCCTTCCTCTGCCTGTGGTACATCTACCGCCGCTTTCCCCAGCTCCACATCGGCCGCCAGGACTTCCGCTTAGACTGGCCGGAGCTGTGGGCCCACCTGCGGATGGGCCTGCCTATGGCGGTGCAGTTTTCCCTCATCGGCCTGGCCGTCCTCATCCTCCAGTCGGTCTGCAACAGCTTCGGCACTGCCGCCATCGCCGGCTTCACCGCCGCGGTGCGGATGGAGCAGATCGCCTTCCAGCCCCTCATCTCCTGCGGCATCTCCATGGCGGTCTTCACCGCCCAGAACTACGGCGCCCGCCGCTTCGACCGCATCCGGGAGGCGGTGCGCAGGTGCTCCTTTTTGGCAGGGGGCTTCAGCCTCCTGTCCGCCCTGCTGATCTTTTCTTTCGGCAACCAGATTATCGCCATCTTCCTGGACAATCCTGAGGCGCCGGTGGTGGAGGCGGCCAAGCTGTACATCTTCCACACTGTGCCCTGCTACATCTTTTTGAGCCAGATCTTCATCTACCGCAACAGCTGCCAGGGGATGGGCATCAGCCTCATCCCCATGCTGGCTTCCAGCATCGAATTCGTAATGCGCTCCGGGGCGGCCTTAGTGCTGAGCCAGTACCTGGGCTTCAGAGGCATCTGCATGGCCTCTCCCATCGCCTGGGTGAGCAACTCCCTCTTCTGCTTCGCCGCCTTCCACTACTTTATCAACCTTTTGGAGCGGAAGCATAAGGGCCTGCCCTAGGCCGGGGCGGCTTTGAGGAAAAAGGAGGCAGAGACATGACTACTAGGGTGGACCGTCTGTACGACGCTATGCTGGCCTACTTCGCCGGGGATCCCCGCCGCTGCCAGCACCTGCTGAAGGTGCACAGCCTGGCCGCCCGCCTGGGCCGGGCTGAGGGCTTGGACCCTGCCAGCCAGGAAACCCTGGAACTGGCCGCCCTCTGCCACGACTGCGGCATCAAGCCGGCAGAGGCCCAGCTGGGCTACAACAACGGCAAGCTGCAGGAGGCCTACGGCCCTGGGGCGGCCAGGCAGCTGTTAGCCCCCCTGGGCCTGGGGGAGGGGCAGCTGGAGAGGATCTGCTACCTAGTGGGCCACCACCACAGCTATGAGCAGATCCAGGGCCTGGACTTCCAGCTCCTGGTAGAGGCAGACCTGCTGGTGAATTTTTACGAGGACGGGCTCAGCCAGGACGGGCTCAGGCCTGTGGTGGCAAAGCTCTTCCGCTCTGCCAGCGGCCGGGCCCTGGCCGAGGCCATGTACGGCCTGGGCGGGGAAAAAGCCTGCTCCGAGGCTGTAAACAGCCTGAGAAGCTAACAAAAAATATTGACAAAGTGTAACCTTTTTGAGAAAATATAAGGAGTAAGGCTGTCAGCTTGACAGGTGCGATGATGCATGGCCCTATCTGTTGCTTCAGGTAGGGCTATTTTATAGAGAAAGGTTGGAGGAGAGTATGGAACAGATCATCTCAATCGTGACCCGCAACCAACCCGGCGTATTGATGCGGGTGGCAGGCATGTTCTCCAGGCGGGGCTACAACATCGACAGTCTGGCTGTGGGCACTACGGAAACCCCGGAGTTCAGCCGTATGACTGTGACCATGGAGGCAGACGAGGCTACCATCCAGCAGGTGTGCAAGCAGTTGGAAAAGCTGGTGGAGGTGGAGGCGGTGAAGGTGCTGCCCCCTGACAGCAGCTCCAAACGCAGCATGATCCTTCTCAAGGTCCATGCCGGGGAGCGGCGGATCGAATTGTTGCGCCTGGCCGACGTGTTCAGGGCCCACGCCGTAGATGTGAAGGGGGACTCCCTCACCTTCGTGGCCACTGGGGACGAAGGCAAGCTGCGGGCCCTCATCGACGTGATGCGGCCCTACGGTATCTTAGAGATGGTGCAGACCGGCCTGGTGGCCCTAGAGCGGGGCGACAGCAGCCTGAGGGTGGAGCGCTCCCGCTTCAGCTGGCCGCGGGACTGAGCCCCCCAGGGTGAGAGTATAAGCAAACGGAGTGATGAATCATGAAGCTAACCGGCGCAGAAATCATGGTACGCTGCCTGGCAGAGGAGGGCGTTAGCACCATCTTCGGCTATCCCGGCGGCGCCATCCTGCCTTTTTACGATGCCTTGCGCACTTCCAAGATCCGCCACATCCTGACGGCCCATGAGCAGGGGGCCAGCCACGCCGCCGACGGCTGGGCCCGGGCCACCGGCCAGGTAGGGGTGTGCGTGGCTACCTCCGGCCCCGGGGCCACCAACTTAGTCACCGGCCTGGCTACCGCCTACCTGGATTCCATCCCCGTGGTAGCCCTCACCGGCCAGGTGGCCCGGCCTATGATCGGCCACGATGCCTTCCAAGAGGTGGATATTACCGGCATCACCATGCCCTGTACCAAGCACAACTTCCTGGTGAAGGAGCCGGAGCAGCTGGCCCACACCCTGCGGCTGGCCTTCCAGTTGGCCAAGCACGGGCGGCCGGGGCCGGTACTGGTGGACGTGCCCAGGGATGTGCAGACGGAGTTGATCGAATACGTCCACGACAAGCTGCCGGAGGTGCCCCTGCCCCAGCCTGACATGACCCGGGTGGCCCGGGCCATCGCCGCCATCAACGAGGCCCAGCGGCCGGTAATGCTCATCGGCGGCGGCGTCATCCGGGCTGATGCAGAGTACGATGCCATGCACCTCTGCGAAAAGCTGCACATGCCGGTAGTCAGCACCCTGATGGGCCTGGGGGCCATCAGCGCCTACCGGAAGCTGTTCCTAGGCATGACCGGCCTCCACGGTCACGAGCGGGCCAATAACGCCGTCAAGGAGGCGGACCTGATCCTGGCGGTGGGCAGCCGCTTTAACGACAGGGTGACAGGGGAGCGGTCCAGCTACGGGGCCAACAAGAAGGTGGTCCACCTGGACATCGACCCGGCGGAGCTGGACAAGAACATCTATTCCCACATCGGCATCGCCGGCCCTATGAAGCAGATCTTGAACCTGCTGGAGCAGGGCAGCAAGGTGAAGGACCTCAGCCCCTGGTGGCAGCGGATCGAGTCCTGGACCAGCATGGAGGAGGACTTCGGCGACGAGCAGGCCCCCCTCTTCCTCAAGGCCCTGAACGCGGTAATCAAGGATAAGGACTACATCGTCACCACCGACGTAGGCCAGCACCAGATGTGGGCGGCCCAGCACTTAAAGATCCAGTTCGCCCGCCAGTTCATCACCTCCGGCGGCCTAGGCACCATGGGCTTCAGCCTGCCGGCGGCCATGGGGGCGGCCCTGGCCCGGCCCCAGAGCCGGATCATCAGCATCAGCGGCGACGGGGGCTTCAAGATGACCGGCTCCGAACTGTACACCATCTCCACCCACCGGATCCCAGTCACCGCCATCGTCTTCAACAACCACGGCCTAGGCATGATCCGGCAGCTGCAGACGGTGCAGTTTGAAAAACGCTTTACCGCCTGCGAATTCCCTGGCTACGTAGACTTCGTCAAGTATGCGGCCGCCTTCGGGGTGCAGGGGGAGCACGTCCAGACGCCGGAACAGCTGGCAGAGGCGGTGGCCAAGGCCATGGAGCTCAACGAGCCCTACCTGATCGAAGTAGAGATCAATCCTAAGGACATGGTGCTGCCCATGGTAGTGCCGGGACTGGGAATCGGCGACTTTGTGAAGTTCGAGGAGCAGGAATGAGGGAGGCGGGCTGCCTCTACCTCTGCGCCACCCCTATAGGCAACTTGCAGGACCTCAGCCCGAGGCTGGCCCAGGTCCTAGGCCAGGCGGACCTGGTGGCGGCAGAGGATACCCGGCGCAGCCTGGCCCTTTTGACCCACCTAGGCCTGAAGGCCCGCCTGGTCCGCTACGATGAGCACACTAAGGAGGGCCAAGGAGCCTACCTGGTGCAGCAGTTACAGGCGGGGAAGCAGGTGGCCCTGGTCAGCGATGCCGGCTACCCCGGCCTGGCGGATCCAGGGGAGGACCTGGTACGGCGCTGTGTAGCGGCAGGGATCCAGGTGGTGCCCGTTCCTGGGCCTAACGCCGCCCTCTGCGCCCTGGTGGCCTCCGGCCTGCCGTCCACCCCCTTCTTCTTCGGCGGCTTCCTGCCAAAGCGGAAGAAGCACCGCTTGGAGCAGTTGGCGGCCTGGCAGGCCCTGCCGGCTACGGTGGTCCTCTACGAGGCTCCCCACCGCCTGGCAGAGGTGGTGGCCGACATCCTCCAGACGTGGGGGGAGCGGCCCCTGGTGCTAGCCCGGGAGCTGACCAAGATCCACGAAGAGTTTTACCGCGGCAGCCTCACAGGGGGGCTGGAGTGGTTACAGCAGCAGCCCCCCAGGGGGGAGTACTGCCTGGTCATCGGCGCCCCGCCCCAGCCGCCCCCTCTGGCAGGGGACGGGTCGGAGGCGGAAGCCTGTGCTGCGGTAGAGGAAGCCCTGGCAGAGGTAGCGGCCCTCTTAGAGCAGGGCCTCAGCAAGAAGGAGGCCCTAGCCCAGGCGGCTGCGGCCTACGGCCTGCCGAAGCGGCAGCTGTACAACGCCTGGGAGGCGGGCAGGGAGGATGTTGAACCGCCCGAGGCGGAGCCCGGCAGGGTTGACGAGAGGAAAGTTTGACGGCCTTCCAGGCCTTAGCGGCCTGGGAGGTTTTCTCTTGCCTTGGGCCCGGCGGGTAATTTTTCCAAAAACAGCTTCTGCCTATGTAAATTTGCCGGGAAATGTGATAAGATGATTAATTATGAAAGACAGTTCCAGGCAGACTGCCGGAAATAAAGCTGTGAGAGAGGTTTTAGCAATGTGTAACCAGTGCCAGAAGGGGAGCTACTACATCACCACCCCTATCTACTATCCCAGTGACAACCTGCACATCGGCCACGCCTACTGCACTACGGTGGCCGACTGCCTGGCCCGCTTCCACCGCAACCTGGGCCAGGAGGTCTTCTTCCTTACCGGCAGTGATGAGCACGGCCTGAAGATCCAGCGCAAGGCGGATGAAAAGGGGGTCACCCCCCTGGCCTACGTAGACAGGATCATCGACAATTTCAAGCTGCTGTGGCGGCGTTTGAACATCTCCAACGATGACTTCATCCGCACCAGCGAGGCCAGGCACCACAAGGTGGTGCAGGACGCCCTGGCCAAGATCTACCAGCAGGGGGATATCTATAAGAAAAATTACAAGGGCCTCTACTGCGTGCCCTGCGAAAGCTACTGGCTGGAGCGGCAGCTGGTGGACGGCAAGTGTCCGGACTGCGGCCGGCCGGTGGAAGAGATGGAGGAGGAGAGCTACTTCTTCAAGCTCAGCAAGTATGAGGACTGGTGGCTGCAGTTCATCCAGGACAACCCTGACTTCATCCAGCCGGTGAGCCGCCGCAACGAGATGATCAACTTCGTCAAACAGGGCCTGGAGGATCTGTGCATCACTCGCACCACCTTCGACTGGGGCATACCCGTGCCCTTTGACAAGAAGCACGTAGTCTACGTGTGGTTCGACGCCCTGCTCAACTACCTGACGGGGATCAAGTACGGCACTGACGAGGCCTTCTTCCACAAGTTCTGGCCGGCCGACCTGCACCTGGTGGGGAAGGAGATCGTCCGCTTCCACACCATCATCTGGCCCATCATGCTCCACGCTATGGGAGTGGAGCTGCCTAAGAAGGTCTACGGCCACGGCTGGTTGATCGTGGAGGGGGACAAGATCAGCAAGTCCAAGGGCAACGTCATCGACCCCCTGGCCCTGATCGACGAGTTCGGCGCCGATGCCATCCGCTACTTCCTGCTGCGGGAGATCAACCTGGGCAGCGACGGCAACTTCTCCCGGGACGCCCTGATCAACCGCATCAACGCCGATCTGGCCAACGACCTGGGCAACCTGCTGCACCGTACCGTATCCATGATCAACAAGTACCACGGAGGCATCATCACCGCCGCCAACTGCCCGGCCCCGGTGGATGAGGAGCTCCAGGCCCTGGCCGCCAGCACCGTCAGCGCCTACCGGGCCAACATGGAGGCCATGGAGCTGAATAGCGCCATCAAGGGGGTCTGGGCCCTGATCTCCCGGGCTAATAAGTATATAGATGAAACTACGCCCTGGCTGCTGGCTAAGGAGCCGGCCCAGCAGCAGCGCCTCCAGACCGTCCTCTACAATCTGGCCGAGGTGCTGCGGATCACCGCCATCTTAATAGAGCCCTACATCCCCTCCACCAGTCCCAAGATCTACAGCCAGCTAGGCCTGGCCCTGCCCCAGCGCTTCCTGTTGGAGGAGGCTGTGTTCGGCAGGCTGGCCAGCGGCACCAAGGTGGGCAAGGCGGAGCAGCTCTACCCCCGCATCGAGGTTACGGAAGACGGCGCCACCCTCATCGGCGGCAAACGCTACGAGCATAAGGGGGCGGCGGCTGCCGCTGAGGCCCAGCCGGCCTTCGTGCCTGAGCCCATCAAGGAAGAGATCAGCATCGAGGACTTCGCCAAGCTGGATCTGCGGGTGGCCACCATAGTGGCTGCGGAAAGGGTGAAGAAGGCCAAGAAGCTGTTAAAGCTCCAGATCCGCATCGGCAGCGAGGAGCGGATCATCGTCAGCGGCATCGCCCAAGCCTATGAGCCGGAGCAGCTGCTGGGCCGCAACATCATCGTGGTGGCCAACCTGGCCCCGGCCAAGCTTTTCGGCATCGAGTCCAAGGGCATGCTGCTGGCCGCCAGCGACGGCCTAGGCAAGCTGGTGCTGGCAGAGGTGCCAGGCATGGACAGCGGCTGCCGGGTGAAATAGGCCATGGAGCAGGGCTTGTGGGACAGCCACGCCCACCTAGACGATCCCCGCTTCGCCGGGGATAGGGAGGAAGTGCTGGCGGCTGTAGAGCGAGAGATGGCCGGGGTCATCAACCCAGGCTGCGACGGGGCCAGCAACGCCATGGCGGTAGAGCTGGCGGCGGCCCACCCCTGCCTCTATGCGGCAGTAGGCTGGCACCCGGAAAACTTACAGAACCTGCCTAAGGACTACCTGCAGCAACTGGCGGCCTGGGCCGCCCTGCCCAAGGTGGTGGCCATAGGGGAGGTGGGCCTGGACTACTACTGGCCGGACAACGCCCCCCGGGAGGTGCAGCGGCGGGTCTTCAAGGAGCAGATAGACCTGGCCGTGCAGCTCCGCCTGCCCCTCATCATCCACGACCGGGAGGCCCACGGGGACATGCTGGAGCTCTTCCAGAAGGAGGCCCGGGGAGTGGCGGCAGTCTTCCACTGCTTCAGCGGCAGCGTGGAGATGGCTAAGGAGCTGGCCAAGAAGGGTTACTACTTCGGCTTCGGCGGCACCTCCACCTACAAGAACGCCCGCAAGGTGCGGGAGGTGCTGCTGAGCCTGCCTAGGGAGCTGCTGCTCTTAGAGACTGACAGCCCCTACCTGGCTCCCGTCCCCTACCGGGGGAAGCGGAACCAGCCCCTCTACACCAAGCTGATCGCCCAGAACATGGCCCTGCTGCTAGGGACGGACTATGAAGAGGTGGCGGCCTTCACCAGGGAGAACACCCTGCGCCTCTTCCAAAAAATCCCCCGTCCCTGACTTTACGCCTTGACAAGGGGGCTCCGGGGCCTTATAGTAGAACTTGCATTCCCTGCCCCAGGCAGGATCTAGATAGAGGTGAGCCCATGTCCGCCAAAATACCCTTCGTCAGCAGGGAGGCCTTGGAGGAGATAGCCAAGACCTACCCTACTCCCTTCCATATCTACGATGAGGCCGGCATCCGCCGTACCGCCCGGGCCCTGTATGATGCCTTTGCCTGGAACAAGGGCTTCAAGGAGTACTTCGCCGTCAAGGCCACCCCCAACCCCTACCTGCTGGAGCTGCTGCGCCAGGAGGGCTGCGGCACCGACTGCAGCTCCTTCACGGAGCTGATCATGAGCGACGCCGTAGGCTTCAAGGGGGAGGAGGTTATGTTTTCCTCCAATGCCACCCCGGCAGAGGATATGCGGCTGGCCAGGGACCTAGGGGTAATCATCAACCTGGATGACATCAGCCACATCGACTTTTTAGAGCAGGTGGCCGGCCTGCCGGAGCTGATCTGCTGCCGCTACAACCCGGGAGGCAGCTTCGCCATCGCCAACAGCATTATGGACAACCCAGGGGATGCTAAGTACGGCATGACCCACCCCCAGCTGCTGGAGGCCTATAGGCGGCTCCAGGCCGAGGGGGTGAAGCGCTTCGGCCTCCACGCCTTCTTGGCCTCCAATACGGTTACCAACGCTTACTATCCGGAACTGGCCGCCATCCTCTTCAAGGTGGCGGTAGAGCTCAAGGAGGCCACAGGCATAGCCCTGGAGTTCATCAACCTTTCCGGCGGCATAGGGGTGGCCTACCGGCCGGAGCAGCCGGACAATGATCTGGCGGTAATCGGGGCAGGGGTGCGCCAGGCCTATGAGGCCATCCTGCGGCCTGCCGGCCTGGACCAGGTGAAGATCTACACCGAGCTAGGCCGCTACATGCTGGGGCCTCACGGGGCCTTGGTCACCAGGGCCATCCACCTTAAGCACACCTACAAGGACTACGTGGGCTGCGATGCCTGCGCCGCCAACCTGATGCGGCCGGCCATCTACGGCGCCTACCACCACATCACCGTCATGGGCAAGGAGGGGGCTCCCTGTGACCACGTGTACGATGTGACCGGCGGCCTGTGCGAGAACAACGATAAGTTCGCCATCGACAGGCCCCTGCCCCTGATAGAGCCAGGGGACCTCCTCTACATCCACGATGCCGGCGCCCACGGCTTCTCCATGGGCTACAACTACAACGGCAAGCTGCGCAGTGCGGAGCTGCTGTTGAAGGAGGACGGGAGCGTCCAGCTCATCCGGCGGGCGGAAACCCCGGCAGACTACTTCGCCACCTTTGACCAGGGGGCCTACGCCCAGGCCCTGGCCGCCGCCACCCGGCGGGCGGAAAAGTGCCTGTAAGCCCAAAAAAACAGCAAAAGAAGGGGCTGCCTCTCTAGAAACCGGTTTTCTGGAAGGGGCAGCCTCTTTTTAGTTTGCCTCTGTCGCGGCCTCCCTGAGGGAGGCTGGGGGGGGTTAAGCTTGGGTCCTACTGCACCTCGTTAATGTGCTGGGCGTAGAACTCTTCGTAATCGGCCAGCATCTCCCGCAGCAGCTTGGGAGTGTCCAGCTGGTAGGGGCAGCGGCTCTTGCAGAGGCCGCAGTCTACGCAGTTGCGGATCTGTTCCATCTTGGCCTTCCACTCCGGGGTCAGGTAGGGCTGGTAGGGGGAGCGGCGCAGCAGCCGGTTCATCCGGGCGCAGTTCCTGATCTCGATGCCTACGGTGCAGGGCATGCAGTACCCGCAGCTGCGGCAGAAGGAGCCGGCCAGCTCCTCCTTATCCTTGGCGATGACGGCGGCCAGCTCTTCGTCCAGCGGGGTCTCTCCCTGGGCCAGGGCCAGCCACTGTTCCAGCTCCTCTAGGCGCTGGACGCCCCAGATGGGCACCACTGCAGGCTCAAACTGGTCCATGAAGGCGGCGCAGGCCCGGCTGTTAGTCAGGAGGCCGCCGCTGAGGCCCTTCATGGCGATGAAGCCCAGGCCGGCCTGGCGGCACTTCTCCACCAGGGCGATTTCTCCCGGACTGGCCAGGTAGCTGAAGGGGAACTGGATGGTCTCGAAGTTGCCGGAGTCAACGCAGGCCTCGGCCACCTGCAGCCGGTGGCTGGTGACCCCGATGTGCCGGATATAGCCCTTCGCCTTAGCCTCCAGGGCCCCGGCGTAGGCCCCCTGGGGATCCTCAGGGTCGGGCACTGCCGCCACATTGTGGAACTGGAAGAGGTCGATATAGTCGGTGCGCAGCTGGCGCAGGCTGTTTTCGATGTGGGCCAGGACGCCCTGCTTGTCGGTGGCGGCGCTCTTAGTGGCCAGCACGATGTGCTGCCGCACCGGGGCCAGGGCCAGGCCGATCTTGTACTCGCTGTCGGTGTAGGCGTTGGCGGTGTCGAAGAAGGTGATGCCTCCGGCGTAGGCCGCCTGCAGCAGCTTCACCGCATAGTCCACCGAGCAGCGCTGCAGGGGCAGGCAGCCCAGGCCTATCTTGGAAATCACCAGGCCGGTAGAGCCTAAAGCTTTCTTTTTCATGGTAGTCCGCCTCCTAGACGATCTTCACCTTGATTAATTCGTAGTCCCTGGTGCCTAGGCCGATCTTCTCCCCGTGGGCCAGCTGGGTCTCCCATTCGATGTCGGGATGGCTGTTGCGGAAGTGATCGTGGCGGTCGACGAAGCCCGGCTGGGCCAGGTGCTCTGCCAGCATGCTGCCAGGCAGGGGGGTGGCGGCCAGGCAGGCGTCGACGCAGGCCTGGTCCAGGGCCACAGGGTCGAAGGAGGCGTACATACCGATGTTGGGCAGGATGGGGGCGTCGTTCTCCGGATGGCAGTCGCAGTTAGGCGACACGTCTACGATGAGGGAGAGGTGGAAGTTAGGCCGGCCGGCGCAGACGGCCTTGGTGTATTCCGCCATCTTGGCGTTGAGGACGGGGATGGCCTGGTTCTGGGCGAAGTCGATGGCGTCGAAGTTGCAGGCCCCTAGGCAGCGGCCGCAGCCTACGCAGTTCTCCAAGGCCACCTGCATCTTGCGGCGGGCGGCATCGAAGACCAGGCCCCCGTTGGCGCACTCCCGCTGGCAGCGGCGGCAGCCCCGGCACTTAGCCTGGTCGATCACCGGCTTGCCGTTAGAGTGCTGGTCCTTCTTGCCGGCCCGGGAGCCGCTGCCCATGCCCAGGTTCTTGATGGTGCCTCCGTAACCGGTCATCTCGTGGCCCTTGAAGTGGGTGAGGGAGATGATGATGTCCGCATCCATCAGGGCCCGGCCGATGCGGGCCTCCTTGGTGTACTGGCAGCCTTCCAGGGGTACGGCTATGTCATCGGTGCCCTTCAGCCCGTCGGCGATGAGCACCGGACAGCCCACCGTCAGAGGGGTGAAGCCGTTCTGCCAGGCGCATTCCAGATGCTCTAAGGCGTTTTTCCGGAAGCCGGGGTACATGGTGTTGCAGTCGGTGAGGAAGGGCTTGCCCCCTAGAGACTTAACCAGGTCCACTATGGCCCGGGCGTAGTTGGGCCGCAGATAGCTTACGTTGCCTAGCTCGCCAAAGTGCATCTTGATGGCTACGAACTTGCCCTCCATGTCTATGCTGTCGATGCCGGCCTTCAGGGCCAGCTTGGCCAGCTTGCCTGGCAGGCCGGTGCCCATGTAGGCAGTGCGAAAATCAGTAAAGTATACCTTAGCCTTTGCCATTTTCTCAAGTCCTTTCTCTAGGGGAAGATATTGCTTGTGGATAAAGAACCTCATCTTTATTATAACGAAAAAGGGCCAGGCTAGTCAATGCTAAAGCGAAGACGAGGCTTTGTCAACTTCTTGTGAATTTTTCTCTGGCAAAAGCCTTTACACTTAGACGGGAGAGTGATAACATAGGTATACATCAGCTTTGCCGGCAGCTGGAGCGGGAGGTGGGAAGCATGGATATCAGCAAGGATGCCGCCTTAGAGGCGGCGGTAGCGTCTATTACCGACAGCATCATCAAGGACTACGACAACGACAGGGATATAGACCGGCTGGATTTTTACGCCAGCGTGGACAGGTTTGCCATCGAAGACATCGTGCAAAAGCTGCGGCGTATCATCTACCCGGGCTATTACCGTGACAAGGCCTACTACATCTACAACGCCCGCAACAATGTGGCGGCCCTTATCGAGGATGTGATGTATCGGCTCCACCAGCAGATCTCCACCGTGCTGAAGTACGGGCAGGTGCCGGCCGCCGCCATTGAGGAGGAGGCCCAGCGGATCACCCTGGAGTTCTTCCGCCGCATCCCCCAGGTGCGGGAGTATCTGGACACGGACCTCCAGGCCACCCTGGACGGGGATCCGGCGGCCCAGAACAAGGATGAGATCATCTTCGCCTATCCCGGCATCCTGGCCATCACCGTCTACCGCCTGGCCCACCAGCTCTACGAGCTGAAGGTGCCCCTCATCCCCCGCATCATGACGGAGTACGCCCACACCCTCACCGGCATCGACATCCACCCTGGGGCCAGCATCGGCAAGTACTTCTTCATCGACCACGGCACCGGCATCGTGGTGGGGGAGACCACCCACATCGGCCACCATGTGAAGATCTACCAGGGGGTGACCCTGGGGGCCCTCTCTACCAGGGCCGGCCAGCTGCTGCGGGGCAAGCAGCGCCACCCTACCATCGAGGACAGGGTCACCATCTATTCCGGCGCCTCCATCCTAGGGGGAGGGACCACTATAGGCCACGATTCGGTCATCGGCTCCAACGCCTTCATCACCTTCAGCGTCAAGCCCAACTCCCGCATCAGCATCAAGAACCAGGAGCTGGACTACGGCGGCGGGGATCCGGCGGTGTTCAACCAGCCTTTGAAGCAGGACTGAGGCTCCGTCAGAAATTTTCCTTGCCTTTCCCAGCCGGGCTGTGGTATACTATTTAAGCGCCAATTAAGGAGCCGGCCCTGGGCCGGCGATAGCATAGGAGGTCAGCCATCCTAGAGAGGAAAAGAGGTGTTACAGTTATGAAAGAAAAGATCCATCCTAAGTACCAGGTTGTCAAGGCCACCTGCGCCTGCGGCAACACCTTTATGACCGGCAGCACCAAGGGGGAGATCAGAGTGGATGTGTGCTCCAAGTGCCACCCCTTCTTCACCGGCCAACAGAGGAGCGTAGCTGCCAGAGGCCGTATAGAGAAGTTCAACAAACGCTACAGCAAAGACTAAAAAGTAAATACCTAGCAGAGCTTCTTGCGGGGCTCTGCTGTATTTATATTCCCCGGTTTTTAGGGAGACAGAGATGAAGGAGAGGAAGACCTGCCCCGCCTATACCGTAGGCGGGCAAGCGGTGATAGAGGGAGTCATGATGCGGGGGCCCCGGAAGCTGGCAGTGGCCTGCCGCCTGCCTGACGGCAGCATCAGCCTGGACGTGCGGCCCAGCACCAGCCTGAAGGAGCGCTACCCTGTGCTGGCCCTGCCCCTGCTGCGAGGGGTGGTGACCCTGTTCGAGTCCCTGGCGGACGGGATGAAGGCCCTGGCCCACTCTGCCAAGCTGGCAGGGGAGGAGGGGGAGGAGATGGACGATAAGGCGGTGGCCCTGACCATCGCCGCCGCGGTGGCCCTGGCTGTGGGCCTCTTCATCGTCATCCCCACCTGGTCCATGCGCTTCCTCCACAGCCTGACGGAGGAGCCCCTGCTGCTCAACCTGGCGGAGGGCTGCCTGCGGCTGCTGATCTTCCTGGCCTACATAGTCGGCATCAGCAGCATGGGGGACATCAGGCGGGTCTTCCAGTACCACGGGGCGGAGCACAAGAGCATCTACGCCTACGAGGCCGGCCTGCCCCTCACCCCGGCCAGCGCCCGTCCCTTCACCACCCTCCATCCCCGTTGCGGCACCAACTTCTTGATGATCGTGATGCTGATCAGCATCTTCAGCTTCGCCTTCCTAGGCTGGCCCAGCCTGCTGCTGCGCATCCTCTCCCGGGTGCTGCTGATGCCCCTCATAGCCGGTCTGAGCTACGAGCTGATCCGCTTCGCCGGCCGCCACGCCGCCAACCCCCTGGTCCACTACGCCATCCTGCCCGGCCTGCTGCTGCAGAAGCTCACCACCAGGCAGCCTGACGACAGCCAGCTGGAGGTGGCCCTGGCCGCCCTGCAGGCGGTGCTGCCGGAGGAGGAAGGCCCGGCTGCCCAGGCTCCAGATGCAGGGTCAGGCCAGGCCGATCCCGCCTGAGCAGGGGGCTGCCGGCCGGATGTAACTAGAAAGTAGAGAACTAAAAGCTATGATGTTAGACAAACTACAGGCCTTGGAGGAGCGCTACCTGGACCTAGAGGCAGGCCTCAGCGACCCTGAGGTGATAGCCCGGCAGGAGGAGTGGCAGCGGCGGATGAAGGCCCATGCCAAGCTGGAGCCGGTGGTGAGCGCCTACCGCCGCTACCGCCAGCTGACGGCCCGGCAGCAGGAGGCCCAGGAACTGGTGGCTGCCGGAGAGGATGAAGAACTGACGGCCATGGCCAAGGAGGAGCTGAAGGAGCTGCGGCCGGCCCTGGAGGACTTGGAGCGGCAGCTGACCATCCTGCTGCTGCCGGAGGATCCTAACGATGAGAAGAACGTCATTGTAGAGATCCGTGCCGGGGCCGGCGGGGAGGAGGCGGCCCTCTTTGCCGGCGTCCTCTTCCGCATGTACGGCTATTATGCGGAGGCCCACGGCTGGCGCACCGAGGTGCTGGACATGAGCCCCACCGAGCTAGGGGGCTTCAAAGAGGTGGTCTTCCAGGTCAACGGCCAGGCGGTGTACAGCCGGCTGAAGTTTGAAAGCGGCGTCCACCGGGTGCAGCGGGTGCCGGAGACCGAGTCCCAGGGCCGGATCCACACTTCCACCTGCACTGTGGCAGTGCTGCCAGAGGCGGAGGAGGTGGAGGTGGAGCTCAACCCCCAGGACCTGCGGATCGACACCTATCGGGCGGGCGGGGCCGGCGGCCAGTACGTCAACAAGACGGAGTCGGCAGTGCGGATCACCCACCTGCCTACCGGCATCGTGGCCCAGTGCCAGGACGAAAAGTCCCAGTTGAAGAACAGGGAGAAGTGCCTGCGGGTGCTACGGGCCCGGATCCTGGAGGCCCGGCAGGAAGAACAGCGCAGCGCCACCGCCCAGGACAGGCGCAGCCAGGTAGGCAGCGGCGACCGCAGCGAGCGGATCCGCACCTACAACTACCCCCAGGGCCGGGTGACGGACCACCGTATCGGCCTCACCCTGTACAAACTGGAGGCAGTCCTGAACGGAGACCTAGACCAGCTCACCGACAGCCTCATCGCCGCCAAGCAGAGCCAGTTGTTACAAGAGATGAAGTAGGAGCCATGTGGACCATCTTGGGCATCCTCAAGCAGAGCCAGGGCTACTTTGCCGCCAAGGGGCTGGATAACCCCCGGCTGGAGGCAGAGGTGCTGCTGTGCGCCGTTTTAGGCTGTGACAGGGTCAGGCTCTACGTAGACTTTGAGCGGCCCCTCAGCCAGGGGGAGGTGGACGCCTATCGGAAATACGTGGCCCAGCGGGGGGCCCGCTACCCAGTGGCCTACATCACCGGCCACAAGGAGTTCATGGGCCTGGACTTTACCGTCACCCCTGCCTGCCTGGTGCCGCGGCCGGAGACGGAACTGCTGGTGGAGCGGGTGGCTGGGCTGGTGCAGGCAGCCGGGCCGGCGACGGCCAAGCTGCTGGACCTGGGCACCGGCAGCGGCGCCATCCTCATCTCCCTCCTCACCCTGCTGCCCCAGGCCCTGGGCATAGGCAGCGACATCTCCCCCGCCGCCTTGGCGGTGGCCAGGGACAATGCGGTCCGTTTGGGAGTGAAGGGCCGCTGCGGCTTCGTAGTCAGCGATCTTTACGCCAGCCTCCCCCCCGGCCGCAGCTACGACGTGCTCATCTCCAATCCCCCCTATGTGCGACGGGGGGACCTGGCCGCCCTGCAGCCGGAGGTGCGCCGGGAGCCCCGTCTGGCCCTGGACGGAGGCCCGGACGGCCTGGCCTTCTACCGCCGCCTGCTGGGGGAGGCCCCCCGGCACCTGGCTGCTGACGGCCTGCTGGCCTTGGAAATCGGGGCGGAACAGGGGGCGGCAGTGACGGCCCTCTGCCGCAGCGCAGGCTTCAGCCAGGTGGCAGTGGGCCAGGATTACGCCGGCCTGGACAGGCTGGTGCTGGCCGCTAGGAAGGACAGCCCTTATGCAGACTTACTATTGGCGACTAAGTGAGACGGGGGACAACGGCCCCATCATCGCCCGGGCGGCGGCCTTCATCCGCCAGGGCCAGGTGGTGGCCTTTCCTACGGAGACGGTGTACGGCCTGGGGGCGGACGGGCTGGACGAGGCGGCAGTGGAGAGGATCTACGCCGCCAAGGGCCGGCCTAGCGACAACCCCCTCATCCTCCACATCGCCTGCAGACAGGACCTGGAGCCCCTCAGCCGGGGTCTCAACGCCAACGCCAGGGAGCTGGCCCGCCGCTTCTGGCCCGGCCCCCTCACCCTGGTGGTGCCTAAGTCGGCCCTGGTGCCGGACCGGGTCAGCGCCGGCCTGCCTACGGTGGCAGTGCGCTACCCGGCCAATAGCTACGCCCAGGCCCTGATCCAGGCCAGCGGCCGGCCCATCGCCGCCCCCTCCGCCAATATCAGCGGCCGGCCCAGCCCCACTACCGGGCGGGACGTGCTGGAGGATATGGCGGGGAAGATCGCCTGCGTCCTGGAGGGGGGCCCCTGCGGCATCGGCCTGGAGTCTACGGTGGTGGACACCACCAGCCCGGTGCCCTGCATCCTGCGGCCGGGAGGCATCACCTACGAGATGTTGGAGGAGGCCCTGGGAGCGGTGGAGCTAGACCCGGCCCTCCGGGGGCAGGAAGCCCTCCGGCCTAAGGCTCCGGGGATGAAGTACCGCCACTACGCCCCCCAGGCCCCCCTCTACCTGCTAGAGGGGGAGGCAGTGAACTGCCTGCCCCAGCTGGCCGCCCAGGCCCTCCAGGCCGGGCTGCAGGTGGGGGTGCTGGCAGACGAAAGGCTGATCGCCCAGACAGGCTCTGCCCTAGGCAGCCGCTCCGGACTGGTGCTCTGCTCCTGGGGCCGGGACAAGGCAGGGCTGGCCGCAGGCCTCTTCTCCCTCCTGCGGAACTTTGACCGCCGAGGGGCTGAGGTGATCCTGGCGGCAGGGGTGGATGAGGCAGGCCTGGGCCTGGCCATTATGAACCGGCTGCGGAAGGCCGCCGGCTACAACAGCCTGCGCCTGGAGGCCGGCCGGCTGGTGTTGCCGGAGGGGAAAATCAGGCCTAGGTGGTTGGTTTAAGTGAAGATTTGCTATACGCCCGCCCCCGCTTGTGCTACAATAGGGGTGTAGCCTCCTCAGCCTCTAGGGCCCGCCCTGCGGCTGGGGCAGGGGCTGCAGAAGGGAAGGTTGCCCTATGGCTAAAGAAGGGCTGGCCTTGGCCAGCGACCACGGCGGGTTTCCGTTGAAAGAACACTTAAAGGCCTATCTGACGGAACAGGGCTACCAGGTGCTGGACCTGGGCACCTACAGCGAGGCCAGTTGCGACTATCCCGCTATCGCAGCAAGGTTATGCCAGGAGCTGACGGCGGCCGACGGCGGCTGCCGGCGGGGCATACTTATCTGCGGTACCGGTATAGGGATGTCCATCGCCGCCAACAAGTGCAGGGGCATCCGGGCCGCCCTCTGCGGCGACGTCTATTCCGCCCAGATGAGCCGGGAACACAACGACGCTAACGTACTCTGCCTAGGAGCCAGGGTGCTGGGGCCGGGTTTGGCGGAACTGATCTGCCACACCTTCCTCCACACCTCCTTCGCCGGCGGCCGCCACGCCCGGCGGGTGGCCCAGGTGATGGCCCTGGAAGGGCAGTGAGAAGGAGGCAGCCATGTTGATGCCGGAGGATCTCTACCTAGACCTAGCCCGGGAAGCCGCCCAGGCGGCAGAAGAGCTCATCGCCCTGGCCCAGCCCCGGCCAGGCAGCATCCTGGTCATAGGCTGCAGCACCAGCGAAATCCTAGGCTGTACCATAGGCAGCCAGGGGAGCAAGGAGCTGGCAGAGGCCCTGTGGGAGGCCCTGCAGGCTGTGGCCGCCAAGCACCAGCTCTACCTAGCGGCCCAGTGCTGCGAGCATCTGAACCGGGCCCTGGTCCTCAGCCGGGAGGCGGCAGAGCGCTACTTCCTGGAAGAGGTGACGGTGCGGCCGGTGGTCCACGCCGGCGGCAGCCTAGCCACCGCCGCCTATGAGGCCTTGGCGGAGCCCCTGGTAGTGGCCAGGCTCCAGGCCCACCTTGGGCTGGACATAGGCCAGACCCTTATCGGCATGCACCTGAAGCCGGTGGCCGTGCCGGTACGGCTGAGCAGGAAGAAGATAGGGGCAGCGGTGCTGACCGCCGCCCGTACCCGGCCGCCCCTCATCGGCGGGGAGCGGGCCCAGTACCCCCGGCAGCTCCGCTAGCCGCTGAGGGCCGTATGTAGCACAAGAAGGAGGCAGGCAGATGAACTTAGCACCTCTAGGGGTCGCCGACCCCCAGGTAGCCGCCATAATCCGCATGGAACTAGAGCGGCAGCGGCATAAGATCGAACTTATCGCATCGGAGAACTTCGTCTCTCCCGCAGTGATGGAGGCCATGGGCACCGTCCTCACCAATAAGTATGCGGAGGGCTACCCAGGCCACCGCTACTACGGCGGCTGCGAGCACGTAGACAAGCTAGAGAATCTGGCCCGGGAGCGGGCTAAGGAGCTGTTCCACTGCCAGTACGCCAACGTCCAGGCCCACAGCGGCGCCAGCACCAACCTGGCCGTCTTCTTCGCCCTCACCAAGCCGGGGGACACCATCATGGGCATGAACCTCTCCCAGGGGGGCCACCTGAGCCACGGCTCCCCGGTGAACATCAGCGGCAAGTACTGGCGCATCGTGCCCTACGGGGTGGCCAGGGACACGGAAACCATCGACTACCAAGAGGTGGAGCGGCTGGCGGTGGAGAACCGGCCCCAACTGGTGATAGCCGGGGCCAGCGCCTATCCCCGCCTCATCGACTTTCAACGCTTGGCGGAGATCGCCCACGGGGTAGGGGCCAAGCTCCTGGTAGACATGGCCCACATCGCCGGCCTGGTGGCAGCCGGGCTCCATCCCTCCCCCCTGCCCTATGCGGACGTAGTGACCACCACCACCCACAAGACCCTGCGGGGGCCTAGGGGCGGCCTGATCCTGACCAACGATCCGGAACTGGCCAAGGCGGTGGACAAGGCCATCTTCCCCGGGGTGCAGGGAGGCCCCTTGATGCACATCATCGCCGCCAAGGCGGTGGCCCTAGGGGAGGCCCTGCAGCCTGAGTTCAAGGCCTATGCCCGGCAGATCGTAGCCAACGCCCAGGCCCTGGCCGCCAGCCTCCAGCAGGAGGGGCTGCGGCTGGTCAGCGGCGGCACCGACAACCACCTGCTCTTGGTGGACACCCGCAGCGTGGGCCTGACCGGCAAGGAGGCAGAGCACCTGCTGGACGAGGTGGGCATCACCTGCAACAAGAACACCATCCCCTTTGACCCTGCCTCCCCCTTCATCACCAGCGGCATCCGCCTAGGCACTCCTCCTGGCACCACCAGGGGCTTCGGCACCGCTGAGTTCCGGGAGATCGGCGCCATCATCAGCCTGGTGCTGCACCAGCCCCAGTCGGCGGCAGCCCAGGAGGAGGCGGCCGCCCGGGTGGCAGCCCTCTGCCAGGCCTTCCCCCTCTACCCAGGGCTGTAGCCTGAGGGTTCTGGCAGGCAGCAGGCCTAGGCAGCGAGGAGCTAGGGAAAGGAGGCGGCTATGAAGAGGCCGGATTGGGATCAGTACTTTATGGAAATCGCCGCCGTGGTGAGCAAGCGGTCCACCTGCCTGCGCCGCCAGGTGGGGGCCCTCATCGTGAAGAACCGGCAGATCGTGGCCACCGGCTACAACGGCAGCCCGGTGAACATGGCCCACTGCGAGGAGACCGGCTGCCTGCGGGAGCAGCTGCAGGTTCCTAGCGGCCAGAACCACGAGCTGTGCCGGGGCATCCATGCGGAGCAGAACGCAGTGGTGCAGGCGGCCTATCACGGGGTATCGGTCCAGGGAGGCACCCTCTACTGCACCCACCAGCCCTGCGTAGTCTGCACCAAGATCCTGCTCAACGCCGGCATCAGCCGCATCGTCTACGCCAACCCCTACCCGGACAAGCTGGCAGAGGCCATGCTGGCGTCCTCGGGGATAGAGGTGGAAGTCTTCCCCGGCCCGACAGCAGGCCGCTAGCCTTGGAGCAGGGCCGGCCCGGCGCAAAAGGTTCCCAACAGTTCGAGACCTTCCAGCTTACACTGGGAGGTCTTTTTTGGCCCCTCCCGCCCTACTGCCTGGGGCCAGAAAAAAATCCCTACTTATAGACGAAAAAAGGCGAGAAAAACATAGAAATAACACAATCTAGTGTTAACCTAGAAGCCAAGAAGGGAGTATAATAGGTACGTAGACGGCCTGGAGTAATTTTGAACAAGCGGGGGTGCAGTGATGGCTGACAACTTCTTTTATCGCAATAAATACCTAGTGGCCGCCGCCATAGTCCTGTTGGCGGCAGCCTGGGGCGGTTATGAATACTACAGGAGCAACCAGCTGCCGGAGGAGGCGGTCAAGGTGGGCACCGTCACCAAGGGCAGCCTGGTGAAGAGCATCTCCGCCACCGGCAGCCTCAGCGCCGTGGACAACGTAGACATCAGCTCCAAGATCACCGGCAGGATCGTAGAGGTGCTGGTAGAGGAGAACCAGCACGTGAAGGCCGGGGACGTGCTGGTGCGGCTGGATGCCACCGCCTTGGAGGCCACCATGCTCCAGAACAAGGCCCGGCTGGACCTGGCGGAGGTCCAGTACCTGCGCTACGAGAACCTGCTGAGCCAGGGGGCCGTCTCCCAGTCGGAATACGACACCGTCTATGCGGACTACCTGGTGGCCCGCAACGCCTACGAGAAGGCGGTGTCCGATGTGGAGGATACGGTCATCGTCACTCCCATTGACGGCTACATCATCGGCAAGCCTACCCCGGTAGGCCAGACCATCAGCTCCGGTATCAGCACTCCCCAGGTCATCATGTCCGTAGCCACCCTGGATAAGATGCAGATCGAAACCTTGGTGGACGAGACCGACATCGGCCAGGTGGTAGCAGGCCAGAAGGTGCGCTTCACCGTGGACGCCTACAGCGAAGAAACCTTTACCGGCAAGGTGCGCTCGGTGAGCAGGGCCGCCCAGACGGAGAACAACGTAGTCTACTACAAGGTATATGTAGACGTGGACGATGCCAGGGGCAAGCTGCTGCCCACCATGACCGCCCGTACGGAGATCATCGTCTCCGAGGCCGCCGACACCATGATGGTGCCTACCAACTGCATCTACCGGGAGAACAAGCAGAGCTACGTGCTGGTTTACAATAAGGAGACCAAGGAGACCCGCCGGGTCAACGTCAGCGTGGGCCTCTCCAACGACAGCGAGGTCAGCGTCACCGCCCCGGAACTGAAGGAGGGGGAGACCCTCCTGGCCCGCAAGGCGGTGGCCAAGCAGACCAACCAGCAGCGCCGGCCCATCCGGCTCTAAGGCAGGGCTGAGAGGGAGCAAGAGGCAGCACAGGGGAGGGGCGAGATGAGCGCCGTAGTGATAGAGCTAAAGGACATTATGAAGACCTATGTGATGGGGGACAGCCTGGTCCACGCCCTCTTCCACGTCAATGTGAAGATCGAGTTCGGCGAGTTCACCTCCATCATGGGCCCTTCCGGCAGCGGCAAAAGCACCATGATGAACATCCTGGGCTGCCTGGATAGGCCCACCTCCGGGGAGTACTACCTAGACGGCAAGGAGATAGCCGGCTACAACGACGATGAGCTGGCCCGCACCCGCAACGCCAAGATCGGCTTCGTCTTCCAAAACTTCAACCTGCTCAGCAAGCTGACGGCCCAGGCCAATGTGGCCCTGCCCCTCATCTACGCCGGGGTGGAGGAGGAGGAGAGGATGGAGCGGGCCAAGCAGACCCTCACCGCCGTGGGCCTAGGGGGCAGGCTGGACCACAGGCCTACGGAGATGAGCGGCGGCCAGCGGCAGCGGGTGGCCATCGCCCGGGCCCTGATCAACAATCCCGCCATCATCATGGCCGATGAGCCTACCGGCAACTTGGACACCAAGTCCAGCTACGAGATCATGGACATCTTTAAAAACCTGAACGAAGAGGGCAAGACGGTGGTGATGGTCACCCACGAGCCGGACATTGCCCGCCAGACTAAACGGGTGCTGATCATGCGGGACGGGAAGCTGAGCAGCGATGACCGCATCCTGAAGGGGGAGTGGACCTATGCTGAATGAGTCGGTCAAGATGGCCCTGGAAGGGATGCTGAGCAACAAGATGCGCACCTTCCTGACCCTGCTGGGCATCATCATCGGCGTAGGCGCCGTCATCGCCATGGTAGGCCTGGGCCTAGGGGTGAAGGAAAACATCAAGGACAACATCTCCCGCCTAGGCAGCAACCTGTTGATCATCACCAGCGGCGGCCGTACCGCCAGCGGCGCCCGCATAGCCGCCGGGGAGGGAGCCCGGCTGACCTGGGACGATGCTGCCGCCATTGAGCAGCAGGTGGACAATATCGCCGGCATTACCGCCAGCGTCTCCCGCACCTACCAGCTGGTAGTGGGGAACCAAAACTGGACCAGCCGGGTGGAGGGCACCACCCCCGCCAACTTTTCCATCCAGAACTACGAGGTCAGCGAGGGCCGCTTCTTCTACCAGCGGGACATCAACAGCCGTAACCGGGTGGCCATCATCGGCAAGACGGTGGCCGACGCCCTCTTTCCCGGCAGCGACCCGGTGGGCCAGATCATGCGGGTGAACAGGGCCCCCTTCCAGGTCATCGGCCTGTTGAAGAGCAAGGGCCAGTCCGGCATGGGCATGGACCAGGACGACATCGTCTTCATCCCCCTGACCACCGCCCAGAGCCGGATGATGGGCATCACCCATGTGCAGCGGATCACCGTCCAGGCGGCCAACGAAAACGTCATCAACGACGTCCAGGCAGAGGTGGAGCAGGTGCTGCGGAACCGGCACAAGATCCGGGAGGGGGACGATGACGACTTCACCGTAGGCAACATGGCGGCGGTGATGGACACTATGATGGAGACGGCTAACAGCATCACCATGCTCCTAGGCTGCATAGCCGCCATCAGCCTCCTGGTGGGGGGCATAGGCATTATGAACATCATGCTGGTCTCGGTGACGGAGCGGACCAGGGAGATAGGCATCCGCAAGGCCCTGGGGGCCACCTATAACAACATCCTGCTCCAGTTCCTGATGGAGGCCATGGTCATCGGCATCATCGGCGGCTTCTTCGGGGTGGTGCTAGGGGTGACGGCCAGCATCTGCATCAGCAACTTCGCCGGCTGGAACACGGTGATCTCCGGGGCGGCCATCCTGATCGCCGTAGTCTTCTCTGTGGGCATAGGCCTCTTCTTCGGTATCTACCCGGCCCGCAAGGCGGCCCTGCTGGATCCCATAGACGCCCTCCGCTATGAGTAGGGAGGGCCGGCCGAAGCTCAAACTCACAGCCTACCTAAGGGCCTGCTTAGATTTTCTAAGGAGGCCTAAAACTGTTTTTGATCTCAAGGACAGGGCCAAGGCCCTGCTCCTCCTGGCCGGGATAGTGATTATTTTGCAAACCCTTGTAAGATGGCTGTGCCCTTGTTATAATTAGTTGAGACCTAATGGAGGCGGAGCCCATGGCAGGCAGTTTAGGCATCCTGGGGGGAACCTTTGACCCCGTTCATCTAGGCCATCTGGCCATGGCCCAGGCGGTGGCGGAGCAGCTGGGCTTGGAGCAGGTGCTCTTCCTGCCGGCGGCAGTGGCCCCCCACAAGCAGGGCCTGCGCTGCGCCCCCGCCCCTGCCCGCTACGAGATGGTGCGGCTGGCCATAGCCGGCCACCCTCTCTTCGCCCTCAGCGACATAGAGCTGCGCCGCTCCGGCGTGTCCTACACGGTGGACAGCCTGCGGCAGCTGCGCAGCCTCTACCCAGGACGGCAGCTCTACTTCATCATCGGGGCCGACAGCCTCAGCCAGCTGCCTACCTGGCATTGCATCCAGGAACAGCTGCAGTTGGCCGTCTTCGTGGCCGCCGGCCGGCCGGGCTACCAGGAGGAGTTAGACGGACTGGGACCCCTCTTGGCCGCGGCTAGGGCAGGCCGCATCCTGACCTTGGCCACCCCTGCCTACGACATATCCAGCACCCAGATCCGCCAGGCGGTGGCCCGGGGGGAGAGCCTGGCCGGCCTGGTGCCTGCCGCTGTAGAGTCTTATATATACCGAACAGGCCTGTATAGGGGAGAGTAATATGGAGATAGAAGCGATGGCCGCCCTGCTGAAGGAGTCCTTGCCACCTAAGCGCTACAAGCACTCCCTGGCGGTGTACAAGACGGCCGGGGCCCTGGCCGTCCACTACGGCCTAAGCCCGGCGGAGCAGCAGCAGGTGGGTGTCTGCGCCCTGCTCCACGACTGCGGCCGGGAGGTGGGCAGCAAGGCCAGCCCCGCCCTGGCGAAAAAGCTGGGACTGGCGCTGGAGCCTATCGAGGAGCAGCAGCCCATCCTGTTGCACCAGAAGCTAGGGGCCTACTATGCTAGGACTAAGTACGGGGTGGAGGATGAGGAGATCCTGGCGGGCATCCGCTACCACACCACTGGCGCCCCCAACATGAGCCGCCTGGCCAAGCTGGTCTTCCTAGCCGACTTGATCGAGCCTGGCCGGGACTGTGAGTGGGCGGAGGATGTGCGCCGCCTGAGCTTCCAGGATCTGGACCGGGCCCTGCTGGCCGCCTACGGCTACACTATCAACCATCTGGTGGCCGACGGCCGCTTCATCCACCCTGACTGTATCGCCGGTTATAACCAGCTGCTCTCAACCCTTAAAGCCGCCAAGGGGGCCAAGGCCGCCAAGGAGGCAGGCGGGGAGCCGGGGGAAGGCGGGACGGAGCGATAGGCATGGACGAAGACAAGCAGGACGAAAAACAGGAAGAGATCCAGGAAGAAAAGCGGGAAGAACGCCCTGAAGGGCGGGAGGGTGGCCCCAGGCCCCCTCACCGGGTGCGGAAGAAGGTGCGCTGGGGCCGGGTAGTGCTGTGCCTGGTCATCGTAGCGGCCCTGGCCTGGGGCATCTTCAAGGGCACCGTGCTGCTCTACGGCCTCCTCCACCCTGCCGCCCAGCAGATGGGCCAGGGGGAGAAGCCTGCCGGGGCCAAGACGGAGCTAGGCCAGAAGATGGCTGGCTCCGAGCGGCTCAACCAGCGGATCAACGTGCTGCTGCTGGGCATCGACGACGGGGACAGCGAGGCGGCTGAAAGCGAGCCTAAGCGTACAGACGCCATCCTCCTCCTCAGCTTCGACCCTAAGGGGGACCAGGTGGGCATCCTCTCCATCCCCAGGGACACCCGGGTAGTGCTGCCCGGCCACCGGGATCCTTCCAAGATCAACTCCGCCTACACCTTCGGCGGGGTCATCATGGCCAAGCAGACGGTGGAGCAGCTGCTGGAAGTGCCCGTCCACTACTACGCCCTGGCCAACTGGCAGGGCTTCATCGACGTGGTGGACCAGATCGGCGGGGTGGACCTCTACGTAGAAAACGACATGCACTACGAGGATCCCTACGCAGACCTGGTGATCGACATCAAGAAGGGCTCCCAGCACATGGACGGCAAGCTGGCGGGGAAGTACGTCCGCTTCCGCAGCGACGAGCTGGGGGACATAGGCCGGGTGCAGCGGCAGCAGAAGTTCCTCAAGGCGGCCGCCAAGCAGCTGGTGTCCGTCCAGAACCTGACCAATATCGGCAGCCTGCTGGCCACCTTGGAGAAGTACGTGGAGACGGACCTGGACACCCTGACCATGCTGAAGGCGGCCAACAGCTTCAAGCTTTTTGGCGACAGCACGGTGAAGAGCTGCATGCTCTACGGCCGCTTTGACGACAGCAGCGGCATCAGCTACTGGGCGGTGGACAGGGAGTCGGTGCGGAAAAGCCTGGACGAGCTAGGCATACCCTACCTGCCAGACCCCCAAGGGCAGGAAAAAGCCGACGGTAAGGAGAATAAAGAAGGCAAGGAACAGTAGCAGGTATAGAAGAGAGAGGCTGAGCCATACACAGGAGGTTAGAGAAGATGGAAAGCAAGGAACTAGCTAGAAAGATCGCCCACTACGCCGACGCCAAGAAGGCGGCGGATGTCTTGATTTTAGACGTACAGGGGCTCTCCCCGGTCACCGACTACTTCGTAATCGGCAGCGCCCCTAATAACATCCTCACCCGGGCCATAGTGGACAATATTGAGGACGAACTGGCCCAGGAGGGGCTCTACCCCCTGCACAAGGAAGGCTATGACCAGGGAAGCTGGGTGCTGTTGGACTACGGCGACGTGGTGGCCCACATCTTCTTAGAAGAGGAGCGGGATTTTTACAACTTGGAGCAGCTGTGGGCCGACGCCCCCTCGGAAGCCTACAGCCCGGCTGAGGAGCAATAGATGCAGGAGAGAACGAGGCGGGGCGGCAGACCCCAGGACAGGGCCCCAGGGCCCAGGCCGGCAGCCTCTGAGGGAAGAGGGTCGCGGCAGGGCCGGCGGCCGGCTGCTCCCCCAGGTCCGGCCCCGACAACAACAGAAGAGGGGCCGCTGCGGGCCGGCGGCGCCAGGCCGGGGGACGTAGTGACCCTCACCGTGGCCCGGGTAGACGAAAACGGCGCCTTTTTAGACGCAGGCACCGGCAACACCTCTGACGACATCCTGCTCCACCGCTTCCAGCAGACCGCCCCGGTGGAGGTGGGCCAGCAGGTGCGGGTCTACCTGTACCTGGATCCGGCCAAGCGCTTGACGGCCAGCATGAAGCTGCCCAAGCTGAAGGAGGGCCAGCTCACCTATGCCAAGGTCCTCAGCGTCACCAAGGACGGGGGCTTCGTGGACCTAGGCGGAGAGCGGGGGGTCTTCCTCCCCTACAGCGAGATGCGGGGCTATGTGAGCCCCGGCCAGCTGGTGTGGGTGAAGCTGTATCGGGATAAGAGCGGCCGGCCTGCGGTCACCATGCGGGTGGAGGAAGACTTGCAGCGGGCCGCCAAGCCTGCCACCGCCGTCCGGGTGGGGGACAGGCTGGAAGGCATCGTCTACAACATCGTGCCGGAGGGCTTCTTCCTCTTTACCAAGGAGCGCTACGTAGTCTTCCTCCATCGGGACCAGGTGCCGGGGGGCAGGCTGGACTTCGGCCAGAAGGTGCAGTGCCGGGCCACCTTCCTCCGCCCGGACGGCCGGGTGAACGCTTCCCTGCGGCCGCCTAAGGAGGACGCCCTCTACCTAGACGCCCGCCGCTTAGAGGCCTTTTTGCAGCAGCGGGGCGGCAGCATGCCCTACGGGGACGGCACCCCGCCGGAGATCATCAAGCAAAGGTTCGACCTCTCCAAGGCCGCCTTCAAACGGGCCCTGGGCCACCTGCTGAAGGAGGGGAAGATCCGCCAGGAGGGAGGCTGGACCTACCTGGTCCAGGCCGGAGGAGAAGGGGCAGAGAAGGACTAGCCGCCAGAGAGGGCTTCCCCTGCCTTTAGTTCTCTTTTTCCTTATTTTTTGCCAAAAAAGCCCTTGACAAGGAGGGACTTATTAGATAAAATATGGGCCATAGAGATCGAGAGTCTGAGAGAGCTACCCCCTGTGAGACCGACATGACCAATAGTGGAGATTGAGTGATCGTGAGTCATTCAGTCTCCTTTTTTGTTTTGGTGACGGAGCCTGGCTTATCTCAATGGTTGTTCGGCAGTGAAGTGGTGCGAGTGAAGAGAGTGTTGGCTGGATAGTTGTTGGGAAAAATAAAGGAAAGTGATTAAGACGCTTAGCGGAGCCTTCCAGTGCGGCAGCGGAGCTGCGGCACGGTGGCCTGCCCCCACCCCGAGGTGCTCTGCTGGTGAGAATGCAGTGGAATTCTGCAACGGTCACGCCTCTGTGATGCTTTTCAGCAAAGTCAGGTCACGGTCTTAACTCTTTACATGTTTCCGCGAGTGACGGAATGTGTACGCCCACCCCACACAGCCCCTGCTTGGGACGCCAGCCTGCCAACAAGCCTGCTGCCTAGCCTTAGGAAGGCAGAGGCGGCCTTCAGCGTAGAGCGGTCGACCTCTTAGGTGCGAAACCCTGGTGCGCCAGTACCCTTTTCCGTACAGTGCGGAAGAGGGTATTTTTGTTTCCCCTGGTGTCCGGAAACCTGGGGCGGCAATAATATACAGGTCTTTTCCAGTAAATCTTCAGTGTCGAAAGGAGTAATTTGTGATGAGCGTTGAGATTTACGCACTATTCTCTTACGCGTTCACAGCGGCGATCGCCCTCTTCATGATCGCCATCGTCGTCTTGTTGAACAAGCTCATGGGCGGCTCTAAGAGTAGTGAAGGAGGCGAGCAATAATGGATGCATCTTTTGTAGCTGAGTTATTCCCTGGTATTGCATCCCTCTTGGTGCAAGAACCCACCATCGCCATCGCCCGTATCTTCCTGGTGGCCTTCGGCTTCGTCCTGGCCTACCTGGGCTTTAAGCGGGTGTTGGAGCCCTTGATCATGGTGCCCATGGGCATAGGCATGATCTGTATCAACTGCGGCGTCCTCTTCTTAGAGGGGGGCAAGCTAGGCACCCTGTTCCTGGATCCTCTGATCAGCGATCCTAAGGAACTAGTGGACATTATGCAAGTCAACTTCTTGCAGCCCATCTACAACCTGACCTTCTCTAACTCCCTGGTAGCCTGCATGGTCTTCCTAGGCGTAGGCGCTATGTGCGAGATCGGCTTCATCCTGGCCAATCCTTGGACTAGTATCATCATCGCCATCTTCGCCGAGTGCGGCACCTTCGCTACCCTGGTGCTGGGCGTTCACCTAGGCCTGACCCCCCATGAAGCAGCAGCCGTAGCCTCCATCGGCGGCGCTGACGGCCCCATGGTTCTGTTTACCTCCTTGATGCTGGCACCCCACCTCTTCGTGCCTATCAGCGTCATCGCCTACCTCTACCTGTCCCTTACCTACGCCGGCTATCCCTGGCTGTTAAAGGCCCTGGTACCGGAGAAGTATCGCGGCAAGGACATCCTCTTCGACGCTCCTGAAGTGCCCAAAGCTAAGAAGTTCATCTTCATCCTGGTTTGCTGCGGCCTGCTCTGCCTGCTGCTGCCCATGGCTGCTCCCCTTATCATGAGCTTCTTCTTAGGTTTGGCTATTAAAGAAGCCGAGATCGTTCCCTACCAGGACCTGCTGGAAGGCGCCCTCCTCTACAGCGGCACCTTGATGCTGGGCCTCCTGCTGGGCACCCTCTGCGAAGCCTCCACCCTGTTGAATCCTAAGGTAGCTCCTCTAATCGTCCTCGGCGTCCTGGCCTTGACCGTATCCGGTGCCGTAGGCATCTTGGGCGGCTGGGTAGTGTACTGGTTCAAGAAGGGCGAATTCAACCCTGTAGTCGGCGTTTCCGGCGTATCCTGCGTACCTACTACCGCCAAGATCGCCCAGCACGCTGCTGAGGATGTAGACATGTTCGCCGTAGTAATGCCTGTAGCCATGGGCGCTAACATCGCCGGCGTCATCGTATCCGCCATCGCCTGCGGCGTCTTCATCGCTACCATCGGCATGGTTAAAGTATAGGGGCAGTACCCAGTTTTTCTGCCGCAGCCTAGGCTGCGGCCTTGGCATGTGGAGCCATGGATTTCCAACTACGCTTTTATGACCTGCTAGCATCCACTAATAGCACTGCCGCGGCTGCCGCCTCCCAGGGGGCGGCCGACGGCACCGTCATAGTCGCTGCCCGGCAGAGCGGCGGCAAGGGGCGGTTGGCCAGAAGCTTCTTCTCCCCCCAGGGCGGCCTCTACTTCTCCCTGATCCTGCGCCCTGCTATCAATCCGGACTGCGCCGCCCAGCTCACCCTGCTGGCCGGCGTTGCGGTAGCAGAGGCCCTCAACAGCCTCTACGGCACGGACCAGGTGCGGATCAAGTGGCCCAACGACCTCCTCTGGCAGGGGCGGAAGCTGTGCGGCATCCTCTCTGAGCTGGCCTTGGACGAGACGGGCATAGACTACGTGGTAATCGGCATCGGCGTCAATGTAGCCCTCGCAGCCCAGGACCTTCCCTCGGACCTGGCTGCCATCGCCACCTCGCTGCTGCTGGAGACCGGCATCAAGCTGGCTCCCCGGCAGGTGCTGGAGGCCATCCTGCAGCGCTTCGCCCCCCTCTATGAGGAGTGGCTGGCCCAGGGAGCGGCCCCCATGCTGGAGCGGTGGCGGCAGCTCAACTGCACCCTGGGGAGCAGCGTCCGGGTCTGGGATGATGAGGAGGAGCTGTGCCGGGGCAGGGCCCTGGACATCGACCCTGCCGGGGCCATCCTGATCCAGGAGGAGGGAGGCCCTGTGCGCACCTTCAACTTTGGCGAAATCAAGCTGCGTTGACTGAGAAGCGCCAGCCCGGCCTAGAGCCTGGCCGGCTTCTGAGCAAGCGCCGCCCTCACATTCAGCCGCCTGACGGCGGGGAGGAGCATGCTACTATGAGTACCAGTACCTCAGATTTTATCACCAATAGTATCAGAGGCGTAGGCTCTGCAGCTATGCTCATCGCCTTGAGCAAGACCCTGCTGGACGAGCAGCGGCTGAAGGATGCGGCTGTGCGGCTGGGTTACAGGGTGGTGGTTACCGAAGTCGGTGCCAGGAACAGCTTTAACGAGTTCGATGAAAAGGTCATCAAGGCGGTGGTAGGCGCCGGCCTCAACGGCGGCATCATCGCCAAGCAGAGCAACGAGATCCACGCCCTGGTCCACGCCACCGAAGAGGCCAAGAAGGGCATACTGATCAGCGTCAGCCGTACCAGCAGCCTGGCCATGAAGGTGGTCATCGCCAGGGACGAGCACTGGCTGGCAGTGGCCATGTTCGGCCTATCCGCCCTCCACTACATGACTAATCATGAGCGGGCGGGACTGGGTATTATGCACATCTAACCGCAAGAGGCAGCTATTCCACAACTTCATAGTGGCATATGAGAGAGAATAAGCGGCACCACCCGCCTAGGTCTCTCTTTTGCTTTTTTGCGGTTCTTAGATTAAGGAGTTTTTATAGTTCAGAAAGGAGAGACCGTAATGGAGTTTCAAAAAGTCACTCGTGAGTGGGATACTCGCAAGAAAGACACCCTGGCCCGCCTTAGCGCAGCAGCTCCGCTGGTTAAGGAAGGCAAGATCGTGGATGCCAAGGACGCAGTCGCCTTGCTGGAGACCGTGATCAAGCCTTTTGACAAGGTCAACATCGAGGGCAACAACCAGAAGCAGGCCGACTTCCTGGCCAAGTGCCTGTGCCAGGTTGATCCGGGCAAGGTGCATGATCTGCACATGGTTCAGTCGGTACTGACCCTGCCTGAGCACCTGGACGTGTTCGAAAAAGGCATCGCCAAGAAGCTGGACATGTCCTTCTCCGGCCCCCAGGCCGGCCGCATCGCCGAGTTCCTCCAGTCTGGCAAGCTAGAGCTAGGCGCCATCCACACCTACCTAGAGCTGTATGGCCGTTACTTCCTGGATCTGACTCCTAAGGTAGCCCTGGTAGCCGCCACCATGGCCGACCGGGACGGCAACCTCTTCACCGGCTTCAGCACTGAGGATACTCCTGCCATCGTGGAAGCCACCAAGTTCCGCCAAGGCATCGTAGTAGTGCAGGTTAACCAGATCGTGGACAAGCTGCCCCGGGTGGACATTCCTGCCGACTGGGTAGACTTTGTCATCCAGTCTCCCAAACCCTTCTATATCGAGCCCCTCTTCACCCGCGACCCGGCCCTCATCACCGACGCCCAGGTACTGAAGGGCATGATGGCCATCAAGGGCATCTACGGGGAGTACCAGGTAGAGTCCATGAACCACGGCATCGGCTTCGATACCGCCGCCATCGAGCTGCTGCTGCCCACCTACGGCGAGCAGCTGGGCCTGAAGGGGAAGATCTGCAAGAACTTCATCCTCAACCCCCATCCCTCCCTCATCCCCGCCATCGAGACCGGCTGGGTAGAGTCGGTTCACTGCTTCGGCGGCGAGCTGGGCATGGAAGACTATGTAGCCGCCCGCAGCGACATCTTCTTCGTAGGGCCTGACGGCTCCATGCGTTCCAACCGGGCCTTCTCCCAGACTGCAGGCCACTATGCCATCGATATGTTCATCGGCGGCACCCTGCAGATCGACCCCTACGGCAACTCCTCCACCGCTACCGCCAACCGGGTAGCAGGCTTCGGCGGCGCCCCCAACATGGGCTGCGATCCTAAGGGCCGTCGTCATTCCTCCTACGCCTGGCTGAAATGCGGCGAAGAGTACGGCATCAAGGAGCAGATGTGGGGCCCTGTACACCGGGGCAAACGGCTGGTAGTACAGCTGGCCGAGACCTTCCGGGAGAAGCTGGCCCCTGGCTTCGTAGAGGAGCTGGACGCCTTCAAGCTGGCTAAGAACGCCAACCTGGCCATTGAGCCGGTTATGATCTACGGCGACGACCTGACCCACGTCATCACCGAGGAAGGCATTGCCTACCTGCACAAGTGCCGCACCATGGACGAGCGCACCGCCGCCATCCGGGGCATCGCAGGCTTCACCGAAGTAGGCCTGAAGGCCGATCCCAAGGAGACCAAACGCCTGCGGGAAGCCGGCATCATCAAGACTCCGGCCGACCTGGGCATCGACATCACCAAGGCCACTCGGTCCATGCTGGCAGCCAAGAACGTTCATGACTTGGTAGAATGGTCTGGCGGTCTTTACAATCCGCCTGCTAAATTCAGGAACTGGTAAGAGGAGGAGAGTAAAGTGGCATTACAAACTTTAGAATTTTCTTTCAAATCCGAAGCTACCCAAGGCATTGCCAAGGCTTGGTCCCACCTAGGGGTGACCGGCAGCGGCGACCTGGAAGTATTGATGGAGAAGAAGGACCTCGGCGGCGACGTGAAGGCCAAGGTCATCACCCCCGTTAAAGGCTTCGACCAAGTTTGGGAGCGGATGCTGGCCAAATTCGTCAACGATACCGGCGTAGGCAACATCAGCATCGAGATCAACGATGACAACGCCACCCCCATCGTAGTGTACATGCGCTTGCGTCAGGCCCTGGCAGAAGCACAACAAGAGGAGGCTGAGTAAGAATGAAATCCTGGAATGAGTTAGAGACCAGCAGTTTCTTTGATGCCAATGCTCGGGAACGGGCCATCGGCATGGTGGATAAGGGTAGCTTTACCGAACTGTTAGGGCCCCTAGACCGCTTCATGAGCCCCCATCTGCCAGTACTGGGCACCGCTGTAGAGTTCGATGACGGCACCGTTACCGGCGTCGGCCTCATCGGCAAGCACCCTGTCTTCGTAATCTCCATGGAAGGCAAGTTCATCGGCGGCGCCATCGGCGAGGTGAACGGCGCCAAGATGGTAGGCTCCATCCGCCTGGCCCTGAAGGCTGCTGAGGAGATCAAGGCCGCCCATCCCGAGGATTACGCAGAGCGCCGTCCCATGGTGGTCATCTCCTTCGAGACCGGCGGCGTACGCCTCCACGAGGCCAATGCCGGCCTGCTGGCCCATGCAGAGGTTATGGACGCCTTCCAAGACTGCCGCAAGAAACTCCCTGTAGTGTCCGTAGTAGGCTCCAAGGTGGGCTGCTTCGGCGGCATGGGCTTCGTAGCCGCCGCCACTGACGTAATCATCATGAACGAGGAGGGCCGTATCGGCCTCACCGGTCCTGAGGTTATCGAGCAGGAGATGGGCAAGGAAGAGTTCGACGCTTCCAACAAGGCCCTGGTATACCGCACCACCGGCGCCAAGCACAAATACATCATCGGCGACTGCAACTACCTGGTAGAGGATCAGATCGGCGCCTTCCACGCCGCCCTGGCCGACGTAGCCGGCAAGAGCATGGAAGAGATCGAAGCTATGCGCCGCATCGGCTCCCTGAAGCTAGTGCAGGAGCAGCAAGGCCTGGTTAAGCTGGTAGGCGATATGCAGCCCAAGGATTCCATGGACCTGTGGAAGTACTACGGCAACGAGAACCCGGCTGAACTCCCCGAACTGACTACCGAGGAATTCCTGAAAGTCGTTAAACGCAGGGTACGCCCCTAAAGCGAGGAGGTAACGAAGATGGATGAAATGGACAACACTATGATAGGCCGCGGTCGTGACGCAATCGAGATGATTGTGGACGAGGGCACTTTCGTAGAGAACAAAGTAGGCGATGCAGACTTCGATCCTGAGTACGGTCCTGGCAGCGTAGTAGGTACCGCTAAGTTAGAGGGCACCACCTGCACCGTTATCGCCAACGACGCGTACGCCTTCAACGAGCGCTTCCCAGTAGTTTTCGGCGGCGTAATCGGCCTGGAAGAGGGCTACAAGATGGCTACCGCTGTTTATCGCAGCATGGAAGCCGATGCTGACAAGCCCCTGGCAGAGAAACGGCCCCTGATCCTCATCGTCGACACCCCAGGCAACGGCCCTGGCAAGATGGAAGAGATCGCCGGCATGAACAAGTCCACCGGCGGCTACCAGCTGGCCCTGGCTGAAGCCCGCAAGGCCGGCCATCCGGTTATCGCCATGGTTATCGGCCGTGCCATCTCCGGCGCCTTCCTGTGCCACGGCCTCCAGGCCGACCACATCCTGGCCCTCTCCAAGGACTTCGGCACCATGATCCACGTAATGCCTATCACCTCCATCTCCCGTATCACCAAGATGGACATCGAGCGCCTGGAAGAGCTGTCCAAGGTTAACCCGGTCTTCGCCCCCGGCGTAGACTTCTTCTACAACCTAGGCGGCGTGCAGGAGATCGTGGAGAAGGTAGAAGACATGCGGCCGGTCATCGCCAAGCATGTGAAAGAGGTGGCAGCCCTGAAGGCCGCCGGCGAGTACGAGAAGCTAGGCCCCTGGGGCCGCGGCCTCTTAGGCGACCAGCGGGGCGGCCGGGTACAGCGGCTGAAGGCCATCGCCAAGATGAACGAAGAGTTCGCCGCTGTGGCTGACAAGTATCTCAACGCTTAAGCTTAAGGAGGAAACAGGGGTAGTATGGCCAGCATCCTGCAAGAAATAAGCGCATTAGTCAAAGACTTCGGCTCTGCCCCCACCATGGGGGAAATGCCCCGCCGCTCCTTGGCGGACAAGGGCATAGCCGGCCCTACGGCGGCTCACGTTATTGAGGAAGTCCATACCCCCCTCAACCTAAGCTATCTCACCTTCACTACCGGTTCCTCGGCCTTCCAGAACATCGTAGGCATCACCCATGCGGAGCTGCCGGCCCGGCTGGCAGCCTCCCAGGAGGCCCTGCGGCGGGCTGGGGTGAGGCCGGGGGACAGGCTGGTGGTGACCTACCCCCCCTTGGTGAACGTTTTCGCCGGGGAGGCCCTGCGGGCCTACGGCTTGGAGTGGTCCTTCTTGATCCGCTCCAGCCGGGACGCCTTCTTGGCCGCCCTCTACGAACAGCAGCCCCGGGTGGTGGTAGGGGAGAGCTCCTTCCTGCGGGCGGCCCTGGAGGACGCGGTGCACATGGGGGTGGCCGGCGAGCTGCCCCAGGGCCTCATCCTCCTCACTGCCGGCACTCCCCTGGACCTAGAGCTGCTGCCCATCGCCCAGAAGGTGCTGCAGGCAGAGGTCCACGACCTGTACGGCTGCCAGGAGTTCGGCTGGCTGGCCCTGGACGGGGTGCCTCTGCGGGAGGACGTGGAGCTGCTGCCCCTGCCGGGGAACAAGGGGCTCTACGAGCTGGTGGTAGGCGGCCTGCCTATGGGGGACAGCTTCCCCGTCAGCAGCAGCGGCCATGTCTGCAACCGCTCCGGCTCCATCATCACCTACCGAAGGGAGCGGACCTATCCGGAGTTCGAGGTGATCGTGAAGGCCAGCAAGCTGGCCTCCCAGACCACCCTGGGCCGGGTAGCCCGCACCATCCTGCGGATCAAGGGCAGGGTGGTGAAGATAGCCCCTGACGTAGTATTGAAGGCTCCCCGGACCATCCTGGAACTGCGGCCCGACTACATAGCCAGCGGCCGGGAGCAGCCAGGCTATGTGCTAGACCAGCCTTCTAAGACCAAGTTCTTCGACGACTTGGTGCAGGCCCAACTGGATTACCAACAAAACAGCAAGGCGGACCCAGTATGGACAAAGCGAAGCTAAAGAGACACAACCTAGCCTATGTGACAGAGGCAGGCCGCCGGGCCATCTACCAGGAGGCAGCCCCCCATTACAGCGGGGCCTTCCTGGCCATGGTGCGGGAGGTGCTGCTGAGCCCCACCGACATACCGGGCATTATGCGCCGGGCCCCGGAACGGCCCCAGGCCGTCCCCCTGGGCTTCGTCCACTACGGACGGGTCGAGGAGCAGCGGCTGCGGCTGCCGGCCTACGCCCAGGAAGCAGCCATCGAGGCCGTAGTGACCCCCTACGAGCTGCTCCAGGGCCGGGTCTACGGCCAGGAGGACTGGACCCCCCGCAACCACTGCCTGGAGGCCGCCGCCAATGTCTTTGAGCTAGCTGTGGATCTAGGCTTGCAAGTGGGCATCCTAGGCTCCGCCGCCTTGGAGCTGGCCACCGGCCTGCCCTATACTGACGATGCTTCCGACCTGGACATCTTGGTGCAGTCCGCCCCCCTGGAAGGCTTGCAAGAGCTGTACAGCAAGGCCCGCCACTCCTCCTTAGGAGTGAGTCTGGACTTTGAGGTGGACCTGCCCAATGGTTACGGGGTGAAGCTGGTCGAGCTCTTCATGGACACCAGCACGGTGTTAGGGAAGAGCATGGAAGACGTCCAACTGCTGTCCAAAGCGGACACGCTGGAATATTTAAAGTAAAGGAGACATGCATTATGGAAATCAAATCTCGTGTACCTGGCAAAATCGTTCGTTTCGAGAAACAAGTGGGCGACAAAGTGAACGTTAAGGACGTTTTGATCGTCATGGAAGCTATGAAGATGAAACAATTAGTTCCCTCTCCCGTAGCTGGCGTAGTTAAAGAGTACAAGGTACAGCCTGGTGACCGGGTTAGCGCCGGCACCGTCCTGGCCGTTGTAGAGTAAGCCTCAGGGTTTGTGTAGCAAAGGAGATAGCATTATGGAAATTAAATCCCGCGTACCTGGCAAGATCGTTCGTTTTGAGAAGCAAGTTGGCGACAAGGTAAACGTTAAGGACGTTTTGATCGTCATGGAAGCTATGAAGATGAAACAGCTGGTTCCCTCTCCCGTAGCCGGCGTGGTTAAGGAGTACAAGGTACAGCCTGGTGACCGGGTTAGCGCCGGCACCGTCCTGGCCGTTGTGGAATAAGCTGAAACAAGTTTCCTAAGAGCCGCATATTAATCCCTTTAGTTGTTTCGCCGCCTGGGCCTACCCCTAGGCCTGGGCGGTGATAATAAAAAATTGTACTAAGGAGAGATTTATTATGGTAATTTATGGTGTAGGTTTGCTAGCTTTCTGCTATCTAACTGGCATGTATATCGGCGATGTGCTAGGCGCCCTGCTGGGGGTTAAGGCCAACATCGGCGGCGTAGGCTTTGCCATGCTCTTCCTGATCCTTTTGAGCAACAAGGGCATCGACGCCGGCTGGTTGGACAAGAAGTCCCAAGAGGGCATCGCCTTCTGGTCCGCAATGTACATTCCTATCGTAGTAGCGATGAGCTCCATTCAGAACGTAGCAGCAGCCGTTTCCGGCGGCATCGTAGCCTTCTTAGGCGGCCTGTTAGGCTCCGCCCTGGCCTTCCTGCTGATACCCGTGCTCAGCTCGTTTGCTAAGAAATAAGTAGATAGGAGGTATCATTATGAACTTCGGTGCGATGTTTGGCAAAGTTTTAATGTCAAACGGTTTGATTACCGCTTTCGTTATTATCGCCATCGCCAACTTAATCGCTTATAAGCTGGCAGGGCTGTCCAAGGGCCGTATCCACGGCAGCGCGGTAGCCATCCTCTTCGGCCTGGTAATGGCCTATATCGGCGGCGGCTCCAAGGGTATCGCCACCATCCCCCTCTTCGCTGGCATCGGCCTGATGGGCGGCGCTATGTTCCGTGACTTCGCCATCGTATCTACCGCCTTCGGCGCCGACCTGCGGGAGATCAAGAAAGTAGGCATCGTAGGCGTGCTGTCCCTGGTCTTCGGCCTCATCACCTCCTGGATCGCCGGCGTGGTAGTGGCCTTCGCCCTGGGCTATCGTTCCAGCGTCGACCTAGTTACCATCGGTGCAGGGGTAGCTACCTTCGTAGTAGGCCCTGTAACTGGTGCGGCCTTAGGCGCCTCTAGCGAGGTTATCGCCATCTCCATTGCTGCCGGCGTAGTTAAGTCCCTGGCAGTAATGATCTTCACCCCCTTCGTGGCCAAGCCCCTGGGCATCAACAATCCTCAGTCGGCCATGGTCTTCGGCGGGTTGGCAGGCACCACCTCTGGCACTGCTGCCGGTATGGCCGCAGTAGATCCTAAGCTGGTTCCCTACGCAGCCATGACTGCCACCTTCTACACCGGCTCTGGCTGCCTGACCTTCCCCTCTATCTTCTACTTCCTGACCAAGGCCATCTTTGGTTAAGCCCTAGGTTCCTCTTGCAAGTACCCCGTGCCGCCCTAGCCGGCCTGCCAGGCCCCAGGGGCGGCAGGGGATGAGGTTGAGAAGGTTGAGTAAGACGAGAAGGATGAGAAGGAGCTGAGCGCTGCGTGTGGCAAGCTATGATGAAGGCGGAGGCGCTAGGCGCCAGCCTAGGGCCTGGACAGGCGGCGTATCAGCTTGCTTCCCTTCCCCACCCGGATCCGGGCCTGGTGAGGCTGGGCCTCTACCTCAGCCAGGCCGTCATGTTAGAAGTGTGCGTCCATCCTAAGCCCGGCCTGGTCACCAGGTGCAGCCAGGGGGCCCACCGGGACATGGACATCCTCACCTTTGCCGCCAGCAGCGCCGTGCTGGCCCAGGCCTTTGCCGATCTTTTGGAGCTGGGCCTGTGCCGCCCCGGCAGTCCCCAAGACCTCTTCCAAAGGGCCAGGGCCTACGGGGTAGGGGCGGAGAGGGAGATGCTGCAGGCTACCAAGGGCGTGAACACCCAGCGGGGCATCCTCTTCAGCGGCGGCCTCCTCTGTGCCGCGGCAGGCTACTGCCTGCAACACCGCCTAGGGAAGGAGGACCTCCTCCCGGTAGTCCGGGCCATGACCGCAGGGCTGGTGGAGCGAGAGTTAGCCAACTGTAAAAAAAGCCGGACGGCAGGGGAGCAATTGTACCGGCGCTATGGTATAATAGGCATCAGAGGCGAAATTGAACAGGGCTTTCCCAGCGTGGTAGGCTGGGGGCTGCCGGCCCTCACCGCCGCCCTGGCCGCAGGGGCCAGCCTGAATGACGCTTTAGTGCACAGCTTCATCCAGCTCCTGGCCGTGGTAGAAGACAGCAACGTGGTTTGGCGGGCAGGCACAGCAGCCGCCCGGCAGGTCAAGGAAGAGGCGGCCCGGCTCTTGGAGCTAGGCAGCGTCTTCACCCCCGCCGGCCGCCAGGCCTTGGCAGAGGCGGAGCGGGCCTTCGTCAGCCAGGGCATCAGCCCCGGAGGCAGCGCAGACCTCCTTTCTATCACCATAGCCCTCTATCTCTTAGAAAATAAGGAGTTTCCCACTGCCCTGCTTTAGGGACATGAGCAGGGCGGCCCTCCTTAGCATAAACACATCCCAATCTTAACACCTCCTAAAAAGCATACAAGGTTCGCCTCTGCAGGCGGACCTTGTGTGTCTTTAACTCCCTTGGCTTAGGAAAGGATTATTTCTATGTTAGGCTTCATCTTGCAGGCCCTGGAGGGCATCTTCACCATCGTCTTCATCGTAGGGGTGGGCTACGTGCTGAGCCTGAAAGGCTGGTTTGCCGAGAACAGCAGCACCATCATCGCCCGCCTGGTCACCAACGTCTCCCTCCCCCTCTACATGATCACCAGCTTGACCAAGAACTTCACCGCCCAGCAGTTGGCGGAGCTGGCGCCGGACACCCTGCTGCCTGTCTGCTCCATCGTCCTGGCCCTGATAGTGGGCAGGCTGGTAGGCCGGGTCTTTCAAGTGCGCCACGGCCGGCGGGGCATCTTCATCACCAACTTCTTCATCGCCAACACTATGTTCATCGGCCTGCCGGTGAACCAGGCCCTCTTCGGGGATGTGAGCATCCCCTCGGTGATGCTCTACTACATCGTCAACCTGGTCTTCTTCTGGACCCTGGGGGTGCAGAACATCGTGGCCGACGTGGAGGGGAAGGGGAGCAACCCCTTCTCCCTTTCGGTGCTGAAGAAGCTGTGGTCCCCGCCCCTCATCGCCTTCGTGGCGGCCCTGCTGTTGATCATCTTCAGCATCCCGGTGCCTCGCTTCCTCTTTAGGGGCTTCCAGTACATCGGCAACCTCACCACCCCCCTCTCCCTGGTCTTCATCGGCATCGAGATCAGCAAGATCAGCCTGCGCCACTTCAACTTTGAGCGGGACATCTACCTGGGCCTCCTAGGCCGCTTCCTAGTCTGCCCCCTCTGCGTCCTGGTGCTGGCCCCCTTCATCCCGGTGGCCCCCATCTCCCTGCGGGTCTTCACCATGCAGGCCGCCATGCCCGCCATGACCCAGATGGCCATCGTCTCTAAGCAGTACGGGGCGGACAGTTCCTACGCCGCCGCCCTCTCCTTCATCACCATCCTAGGGGGCCTCATCGTCATCCCCCTCTACATGACCGTCGTCAACGTCTTCTTCTGAGCCCCGGCTCTGGTGCGAAAAAGGCCTTGCCTTCCAGGGCCGGCCTAGACTATAATTAGACCAGTCTGGCTCCTGTATCTAAACCTTAAGGAGGTACCCTATGAACCCAGAAGCCCTAATCCGCAAGATGTGGAGCACCAACGCCTTTATGAACGTTTTGAAGATCCAGATCCAAGAGGTGCACTGCGGCGGCTGCAGCCTGGTGATGCCCATCGACTTCGACATCCACACCAACCACTGGCTGGGGGTCCACGGGGGCGCCCTGGCGGCCCTGGCGGACTGCGTCAACGGCATCACCTGCGCTTCCGTAGGCAAGATGGCCACCACCCTCAACATGAATATCACCTACCTGGCAGGGGTGAAGGGCTTCGGCAGCCTCCGCTGCAGCAGCTCCATCGTCCACCGGGGCCAGTCCACCATCAACATCGCGGCCCAGATCACCGAGGAAGACGGCTCCCTCATCGCCCAGGCCAGCACCATCATGTTCATCATGGGCCCGGTGGCAGAGAAGCTGCCGGAAAAGTGGTGAGGGCTGCAGCTAGGGAGGGGCTGGCTGGCGGCAGGGCGGCCGGGGAGGCGGCATGACGGCAGCCACCTACCTTCTAGCAGGGCTGGCGGTGCTGGCCGGCTCCTTCTTCACCACCGTCACCGGCTTCGGCTTCGCCCTGGTGGCCCTGCCCCTCTTGAACCTGGTGCTGTCGGTGAAGGCCTCCATCATCCTGGTGCTCTTCCTGGCCCTGGTCACCCGGCTGGTGAACATGGCCCAGACCTGGGGCCAGTGGCAGTGGCAGGTGGTGGCCGCCTTCGCCCTAGGCAGCCTGGTAGGGGCGGTGCCCGGGGTGCTGGCCCTGCAGCGGCTGCCCCTGCGGCAGATGGAGCTGTTCCTTGGCTGCGTCCTCCTGCTGGCCGCCCTCCTGCTAGGCCGGCAGTTCTCCTTTCCCGTGGCCGATAAAAGGCTGGGCCGGCTGGCGGCCGGCTGCGTCAGCGGCTTCTTCGGCACGGCCACCGGGGTCAGCGGCCCCCCTATCATCCTCTACTGCCTGAACGAGGGGATGGAGAAGGGCGCCCTCCGCTCCAATTTAATCTGGTACTTCGGCTTCCAATCCTTCTGCAGCCTGGCCTTCAACTACCTGGTAGGCAATACCCAGGCGGTGGAGGACTGGACCCTGCTGGGAGCCATGCTGCCGGCCATGCTCATCGGCACCCTGGTGGGGAACCGGTTCTTCAGCAAGCTGAACCCCGCCCTCTTCCGCCGCCTGGCCCTCTTGGTGGTGGGGCTGGGAGGCCTGAGCCTGGTCTGGCGGGCCCTGGCCTGAGGGGGACGGCGGTTCTACAATACCCTTAGGGAGGGATGGAGATGAAAAAACTTTTTCTGCTGTTCTTGACCGCCTTCTTAGTGAGCCTCGCCGCCCTCTGCTCTGCTGCCGGCGGCAGGGTGGTCTATGCGGACAAGGGGAAGCGCTTCTTCGTGGTGCAGACCCAGCGCTACGCCCAGTACAGCGGCCTCAAGGTCAACTTCTACCTGTCCCGCTTCCCCCAGGTGGGGGATGTAGTGGAAGGGGACATCGACCGCTACGGCAGCTGTGAGGTGCTGGACGTAACCAACCACGCCCGCTTCCGGGCCTGGGTGGAGAAGGTGCACATGGACAAGGCCCGGGCCTTTGACTACATCAGTTCTAAGTAGGCCGTCTTGGCCCAAAGCTTGTGAGTGTAAACTATATTACAATAGCGGTCGGCCAGGACTATTTTGTAACAGTTTTTCTACTTTTCCCTTGACGCAGGCCCTGGGCTGGGTTACAATAAGCCTAATCGTTGGCTTCCGCCTTCGCCCTTCCTTTACAGGTGGATTAGATGGCTGCTTTAAGACAGAACGCTAATGCTTATTTCGACTTTCCTTACGCCCCGGTCTTTAGCTATTACTTTAGCACCGGCGCTTTCGCTATGGCGGAGAAAAGTCCACAAGCATCAGTTCCGTAAAAAGTAGCCAAGGGTTGACAGCTGTTGGAACGATTGACAGCGGCGCAGCTTGCAGCAGGCTCATTTACGTGGGCCTGCTTTTTCTTATAGGCGGGCCCTGACCAGGGACTGGCCAGCTTAAGGTGTGGTTAAGGCGACTCTGAAGGAAAAAGGAGAGGACATCATGGTAATCGTATTCAAACCCGGCGCTTCTGTAGAGAGCAGGAACAAGATCAAGGCCAACCTGGAGGCCAGCGGCTTCCAGATTAACGAGATCAACGGCGTCAACATGACCATCTTCGGCATCATCGGCGACACCAGCGTGCTGGACATCAACCAGTACCGGGTGGACGACAGCGTGGAGAAGGTTATGCGGGTGCAGGAGCCCTTCAAACGGGCCAACCGGATGTTCCACCCAGATGACACGGTGGTGGATGTGGCGGGGGTCAAGGTGGGGGGCCGCAAGCTCCAGGTCATCGCCGGCCCCTGCTCGGTAGAGACTGAGGAGCAGGTGTGCCAGATCGCCGCCGCGGTGAAGATCGGCGGTGCCAGCATGCTGCGGGGCGGGGCCTTCAAACCCCGCACCTCCCCCTACTCCTTCCAGGGCCTGCAGGAGCTGGGCCTGGACTACCTGAAGGCGGCCCGGGAGGCCTCCGGCCTGCCCATCGTCACCGAGATCATGAGCGCCGACATGATAGAGCGCTACGTGGAGGATGTGGACCTGATCCAGGTGGGGGCCCGCAACATGCAGAACTTCAGCCTGTTGAAGGAGCTGGGGAAGATCCGCAAGCCCATCCTGCTGAAACGGGGCCTGGCCGCCACTATCGAGGAGTGGATCATGAGCGCCGAATACATTATGGCAGGGGGCAACGACAACGTCATCCTCTGCGAGCGGGGCATCCGCACCTTTGAGCAGTACACCCGCAACACCTTGGACCTGAGCGCCATCCCTGCAGTGAAGAAGCTCTCCCACCTGCCGGTGATCGTGGATCCCAGCCACGCCGCCGGCATGTGGTGGATGGTGGAGCCCCTGGCCAAGGCGGCGGTGGCCGTAGGGGCGGACGGCCTGATCATCGAGGTGCACAACAATCCGGAGGCCGCCCTCTGCGACGGGGCCCAGTCCTTGAAACCGGAGCGCTTCGCCCGCTTAATGGGAGAATTAAAGGGCATTGCCCGCATTATAGGCAGGGATTTGTAGACTGAAAGGCTAATTTATATAGTAGTACGGTAGGATGGAGGTAAATTAGCGTGGACAGTGGTTTTAAGGGCCTAGGCCCTGACGGCGGCCTCTCCCTAGGGGGGCTGAGCTTCGCCATCATCGGCCTAGGCGTCATCGGCGGCTCTATGGCCAAGGCCCTGCGCTGCCTGGGAGTGAAGCGCATCATCGGCCTGGACAGGGAGGGGGCGGTGCTAGAGGAGGCCCAGGCCCTGGGCCTGCTAGACCTGGCCCTCCAGCAGCCGGGGCCGGCCCTGGGAGAGGCGGACGTGGTGCTCTGCGCCATCTACCCTGAGGCGGTGTACAGTTTCATCACGGCCAATGCGGCCTACTTCAAGGCCGACGCCTTGGTGACGGATGTGACCGGCATCAAGGGCAGCCTGCCCTACGACATCCAGAGGGTGCTGCCCCAGGGCATGGAGTTCATCGCCGGCCACCCTATGGCAGGGCGGGAGGCCCAGGGCCTGGCCATGGCCTCGGAGAAGATCTTCCACTCGGCCAACTACATCGTGGTGCCTACGGAGGCCAACAGCCCCCAGGCTGTGGCCTGGCTGCGCAGCTTCGCCCTGGCCCTGGGCTGTAAGCAGACGGTGACGGTGACGCCCCAGGAGCACGACAGGATCATCGCCTACGTGAGCCAGCTCACCCATGTGGCCGCCGTGGCCCTCATCGACAGCCCCTCCTATAACGAGAACACCCGCTTTTTTGTGGCTGGCAGCTTTAAGGACGGCACCAGGGTGGCAGACATCAATCCGGAGCTGTGGTGCGACCTCTTCTTGAGCAACAGGGAGGAACTGCTGGCGGAGCTGGACAAGTACGTAGCACAGCTGCACCTGTGGCAGCAGGCCCTGGGCCGGGGGGACGGAGAGGCTATGAAGGCCTTGATGCGCCTGGCCAGGGAGAGGAGAAGGGGATTGAACCGTGGCAACCCTTAAAGGCCTGCACCAGACTATTACCGTGGACCTAGGCCCTAAGGCCTACCACATCTACAGCGGCCGTGGCCTGCTGGACGGCGTGGGCGGGGCGGTGGCCCAGCTGCTGCCTAAGGCCCGCCAGGCCTGCATCATCAGCGACAGCAATGTAGGCCCCCTCTACGGCCGGCGGCTGGCCGCCTCCTTGGCGGAGGCGGGGCTGGCCAGCTTCAGCCTCCTCATCCCCGCCGGGGAGGGGAGCAAGAACCTGGCCCACCTAGGCCGGCTCTTGGAGGCCATGGCCCAGGCCGGGCTGACCCGCAGCGACCTGGTCCTCACCCTGGGAGGAGGGGTGGTGGGGGATCTAGGCGGCTTCGCCGCCGCCTGCTACATGCGGGGCCTCAGCTTCGTCCAGGTGCCCACCTCCCTGCTGGCCCAGATCGACAGCAGCGTAGGAGGGAAGGTGGCGGTGGACCTGGCAGCGGGGAAGAACCTGGCCGGCGCCTTCTACCAGCCTAAGGCGGTGTACATCGACACAGAGCTGCTCGGCACCCTGCCCACCCGCTTCCTCCACGACGGTACGGCGGAGGCCATCAAGTACGGCTGCATCAAGGACGCAGCCCTCTTCCGGCAGTTGGCCGCCTGTGAGGACGACGCCGCCCTCTTGGCGGCGGCTCCCCAGCTGGTGGCCGCCTGCTGCGCCATCAAGGCCCGGATCGTAGAGCAGGACGAACTGGACACCGGGCTGCGGGCCCTTTTGAACTTCGGCCACACCCTGGGCCATGCAGTGGAGCAGTACTACGGCTACGGCACCTACACCCACGGGGAGGGGGTGGCCATCGGCATGTACCAGCTCACCAAGCGGACGGAGGCCCTGGGCCTCACCGCCCCCGGCACCACCGCCGCCCTTAAGCAGGCCCTGCTCCGCTACCAGCTGCCCCTAGGGGAGGAGCTGCCTAAGCAGCCCCTGCTGGCGGTGATGGCCAAGGATAAGAAGAAACAGGGGGACAGGCTCACCCTGGTTATATTAAAACGCATCGGGGAGGCCGTCCTGCACAGCCTGCCCTGGCAGGAAGCCCCTGCCTACCTAGCATGATTATGGACAAGCTACGCCTTTATCCCAGCCGCCTCCAGGGCCAGGTGACCGCCCCCTCCTCTAAGAGCATGGGGCACCGGGAGATCATCTGCGCCGCCCTGGCGGCCGGCACCAGTAAGATCGACAATATCAGCCTCTCTAAGGACATCGAGGCCACCTGCCGCTGCCTGGGGGCCATGGGGGTGGAGCTGGCTCCCACGGCCAGCGCCTACCCAGGCCGCAGCGCCCTGCTCATCAAAGGCCAGGGCCGCCTCTGGGCTGCGGCCCCAGGGGCGGACTGCGGGGAAAGCGGTTCCACCCTCCGCTTCTTCGTGCCTCTGGCGGCCCTCCTAGCCGCCCCCTTCACCTTTACCGGGGGCGGGAAGCTGGCCAGCCGGCCCTTGGAGGCCTACTACAGCATCTTCCAGCAGCAGGGCCTGAGCTACCGCAGCCCGGTGGCCCAGACCGGCCTCCACCTGCCTTTGACGGTGGACGGCAGGTTGCAGCCAGGCACCTTCACCCTGCCGGGCAACGTCAGCAGCCAGTACGTCAGCGGCCTCCTCTTCGCCCTGCCCCTCTTGGAGGGGGACTCGGTGATAGAGCTGACCTCTCCCCTGGAATCCGCCTCCTATGTGAACCTCACCCTGGCCAGCCTGGCTAAGTACGGCATCAGGGTGGTCAATGAAGACGGCCGCCACCGCCGCTACCTGGTGCCAGGGGGGCAGCGCTACCAGGCCCGCTCCCGCTCTGTGGAGGGGGACTGGTCCCAGGCGGCCTTCTGGACGGTGGCCGGCGCCCTGGGAGGGCCGGTCCGCTGCCAGGGCCTGGACCTAGCCTCCCTGCAGGGGGACAGGGTGGTAGCCGACCTAGCGGCCTGCCTAGGGGCAGAGGTGGAGGAGACGGAGGGGGGCCTCCAGGTGAGCCGGGGCCAGGGGCGGCCCTGGGTGCTGGACGGCAGCGACTGCCCGGACATCATACCGGTGCTGACGGTGCTGGCCGCCCTCTGCCCAGGCCACAGCAGCGTCATCAAGGCCGGCCGGCTGCGGCTGAAGGAGTGCGACCGGTTGGCGGCCATCAGTACGGAATTGAACAAGTTAGGCGCCCGCATCCAAGAGCGGCCTGACGGCTTAGAAATAGAGGGGGTGGCCAGCCTGGCAGGGGGAGCCCAGGTAGACGCCTGGAACGACCACCGCATCGCCATGAGCCTGGCCATCGCCGCCAGCTGCTGCCAGCAGCCCATCATCCTGACTGGGGCAGGCAGCGTCAGCAAGTCCTATCCCGCCTTTTGGCAGGACTACGCCCAGGTGGGAGGCAAGTTCGAGGTGTTAGCATGAGCGGAAGCATGGGCCTCAACCTTAGGTTGAGCATCTTCGGCGAGTCCCACGGCCCGGCCATCGGCCTGGTGCTGGACGGCCTGCCCCCCGGCCTGGCCCTAGACCTGGGCCAGGTGCAGAGGGAGCTGGAGCGGCGGGCTCCAGGCAGGAGCAAGACTGCCACTGCCCGCCAGGAGGGGGATCGGCTCAACATAGAGAGCGGCCTTTTCAACGGCCGCACCACCGGCACTCCCCTCTGCGCCCGCATCGCCAACAAGGGCCAGCAGTCCAAGGACTACAGCCAGCTGGCCAGGGTGATGCGGCCGGGCCACGCCGACTACGCCGGCTACGTCCACTACCAGGGTTACAACGATTACCGAGGCGGCGGCCACTTTTCCGGCCGGCTCACCGCCCCCTTGGTGGTAGCAGGGGCTATAGCCAAGCAGGCCCTGGCCCTGGAGGGGATAGGGGTCTATGCCCACATCCTCCGCATCGGACCGGTGGAGGAGCGGCCCTTCAACCCCCTAGGGGAGGCAGAGGAGGAGCTGGCCGCCCTGGCCGGCAAGCCCTTCTGCGTCCTGGAGGAGGCGGCGGGCCAGGCTATGGAAGCAGCCATCCTGGCCGCCAAGGAGGAGCAGAACAGCCTGGGCGGGGTGGTGGAAGTGATGGCCCTAGGCCTGCCCCCCGGCCTGGGAGAGCCCTATTTTGACTCGGTGGAAAGCCGCCTGGCCCACGGCCTCTTCTCCGTACCGGCGGTGAAGGGGATAGAGTTCGGCGCCGGCTTCCGCCTGGCCTCCTTCACCGGGGCCGAGGCCAATGATCCTATGTACTACGACCAGGCAGGCCGGGTGCGCTGTTCCAGCAACAACAACGGCGGCCTCACCGGGGGCCTGTCTAACGGCATGCCCCTGCTGCTGCGGGTGGCCATCAAGCCCACCCCCTCCATCGCCCGGCCCCAGGCCACGGTGGACGTGGCCAAGGGGGAAAACTGCCAGCTGACCATAGCAGGCCGCCACGACCCCTGCATCGTGCCCAGGGCAGTGCCGGTGGTGGAGGCGGTGACCGCCTGGCAGCTCTACGATCTGCTCCTGAGTGCTAAAAAGTGGGTGAAGTGAGATGGGAGAGCGGGACTTAGAACTATTGCGGCAGGAAATCGACCAGGTGGATCAGGACTTGGCAGACGTGCTGGAAAAGCGCCTGCAGCTGGTGATGGAGGTGGCCGCCTACAAGAAGGCCCAGGGCCTGCCCTTGAAGGACAAGAACAGGGAGGCCAAGGTCATCGCCAAGGTGGCCGGCTTCCTGGAAAACCAGGACTACAGCCTGGCGGTGAAGAATATTATGCGGGGGATTATCGACCAGGCCTGCGTGCTGGAGGAGGCGGCCCTGGCGGAACTGGACGACAGGGTCTACAAGGTGGCCTGCTTCGGCCCTCCCGGCTCCTTCACCCATCAGGCCCTGGAGGACTTCTTCCAGCAACGGACCGTGGACCGGCACCACTACAACACCTTTGAAGAGGTGATCAGCGGCGTGGCCCTGGGCCAGATGGACTACGGGGTGCTGCCGATAGAGAATTCCTCCACCGGCGGCATCACCGAGGTCTACGATCTGCTGCGTCAGTACGACTGCCACATCGTAGGGGAGCAGTGTGTGAAGATCGAGCAGAACCTGCTGGGGATAGAGGGGGCCACCATGGACAGCATCAAGACGGTGTACTCCCACCCCCAGGGCTTTAAGCAGAGCAAGGAATTCTTCAAGCAGTACCCAGCCATCGAGCAGGTGCCCTTCTTCAGCACCTCTAAGAGCGCGGAAGAGGTGGCCCTGAAGCAGGACGTGAGCCTGGGCGCCGTAGCCGGGAAGAAGGCGGCGGAACTCTACGGCCTGCAGATCATCGTCCCCGCCATTAACTACGAATCCAACAATACCACCCGTTTCGTGATCATCGCCCGCAAGGCCGGGGTGGTGCCTAATGCGGACAAGATCACCCTCATCGTGGCGGTGAAGCACGAGACCGGCTCCCTCTACAAGATGCTGGCCTCCTTCTACCACACCGGCCTGAACCTGTTGAACCTGGAGAGCCGGCCCATGGAGGGGAAGAGCTGGGAGTACTTCTTCTACATCGACGTAACAGGCAACCTGGCAGACCCCCTGGTGGTGGATCTGATGGAAGAAATAGCCGGCAAGTGCACCTACTGCAAGATCCTAGGCAATTACAAGGCGTACGAGCGCCGCAAAGGCTGATGGCCCCCCGTTACGGCCTCCTGGGAGGCAGACTGGGCCACAGCCTCTCCCCCGCCATCCACCAGCTCTTCTTCCAGTACGCTGGCAAGGAGGGGGAGTACAGGCTGCTGGAGGCGGAGGCGGCGGAGCTGCCCGCCCTGTTCCAGGAACTCCGCTCCGGCTACCGGGGCTGCAATGTGACCATCCCCCACAAGCTGGCAGTGCTGCCTCTCTTAGACGGGGTGGCAGGGGAGGCGGCCGCCATCGGGGCGGTGAACACTATCAGCTTCACCCCCCAGGGGGCCTACGGCTATAATACGGATTACCACGGCTTCCGCCGGCTGCTGGCCCACTACGGCTTCAACCCCCGGGGCAAGGTGGCGGCGGTGCTGGGCAGCGGGGGAGCGGCCCGGGCGGTGGTGAAGGCCCTGGCGGATGAGGGGATAGGACGGCTCTACCTGGTGAGCAGGCAGCCCCAGGGCCTAGACCCGGCCTTCCTCACCCTGGCCCCCCAGACGGTTTTTACCAGCTACCAGGAACTGGAGGGGCTGGCGGGGGACCTGTTGATCAACTGCACCCCGGTAGGCATGTATCCGGCGGTGGCGGCGGCTCCGGTAGGGCCCCAGGTCAGCGCCCGCTTCGCCGCCTCGGTGGATTTAATCTACAATCCCCCTCTGACCCGCTTTTTGCAGCAGGCCCAGGCGGCGGGCCGGCCCTGCTGCAACGGCCTCTTCATGCTGGTGGCCCAGGCGGTGGCGGCCCAGGAACTGTGGCAGGGGGAGAGCTACCCGGACAGCTTGGTACAGCGGCTGATGGAGGCGCTGACGGCATGAAGAACCTAGTCTTAATCGGCCTGCCGGGCTGCGGCAAGACCAGCTTCGGCCGGCAGCTGGCGGCGGCCCTGGGCCGGCCCTTCTACGATGCGGACCAGGTGCTGGAAGCCAGGGAGGGGCGGAGCATCAAAAGCTTCTTCGCCGAAAGCGAGGCAGCCTTCCGGGAGGCGGAGAGCCGCACCCTGGCCTACCTGGCCGGCCTGCAGGGCTGCGTCATCGCCTGTGGCGGCGGCGCGGTGAAGCGGGAGGAGAACATGCGGCTCCTGGCCGCCCAGGGCTGCATCATCTTTATCGACAGAAGTCCCCAGGCCATCTTGGCCAGCGGCACCATAGCAGGGGATGAGCGCCCCCTGCTGGCGACGGTTAAGGAGCGGATCTTCACCCTCTACCAGGAGAGGATAGGCCTGTACCGCCGCTATAGCGCTTATACCGTGGATAATGAGGGCAGCCAGGCCGCCGCTATGGAGCAGCTGCTGGCCATCGCCCGGAAGGAGGCTGTATGATGAAGAGAATCGCTGTTTTAAATGGGCCTAACATCAACCTTTTAGGCATGAGGGAGAAGGAGATTTACGGCCAGAAGGACTACGCCGACCTTAGCGCCTACATCCAGGCGGTGGCAGACGAGCTAGGGGTGCAGGTGGACATCTTCCAGAGCAATTCGGAAGGGGAGCTGGTGGGGGCCATCCAGGCCACCTACGGCAAGCACGACGGCATCATCATCAACCCTGCCGCCTTCAGCCACTACAGCATCGCCATCCTGGACGCCCTGAAGGCGGTGAACCTGCCCACCATCGAGGTGCACCTCTCCAATATCCAGAAGCGGGAGGACTTCCGCCACCATTCTGTAACGGCCGCCGCCTGCCTAGGCCAGATCACCGGCCTGGGCTTTAAGGGCTATGCCCTGGCCTTGGAGGTCCTGGCAGAGATGAAGTAGGCCGTCTGGCCGCAGGCAAAAAAAGAGTGCCTGCCTTTTCAGGCAGACACTCTCCTTTGGTGCGCCCTTTTTTAGGGCAGGGCTTCCAAGAGGGCGTCCAGGCAGGCCTCTACAGCCGGGGACTGAACCTGCTCGATCCGGCCTTGGTCGCAGGCGGCGGCCAGGGCGGGCTCGATAGGCAGCCGGGCCAGCACCTTGAGGCCGTAAGCGGCGGCGGTTTCCTCCAGGTGGCTGGGGCCGAAGATTTCATAGCGGCGGCCGTTGTCCGGGCAGAGGAAGTAGGCATAGTTCTCCACTAGGCCTAGGATGGGCACCTTCAGCAGCTGGGCCATCTTCACCGCCTTGCTGACGATCATGGACACCAGCTCCTGGGGGGAGGTGACCACAATGATGCCGTCCAAGGGCAGGCTTTGGAAGACGGTGAGGGGCACGTCCCCTGTGCCTGGGGGCAGGTCCACCAACATGTAGTCTACATCGGTCCAGACCACGTCGCTGAAAAACTGCTTCACCATGTCCGCCAACAGGGGGCCCCGCCAGATCACCGGCTCAGCCGGGTTGGCCAGGAACATGTTGGCGGTGATTATTTGGATGCCGCCGGCGGAGACGAAGGGGAAGATGCCGATCTCGTTCCCCTGGGCCTTCCCCTGCACGGAGAACAGGTGGCCGATGGAGGGGCCGGTGATGTCGGCATCCAGGATGGCGGCCTGGTGACCCCGCCGCTGCAGGGCGCCGGCCAGCAGGGCGGTGAGCAGGGACTTCCCTACCCCGCCCTTGCCGCTGACCACCCCTAGCACGTGTCGTACCGTGCTCATAGGGTTGAGGTGGGCGGCAAAGTCAGGCTGCTGCCCGCCCCCCTGGGCCGAGGGGCAGCCGGCGCAGCTGGAGCGGCCGCAGCTAGTATTGGAACACTGTCTTTCTTCACTCATTTTTCATCACCTAGAAAAGGGCAAGGCCCCCTGAGCGGGGAAGCCTTGCCAGAAGTAGTTAAGAAGCAGGGCCTAAGCCTTCACCACCAGGCGGAAGTACTTCTTCTTCCCCTTGCGGATGAGGAGGCTTCTTTGGGCATCGAAGAGCTGGGGGCTGAAGCAGGCTTCCGCATCCTTGAGGATGCTGCCGCCGACGCTGAGGCCCCCCTGGGCTATCAGCTGCCGGGCCTCCCTCTTGCTGGAGAAGAGCCGGGCGGCGGTGAGCACGTCTACGATCTTGGCGGTCATGGCCTCGGGGCCTAGGTAGGTGACAGGCACGCCGCTCAGGTCGGCAGCCTGGCCGAAGAGGGCTTCCGCGGCCTGCTGGGCCCTGTCTGCCTCCGCCTGGCCGTGGACCAGCTTGGTCACTTCGTAGGCCAGCACCTTCTTCGCCTGGTTGATGGCGGCGTCCTGGAGGGCGCCTAGCCGCCGCACCTCCGCCATAGGCAGGAAGGTGAGGAGGGCCAGGCAGTTTTCCACATCGCTGTCGTCTACGTTGCGCCAGTACTGGTAGAAGTCGTAGGGGCTGGTCTTGGCCGGATCCAGCCACAGGGCGCCCTTTTCCGTCTTGCCCATCTTGCGGCCGTCCGAGGTGGTGAGGAGCTTGCAGGTCATACAGTAGGCGGGGCGCTGCTCCTTGCGGCGGATCAGCTCCACCCCTGCCAGCATGTTGGACCACTGGTCGTCTCCCCCCAGCTGCATGAGGCAGCCGTAGTCCCGGTTCAACCGCCAAAAATCATAGCTCTGCATGATCATGTAGTTGAACTCGAAGAAGGTGAGCCCCTTCTCCCAGCGCTTTTTAAAGCATTCCGCAGTGAGCATGCGGTTGACGGAGAAGTGCACCCCCACCTCCCGCAGCAGTTCTACGTAGTTGAGCTGCAGGAGCCAGTCGGCGTTGTTGACCATCAGGGCCCGCCCGTCGCTGAAGTCGATGAAGCGGCTCATCTGCTTTTTGAAGCAGGCGGCATTGTGGGCGATGAAGTCCGGCGTCAGCATCTTGCGCATCTCGTCCTTGCCGCTGGGATCCCCCACCATGCCGGTGCCGCCCCCTAGGAGGCAGATGGGCCGGTGGCCCGCCTGCTGCATGTGGCTCATCAGCATCAGGGCGATGAAGTGGCCCACGTGGAGGCTGTCGGCGGTGGGGTCGAAGCCGATGTAGAAGGTGATCTTTTCCCGTTCCAAGAGCTGGGCGATTTCTTCAGCGTGGGAGAGCTGCTTGATAAAGCCCCGCTCCTGGAGCAGATCTAGGACGGACATAGGGCCAGGGTCTCCTTACTTATAACTGGGAAGTGCAGTGGGGGCAGCGGGTGGCGTCGTCAGCGATAGGCGACTTGCAGTAGGGGCAGAGCCTGGGGTCCGGCTGGGGGGCCTCAGGAGCCTTCATCTTGTTGATCTGGCTGATGATGACGAAGATCACCAGGGCTACGATTACAAAGTCGATGATGGTGTTGATGAAGGTGCCGTAGGCGATGACCGGGGCCCCAGCCTTCTTGGCGGCCTCCAGGGTGGCGTACTGCTGGCCGTTGAGGCTGACAAAAAGGTTGGCGAAGTCTACGCCGCCGGTGAGGAGGCCGATAGGCGGCATGATCACGTCATTGACGATGCTGGTGACGATCTTGCCGAAGGCGCCGCCGATGATAACGCCGACGGCCATGTCGACCACGTTGCCCCGCAGGGCGAATTTTTTGAATTCTTCAAAGAAGGACATACTAAAACCTCCAATCCGTATAGTGGGCCGTGTTTTAAAAGGTGTAGATAATTATATCAGAGAACCCAGGCCTTGACAAGGGAAATGGGCCTCAGCCGGCTATTAACTTGGCCCCGTCCCTACCAAGAGGCGGGGAAAGGGGGCCGCCTCCCTTGACCAGAGCCGGGAAAGCCTCTATAATTAAGGGAGGAGCCGTCCAGACTCATAGGGCTCCGACACTGAGGGAGGCAGAGAGCGATGCGAGACGATTTAGTAGTGCCCGGCGAGGGAGAGGAGAATTTCGTCCTGGCCAGGGATGCCAGGGTGGTGACGGTGCCCTTCACCCCGCTAGAGTTGCGGATGCAGAAGGAGAAGCCCCAGGTTTACGCCAAATTACAGGTGTTGCGCCAGGCCATAGGGGACGACACCTTCAAACGCCTGGTGAGCAAGATCCACAACATCAACTACGCCGGCAGCCAGGTGTTGATCGTGGCGGAGAGCGAGCTGCACCGCACCAACATCGAGCGGGAGCTGCTGCCTGCCATCAAGGAGGCCTTCCAGGTGAGCTTCATCCGGGTGGTGACCCAGGGTTAGGCAAAATAACAGTTGACAAGGCCGAGGCTTCTGCCATATAATTACCTAGGCATCGTAAGACCTAGCAACCTTAAGAACGGGGCGTGGCGCAGTTTGGTAGCGCGCTTGTTTCGGGTACAAGAGGCCGTGAGTTCGAATCTCGCCGCCCCGACCACAGTCGTCCAGCAGGGAGCTAGGCAGGTGCCTTTTTGCGTCTAAAAGGTGATGTTCAGGGGCGGATAGCCTAGCCGTTCCAGGCCCAGGCTCAGGGCGATCAGGGAGCCGAGGGAGAGGGCGGCCAGCAGGGCTAGATCCTTCCCCGTCATAGGCCGGCCCAGCTGGAAGGCCTGGTAGAGGAAGCTGCCGCAAAAAAAGCAGAGCAGGGCGAAGAGGAAGAGGCCGAAGTAGACGTTGAGCATGGACACCTCCCAGGCAGGTTCAGAGGGTGGCAGGGACAGGGCGCCCCTGCCCCTCCTATTATAAACCCAAAACAGCCCCAGCCACAAGGGCCAAAGGCCGGGGCCGGGCCGGACGGGAGGGAGCCGGGGGATTTTTTTTCGAAAAGCGGAAAAAAAGACTTGCTTTTTTCCCGCTATCGTCTATAATAGTAACTGTGATTAGCACTCACACCAAAAGAGTGCTAACAAAGCAAGGGCTTCCAGCCCGCCGACAGTAATAGGAGAAAGGGGTTTCAAGCATGTTAAGACCTTTATACGATCACGTGTTGGTAGAAGTTGTTACGAAGGAAGAAAAGACCGCTAGCGGCATCTTTCTGCCGGATACCGCCCATAAAGAGAAACCGCAGACTGGCATAGTGAGGGCTGTAGGCAAGGGCAAGCTGTTGGACAACGGCAGCATCGTAGCGCCGGCCGTAGAGGTAGGGGAAGAGGTGCTCTTCGCCAAGTACATCGGCACCGAGGTTAAGCACGACGGCAAGGACTATCTGGTGATCAAAGAGCAGGACATCCTGGCCGTATTCGACAAATAAGGGGAGGAAACAAAAATGGCTAAACAGATTATCTTCAATGAGGAAGCCCGCCGCAGCCTGGAGCGGGGCGTAGACGCAGTAGCCGATGCGGTGAAAGTAACCTTAGGGCCTAAGGGCCGTAACGTAGTCTTGGAAAAGAAGTATGGCGCTCCTAACATCGTCAACGACGGCGTAACCATCGCCCGGGAGATCGAGTTGGAGGATGCCTTTGAGAACATGGGCGCCCAGCTGGTGAAGGAAGTAGCCATCAAGACCAACGATGCCGCCGGTGACGGCACCACCACCGCCACCCTGCTGGCCCAGGCCATGGTGAAGGAAGGGATGCGGAACGTAGCCGCCGGCGCCAACCCTATGATCCTGAAGAAGGGCATCCAGAAGGCCGTCAACGTGCTGGTAGAGGAGTTGAAGAACATCTCCCAGAAGGTAGCCACCAAGGACGCTAAGCGGCAGGTGGCCGCCATCTCCGCTGCCGATGAAGAAATCGGCGGCCTCATCGCCGACGCCATGGAAAAGGTAGGGGATGACGGGGTCATCACCGTGGAAGAGTCTAAGACCATGGAGACCTGCCTGGAGACGGTGGAAGGCATGCAGTTTGACCGGGGCTACATCTCCCCCTACATGGCCACCGACCCGGAGAAGATGGAAGCAGTCCTCTCCAATCCCCTGGTATTCATCACCGACCGGAAGATCACCCTCATCACCGACATCATGCCGGTTTTGGAGAAGGTGGTGCAGAGCGGCAAAGAGCTGCTGATCATCGCCGAGGATATCGAGGGCGAGGCCCTGGCCACCCTGGTAGTGAACAAGCTGCGGGGCACCTTCAAGGCTGTAGCCGTCAAGGCCCCCGGCTTCGGCGACCGGCGCAAGGCTATGCTGCAGGACATCGCCATCCTCACTGGTGCCACCGTCATCAGCGAGGAAGTGGGCCGCAAGTTAGACAGCGCCAGCATGGCTGATTTAGGCCAGGCCGGCCAGGTGCGGGTTACCAAGGAGCTGACCACCATCGTGGACGGCCAGGGCAGCAAGGAGGAGATCGCCGCCCGGATAGCCCAGATCCGCAAACAGATACCCGAAACCACCTCTGAGTTCGACAAGGAGAAGCTGCAGGAGCGCTTGGCCAAACTGGCCGGCGGCGTAGCCGTAATCAAAGTAGGCGCTGCCACCGAGGTAGAGCTGAAGGATAAGAAGCTGCGCATCGAGGACGCCCTCAACGCCACTAGGGCTGCCGTAGCCGAGGGCATCGTAGCCGGCGGCGGCACCGCCTTCCTGGAAGTACAGCCGGCCCTGGACGAGCTAGGCTTGGAAGGGGACGCTAAGACGGGGGTTGAGATCGTTAAGCGGGCCATCGAAGAGCCTGTACGGCAGATCGCCAAGAACGCCGGCCTGGAAGGGGCCGTAATCGTAGACACTATCAAACGGGGGGCCAAGGGCCTAGGCTTCGACGCCCTCACGGAGAGCTACGTGGACATGATCCAGGCAGGCATCGTGGATCCTACCAAGGTTACCCGCAGCGCCCTGCAGAACGCCGCTTCCATCGCCTCCATGGTGCTGACCACTGAGGCCCTGGTAGCCGATAAGCCGGCTAAGGAGGGAGCAGCTCCTGCCATGCCTCCCATGGGCGGCGGCATGCCGGGGATGATGTAAGCAAGTCATTAGCGGTATAAGGTCTTAGGGGCAGTCCCCCAGCTCCCGCACGGGGCTCGGGGGCTGTCTTTTCTTAGGCGGGGTGCCTGTTTTAGGGGTGGCGCTGTTGTAATTACCCTGGCTTTATGGTATGATTTGGGTACTAAAAAAACCACAAGGAGGCAGCAGGGATGGCTCAACAAGGGCAGGAAATGATACTGGTGATCGACTTCGGCGGCCAATACAACCAACTCATCGCCCGCAGGGTGAGGGAGTGCGGGGTGTATTGCGAAATCGCTTCTTATACCCAGCCGCTGGCTGAGCTGAAGGCTAAGCAGCCGGTGGGCATCATCTTTACCGGCGGGCCTAACAGCGTCTATCTGCCCGATTCCGCCAGCATAGACCCGGCGATCTTCAGCTGGGGGGTGCCCGTCCTGGGCATCTGCTACGGCAGCCAGCTCATGGCCCACCTCTTAGGGGGCCGGGTGACGGTAGCCCCGGAGCGGGAGTACGGCAAGACCCTGGTGGACTTAGACCTGGCCAGCCCCCTCTTCGCCGGCCTGCCCCGGCAGAACGTGTGCTGGATGAGCCACAACGACTACATCCAGGAGGCGGGCCCAGGCTTCCAGGTCATCGCCTCCACCCCTAACTGCCCAGTGGCAGGGGCGGCAGACCCTCAGCGCCGCCTCTACTCCGTCCAGTTCCACCCCGAAGTACTCCACACGGAGAACGGCACAGCCATCCTCCACAACTTCGTCTACAAGGTGTGCGGCTGCGCCGGCACCTGGAAGATGGCCTCCTTCGTAGAGGAGACGGTGGCCGCCCTGCGCAAGCGCATCGGCAGCGGCCGGGTGCTGTGCGCCCTCTCCGGAGGCGTGGACTCCAGCGTCTGCGCCGCCATGCTGGCCCGGGCGGTAGGCAGGCAGCTGACCTGCGTCTTCGTGGATCACGGCCTGCTGCGGAAGAATGAGCGGGAAGAGGTGTGCGCCGTCTTCGGCGAGGGGGGACGGTTCCACCTTAACTTTATCTGCGTAGACGCCCGGCAGCGCTTTTACCACAAGCTGGCCGGGGTCGCGGAGCCGGAGCGGAAGCGGAAGCTGATCGGCGAAGAGTTCATCCGGGTCTTCGAGGCGGAGGCCCAAAAGATAGGAGCGGTGGACTTTTTAGCCCAGGGCACCATCTACCCTGACGTGGTGGAAAGCGGCCTGGGGGGAGAGTCGGCCACCATCAAGAGCCACCACAACGTAGGGGGCCTGCCGGACCTGGTAGACTTCAAGGAAATAGTGGAGCCCCTGCGGAACCTGTTCAAGGACGAGGTGCGGCAGGCAGGGCGGGAGCTAGGCCTGCCGGAGGAGTTGGTGAACAGGCAGCCCTTCCCAGGGCCGGGCCTGGCCATCCGCATCATCGGGGCGGTGACCCCGGAGAAGGTGGCCTTGGTGCAGGAGGCGGACGCCATCTATAGAGCAGAGGTGGACAAGCTGCCCCTGTCCCAGCGGCCCAGCCAGTACTTCGCCGCCCTCACCAATATGCGCAGCGTAGGGGTGATGGGGGACGAGCGCACCTATGATTACGCCATCGCCCTGCGGGCGGTCACCACTACCGACTTTATGACAGCCGAGGTGACCCCCCTGCCGGCGGCTACCATAGCGGCGGCGGCTAACCGCATCGTCAACGAGGTACAGCACATCAACCGGGTCTTCTTCGACTACACTACCAAGCCTCCGGCTACCATAGAGTTCGAATAGGGCCGGCCGCTGCCCCCAGGCAGGGGGAGTTAGAGAGAAAGACAGGGCCCGCCTCAGGATATAGAGATGGTTCCGGCGGTCGAGGACGCAAAACTAGAGAGGAGCAGAACGGGATGAAGGGTGAAGACAGGGTAGAATTACAGGCGGAGGAAGCAGGGGAGCAACTGCGGCAGAGGTACGCCAAGGCGGAAGAAATCATCGGGGACGTGGACAAGGCGGAGCGCTTTTTGCAACGCCTGGAGCAGAAGCTGAAGGAGGTTCCCCTGGTGGGGGAGCGCTTGGCCCTGGTGCCCACCCTGGCCTCCCTCTTTAGGAGCTATGTGAAGGGGGAGTACAGGGCTGTTCCCTCTAACTCCCTGGTGGCCATAGTGGCCGCTCTGATCTACTTCGTCTCCCCCCTAGACGTGGTGCCGGATTGGCTGCCGCTGGTGGGCTATCTAGACGACGCCACGGTGTTGCAGTTCTGCTGCCAGTGGGTGGAGGGGGACATCAAGAAGTACGAGCAGTGGCGGGAGCTGACCAGGCGGACTGTGTAGGGGGGCTGCCGCCAGGGGACGAAAAACTCACAGCTGAACTTTTTAAGCGGCTGCCATCCTTCCCGGCAGGGGAGGGGTGGCAGCTGTCGGTTTTAAGGGGCAGAAGGCGGCCTTTTACCAGCGGCACACCTGGAGGGGGCCCCTCTTTCTATTCTAGTGTGGCAAGGAGGCTTTCCCAAATCGAATAGCTAGGGGGAAGTATTTAATATATAATTAAGCCACCAAGAAAAAGGAGGTCTTTCTATGGCTAATAAGATCAATGATTTACGTTCTGCCCTAGAGTACCTGAAGACTATCCCCGGCCAGTATCTGGAAACCGACGTAGAAGCCGATCCCAGGGCCGAGATATCCGGCATTTACCGCCGGGTGGGAGCCAGGGGCACTGTTAAACGGCCTACTCAGCTAGGGCCGGCCATGGTTTTCAACAAAGTCAAAGGTCATCCAGGCGCCAAGGTTGTTATCGGCGTATTGTCTAGCCGTGAACGGGTTGGCCATATCCTAGGCTGCCCCCCTGACCGGCTGGGCTTCCTGCTTAAAGACTCCTTGGGAAATCTGATTCCTCCGGTGGTTGTGGACGCTGCCGCCGCCCCCTGCCAAGAGGTGGTACACCTAGCGGACGAACCAGGTTTTGACATTCGCAAGCTGATCCCCGCCCCCACCAATACGGAGGAGGACGCAGGCCCCTACATCACCATGGGCCTGTGCTATGGCACCGATCCTGAGACCGGCACCTCTGACATCACCATCCACCGCCTCTGCCTGCAGAGCAAAGATGAAATCTCCATGTACTTTGTACCTGGCCGCCATCTGGACGCTATGCGGCAGAAATACGAGAAGGCTGGCAAGCCCATGCCTATCTCCATCAGCATCGGCGTAGATCCGGCTATTGAAATCGCCGCCTGCTTCGAGGCTCCCACCACCCCCTATGGCTTCAATGAATTGGCCATCGCCGGCGGTCTGCGGAAGGAGGCCGTGCAGCTGGTACAGTGCAAGACCATCGCCGAGAAGGCCTTGGCACGGGCTGAGTACGTAGTGGAAGGCGAACTACTGCCTAACGTAAGGATCAGGGAAGACATCAATACCAATACCGGCAAGGCCATGCCTGAGTTCCCCGGCTACACCGGCCCCAGCAAGCCGGAGCTGCCCATTATCAAGGTTAAGGCTGTAACCCACCGGACCAACCCCATCATGCAGTCCTGCATCGGCCCCTCCGAGGAGCATGTGAACATGGCCGGCCTGCCTACCGAGGCCTCCATCCTGACCATGGTGGAGAAGGCTCTGCCTGGCAACGTGAAGAACGTTTACGCCCACTGCTCCGGCGGCGGCAAGTACCTGGCCGTGATCCAATTCGTAAAGAAGGCTCCTCCTGATGAAGGCAGGCAGCGCCAAGCCGCCCTGCTGGCCTTCTCCGCCTTCTCTGAATTGAAGCATGTCATCCTGGTGGACGATGACGTGGACATCTTCGACACCAACGACGTGCTGTGGGCTATGACCACCAGGCTGCAGGCCGATGTGGACATCATCCCCATCCCCGGCGTTCGCTGCCATCCCCTGGATCCCTCCAATGACCCGGACTTTGATCCCAGCATCAGGGATCACGGCATCGCCTGCAAGTGCATCTTCGACGCTACAGTGCCCTTTGCCATGAAGAACCGCTTCCAGCGCTGCAAGTTCAAGGAAGTGGATCCTGCTAAGTGGGCTCCTGAGCTCTTCAAATAAGGAGCAGGGCTGCCCCAGTCAGCCAAACAAGCTAAGGCTGCCTCTACCTAGTTTCAAGCTAGGCAGGGGCAGCCTTTTTCTGTCTGGGCCGGGCCCGTCCCTTAGGTTAAAAAGGAAGGGGCGTCAGGGACGTTGCGGAGACAGGCCTGGAGGTTCTCCTTGGACCAAAAATCCCAAAAATTCTTCGACACCTTGTTGAGTTTGTAGTCCTTAAGCTTTACCAGGGCGATTTCGCTGGTGATCGCCTCTTCTAAGGGCAGGGTTAACAAGTCAGGGAAGAGCCTCTTATCCACCAGCCTTTCCGGCAGGATGGAGACGGCGGTCTTGTTGTTGAGCATCTCCAACAGTATTTTATGGCGGGTGGTGGTGCCCCTGAGCCTAGGTTTGATCCCAGCCGCTTTGAGGACTTCCATGGTCACCCGGTTGAGATTGGAACTGGTGTCGATCAGGTAGAGGTTGAACTTGCTGATGGTTTTCAAGGATACAGGGCTGTGCTCCCGGGCCAGGGGATGGTTCTTATGACAGGTGGCTACAAAGGTGTCGGTGACGAAGGGCTTGAATTCGTACTTCTCCCGGGGTTCCAGATAGCGGGTGCGGATGAGGGCCAGGCTGATACTTCTGGCATGGAGCTTTTTGAGAATCTCGGCCTGGTTGTCCTCGTTTACATCGAAGTAGATGTTGGCCTCCTTATACTTGGCGGAAAAGCCTGCGATAATGTTGGTTATACCATAGGAAGAAAGGATGGGGATGGTGCCCAGGGCGATGGTGGACTGGCTGGATTTTTGGTAATCCTCCAGCAAGAGCTGCAACTCGCCGTACTCTTTCAGGGCCTTCTCAGCGTATTTATAAAAGACCCGGCCGGCCGGGGTCAGATCCACTTTGGCGTTTTTGCGCTCGAAAAGGACTACGCCGAATTCTGCTTCCAAGGCCTTAATGTGTTTGGAAACAGAGGATTGGGAAATATAGCAATCAAAGGCGGCTGCGGAAAAGCTCTTGTTTTCCGCAACTGATAAAAAGTAACGAATCTGGTTAATATTCATTACAGCTCCACCTCTTGTCCACCTATAAGAACCAACCCACCTGTTCGCCAAAAGATTAAGCCCTGTAATAGGGCTTGCAAGAGAAGTTTTACTCATTGTTCCTTTCAATTCTAGATTATTTCCCTTATAGGCGCAATTCAAAAAAGGAATAGGCTAATTCCGCAAAGGGCTATTCAAAAAGGGCATTTCCTCTTGCCCAATTAGAATTGCCGTTGTATCTGCCTCTAGATAAAATAGGCGTGAAAGTTGTGAGGTAGCAACTGTTTTAGTATTTTTTAAAGGAGGTCTACTTCTATGGCTAAATCTTACAAGGACCTGCGAGAGTTTTTGGCTACTTTGGAAGCAGAGGGCCAACTGATCCGCATCAAGGAAGAGGTTTCTCCCGAGCCTGACATCGGTGCGGCCGGCCGGGCCTGCGCCAATCTGGAAGAAAAGCCCGCCGTGCTGTTCGAGAAGGTGAAGGGCTACAAGTACTCCGTAGTCACCAACGTGCACGGCTCTTGGGCCAACCACGCCTTGATGCTGGGCATGCCGAAGAACTCCTCTGTTAAGGAGCAGTTCTTTGAGCTGAACCGGCGGTGGGACAAGTTCCCCGTTCCCCCGGTAGTTCTGCCTCGGGAGCAGGCCAAGTGCAAAGAGAACACCATCACCGAGAACATCAACCTCTTTGACATCCTGCCTCTCTACAGGATTAACGACCAGGACGGCGGCTTCTTCATCTCCAAGGCCAGCGTTGTGACCGGTGATCCTGAAGACCCCGACAACCTGGACAAGCTGAACGTAGGCACCTACCGCATCCAGGTGAAGGATATCGACCGCATCGGCATCCAGGCCCTGCCCTTCCACGACATCGCCATCCAGCTGCGTAAGGCAGAGGAGGTTAACGAGCCCCTGCCCATCGCCATCGCCCTGGGCAACTCTCCTCTGGTAACCTTCATGGCCTCCACCCCTGTAGCCTACGACCAAAACGAGTACGAGTTCGTAGGCGCCCTGCAGGACGGGGTTCCTACTGAGATCGTCAAGGCCGACACTGCTGAGCATCTCTACGTTCCTGCCCATGCGGAAGTAGTGCTGGAAGGCTACGTGATTCCCCGGCTGCGCACCTGTGAAGGGCCCTTCGGCGAATTCCCTGGCTCCTACTCCGGTGCCCGCCTCCAGTGCGAGATTAAAATCACCCACATCACCCATAGGGACAACCCGATCTTTGAGAACCTGTACCTGGGCCTGCCTTGGACCGAGATCGATTACCTGATGGCCCTCAATACCTCTGTACCCATCTACAAACAGTTGAAGGCCACCATACCCGAGGTGCAGGCTGTCAACGCCATGTACACCCACGGTATCGGGGAAATCATTTCCGTCAAGTCCCGCTACGGCGGCTTTGCTAAATCGGCAGCCTTCCGCCTCCTCTGCACTCCCCACGGAACTGCCTATGCCAAGATCATCATCCTGGTAGACGAGTTTGTCGACCCCTTCAACCTGGAGCAGGTAATGTGGGCCCTGACCACCAGGGTTAAGCCCACTAAGGACGTGTCCATCATCCAGAACTGCGCCGGCATGCCTTTGGATCCTTCTTCTTACCCTGCCGGCATGCACGACAAGCTGATAATCGACGCCACCACCCCTGTTCCGCCTGAACCCAATCCTCGTGCTGTTGAATTGCTGAAGCCCTCACCGGCTACTCCCAAGTGGGAAGCAATCATCAAAAACTTCATGAGCCAACAATCCAAATAAGGAGGTAGAAAGACATGAAGTGCCCGCGTTGCGATGAAGAAACTGTAAGAGTTATGACCAAGTCCCCGGTAGGCGATGTGTGGGAAGTTTATGTGTGTGATACCTGCCAATACTCCTGGCGCTCTACGGAAGAGATTCACGTGCATGACGTTTTCAAGCTGAAGGCGGCAGATATAGCCAAGCTGCAGCAGATACCCCCGGTTCCCCCGCTGAAGACTAAATAGGAAGGGCTCTGCTGAGCTAGGGGCGGCTCCAGTGGTTGCGGCCGCCTCTTGGGCAGCCTTTCCCCGTTGCTGAAACTGTTCTGCCCAGCCCCCTCTAAAGCGTCCCCCCAGCCTGGCCAGGTTGGGAGTAGGAGGAGGCGCCCCTGGGGGCCGGGGCAGGGCAGTTACGGCTATCTGCATAAAACTCGTAACCTTAAAGGAGGTGCACGCATGGGTAAAAACAAACCGTTCATCGGTTTCATCCTGGGCATCCTGGTTTGCTTGGCCATTGCTTTTAGCAATATCGAAGGACTGTCCCAGCAAGGGAAGTTGTGTATGGCCTTTTCCTTCATGACCATCATCTGGTGGGGCTTCCAGATCGCCCAGCCAGGTTATGTGTCCGGTGTTTATCTAGTCCTCCTCACAGTCTTCGGCGTGGCTAAGCCCACCCTGGTCTTCTCCACCTGGACCATGTCCATGATGTGGATCATCATCGGCGCTTACCTGATAGCCGGGGCAGTGAAGGAATCCGGCCTAGGCGAGAGGATATCCTACCTCTTTATCGATAAGTTCGTTACGAATTTCAGGAGCATTATTACCGCTATCTTTGCCCTGACCTTCGTACTGAGCCTCTTGATACCCCATCCCTGGCCCCGTGCCTTCATCATCATGTCCGTTATGGCGGTGGTGATTAAGAGCGCCAACATACCTAGGGAAGACGCCGTCAAGATCGGTTTCACCGTCTTCGCCTCTTCTGTTCCCATCTCCCTGATCTTCCTGACTGGTGATGCCACCATCAGCCCCTTGGCCGTGCAGAGCAGCGGCGTGCCCCTGGGCTGGATGGGCTGGCTGCAGCTGATGGGGCCCCCGGCGGTAGTGGGCAGCATCTTGGCTTACTTCATGATCCTCTTCCTCTTCAAACCCAGTCAAGAGGTGAGCATCAATAAGGAAGAAATCAAGGCTAAGCTGGCCGGCCTAGGGCCTATGACCGGCAAAGAAAAACGGACGGCCTTCTGGGTAGGGCTGGCCATCATCCTCTGGATGACGGATACCCTCCACGGTATCGACATCGGCTGGGTGACCCTCTTCATCGCCATGTGCATGGCCATGCCTAAGGTGGGCGGCATCCTGACTCCGGCCAGTTGGGGCGGCGTGCCTCTCCATGTACTGGTCTTCTTGACTGCTGCCGTAGCCATCGGCCGGGTAGGCGGCGCCACCGGCATGAACGCTTGGATCGCCAAGACTGTTCTGCCGGCCTCCGTACCTAGCAATCCCATCGTTTTGGCAGCCTTCATCACGATAATCTCCATCTTCATCCACATGATCTTGGGCAGCGTTATCGCCGTTATGGGCATCGTCATCCCTGCCATGCTGGCCTTCACCAGCACCATGCAGGGGGTCAGCCCCTTGGTGCCTGCCCTGATGGCCTACACCGCTGTGGCCTCTCACTACGTATTCCCCTTCCAACACCTCAACATGCTGGTAGGACAGGGGGAAGACAACGGCATGTATGGGCAGAAAGAATGTATCCGCATGGGCATTCCCTACATCGTAGTTGTCTTCATCATGACCTGCTTGGTAGAGGTGCCCTGGTGGAAGATGTGCGGCCTGTGGTGAGTTAGTAACCCTTAGATCCTTAGATTTTTGCTGAGCAAGGGGGTGAGCCTGTGCGCTTGATTGTTGGGATCTCCGGTGCCAGCGGCGTGGTCCTGGGTTATCGTTTCCTGCAGATCTTGAAAGAGATACCTTCCCTGGAAGTCCACCTGGTGGTGTCCGAAGGAGCATATAAGAATTTTGAGTACGAGACTGACATACAGGTAGAACGGGTTCTCTCCCTTGCTGACTATGTCCACGATAATAGGAACATGGCTGCCAGCATCTCTAGCGGCTCTTTCAAGACCGACGGCATGGTAGTGATACCCTGCAGCATGAAGACGGTGGCCGGGGTAGCCGCCGGTTATTCCACCAACCTGTTGTTGCGGGCCGTGGATGTGTGCTTGAAGGAGAACCGGCGGGTGATCCTGGTGCCCCGGGAAATGCCCCTAAGCCGTATTCATCTGCGTAATATCAAGGAGGCTGCTGATAACGGCTGCATCATAATTCCTCCTATGCTGACCTTCTACAACAACTCCAATTCGATAGAAAAGCAGATGAACCATATCTGTGGCAAGATCTTGAGCCAGTTCGGCATTGACATTAAGCAGTTTGTTCCTTGGGAGGGCCATTGAGATGGAAACCAGGAAATACACAGTTGGTTCTGGCAGGCACATAGTGGAAGCGGTAGTAGTGGTGGTAGGCAAAAACCTCACTGTAACCATAGGAGGCGGGGACAGCTTCCATGTGGGGGCGGTGGCGGTAGCAGCTCCCCGGCCCAGCCTGAGGAAGGACGGCACCACTTCGGCTACGGCCTCTGTGATCTGCCTAATGGCCCACAAGGATGACGAGCCGGCCCGCCAGGCGGCCCTGCTGCTGGCCTCTACCTATAAGACCTCGGTGGCTGTTTCTGTGGGCCTGCACATCGATGACCCTGCCGAGGAGGACTTCGCCTTGATCAAGGCCAACTTTGCCACTCTGCTGACTCTTTTAAGCCGGCAGGATTACGGTTTATGAAACCACTTAGCGAGGAAGCAATCTTTTCCCAGCTAAAAGGGGCAGTCTGTCGAGGCTGTCCTTTTTAGCGTTGATAAATGAGGTGTAGTTATGCCCAATCTCAATATTACCCTGGATCTGCAGCGCATCCCTCCCATCGTGGGAGAGTCGGGAACCAGCCTGTTGCGGCAGTGCTTGGAAGTGATAAAAAACACCCGTTGGCCCCTCTACATAGTGGGGCCTTCCGGCAGCGGCAAGAGCGTCATCGCCATGAACATCGCCAAGCACTACTCCTTGGCCAAGCAGGTGCCCGCCTACTATGTACAGCTGAGCCCGGAGCAGACCAAGACCAACCTCATCTTAGGCCTGCGCCTTGACCAGGGCAGCCTGGTAGTTAAGAACGGGGTGGTGGCTGACTGCATGGAGCAGGGGGGCATCATCGTGGTAGACGAGGCTACCCACACGATGCAGGAAGTTTTGTTGATGTTTAACAGCATCATGGACCGTAGCTCGGTTACCGCCATAGGCGACAAAATAGTCTATGCCCACAAGGACTTCCGCATCATCTTCTGTGCCAATGACAGCCAGTACTCCGGCAATGTGAAGCTGCCCCAGAGCTTCGCCCAACGGCTGGTCTGCTTCCACTTCGACTATCCCCGGCCAGAGGACGAGCTGAAAATCGTCGACCAGATCGTGGCGGAGGAATGCGTGGCAGCCGACCTGGTGCCGGCAGAGGTGAAGAAGTACATCATCAGCCTCATGGACGAGGTGCGCTCCAAGGAGTACCCCCTCTCGGTGCGCAACGCCGCCATAGCGGTGGTGATGTGTAATTTGGAGCGCCACACAGCCCTCAGCAGGGGGGAGGAGGTAGTAATAGACAATTACTTTACCAGCGGGGCCAATCTGGAAAGCCTGCGCAAGTCTATCGGGCGGCGGATCCAGCAGAATGCCCTGGCAGAGGTACAAGACCTATACTCCCCGGAGATTAAGCGCTTTGTGGACTTTGTAAGCTCCATCGGCGTGGAGCGGTTTAAGGAAATCATCCTGCAGAGCTTCATGTACTACCTGGACGTGGATCTGGGCTTTTACGACATCCAGCTGATCAAGGACAAGCTTGCCACTATCGTTATCTAGGGCCTAGGTGGAACTATGATTAACTTATCGGTGCTCTTGCCGGATATAGCCGTCAAGACCGTCTTTATAGCAAGGGAAGAGGAGTTTATCACTACCTATAGCCAGTACCAGGCCGCCCCTAGGAAGCCCTACGTCTTCTTTGGCAACGGGGAAGAGGGCTACCAGATAGTCTACAATTGCTCCTGTATTGAAGAAGTGTATGCCGCCAGCTGGCTGAGCCGTTTCGTGGGCCTGGAACTGTTCTACGAGGGCTTCTTAATCAAGGAGCTGGCTAAGCTCAGGTATTCTGTGCAGCGGGACAGCTTTGACGAGCGCTTCCAACGGCATCTGCAACGCTATAAGCCGGGTACCCTGTACTGTGCCATCTACGATGTCTTGTTCAGCAGCCTGATCGAGTACCAACTGAAGTTTGATTTTCCCGAACTGTCTAAACGCTTGGAACTCCTCTACAGCGGCGTCTTTTACCGGGATACCCAAGGCCTCTCCCAGAATAATGAGTTGATGATGCCCTACATCGTGGCCCTGGAGAATTTGCTGCGCTTTAATTCCGTCAGCACCGCTGTGAAGGAGGCCTTTCTGAGTTTCTGCCTGCCCTTGGGCCTGATCGCCAAGCGCACGGACTACGGCAATGTTATTGCGGCTACGGCCCTGATCGAGGAGTGGCTCTTAGGAGCGGCGCCGGTTCTGTTGGTAAACGCAGCGGCAGGCCCGGTTAGGACGGGGGCCGCTAACAAGGGCAGGTACTTCTCTAAGGAGATCAGGGCTATTACAGCCCAGGATTTGGCGGACATAGACCGCAACTCCCGCCTGGTCAGCGTCAAGGCCAAGATAGAGAGCGTGGCCAAGGAGGTGGGCCTGCAGGCGGGGACTGGCAACTACCTAGTGAAGGCCAACAACACCACTATGTTCTTTCTGGATACCGTCCGCAAGTATCACAAGGAGATCAGCGAACTGGAGTATCTGTTCAAGAAGGCCTTCACCTCCATGCTCATCCTCCCCGCCTTCGACGGGGATGTGAACCTGCGCCGTCAGCAACAGGCCTACCTAAGCTCCCTCACCAAGGAGGACGGCAAGGTCTACCGCTACTATGTGAAGAAGAAGGTCTCTGTGGATTTGATGATCCTGCGGGACGTCTCCGGCAGCACCTACCTCTTTGAAACCCAGTACGCCGAGGCCCTGGTCTTGCTGCTGGCAGCCGTAAGCGGCTTCAAGGGCATCCGCACCTTAGAGATAGACTTTGGCGGCCTAGTGAGGGTGAACAAGGCCTTTGAGCAGAAGGTGGAAATGTCCACCATCTTCCCCCAATCCGGGGGAGGCAGCAACATCCTTCCCGCCCTCCGCCTCCTGCAACAGCAGAAATTGAAGGGGAAGCTGCGGCTGCTCTTCATCCTCTCCGACGGGGAGCTGACAGACAAGGGGCAGGCGGAACAGGAACTGGCGGCCTACAGCGCCACTAATAATGTGGTGGTGTTCAGGATAGCCCTAGGGGAATTCGCCCACAACGGTTATGAATATGTGAACATCCGCACCCTGCATAAGTACCTAGCAAAAAAGATCATCGAGACTGGAGAGCTGCAATGAGCAACTGGCTGTACTGCCCCCATAACCGCAGAGTGAGCCCCCTGGAGCAGGAGGGGCTGGTTGTTTATGTCCACCAGGACGACGGCAGCCACTGCCAGCTCCTGAACAGGTTTGATACCACCATAGATGAGATCCTTTACAGCGACATGCTGGGCATATTAAACACCCAGCGCTATGCCTCCTTCTGCTCCCTAGGCGCTTCCCTAGCGGAAGTCAAGCGATTGAACCTGGAAGAGGATGGCTGCCTCATTGAATTCATGTTGATTTTTAAGCGCAGCCGTAGGGCCCGCCAGGCAGTCTTTGCCGAACTGGCCCGGCTCTGCCGCGCAAAAGCCTTTGCGGAAAACCTGGTGGCACAAAAGCTGTTCTATTTAGTAGCCGTGGTCTACACTGAGCCCCAGTGGCAGAGGGAGGAGAGGGAGTACCAAAAACTCCTGGAGGAGTTCTTCCAGGCCTATGGCAGACAGTTTGCCCAGGCCATGACCTTGGTTCTAGGGGGGCCCATCCCCCAGGCAGGGAGCCTTTCCAACCTTCTGGGAAGGCTGCAGTTTATACAGAAGTACGTCTTCCCCCTGCGCAAGGCCGATGCCTATGCCATCTTGTGAGGCTTACGTCGTGCCCGTGGCCGGCAAAGGGAGGGGGAGCTAGCTGTAGCGGCTGCCGGCGGAAGGCCGGCTGCGGATAGGCAGTCCTAAAGCAGGGCAGCTCCGCCCCTTCCCTCCTGGAAGGACTGATGCTATAATGAGAAAAGGGAGTTACAGTTCACGGAAGGCAGTCATGAAGGGGGCGCCAGGCAACGCCGCTAGGGTGTGGGCAGCGTTCCCCTAGACTGCCCTGAGGTTTTACCATGTACCAGGCCATCATCTTCGACCTAGGCAACGTCCTGACCCGCTTCGCCATAGAGGACTTTATGCAGCAGTCCGGCTACACCCCTGCCTATGCTCAGCAGCTGCGCCAGGCCATCAATCACAGCGGCCTGTGGCCGGAGCTGGACAGGGGCCTGGTGCCGGATGAAGAGATCATCGCCACGGTGATCAGGGATGCAGGCCCCCTGGCTAAGGATGTGGAGCGGACTATTTTTAACGTGGGCAGCTACCTGAGCCTCTGCCCCTACGCCCTGCCCTGGCTGAAAAGTTTGCGAGAACAGGGCTATCAGCTTTATTACCTGTCTAATTATTCCCGCTTCCTCCGCTCCTTGAAGCCGGAGGTGCTGGAGGTGACCCGGTACATGGACGGGGGCCTATACTCCTGCGACGTCCGCTCTATTAAGCCGGAGCCAGAGATCTACCGCCTCCTCTGCAGTAAGTACCATCTGGCTCCCCAGGCCTGCGTCTTTATCGACGACAGGGAAGAAAACGTTCGGACCGCCCTCCGCCTGGGCTTTACCGGCCTCCTCTTCAGAGGCTATCCCAGGGCGGCTGAGGAACTGGCTGCGGTGCTGGCAGGCAAGGAGTAGCCCTTGCAAGGGGCAAAGATACAAAAAGGCCGAGACCCTAAGGTCTCGGCCTTGGCTTTTTGTTTAATCACAAATAAAAAGGGTGGAGCTATCTTCTTGCAACAGAAGTTACGGGTCAGCACTACAACTCTCTAACAAAGGCTCACGACTCCCACTGGCTAGTGGGCGGGCAGGTGCTGGCGCAGGTACTCTACCTGGTCAGGGGTTTCCGCACCGGCAGTTTCAGCGGCATCCACAAAAGAAAAACCTTTCGCAATTAGCTTCAAAAAGACCTTTAACATGTTAGCCAACATTCCCTCTTGCCGGCCATTAGCAAAGCTCTCTTCCTGAACTTCTTCCAGCACGGCACTGCTCCAATTACACACCCTGTCCACCCCCAAACTTTAGCCTAACGGACTAGGATTGAGAGTGGGCAGGCAGGTGCTGGCGCAGGTACTCTAGCTGGTCAGGGGTTTCCGCACCGGCAGTTTCAGCGGCATCCACAAAAGAAAAACCTTTTGCAATTAGCTTCAAAAAAACTTTTAGCATATTATCTAACATTCCCTCTTCCCGAACTTCCTCTAGCACGGCGCTGCTCCAATTACACACCCTGTCCACCTCCGTTTCTATCTCCTTGGTCATGGCAATCTGGAAGGTGTCGGCCAGTATGGCCTTCACTTCCTCTAGCGGCA
>CAZXKQ010000006.1:0-74439 GCA_964641395.1 uncultured Phascolarctobacterium sp. | reverse complement strand
GGCCCTGCCCACAAGAAAAAGGCCCCTTCCACAGGGGCCGGGCAGCCAGGAGGTGAGACCTCATTTGCGGCAGCGGCTGAGGAGTTTCTTGCCCTGCTGGGCGCTGGGGGGCAGCTGGCTGAGGGGCAGCTCCTTCAGGCCGGCGGTAGTGCCTTGGGCGGCGGCCTGCTGATAGTACCACTCCTTGTAGGAGAGGATGGCCAGCACGTCCTGGAGGGAGGCCAGCTGCTGCAGGACGGCGGCCTTGCGCTGGCAGATCATAGCCAAACGCTCCTTGATGCTGGCATCCCCCTGCATGGACCAGTGGATGAACTGGCGGATGTCCTTCAGGGGCATGCCGGTCTGTTTTAGGCAGTCGATGAGGGCCAGGGTTTCCAAATCGCTGTCCTTGAAGAGGCGGATGCCGCTTTCGGAGCGCTCCAGAAAGGGGAGCAGGCCCTTCTTGTCGTAGTAGCGCAGGGTGGAAGGCCGCAGCTTGACGAGGGAGGCTAATTCGCCGATGGTGTAGTACACAGCAACCACTCCTTTCAGAGGGACTAAGGGTGCGCAGGGCTTAAACCCGCCTTTAAGTTGCTATAAAGAGTTAAAGAAGCTTGAAGCAGCTTCTTTAAAAGAGGCGGCCTAGCTGTCCGCAGGGCCGCATATTCATGCTATCATTCTATAAAACAAGGCAGGCCCCTGTCAAATACCTATGCCGTATAAGCCCTATGCTTTGCAAGCATAGGTTCACCAGGTGAAGTAGGAGACCAGGGAGAAGATGGTGAGGACGATGACTTCGATGAGGAAGATCTGCTTCAAAGTGGCGAAAAAGTCCGCCTTGAAGTAGTCCAAGGTGACGATGAGGCACATGTGGGTGGGGGTGAGCATCTGGCCGGCCACCCCGAAGGCCATGGCCACCCCTACCAGGTTCAGGTCCCCGGTGCGGAGGGCCGCCACTACCGGCATCACGATGGCCACATGGCCCTGGCTCATGCCGGTGAGGATGCCGATGATGAAGGAAACGCAGGCGATGATCACCGGTACCGGCAGGGGGCTGTCCTGGAAGGCCTCCACCACCTGGCTGAGGACCTGGGTGTCGGTGAGGATCTGGATGAAGTAGAGGATGCAGAGGACGTTGAGGAACATCTTCCAGTCCAGGGCGTCCAGCAACACCCTCCTAGCCGGGCAGTTGCGGCCGCAGCAGCGGAGGAGGAAGAAGAGGCCCAGGGTGACCAGGCCCATGCCCAGGGAGGCGTTGAGGCCGAAGAAGACCACCAGGATGAAGGTGACCACCACCGGGGAGAGGGAGAGGAGGAGGTCGGCCAGCTCCTTACGCCGGTTCTGGGGGGAGGCTAGGATGAGGGCCTTGTGGAGGCGCATGTCCAGGCCCCGGATCAGGACCAACCAGCCTACGCTGAAGGTCACCGGGGTGAGCCAGCAGATGTGGCTGATAAAGTCCTTGTAGGGCACGTTGACGATGCTGCAGGCTATGATCATGCCGGGGATGATGGGGTTGGAAAATTCAAAGATGTGGCGGAACCAGAAGTTGATGGCGGCCTTGCGGTTTTCACTGATGGCCTCCCCCTTGCTGGCCTCGTCTACGATGGGGGCGGAGAAGCGGGCCCCACCCAGGCTGGGCAGCAGGCCCAGGAAGGCGGGCATCACGGCCAGGGTCACCTTGGCGCTGGCAAAGAGGCGCTGCAGGGCGTGGACCATGCCCTCCATGGCTCCGGAGGTGCGGAGCTCTATCTCCAAGCACATGACGAAGTAGAGGGCCAGGATGATGTCGTAGGTGCGGCTTAAGGAGAGGGTGTGGAGGGCGGCCTGGAAGAGGACCAGGGGGGAGCCGTCCCTTACCAGCCAGATCAACAAGCCCCCTAGCAGCATGCTGGGGCCGATAGGGTAGTGGAGGCGCAGCAGGAGGACGATCAGGGCCATGGCGATGGCCAGCAGCAGGAAGATATTCATAGGGAACGGGGCCTTTCTTACAATTCAGTTACCCCCTTATTTTATGCTTTTTTCTTTTTTAGCGCAAGGGTCTGGGACCTTGCTCAGCAAAAGTTTTAAGTTAAGGGCAAAGAAAAGAGGCGCCGGCCGTGCCGACGCCCCAGGCTAAGGCCTGGCAGCCTTAGTTGCGGTTGAAGAACATAACCCGGTCAAAGTCCAGGTAGACGATGCTGCCGTCAGGGAAGGCTTCCACATCGGCGCCCTTGTTGATGACCCGGACGATGTGGCCGTTTACGTTCACCCGGAAGTCTACCGAGTCCCCCAGGTAGAAGCGGTGGGTTACCACGCCCTGGAGGTGGCCGGCGGTAGCGGACATGGTGATGGTCTCAGGCCGGACGGCGATGGTTACCTCCCCCTCCAGGTTGTTCTTGTTGGGCCAGGAATAGGCATCGCTGCCGCTCAGGTAGATCCTGTCCCCCTTGGCTTCCCCGTCTAAGAAGTTGACCAGGCCGATGAAGTCGGCCACCATCTTGTTGGCGGGGGCGGTGTAGATCTCATGGGGAGCGCCGATCTGCTGCACTACCCCCATGCTCATAACCACAACCCTGTCTGACATAGCCATGGCCTCGCTTTGGTCATGGGTTACGTAGACTACGGTGATGCCGGTCTTCTTCTGGATTTCCAAAATCTCGAAGCGCATGCTCTCCCTCAGCTTGGCGTCCAGGTTGCTGAGGGGCTCGTCCAGCAGGAGCAGGCCGGGTTCGGCCACCAGGGCCCGGGCCAGGGAGACCCGCTGCTGCTGGCCGCCGGAGAGCTGGTTGGGGTAACGCTGGCCGTATTCCCCTAGGTGGACCAGCTCCAGCATGGCCTGCACCCTCTTCTGCCGCTCTTCCTTGGGCACTTTCTTGATCTTCAAGGGATAGCCTACGTTCTCGGCTACCGTCATGTGGGGCCAGACGGCGTAGGACTGGAACACCATGCCGATGTCCCTATCCTCCGGCGGTACGAATGTGCCGCGCTTGGAGGAAGAGACCACATGGTCGCCGATGCTGATGTCCCCCTCGGTGGCCCGCTCAAAGCCGGCGATCATCCGCAGGGTGGTGGTCTTGCCACAGCCGGAGGGGCCTAGGATGGAGACGAACTCCCCGTCCTTCACTACTAGATTGAAGTCGTCTACGGCGGTTACGGCGCCGAAACGCTTAAACACATGCTCGATTCTTACTTCAGCCATTTATTTCACTCCTTGTCTGGTTAAATACCTACGTTACCCTTGGAGACCTTGTTCAAAATCAAGTTGCCGATGAGGACGATGGCCAAGATGATGACGGAGAGCACAGAAGCGTTCTGGGTATCGGCATAGGTCTGCAGCTCGTAGAGGAGCACGCCTATGGTCTTGGTATCGCTGCCGTAGAGCAACAGGGACATGGTCAATTCGTAGAAGGAGGGCATGAAGATCAGGAACCAGCCGGCCACTACGCTGGGGGCGATCAGGGGGATGATGATGTCCTTGCACACCCGCAGCCAGTTGGCGCCGGAGTTCTGGGCCGCTTCTTCTAGGGAGCTGTGCACCTGGCTCAGGGCGGCGGCTATGGTGCGCACCGACATGGTAAGGTACTTAACCAGGTAGCTGACGACGATGATCCACATAGTGGAGTAGATGTTGAGGCCGAAGTTGCCGCTGAAGGTGATGATCAGGGCCAGGGCGATGACGATGGAGGGGGTGGAACCGCCGATAACCGTCAGCAGGTCAGGCAGGCTGCGGCCCTTGATCTGGGTCTTCACAGCCAGGTAGGCTACGAAGAGGGCCAGGGCGGTGCCGATGGTGGCGGCCACCACGCCGTAGATCACGGAGTTCCAGACGCTTTCCATGTACTGGGCGCTGGTCACTACCGGGATCCAGGGGTCGATGCCGAAGTTGTCGAAGCCGATGTCCTTAGACATAGACTTGATGAAGCTGGTCATCACGATGGAGCCCAGGGGTATTACCACGGCAATGGCGCCGTAGAGGCTGATACCCAGGAGGGCGGGCACCTTCCACTTGCCTAACTCTACGATGTTGGGGCGGGTAGACTTGCCGGAGATGGTGGTGTAGTCCTTGCGGCCCATCATCCAGGTCATGCCGAAGAGGAGGAAGTTGGCGATGAACATCAGGGAAGCGGCCAGGGCGGTAGAGTCCCGGACGCCGGCATCGTCACCCATGTAGATGTAGGTGACGATACGGGTGGTCATCACCTCTATGTTGCCAGGCATGCCTACGATGGAGGGGATGCCGAAGCAGGAGCCGGCAGCGATGAACACCAGCAGGCCGCCTGCCAGGATGGAGGGGGCCATCAGGGGCAGGGTCACGTCCAGCACCGTCCGCAGGGGGGAGGCGCCGGCTACCCGGGCCGCCTCTTCCAGGGTGGGATCCATCTTCTCCATAGCCCTAGAGATGGTGATGAAGGCGAAGGGAGAGTAGAAGAGGGTGAGGACCCAGGCCAGGCCCCAGAAGGTGTAGATGTCGAAGGGGGCCGTCTCCAGGCCGAAGAGCCACCTCAGGATGTCGTTAATGTAGCCTACGCTGGGGTTGAGCAGCTGCACCCAGGCGATAGCCCCTACATAGGGGGGTATCATGTAGCTGGAAACCAGCAGGGTGCGGAAGCCCTTCTTGCCAGGCAGGTCGGTACGGCCCACCAGCCAGGCCAGGGGGAAGGTGATGATGACGCTGGCCACCATTACCAAGAGGGAGAGCTGCACCGTGTTAGTCAGAGCCATCCAGTTAACATCCTGGCTGTAGACATTGACATAGTTCTGGAAGTTGATATGTCCGTCCAGCATGATGCTGTCGTACAGCAGGATGAGCATGGGGAAGATGACGAAGTACAGGAGCAGCAGCACGGAAATGGAGATGACGATGGTCTTACTGTTTATTCTACTGCGCATAAGGAAGTAACAAGGCTCCTTTCTCGCAAGTTTTCCAAAAGGGCCGACGGAGCTGCAAGCAACCCCGTCAGCCCTGGGAAGAATGAGCTTATTTGTCCATTACCCTCTTGCGGAACTCTTCTTTGATCTGGGCATTGTTATCGGCCAACTTCTGCCAGTTAACCTTCAACTTGTTGTCGTTGATCTGCTTGGTGGGGATGGCGCCGATAGGCTCCTTCACGTCGCCCCTTACCGAGTGCATCCAGCCCTTAACCACGGCCTCCTGGCCTGCCTTGCTCAGCCACCAGTCCACGATGGCCTTGGCGCCTTCCGGATTCTTGGTGGTGTTGAGGATGGCGATGGGGCTGGGCACCATCAGGGTGCCGTCCTTAGGATAAACCACCTTCAAGGGCTCCTTCTTGGTAGCGGCCAGCTTGAGGATGTTCTCCTCCAGGATCATGGCGGCGGCATACTCGCCGGTCAGCAGCTTGTTCTGGATGGCGGAGTTGCCTTCCTCTACCCGGAGGCCGTTGTCCCGCAGTTTTTCAAAATACTCCCAGCCGTACTTGTCGGCCAGGACGCCGGCGGCTACATAGGCGGTGCCGCTGAGCAGGGGGCTGGGCATGGCAATCTTGCCCTTCCACTTAGGATCGGCGAGATCCAGCCAGGTCTGAGGAGCCTCTTCGGGTTTCAGCCGGTCAGAGTTGTAGGCGATGATCATGTTGGATACCCGCACGCCGTACCAGGCTCCGTCCGGGGCCTTATCGGTGATGACGGCGGCATCTTCCTTGGACTTGTAGGGCAGCAACAGTTTCTGCTCGTTCAGCTTCAGGTAGTAGGAGGGGTCAGCCACCATCAGCACGTCGGCGGCGATCTTCTTGGCCTTGATCTCGCCGGTGATCTTGGTAACGACCTTCTCGGTGCCTCCCTGGAACCAGTTAACCTTCATCTCAGGGAAGGCCTTGGCTACGTTGGGCTTGCACATGCTGTCGATGATGTCCGGATAGATGGAGGTGTAGATCATCAATTCCCCCTTCACGCCGGCGCTCTTCTTGCCGTCATCACTGCCGCCGCAGCCGGCAATGGCCACAGCCAGGGCAAGCAGGGCTGCAGAGCCAAGCATCCATTTTGTTAGTTTCATATGCACGACACTCCTTTTTTAAAATCCACGCTACAAAATACAGAGGGTGAAGCTAGGTTAGTCTCCCCCTTCTATAGTTTACACAATTTTGCCACATTTAGCAATAATTTTGTAGCAGATTTAGGGCTTAGAGAAGAAATTTATGGCCCTCCCCGTCTCCTCCGGCTTGCCGACAGGGCCTGAACCCCCCTTGCAAACCTGTTAGTAACTTCAAGATCCTGCCTGCCCAGGCAGGGCGGGAGCCAGAGAAAAAGGGCCTCTGGCTCCACAGGCAGAGGCCCTGGCAGGGATTAGCCCCTTATTTTACTAGGTTGGCAGGCCGGCCCTCTAGGTAGGCCTGGATATTGGCGAAGACGATCTGGGCCCGTTTTTCCAAGGCCTCCTTAGAGGCGAAGGCTACATGGGGGGTGAGGACGGTGTTCTTGGCGGTGCAGAGGGGGTGGGTCGGGGGCAGGGGGGGCTCAGTCTCGAAGACGTCGATGCCCGCCCCGGCGATGCGGCCGGCGTTGAGGGCCGCGGCCAGGGCCTGGTTGTCCACTACGCCGCCTCTAGCAGTGTTGAGCACCACCGCCGTAGGCTTCAGCAGGGCCAGGCGCTGGGCGTTGAGCAGGTTCTGGGTGGCCGGGGTGAGGGGCAGGTGGAGGCTGAGGAAGTCGGCCTGGGCCAGCACCTCTTCCAAGGGGGCGTACTCTACCCCTAGATCCTTGAGGGCGGGCTTCTCGCTGCGGCTGTAGGCCAGTACCCGGCAGCCGAAGGCCCGGGCGATGGCGGCCACCCTGGAGCCGATGGCGCCGGTGCCGACGACGCCGAAGCACTTGCCGTACAGTTCCCAGCCTACCAGGCCTTCCTTGGTCTGGCCGCTGCGGCTGCGGCCGTCACAGGGGACGATGTTGCGGCAGACGGCGATGGCCAGGCCGAAGGTCAGCTCCGCCACCGCGTTGGTGGAGTAGCCGGCGGCGTTGGAGACGGTGAGCTGCCGCTCCCTGGCGGCCTCCAGGCCTACGTGGTCCGTGCCGGTGAAGGCGATGTCGATGAACTTCAGCTTAGGACAGCGGCGGATGAGCCGGGCGCTTAAGGGCTGGTTGGCCAGCACCAGGATCTCCGCCTCCTTGATCCGCTGGTAGAGTTTTTCCTCCTCAGTCTCCCTGCTTTCGTAGTAGGTGAAGCTGTGGCCGGCGGCCTCCAGGGGGGCGGCCAGGGCGGCGATGTAAGGGCGGGCTACGCCCAAGGGTTCCATGCAGACGATGTTCATGTGCTAGTTCCTCCTTACAGGTGAGATGGGCTCGCTAGAGCCTATGATAGCATAGGCTAGGTGCAAAGTAAAGCGGGGCGAAAAGCATTGACAAGGAGCGGTAAAAAAAGTAAACTAGGGGAGTAGGCTAGCAAGCCTGCTGTTGAGTAAAGATGCTTAGAGCAAGAAAGAGGTAGAAGAATGGCAGAACTGTTATACGAAGGCAAGGCCAAGAAGGTCTACGCTACGGCGGATCCCCAGCAGGTGATCATGTACTACAAGGACGACGCCACCGCCTTTAACGGCCTGAAGAAGGGCACCATCATGGATAAGGGGGTTATGAACAACACCATTACCAGCTTCTTCTTCGACCTGCTAGGCAAGGCAGGGGTGCCCCACCACCAGATCAAGAAGCTGTCTGAGCGGGAAGCCCTCTGCGTCAAGGTGGACATCATCCCCTTAGAGGTGATCGTCCGCAACATCGCCGCCGGCAGCCTGGCCAAGAAGATGGGGGTGGCTGAGGGCCTGGCCCTGCAGAAGCCCATTGTGGAGCTGTGCTACAAGAACGACGAATTAGGGGATCCCATGATCAACGACGACTACCCTGCCGCCTTCGGCTTTGCCAGCGATGAGCAGGTACAGCGGTGCAAGGCCCTGGCCCTGCAGATCAACCAGCTGTTACGGGACTTCCTGGCCCTGCGGAAGATCCGCCTGGTGGACTTCAAGGTAGAATTCGGCACCGATGCAGAAGGCCGGGTGCTGCTGGCGGACGAGATCACCCCCGACACCTGCCGTTTCTGGGACTGGGACACCAACGAGAAGCTGGACAAGGACCGCTTCCGCCGGGATCTAGGCAACGTGGAAGAGGCCTATCAAGAGGTTATCCGCCGCATCACCGGCAGGTGAGCAGCGCCAAGCAAGCAGGCAGGCCGCCCAGGCAGGGCGGCCTTTTCTTTTATTCTAAGTAGATACGGCGGCCTTCGTAGGGGCCCACGTAGCCGATAAGGGCGGCTTCAGCCGTCTCCGGCCTGCTGTGGAGCTGGGCCAGGCAGGCTGCCGCCTGATCCTGGGGCAGGGCGCAGCAGAGGCCGCCGCTGGTCTGGGGATCGTAACACAGATCCTGCAGGGCCCGGCTGGCCGGCCCCGGCTCCACCTGCTGGGCGGCAAAGTCCCGGTTGCGGTAGGCGCCGGCGGGGATGAGGCCCATGTCTGCCAACTGGTAGGCCTCCGGCTGGTAGGGCAGGGCGTCGCAGCGGAGGTGGAGGGAGCAGTTGCTGGCGGTGGCCAGTTCCAGGCCGTGGCCTAGGAGGCCGAAGCCGGTGATGTCGGTGCAGGCGTGGACGCTGTAGCGGCGCAGCACCTGCCAGGCCGTCTTGTTGAGCCGGGCCATGCGCTGGTGGACCTGGGCCAGGACCGGGGCCTCCACCAGGCCCCCCTGGGCGGCCGTGGTTATGACGCCGCTGCCTAGGGCCTTGGTGAGGAGCAGGGCGTCCCCTGGCAAGGCTCCTCCGTTGGACCACAGCCCCTCCCTAGGTACGAAGCCCCACACCGCCAGGCCGTAGAGGGGGGTGGCGCTGAAGACGGTGTGGCCGCCGGCCAGCAGGGCTCCGGCAGCCTGCACCCGCTCGGCCCCGCCTCGCAGGATCTCCCTCACCGCCTCCTGAGGCAGGCCTTCCGGCACGGCCAGGATGTTCAAGGCCAGGCGGGGCTCTCCCCCCATGGCGTAGATGTCGCTGAGGGCGTTGGCGGCGGCTATCTGGCCGTATAAGTAGGGCTCGTCCACCAAGGGCGGGAAGAAGTCGGTGGTGGCCACCAGCACCTCCTCCCCGGCTAGGGCATAGGCGGCCGCATCATCGCTGGCCTCATAGCCCACTAAGAGCCGAGGGTCGGAGGGACGCCGCAGGCCGGCCAGCAGCTCCCGCAGGGTGCCGGCCCCTAGCTTGGCCGCACAGCCGGCACAGGTGGCGAAGGTGGTCAGGGCTATCTTAGGCATCAGCCTTCCTCCTTTTGCTGATAAACTAGTCGATAAGGGCCCCCAGGGGCCGTTTCCAGCAGGATCTGCTCCACCTCCTCGCCTATGGGGCCGGGGTAGATGGAGCCCTCCTCCCCCTCATACCAGGCACAGGTGCCGCAGCTGCTGGAGAGGAAGCGGGGCACCGGCCCCAGTTCCGCCGGCCAGCCCTGCCTCTGGCAGGCCTTGTAACAGGAGAGGGCGGCAAAGTGGGAGACGAAGGTGGCCAGGTATCTCACGGCTCAGCCCCTTTTTTCTCCAGGTGCAGGCTGTAGTCTCCCCCCGTCTCGCTGATGGTCACGGCGTAGCCCTGGTGCTGGCCGTAGCGGAGGCAGTTTTCCTTGGCCGCCCCGTTGTCTACGACGATGGTGCATTCAGGGGCCCCGTTCAGCAGGGCCCGGCGGAGGAGCAGCACCGGCTCCGGACAGGACAGGCCTCTAGCGTCGATTACTTCCATGGTCTCAGTCCCTCCTATAGGTATTGTAGTAGGCGATGGCTCCCGTCACCAGGCAGCCCAGGAGCACCGCCACCTTGCCGTTGGCAGTGGGGCCGGCGGCAGAAGCGGCCAGGCCGAAGTTGTGGGCGAAGGCGGCTCCCAGGGCCAGGCCCACTACGGCACAGGCACTGTCACAGGCACCCTCTCCGGCCAGTACCAGCTGGCGTAGGGGGCAGCCCCCCAGCAGCAGGCAGCTGAAGCCTGCCAGGTAGAGGCCCAGGGCGTTCCACAGGCCGTCGCTGTGGGCCACAGGCTGGCCGCTGAAACCTAGGTGGAAGTAGGTCTGTCCCGTAGCCAGGGGCAGCAACAGGTTGCCTAGGAAGGCTCCCAGCAGGATGGCGCAGAAGGCCTGCAAGAGCCTGCTCTCCCGCAACAGCAGCCAGTCCCTGATGCCGCCTACGAAGCAGAGCCGGCCCCATTGGGCCAGGGCGCCGGCGGCCAGGCCTACGGCCAGGCTGGCTAGCAGGGGGGCGTGGAGGGAGCCGGGGCCGGGCCCCTTGCTGAAGTGGATGAAGGCAGGCCTAAGGACTAAGAAGGCCAGCAGCACTACCTGGAAGAGGGCCAGCCAGCTGCCTTCCAGGGCGCCTAGCCGGTAGGCCCGCTTCAGGCTGTAGCCCCGGTTGAGGAAGAAGACGCCGCTGGCTATGCCTAGGGCGAAGCCCCCTAGGCCCGCTAGGGCGTTAAGGTCTCCCCCTGCCAGCCGCAACACCATGCGGAAGGGGCAGCCTAAGAACATCAGGCAGCCGATCATGGCCCAGAAGCCCAGCACCAACCGGGTGAGGGGGGCGCTGCCTCCCCGGGGCCGGTACTCCCCCCGGTAGAGGGCCAGGAGGAGGCTGCCTAGGACGATGCCAGAGACCTCCGGCCGGATGTACTGCAGGGGGGCGGCGCTGTGCAGGCCTAGGGCTCCCACCGTGTCCCGGATGAAGCAGGCCAGGCAGAGGCCCATGTTGGCCGGGTTGCCTAGGGCGGCCAGTCCGCTGGCTGCCAGGCCTAGGCAGGCGGCGGCCAGGATGAAGATTAAGTTTCCTTGCGTCATAGGGGTTGCTCCTGTTCCTAAAATTAGCTCCCTGGGGCGTCGGCCCTAGCTGGCCAGCAGGGCAGGGCCGACGACGGGGCTTTTTATGTAGAAGGAAAAATCCTACCCCTATTATAACAGGCCCGGGCGTTTATCGCAATCGGGATATACGCCCGCCTTTCCCCCCTGCAGGGAAAATGTTATAATAGGGGCAGGTACGATAAAAGCGAAGGGCGGGAGGGCCATGGCCATCTACTTAGACAATGCCAGCACCACTTTTCCCAAGCCGGCCTGTGTGGCGGAAGCGGTCTACCACTACCTTACCCAACAGGGAGGCAGCGGCCAGAGGGGCGACCATGCTATGAGTTATGCGGCCGATGAGCTCCTCTACGACTGCCGTTGCCAGGTGGCGGCCTTCTTTCACGCAGAGGGGCCGGAGCAGGCGGTCTTTTGCAAGAACGTCACCGAGGCCCTCAACCTGCTCCTCTACGGCCTGCTGCAGCGGGGCGACCATGTGCTCATCTCACCCTTGGAGCATAATGCGGTGATGCGGCCCCTAGAGGTGCTGAAGGCCAGGGGAGTGAGCTACAGCGTGCTGCCCTGCGCCCCGGACGGCCTGCTGCTCACCGCAGGCCTGGAGGCCTTTTTGCAAGAGAACACAGTGCTGCTCTTGGTGAACCATGCCAGCAACGTGTGCGGCACCCTCCAGCCCCTGGAGGAGCTGGCAGCCTTCTGCCGCCGCCACCACCTCCTCTTCGCCCTAGATGCGGCCCAGAGCGCCGGCCTAGTGCCCATCGACATGGCAGAACTAGGCTTGGCGGCCCTGGCCTTCACCGGCCACAAGGCCCTGCTGGGCCCCATGGGCACTGGAGGGCTGGTGCTGGGCCGGGAGCTAGGCCGCCGCCTCCAGCCCCTCCTAGCGGGGGGCACCGGCAGCCAGAGCCACCTCTACGCCATGCCTAGCTTTCTGCCAGACCGCTTCGAGGCGGGGACGGCCAACCTCCCCGGCCTGGCCGGCTTGGCGGCGGCCCTAGGCTGGCTGCAGGACACCGGCCTGGACAGGATCCGCCGGCAGGAAGAGGCCTTGACGGAGCAGTTCCTGGCCGGGCTGCTGCCCCTGGAGGAGGCTGGACGGCTGCGGATCCTAGGCCGGCGGGACTGCCGGCACCGGCTGGGGGTGCTGTCCGTCCAGCTCCAGGGCCGGGACCAGGCCTTGGCCGCCAGAGCCCTGGCCAAGGACTACGGCATCTACACCAGGGTGGGCCTCCACTGCGCCCCTGCCGCCCACCGGGCCCTAGGCAGCTATCCTACAGGCAGCATCCGCTTCTCCCTGGGTTATTTCAATACGGCGGCTGAGGTGGCCGCCGCCCTGGCGGCCCTGGCCCGGCTGTGCTGAGGCCGCCTGGCCGCCTTGCCAAGCCTTTAACTACAAGAACTGCCCTAGCCGGCCGGCCGGGGCAGCTCCTTGTTTTTTCGAGAGGTTAGGGGGCTACAGGTTGCTGATCTTCAAGTGGTGGCGGCTCCAGACCAGGCTGCTGATCAGGCCCAGGACGGCGGCACTGAGGAAGTAGAGGGTGCGGAGGGGCAGGTAGGTGCCCACCAGGCCCCCCAGCAGGGGCCCCACCATGGAGCCGAACTGCTGGGCGCTGAACATGTAGCCGAAGCAGCGGCCCCTCTCCCGCTGGGCGGAATGCTGGGCCAGGATGGCGCTGAGGGAGGGGTTGATGCCGGCAAAGCACATGCCGTAGCAAAAATTGACGGCGGCAAAGAGCCACAGGGTGGTAGGCAGGGCCACCAGGCAGGCCATGAGGGCGGAAAGGGCGGTGGAGAGGCCTAGGCTGAGGTAGAAGCCCCGCCGTTGGCCGAAGCGGCCCCAGAAGGGGGCGGTAAGGGCGCTGGCTATGCCCATCAAGGAGAAGACGGCCCCGGAGAGGAACATGATGTTCTCCGAGCTGTGGTTCAGCTCCTGGACGTAGAGGGCCAGCACCGGCTGGATGAGGAGGATCACCATCTGGAGCAGGGCTACGTAGGTGAGCATCTCCCAGATGATGGGCCGCTTCAGCAGGGGCAGGCTGGTGTCCACCTCTTCCTGGTAGTTTTTCGAAGGCCCTTTCTGGCCGGGAGGGGTCTTAGGCGGTTCCGGGACGAAGAGGAAGAAGACCAGGGTGATGCAGCTGAGCAGGGAGCCGGCTACGAAGAAAGAGGTGCGCATCCCCACCAGGGTGGCCAGGGTGCCGCCGATGAGGGGGCCGATGATGTTGCCGGTGATCAGGCCGGCCTGCATAATGCCCAGGCTCTGCCCCAGCTTGTGCATAGGCACGCTGGAGGTGCAGATGGTGAGGCACACCGACCACAGGCCGGCGGCGAAGCCCTGCAGGGCCCGCACCAGGAACAGCTGCCAGGGGGAGGCCACCAGGCCGCCGAGGAAGTAGGAGAGGGCCAGGCCCAGGCTGGAGCGCATGGCCATCAACTTCTTTCCCTTGCTGTCGGCTAACCTGCCCCAGATAGGGGCCATAATGCCGCCGATGAGGAAGGTGATGGAGAAGACCAGGCCGGTCCAGAGCTTTACCTCCTCCGGCGTCACTCCCAGCTCCCGCATCAGGTACATGGGCAGAAAGGGGATGAGCATAGTATAGCCGGAGCTCATCATCACCACGTTGGCCGTGAGGATGGCCAGCACTACCTTCCAATTCTTAGTATGCATATTATCACCGGCTTTCTCGGTTAGCACTGTTTTCTATTTCCACAATTCTACCATCAGTCCCAGGGGAAAGCAATGGCGGAAAGGTGAAAGTTAGGTGAACTCAACAGGCAAAAGAGAGGGCCGCAGTCACGCCTGCGGCCCTCAGGTGGAGGAAAATACGGCTTGCTAAGAAGGCTTTAGCAAAGCAGTTGGTCTGAGCAGGTCTAGCTCCTCTGCCTGAGTGAGGAAGGGTCAAGGCTAAGGTTCAAAATCCAGAAGGAAGGGAGCAGAGGGGTTAGCTATACCTAACTCATGCTTGTATTATAACACAGCCCTTGCCAGTTAGCAAGGGCTAATAGAACTTTTTCTTAAAAAATTTTTCAGCTGCCGTGAGCCGGCCCAGGCTCTTCCTGCCCAGCCTTCAGCTAAAGGGAGACTGCCAGGTTCTTCAGCCAGCCTTGCCCAGGGCCTTCAGCCACTTGCGGGCGGCCTTGGCGCTGTCACCGCTCAGGCTGTAGATCATGTTGCGGCCCTGTTTTTGACAGAGCACCAGCCCGGCCTGGCAGAGGATGTTCATATGGTAGGAGAGGGTGGACTGGCCGATGCCGGTCTTGCTCTGCAGGCTGCCGGCATTCAAGGGGCCGGCTGCCAAAAGGTCTAAGATCTTCAGCCGGCTGGCATCGCCTAGGGCTTTGAAAAGATTGGCTACTTCCCCGTAATCCCGCATACTATCTATCCTTTCATATTTTTAAATATGTCACTGTCATTATAAGGCAGGGGCCTGGCTCTGTCAAGGGGGCTCAGTACTTACTGTTGTTTTCCTTAGCGCGGCGGCCGGCTAACTCGGCTAACAGCCGGGCAGGGCTGATATCGTGGTGGGCCAGCAGCACCAGGCAGTGGTACCACAGGTCGCTCATTTCGTACAGCACCTCTTCCTGGCTCTGGTTCTTAGAGGCGATGAGGGTCTCTGCCGCCTCTTCCCCCACCTTCTTGAGGATCTTGTCCTGGCCGGAGGTGAAGAGGTACTTGGTGTAACTCTTGGCGCCGCCGTGCTGCCGCTTCCACTGGATGACCTGGTAGAGCTCCTCCAGCACCTGGGATAGGGCCGCCGGCTCCTGCCCAGGCTGGGGGGCTGCCTGGTAGAACTGGTTGAAGAAGCAGCTGTAGGCGCCAGTATGGCAGGCCGCCCCCTTCTGCTCCACCTCCACCAGCAGGGCGTCCGCATCGCAGTCGTAGGCGATGCCCAGCACCCTCTGGGTGTGGCCGCTGGTGGCCCCCTTAGGCCACAGTTCCTGCCGGCTGCGGCTGTAGAACCAGGTGTAGCCGCTGGCCAGGGTCTTGGCCAGGGACTCCTTGTTCATATAGGCCAGCATCAGCACCGCCTTGGTGCGGGCGTCCTGGACCACGGCGGGGATGAGGCCCCTTTCGTCAAATTTTAACTTATCTAAATCTATCTGCATCACAGTCTCACCTCTATGCCCCGCTGCCGCAGGTACTCTTTCACCTGGCGGATGGTAAAGGTTTTGTAGTGGAAGACGGAGGCGGCCAGCACGGCGTCAGCCCCTCCCTCCTGCAGCACCTGGTAGAAGTCGGCCAGGCTGCCGGCCCCGCCGCTGGCGATGATGGGCACCTTGACCAGGCTGCTGATGGCCTTGGTCAGGGGGATGTCGTAGCCGGCCTGGGTACCGTCGCTGTCCATGCTGGTGAGGAGGATCTCCCCCGCACCCAGGGCTACGGCCTGCTGGGCCCAGGCTACTGCGTCTATGCCGGTGGGCCTGCGGCCCCCCTCAACGTACACCTCCCAGCGCCGGTAGCCGCAGCGCTTGGCGTCGATGGCCACCACTATGCACTGGCGGCCGAAGAGCTGGGCGCCGGCGGCGATGAGCTGGGGCTGGCGGACGGCGGCGCTGTTCAGGGAGGTCTTATCCGCCCCCGCCCGCAGGGCGGCCCGGATGTCCTCCACGCTGCCTAGGCCTCCCCCTACGGTGAGGGGCATGAAGACCTGGCCGGCAGTGGCCCTGATTACGTCCAGCATGGAGCGCCGCCCTTCGTGGGTGGCAGTAATGTCTAAGAACACTAGTTCGTCAGCGTTTTCCCTGTCGTAGGCCGCCGCCCTTTCCACTGGGTCGCCGGCATCCCGCAGGCCCACGAAGTTGGTGCCCTTCACTACCCGGCCGTCCTTCACGTCCAGGCAGGGGATGATGCGCTTAGTCAGCATAGGCAGGGGCCTCCTTCCCAGCGGCCAGGGCCAGGGCCTCCCTCAGGCTGACGGCGCCGCTGTAGAGGGCCTTGCCGATGATGCAGCCGGCGATGGCCTCCCCGTAGCCCAGCAGGGTCTTGATGTCTTCTAGGGAGGCTAGGCCGCCGCTGGCGATGACAGGCAGGCCGCAGGCCTGGGCCAGGGCGGCAGTGGCAGGGGCGTTCACCCCGCTGAGACAGCCGTCCCGGGCTATGTCGGTGAAGATGAGGGTGCTGACTCCGTAGGCGGCCATGGCCTGGGCCAGTTCCGTGGCGGTAAGGCCGCCCTCCTCCTTCCACCCGCCTATGGCCACCCGGCCCTCCCTGGCATCGATGCCTACGGCGATGCGGCCGGGGTAGAGGCGGCAGGCCTCTGCCACCAGCTGGGGCTCCCGTACCGCCGCGCTGCCGATGATCACCCGGGCCACGCCCAGGCTGAACAGTTTCTCCATGGCGGCCAGGCTGCGGATGCCCCCTCCCACCTGCACCGGTATGCTTACCTGGGCCAGGATGCGGCGGAGGGTGGGCAGGTTGCGGCTCTCTCCCGCCAGGGCCCCGTCCAGGTCCACCAGGTGGAGGAAGCCGGCCCCCTGGCTCTGCCACCGGAGGGCCACTTCTGCCGGATCCTCAAAGTAGACCGTCTCCCTGTCGAAGCGGCCCTCGGTGAGGCGGACGCAGCGGCCGTTTCTAATGTCAATGGCAGGATAGATGATCATGGTTGCCACTCCTTGAAGGCCCGCAGCAGGCCTAGGCCTACGCTGCTGGATTTTTCCGGGTGGAACTGGAAGGCCTGGATGCTGCCCCTGCCCACGGCGGCGGTGATGGTACAGCCGTAGTCGCAGGTGGCGGTGATCAGGCTCCTATCCTCCGGCTGGGCGTGATAGCTGTGGACGAAGTAGACGTAGCGGCCTGCCGCACCCGCCAAGAGGGGGGAAGGGGAGGCAGGCTGCAACTGGTTCCACCCCATGTGGGGAATTTTTTCTTCCGTCCGCAGCAGCCGTACCTGGCCCTTGAACACTCCCAGCCCTGCCACTCCGGGGGCTTCTTCGCTGCCCTCGAAGAGGACCTGCAGGCCCAGGCAGATGCCTAAGAAGGGGGTGCCGGCGGCTAGGTGCCGCCGCAGGACGGGGATGAGGCCGGCCCGTTCCAGGTTGGCCATGCAGTCCCCAAAGGCTCCCACCCCCGGCAGCACCAGCTTGTGGGCGGCGGCGATGAGGGCAGGATCGCTGGTCACCAGGGGGTCTGCCCCTACGGCGGCCAGGGCCTTGGTCACGCTGTGCAGGTTGCCCATGCCGTAGTCGATAATGACGATTCTCTCTTCCACTAGAGGGCTCCTTTGCTGCTCAGCACCCCCCTCACCCGGGGATCCAGGGCCACCGCCTCGGCCAGGGCGTGGGCGAAGGCTTTGAAGATGGCCTCGATTATGTGGTGGGTGTTGCTGCCGCTGAGGAGGCGGATGTGGAGGGTGAGGCCGGCCTGGGTGGCCAGGGCCCGGAAGAACTCCTCCGTCATCTCCGCATCGTAGATCCCTAGCTGGACCTTGGGGATGGGGGCCTGGAAGACCAGGTAGGGGCGGCCGGAGAAGTCCAAGACCGCCTGTACCAGGGCCTCGTCCATAGGCAGGGTGCAGGACCCATAGCGGTGCATGCCCGCCTTGTCCCCCACAGCCTGGCGCAGGGCCTGGCCTAGTACCAGGCCGCAGTCCTCCACAGTGTGGTGGCTGTCCACGTCCAGATCCCCTACGGCGTTGACGGCCAGGTCGCAGAAGCTGTGGCTGGCCAAGAGGGTCAGCATGTGGTCGAAGAAGCCGATGCCGGTGCTGATGTCCGCCAGGCCTTGGCCGTCCAGGTTGATTTCGCAGCTGACGCCGGTTTCCGCCGTCTTGCGCTCTACGGTGGCGCAGCGTTCTCTACCTTCTTTATCCATTAGGCTAGCACCTCCTTACAGAGGGTGGTGAGGTGGTGTAAGATCTGCTTATTTTCCTCAGGCAGGCCTATGGTGATGCGGATGGCCCCGCTGAGGGCTGGATGGGTGCTGTAATCCCGCACCAGGATGCCCTGCTCCAACAGGTAGCGGAAGAGGAACTTGCCGGCGGCGGCCTCTGGCTTGTTAACGGCCAGCAGCCTGTCGTAGCGGCGGCCGTAGAGGGTGGCCAGGGGCCGTACCTGCCCGCCCTGGGGGCAGAGGGTGACGAAGTTGGTGGCGGTAGGCCACAGCTTGAAGCCTAGGGCGGCTAGGCCGGCCGCCAACTTATCCCGCTCCTCCTTGATCTGGGCCACCCTGCTCCTGTACAGCTCCTTGTGCTGGTAGACAGTCTGGGCCACCGAGAGGGAGAAGGCGTTCACGTGGTAGGGGAGGAGGGCCTTGCTCAGGGCCCGGATCAGGCCTACGCTGCCTACTGCATAGCCGCAGCGCAGCCCGGCCAGGCCGTAGGCCTTGGAAAAGGTGCGGAAGATCATCAGGTTGCTGTACTTGTGGAGGATGGTGAGGCAGGAGCCGGCCACCTGCCAGAGTTTTTCCAGGGGCCGGTGGTCCTGGGGGTCCACTTCGTTGCTGGAGGCGAATTCCATGTAGGCCTCGTCGGCGATGACCGGGCAGGGGACGGCGGCGATGATCTTCTCCATCACCGCCAAACTGTTGTAATTGCCAGTAGGATTATTAGGATTGCAGAGGATCAAAAGGGCTGGCTGCTGCTCCTGGCAGAAGGCGATGAGCCGCTCCGGGTCCAGGTAGCCCTCAGGGGTGAGGGAGAAGGGGGCTGGCTGGCTGTCGCTGAGGGCGGCGTATTCTCCGTACATGGAGAAGGAGGGGTAGGGGAAGGCCAGCTTCTTGCCCGGCCCCCCTAGGGCATAACAGGCCCGCTCCAGCAACTCGCTGCTGCCGTTGCCGATGGCCACGCAGTTTGCCGCCAGGCCTAGGTCGGCGGCGATGACCCCCGCCAGGGTCTCCGCCTGGAGGGGGGGATAGCGGTTAAAGGGGAAGCTGCCTACCGCTTCGCTGACGGCGGCAATGACCGGCTCCGGCAGGGGGTAGTTGCTTTCGTTGGCGTTGACGATGATGGAGGCGGCCACATGCTCCACCTGGTAATCTTCAAGGCCGGCCAGGTTGTGGCGCAGTTTTACTTCTTCCATGCTTGCCCTCCTTGCAGGCGCTGGCGCAGGGCGGCGGCGTGGGCGTCCAGCCCCTCTGCCTCCGCCAGGGTGATGATGTCTGCCGCCGCCGCTTCTAGGGCAGGGGCGGTGTAGGCGATGATGCTGGTCTTCTTCATGAAGGTCTCCACGTTCAGCACCGAATAGAACTTGGCCGTGCCGCCGGTAGGCAGCACGTGGTTGGGGCCGGCGTAGTAATCCCCCAAGGGTTCGGGGGAGTAGCGGCCCAGGAAGACGGCCCCCGCATTGCGGATGTAGGGCAGCAGGGCGAAGGGGTCGGCAGTCATGAGCTCTAAGTGCTCCGGGGCGGACAGGTTGGCCAGCTCTACCATGGCAGCCGTGTCCGCCGCCAGGATGAGCTTCCCCTGGCCTGCCAGGGCGGCGCCGGCTATGGCCTGGCGGGGCAGCCGGGCCAGCTGGCCCTCCAGTTCCGCCGCCACTGCCGTGGCCACTGCCTCGCTGGTGGTGATCAGGATGGCGCTGGCCAGGGGGTCGTGCTCCGCCTGGCTCAGCAGGTCGGCGGCCAGATAGGCAGGCTCGGCGCTGTCGTCCGCCAGGATGAGGATCTCGCTAGGGCCGGCCAGCATGTCGATGTCCACATGGCCGTAGACCGCCTTCTTGGCCAGGGTGACGAAGATGTTGCCGGGGCCGCTGATCTTCTCCACCTTAGGCACCGTCTCCGTGCCGTAGGCCAGGGCGGCGATGGCCTGGGCCCCGCCCATCTTGTAGATCTCCTCTATGCCCAGCAGCTGGGCGGTGACTAACACATAGGGATTGACCTTCCCGTCCCTGCCGGGAGGTACGGCCATGAGGATGCGGGGCACCCCGGCCACCTGGGCGGGACAGGCGTTCATGATTACGCTGGAGGGGTAGGCGGCGGTGCCGCCGGGGACGTAGATGCCTACGGAATCCACCGGGGTCACCTTTTGGCCTAGCAGGGAGCCGTAGGGCCGGGAGGTGAGCCAGGTCTTAGGCAGCTGCTCCTGGTGGAAGGCCCGCACATTGGCTATGGCCCGTCGGAGGGCGGCCACCACCTGGGGCTGGGCGGCGGCTGCCGCCTGGGCGAATTCAGCGGGGCTGACCCGCAGGCTCTCCGGCCCTAGGTCTGCCCGGTCCAGCAGCTTGGTATAGCGAAAGAGGGCGGCGTCTCCCTGCCGGCGCACCTCTCCCACGATCTTCTCTACCACCTGGGGGGCGCTGAGGGGGGCGCCGAAGAGGGCGGTGACCCCGGCCTGGACCTGGGGGCTGAGGACCTGCTCATCGAAGGCAGGCTTCCTCATGAGGGCGGCCTTTTCTGCCGCCGTCATGGTCCGCGCGTCAATTATCTTCATGTTCTTCCTCCTCTAGCAGGGCCCGCAGCCTCTGTACCAGGGCTAGGAGGCGGGGGTATTTCAGCCGCAGGCTGGCCCTGTTGGCGATGAGGCGGGCAGTGGCGGTAAAGATGGTGGCCACCTCCACCAATTTGTTCTCCCGCAGGGTGCGGCCGGACTCCGCTATGTCCACGATCATCTCGCTGAGGCCGATGAGGGGGCCTAGTTCGATGCTGCCGTTAAGATCCACCGTCTCCGCCTGGATGCCTAGCTGGTTGAAGAAGCGGCGGGCGCAGTGGGGGTACTTGGTGGCGGCCCGCAGGTGGGCGTAGTCGGTGAGCCGGGGCCGCACCTGCCCTTGGGGCACCGCCAGCATCAGGCGGCAGCGGCCGAAGCCTAGGTCTAACAGCTCCACCACGTCCTTCTCCTGCTCCAGGAGGACGTCCTTGCCGATGACGCCTAGGTCGGCGGCCCCGTATTCCACATAGGTGGGCACGTCTACGGTTTTGGCGATGATGAAGCGGACCTTGCTGACCGGGTTGCTGAGCACCAGCCTGCGGGAGTCCTCCGTCAGGTTGGCGGCGCTGTAGCCTGCCTTGGCCAAGAGGTCTACCGCCTTGGCGAAGAGCTTGCCCTTAGGCAGGGCGATGGTCAGGTACTCGTGGGCCCGGTTTACGGCGGCCTGCCCGCTGCGCTCCAAGGCCAGCATGATCCTGTCCACCCCTAGGGCGAAGCCGGTGGCAGGGCAGTCGCTGCCGTAAAAGCGCATCATGGTGTCGTAGCGGCCGCCGCCGGCGATGGTGTAACCCATTTCCGGCAGGTAGATTTCAAACAGCATGCCGGTGTAGTAGTCAAAGGAGCGGTAGAGGCCTAGGTCCAGCTCTACGTAGCTGGCAGCCTGGGGATGGGCGGCCTCCAGTTCTGCCAGGATGGCGGCCAGATCTGCCAGGGCCTGCCGGCAGAGGGGTTCCTCTATCTTCTCTTGCAGCTCCTCCAGGAGGCTGGGGCCTCCCTTCAGGAAGAGGAGGTCCGCCAGCAAGTCCCGGGCGGGGCGGGGGGCGGCGGTCAGACTGTCGGCCAGTTCTTGCAGGCCTACCGCATCCCGCCGCCGCAGGCAGTCCTGCAAGGCGGCAAGCTGGTCCGGGCCCAGGGAGCAGGCGGCGGCGATACCGCTGATGAATTCCACCTGGCCCAGGCTGATGGTGAACTTAGCCAGGCCGGCGGCCAGCAGGGCCTCTACTGCCAGGGCTATCACCTCGGCGTCGGCGGCAGGGCCCTGGGCTCCCAACAGCTCTAAGCCGGCCTGTTCGAACTCGCACTGCCGGCCCTCCTGGATCTCCTCGTAGCGGTAGAGGTTGGCCACATAGCAGAGCCGTTTCACCCTGGGGCCGTCCTGGAGGCGGGTGGAGGCCAGCCGGGCGATGGCCGCCGTCATATCGTTGCGGAGGATGAGCAGGTTGTTGCGCCGGTCGAAGAGGCGGAAGTCCGCCTTGCCGCTAGGCCCTCCGTAGGTGGAGGCGTACTCAAAGACGGGGGTGCGGACCTGGCTGTAGCCGGCCCCCTCAAAGACGGCCAGGATGGCGTTTTCCACCTGCCGCCGCTGCCGCATTTCCTGGGGCAGGATGTCCTTGCTGCCGTAGGGGACGGGGAAGACCTTCTTCATGCCTGCCTCCTAATGGTGGGCATCACCAGGGTGTAGCCGTCTGCGCCGTAGACCAGGCAGCGCTTCACCCGGGAGATGGTGGCGGTACTGGCGCCGGTGGCGGCTACGATGTCCTCGTAGATCAGGCCGGCGTCCAGCATGCGGGCCACTTCCAGGCGCTGGGCCATGGCCTTCAGCTCGCTGATGGTGCAGACGTCTTCAAAAAAGCGATAGCAGTCCTCCCGGCTCTTCAAGCTGAGGATGGCGGCGAACAGCTGGTCGCAGAGGGGGTCTTGTAGTTTATCAACCATAGTGTACTCCTTATCTACTGCTCTGGCAGGGAAAAACCTGTACCACCTACTTTAACACTTTAGCCTAATAAAGTCAAGGGCTTTTTACCCCCTGGGCCGTCAGGCCGGCAGGGCCCGCACCCCACTAGAAAAACTGTCCCAAGGCCGTCTTGGGACAGTTAGGGCGCTTTGCGCATTCACGACCTCCAGCGCTGCCACAGCCGGTAGGCCAGGAAGAAGCTGCCGGAGCCGCTGAAGTCCAGCAGCACGTCTAGGACGCTGGAACTGCGGCCGAGGGAGGAGAGCTGTATCCCCTCGTCTATCACCGCCACCAAGAGGGCTAGCAGGAGGACGTAGCCGCTGGCGGTAGCCCGGCTGCAGAAGCAGTCCAAGCTTTTACAGATGAGGAAGCCCAGCAGGCCGAATTCGCTGAAGTGGGCCAGCTTGCGTATCAGGTACTCTAAGTCCCCCAGGTAGTGGAGGCCCAGGCAGTCCAAGAGCCAGGCCGCCGCCGCCGTCACCATGGCGCTGAGCCGGCCGGAGTCCTGCATAGGCAGGTAGGAGTTATAGAAGATGAAGCCTGTCAAAAGCAGGGCCAGCAGGCCCCAGGCCAAGCCCCTGCCTATCCGCATGGGCTTACTGGAGGTGACGGCAGAGGGCCTCTGCCATCATCACATTGCTGACTACCCCTACGCCTCCCGGCACCGGGGTGTAGGCCGCAGCCTTGGCCAGGGCCTCAGGGGCTATGTCGCCTACCACCAGGGAGCCGGCGCCCTCAGGGGCGGGGACCACGTTGATGCCTACGTCTACCAGCACCGCCCCCTCCTTGACCATCTCTGCCGTCACGAAGCCGGCCCGGCCTACGGCGGAGATCAAAATATCCCCTTCCCGGGCCACGGCAGGCAGATCCTGGGTCTTAGAGTGGCAGACGGTGACAGTGGCATTCCGCTGCAAGCACAGCAGGGCCAGGGGCTTGCCTACCACGTTGCTCCGGCCTATAATCACTACCCGCTTCCCTGCCAGGGGGATGTGATAGTGGTCCAAGATGGCCAGGCAGGCCCGGGGAGTGCAGGGGGCCCAGGGGTTGCGGCCGGCGTAAAACTCGCCCATGTTGCTGCTGTTGAAGCAGTCCACGTCCTTGTTGGCGGCGATGATGCCCGCCACCTCCGCCCCCTTGATCTGAGGGGGCATGGGCAACAGGGGCAGGATGCCGGTGACATAGCGGTTCCGGTTCAATTTTTTGACCAGGGCCACCACCTCTTCCTGGGTGGTGGAGGCAGGGCGGAGCACCTCCTTGACCTGCCCTCCTAGGGAGGTCAGCAGCTTTACCAGCCTCTTCTCGTAGACGTGGCAGGCTTGGTCATCTCCCACCACGATGACTGCCAGGGTGGTGAGCAGGCCCCTGGCCTTGGCATTGGCGATTTTGGCAGCGACGGCCTGGCGGTAGTAGGCGGCCACCGGCTTGCCGGCCATGATGATCTGTTCCATAGCCTACCCCCCTGTATCCTAGAAGAGGCCGCTGATCAGGCCTGCGTCATTGACGTCGATCTTTTCCGCTGCCGGCAGCTTAGGCAGGCCGGGCATGGTCATAATGTCGCCGCAGAGGGCTACGATGAAGCCGGCGCCGGCAGACAGGCGGCAGTTCTTGATGGTAATGGTGAAGCCCCGGGGCCGGCCTAGCAGGCTGGCGTCGTCGGAGAAGGAGTACTGGGTCTTGGCCATGCAGACAGGCAGGCTGCCGTAGCCTAGGGCGGTGAACTCCGCCAGGGCCTTGTCCGCCTCCTTGCTGTAGTTCACTCCGTCAGCGCCGTAGATCTCCTTGGCGATGGTTTCAATCTTCTCCTTCAGGGAGGCCTGGTCAGGATAGATAGGGGCGAAATGGGCCTGACCGCTGTCAGCCAGTTCTACCACTGCCTTGGCCAGCTCTACGCCTCCCTGGCCGCCCCGGGCGAAGACGTCGGACAGGGCTGCCGGCACTCCCAGCTCTGCGCAGTGGGCCCGCACAGCCTCCAGCTCCTCTTCCGTATCCTGGGCGAAGATGTTGATGGCCACTACCAGGGGCACGCCGAACTTCTTCACGTTTTCTATGTGCTTGTCTAGGTTGCCTAGGCCGGCCTTGACGGCGGCTACGTTAGGCTGCTTCAGGTCGCTCTTGGCTACGCCGCCGTGCATCTTCAGGGCCCGCACCGTGGCTACCAGCACCACTGCGTCCGGCTTGAGGCCGGCGAAACGGCACTTGATGTCGAAGAACTTCTCTGCTCCCAGGTCGGCGCCGAAGCCTGCCTCCGTTATGGTGTAGTCAGCCAGCCGCAGGGCGGTCTGGGTGGCCATCACGCTGTTGCAGCCGTGGGCGATGTTGGCGAAGGGGCCGCCGTGGATGATGGCCGGCACGTTCTCCAGGGTCTGCACCAGGTTGGGCTTCAAGGCGTCCTTGAGCAGGGCGGCCATGGCCCCCTGGGCCTTGAGCTGGCCGGCGGTAACCGGCTTGCCGGAGTAGTCATAGGCGACGATGATCCGGGCCAGCCGCTGCTTCAGGTCCGGCAGGTCCTTGGCCAGGCAGAGGATGGCCATGACCTCCGAGGCCACCGTAATATCGAAGCCGTCCTGGCGGGGCACCCCGTGGGCCTTGCCCCCCAGGCCGATGACGATGTTCCGCAGGGCCCGGTCGTTCATGTCCACTACCCGCTTCCACACTACCCGGCGGGGATCTATGCCTAGGGCGTTGCCCTGCTGGATGTGGTTGTCCAGCATGGCGGCCAGCAGCATGTGGGCGGAGGTGATGGCGTGGAAGTCGCCGGTGAAGTGGAGGTTGATGTCCTCCATCGGCACCACCTGGGAGTAACCGCCTCCGGCGGCCCCGCCCTTAATCCCCATGCAGGGCCCTAGAGAGGGCTCCCGCAGGGCTACGATGACCTTCTTGCCGATGAGGGCCAGGCCCTGGGCCAGGCCTACGGTGGTAGTGGACTTACCCTCCCCTGCCGGGGTAGGGGTGATGGCGGTCACCAGCACCAGCTTCCCTGGCTGCTGGGGGGCCAGACGGCGGATCAGATCCATGGACAGCTTGGCCTTGTAGGGGCCATAGTGCTCGATGTCTTCCTCGGCGATGCCTAGGCTGGCGGCTACCTGGCTGATCTTCAACATTTTAGCTTGTTGGGCTATCTCAATATCGCTTAACATTTTTACCTCTCTACCTCCTATTTAGCAAGGCCCGCTCCCGCCGGGGGGAGCCGCCTTGGTGGTATCAGCTAGTCTTTGCCTGGGCGGGGACAGGCTGCCCTTCCCCTATTCTACCTTGTACCTCTTTTTCCCTGCCTGGGGGGCCGCTTTTGCGGAGGCAGCTACTGGAACCACATCTCCACCGTGCTGCCTGGCTGGACGATGCTGCCGGCAGGGGGCTCCTGCTTGTAGGCTTTGCCGTGGCCGTAGGGCTTCAAGCGCAGCTTCCCCTGTTGCAACAGCTCTGCCGCATAGCGCAGGTCTATGCCGCTACAGTCAGGCAGCTGGGCCCGGCCGTCAGGCAGCAGCTGCAGTTGGGGCAGGGGCCGGCCTGCTCCCTGGGCCGTTCCCGCCTTGCTGGTCACCTCGGCGAAGGAGGGCAGGCCCTGGCCGGCCTCCGGCTGCACCCCCTTGGCCACTAAGATCTGCTGCAGGGTGTCCCTAAAGATAGGGGCGGATACTTGGCTGCCGTAAAAGGCCCCCTGGGGGGTGTCCAGCATTACGATCATGGCGTAGAGGGGCTTGTCCGCCGGCACGAAGCCGACAAAGGAGGCGATGTACTTGCCGGAGGCGTAGCCTCCTCCCTCCGCCAGCTTTTCCGCGGTGCCGGTCTTGCCGGCGATGCGGTAGCCTTTGATGGCGGCGGTCTTGCCGCCCCCCTCACTGACTACCTTTTCCATCATGGTGCGCATCTGGGCCGCCACCTGGGGGCTGAGGACGCTGCCCACCACCTTCTTCTTGCCTTCCTTGATGACCTCCCCGTTAGGGGCTACGATCTTCTTGATGATATAGGGCTGGAGGAGCTCGCCGCCGTTGGCGATGGCGCAGATGGCCCTGAGGATCTGGAGGGGGGTGACGGCTATGCCCTGGCCGATGGACATGGTGGCCACATCAGGCTCGTACATATCGTCTGGATCGTAGAGGATGCCCCCTTCCTCCCCCGGCAGGTCGATGCCGGTAGGCCTGCCTAAGCCGAAGCGCTTGCTGTAGTCTATCAGCCGCTTGGCCTTCAGCTGCATGCCTAGCTGCACCATGCCTGTATTGATGGAGAATTTGATGACTTCGGAGAAGGGCACCGGCCCCCGGCCCTCATCATCCCAGTTGTGGATGACCCGGTCGGCGATGCGGATGCTGCCGTTGTCTTGGAAGACGGTGTCCGGGGTGATGATGCCTTCCGTAAGGCCGGCACAGCCCACCAAGGGTTTGAAGACGGAGCCGGGCTCGTAGATCATGGAGATGGTCTTGTTGGACCAGCTGGCCGGCTCATAGCGCCAGTATTCGTTAGGATCGAAGGTGGGCCGGCTGGCCATGCCTAGGATCTCCCCGCTGTAAGGATCCATGATGACGGCGGCGGCCCCCGCCGCCTTGGTGCGGGCCAGGGCGTCGTCCATAGCGTCTTCCAGTACGTATTGCATCTTGCTGTCCAAGGTGAGGTAGACGGTGGATAGGGGCACCTCCTCCTTGCCCTGCACCTGGCCTGGCACGATGGGCCGGCCTTCCGCGTCTAGGCGCAGGCTGCCGAAGGTGCGGGCCCCCCGCAGGATGGAGTCCTGCTCCATTTCGATGCCGGAGCGGCCGATGTCGTCATCGCCTACAAAGCCCAGCACCTGGGCCGCCACATTCTTCTTTACGTAGTAACGCTTGCTCTCTTCGATGAAGCTGAAGCCTACGAACTTGTTATCGGCTATAATCTTGGCTGCCGCCTGGTACTCCTTAGGCTCCAGGGAGCGCTTCACATAGCGGAAGTACAGCTCCTTATCGCTGAGGATGCTGAGGAGCTTGTCTTGGTTCAGGCCTAGGGCGGGGGCCAGGAGCCTGGCCGCCTTGGCTATGTCCATCCCCTCCTTCACCGCTTCCTGCATCCGGTAAGGATTGGCAATGAGGGTCTTGGCCATGATGCTGGAGGCCAGCTCTTCGCCGTCCCGGTCCACGATGCGGCCCCGGGGGGTGTTGCCCCGCTGCTGGAACTCCACCTGCTGCTCCGCCATCTTGCCTAGTTCCTTGCCCCTTAGCAGCTGCAGATAGCCTAGGCGGACGCAGACTGAGGTGAAAACCAGGCCGATCAGGCAGCAGACGAGAAAGTAACGCACCTTGCCGTCGTATAAAGTGAAGCCGCCCCTACTCATCGCCGCCACCTATTGGGAGTGACGATGCGCAGATCCCGCCGCCGCTGGCGGGGGCTGTCCTGCCACTCCTGCTGTTTCTCCTCGGCCTCTTCCATCTTCACCCCTTCATCGTAGACGGAGAGGACCAGCCCCAGGGCCAGCATGGACACTAGGAGGGAGCTGCCGCCGTAACTGATGAAGCTGAGAGGGACCCCTATAACCGGCAGCAGGCCGCAGACCATGGCCATGTTGGCAGCGGCCTGGCCCACCAGCAGCAGGTTGACCCCCGCCGCCAGCAGGAAGCCTTCATAGTCCTTGCAGCGCATAGCGATACGGGCAAGGGCCGTACCCAGGAGGACGAAGAGGAGGATTAGCAACAAGGCCCCTAGGAAGCCGTTTTCCTGGCAGAAGACGGCGAAGGCGAAGTCGGTGTGGGCCTCAGGCAGGTAGGCCAGCTTGCTGGTGCCCTGGCCCCAGGGCAGGCCGGTGAGGCCGCCGCTGCCTATGGCCAGGAGGGACTGTACCATCTGGTAACCAGTATCCTGGGCGTCCAGCCAGGGATCCAGCCACACCCGCAGCCGCTCCCGCCGGTACTCAGTGGCCAGGCTGCCTACGGCGATGCCGATGAAGCTGACGGCTAAGAGGCTGACCACCTGTTGCTTAGGCAGGCTGGAGAGGAGGAAGATGCCTAGGCACAGCCCGGCTACGATGGCCGCCGTGCCCAGGTCCGGCTCCTTATAGATGAAGCCTAACAGGACCAGGCAGATGGCCAGCACCTTGCAGCCCGTCCCATCCACCATGCTGACCCTCTCACCCTGCTTGACCATACGGCCTAGCACCCGGGAAGTGGCCATGATCATGAACAGCTTGGCGAACTCGCTGGGCTGCAGGCTGACGCCTCCCGGCAGGTAGAGCCAGCGCTGGGCCCCGTTATTAGGCGGCCAGAAGAAGACCGCTCCCAACAGGACCGTAACTGTTATGAAGCCCGCCACCAGGGCCTTAAAGCTGGTGAGCCTTTTATAGCCTATGCGCCGCACCACGTAGCCGGCCAGGCAGCCTAGAAGGCTGAAGGCCGTGTAGCGGAGGAGGTAGCCGGTATTGCCCTTCATAAAGCTGGCGCTGAAGATGTTGGCACAGCCTACCGCCAGCAGGATGAGGACGCTGAAGAGCACCGCCTGTTTAGGGTTTTGGAAGAAGAGGAAGCGTTGTCGCATGGCTGGCTCCCGGCCCCGCAGCAGGGGCGGTTTCAAAAGATGACTTCGCAGTAATTGATAGGCTGGCCCAAGGCAGTAAACTTCACTTCGTACTCCGTCTGTACCAGGTTAGGGTAGGGGGAGCGGGCCAGGTCGTAGGTGCAGGCTGCCACCTGCAGGCCTAGGGCGGCGAATTCTGCTAGGGAAAAGTCAAAGAGGTCCCGGTTGTCGGTTTTGAAGAACAGCCGGCCTCCCTCTCCTAGCAAGAGCCTGTACTTAGCTAAAAAGGAGCGGTGGGTCAGGCGCCTTTTGGCGTGGCGGGCCTTGGGCCAGGGATCGCTGAAGTTCAGGTAGAGGGTCTTGACCTCCCCCGGGGCAAAGTAGTCTTCTAGGTGCTCTGCATCGGCCCACAGCACCCGCAGATTGTCCAAGCCCAGTTCCTTGGCCGCCCGGGCTGGATAAAAGGCCACCTCCCGCTGGCTCTCCAAGGCCAGGAAGGCCCGCTGGGGGAAGAGCTGGGCCATGCCCACGGCAAAGCGGCCCTTGCCGCAGCCTATTTCCAGGGCTAGCTCCTTGCCGGGGAAGAGTTGCTGCCAGCGGCCTCTGTAGGCCTCCAGCCCCTCCCGCAGCAGATAGCTGCCCAGCACCTCCGGCAGGGCCCTATCCATCCAGGGTTTCCTTCTTAAGCGCATGGCCACCTCCGCCCCTAGCCAGGGCCCTTAGTTGCTATTATTATAGCGCAAAGGCCGCCCTTTGGAAAGAAAAAAAGGCCGCCAGCCCTAGCCGGCAGCCTAGAAGGGTTCAAAATAAGGAGGATGAAACTAGGGCTAGGCCTTCTCCTCCTGCCGCCTCCTTCCCAGCCAGCCGTAGCTTATGGCCTGGGTGGGACAGTGCTGGCGGCAGGCGCCGCAGGCTATGCACTCCCTGTCCCCCACCTGCCGGCAGTCCAGCAGGCAGCGCCTGGTGCAGGCGCCACAGCGGAGGCAGCGGGCCGGATCCACCTTGATGCCCACCAAGGCGAAGGAGTGGAAGAAGCTGTAAAAGGCTCCCAGGGGGCAGAAAAAGCGGCAGAAGGAGCGGTAACAGCAAATTACCAAGAGCAGGACGGCCAGGGCCAGCAGGCCCTTGCCCCAGCCTAGGAAGGCGTAGGCGAAGCCCTCTCCCGTCAACAGCATCAGCAGGCCGCTGAGGAAGCCGTTAGGACAGAGGTACTCGCAAAAGACCGGCAGGGGGGCGCCGCCGCTGTAGAAGAGGTAGAGGGGGACGGCGGTAACCCCCAGCAACAGGAGGTACTTCAGCGCAGACAGGCGGCGGCTCCAGCGGCCCTTGGCCAGCTTGGGGCCGGGCAGCTTGTAGAGCAGCTCCTGCAGGAAGCCGAAGGGGCAGAGCCAGCCGCAGATCAGCCGGCCTAGGCAGAGGGCGGCTAGGAGGATGCTGGCCGCCAGGTAGAAGGGCACCCGGCCCAGCCCCCCGCTGCACAGGTTCTGCCAGGCCCCTAGGGGGCAGCCGGCCACCGCCGCCGGGCAGTAGGCGCAGTTCAGCCCAGGCACGCACAGCTCCTGGGGCAGATAGGCCCGCCCTCCCAGGGGGGCGCTATTGTAAAGCAGGGCGGCACAGAGCTGGCTCAAGCGCCGTTTTACATCCACAGTCATTCCTCCCTTCCCCGGAACGGCTCAGAACAGGGCCGCCAGGGCGTACCACAGAGGGGGCAACAGCAGGGCCGGCAGCATGTTCAAGGTTTTGCAGTCCCTGATCTGCAAGATGTTCAAGCCGGAACTGATCAAGAAGATGCCTCCCAGCACGGAAACCTCCCCTAGCAGGGCCGGGGTCATGTAGGGGGCGATGAGGCCGGCGAAGGCGTAGATACTTCCCTGCCAGCAGAACAGCACGGCGGCGGCCAGGGCTATGCCCCGGCCGTAGGCGGCGCTTAAAATTATGCTGGAGACGAAGTCTAAGGTGGCGTTGGTGAAAAGGTAGGTGTGATTGCCGTTGAGCCGGCTCTCCACCGGCCCTAGGATGCTCAGGGTGCCGATGCAGAACAGCATGATGGCGGTGGACAGGCCCTCCGCCAGGCCCCCTCGGCCCCCGGCAGGGCGCAGGCGGGCCAGGGCCCGCTGGAAGCGGCCGTCTAGGTCCAGGGCGGTGCCGATGACACTGCCCAAGGCTAGGGCGGCGATGAAGAGCACCGGATAGCGGCACTTTCCCGCATTAGTGACGAAGGCGTTGGCCCCCAAGGCCACCGTGGCCAGGCCCAGCCCGTCGAAGAGGGCGGTCTTATAACGGGGAGGCACCCCCTTGTTCAGGCTGCCCCCCAGCAGGGAGCCGCACACTATGGTGCCTACGTTGACCAAGGTTCCTATCATGGCTCCTGCCCTGCCTCCCTTTCCTGCTCGTCCTTCAGGGCCGCCAGCTTAGCCAGGGCCTCGCCGCTCAAGGCAAAGGTGGCCGGGGCCAGCTGGGCCGCCTCCTTGGCCTGGGCTACGGTGGCCACCAGTTCCTTGAAGAGGGCCTCATCCCTGCTCAGACGGTACAGCTCCGCAGTGTTGCGGGCATCCCACAGGGCGTCATGGGCCTGGCCGGCAAAGGTGATGCCTACGCTGTCCAGGGCCTTTTCCAGGGCCAGCTGCCTATTCAGGTTCAACAAGTGGCAAAACTCCCGCTGGAAGTCCTGCCAGTGGCTGAACAGATAGGTGAGGGCCGGGGACTCAGGCACCTTCTTCAGGACGGCCTCCCCCTGGAGCTGGCTTAGGTCGTTATCGCTCCAGGAGTAGACGGTGTAATCCTCCCCGCACCAGGCCAGGAAGGCCGCCAGGGCCTCTGGGAAGTGGACGGCGTTCACCAGCATGTCCGTGGTGATGCCGGTAAGTATGGCATAGCGGCGGTAGACCTCCTGGCTGAACTGGGGCTTAACTAAGAGCTTAAAGCTATCTATCTCTTTAAAGTCAGCGTCAAGGGCCACCGCGCCTATCTCTATGACTTCGTTATGGCAGGTCTTGCGGGCCTCCCGCTGCCTGCGGGATACTGGGTTCATTTCCAGGTCGACAAAAATATACTTCACACCGTCAACTCCTCGGTCACTAAATGTTCACTGCCTTGTCACTAAATATTTACAAATGCCCCTGAGGGCTTCGGCTATAATGTAGGCGGCAACCTTATTCTACCAAAAAAACCGCCAACTTAAAAGGGGCTATTTTAGTTGGGGCTTTTTTGCCAGAAGGAGCTTGTCGAAGGGAAGAGAGAGGCGGAGGAGTTTCTATGATCATCCAGCTCAGCGACAGGACTTTCAACAGCCAGGTGCTAGAAGCCCAGGACACCGTCCTGGTGGACTTTGGCGCCTCCTGGTGCGAACCCTGCCGGAGGCAGGCCCCCATCCTGGCCCAGGTGGCAGAGGCGCACCCGGCCGTCAGGGTAGCGACGGTGGATATAGATGCCTGTCCGGCCTTGGCGGAGCGCTTCAACATCACCAGCATCCCTACACTGCTATTGTTCCGCAGGGGCAAGGTGGTGAAGTCCACCGTGGGCCTGCACAGCGCGGGAGAGTTGGCGGACATGCTGGAGTGACCTAGGTAAAATTTTCAGGCGGAGGCTGCCACTAGGTAGCGCTCCGCCTTTTTTTATGCTAAAATAGCCTTGTCATCGCCTTAGCGGCAGGACTAACTGCTAAGCCCTATTATACGGTACCGTAGCGGAAGGCTGGCACCAGTTAGGGCAATACTCTTTGGCTGCTACATATATTTCTTGCCTAGGCTACCAGGAGAAAGAGGACCGGGACATGGCAACAGGCTTGGTTTTAGAAGGAGGCGGCATGCGGGCCGTCTTCCAGGCGGCAGTGCTGGATCTTTTCATTGACGAGGGCATCTTCTTCGACGGCGTCATCGGCGTTTCTGCCGGCGCCACCCAGGGTGCTTCCTACCTGAGCCAACAGAAGGGGCGCAGCCTGAAGCTGTACCTGCGCTTTGCCCATGATTCCCGCTTTATGAGCCTGGGGAACTGGGTGAAGCACGGGGACTTCGTGGATGCGGACTTCGCCTACCACCGGGTGCCGGAAGAATTGCTGCCCTACGACTATGAGGTTGCCGCCGCCTCTCCCATGGCCTTCTACGTAGTCTGCACCAACCTGGCCACAGCCAAGCCGGAATACTTCCGCATCCGGGATATGCAGGGAGAGGTGGACCTGCTGCGGGCCAGCGCCTCCCTGCCCTACCTGACCCAGGCGATCAAGTACCAGCAGTTGGAGCTTTTGGACGGAGGCGTGGTGGAGAGCATACCCATCTATGGGGCCCTGGCCCAGGGCCTGGAGCGGAACGTGGTCATCCTCACCCGCCACAAGGAGTTTCGCAAAAAGCCGGAGAACTACCTCCTGCCCTACCTCTTCTATCCCCGCCGTACCGCCTTCATCAAGGCCCTCCATAACCGGCACAATATGTATAACCATACGGTAGAATATCTGGAAGAGGAGGAGGCGGCCGGCCGGGTCTTCTTGATCAGGCCCTCCGTCCCCCTCGCCATCAGCCGCCTAGAATCCGACCCTAAGAAGATACAGGCTATCTATGACCTGGGCCTGGCAGAGGGCAGGGCCTGCCTGCCCGCCTTGAAGCAGTGGCTGGCCGCAGGCAAAGGAGAGAATAATGAGCACTAATCTAGAACTGGGCATCGTGGGCCTGCCTAACGTAGGCAAGAGCACCCTCTTTAACGCCATAACCAAGGCGGGGGCGGAGGCCGCCAACTACCCCTTCTGCACCATCGAGCCTAACGTAGGGGTGGTGGACGTGCCGGACGAACGCCTGACGGTCCTCAGCCGCATGTTCAAGTCCCGCCGCATCGTCCCAGCCGCCATGCGCTTCGTAGACATCGCCGGCCTGGTGAAGGGAGCCTCCCAGGGGGAGGGCCTGGGCAATAAGTTTTTAGCCCATATCCGGGAAGTGGATGCCGTGGCCAACGTGGTGCGCTGCTTTGAAGACAGCCACGTCACCCATGTGGAGGGCAGCATCGATCCCCTGCGGGACATAGAGATTATCAACACCGAGCTCTGCCTCGCCGATCTGGAGACGGTGGAAAAGCGGCAGGAACGGTTGGTGAAGCTGGCCAAGGCCGGGGACAAGAAGGTGAAGCTGGAGCAGGCCCTGCTGGCAAGGGTGCAGGCGGCCTTAGGGGAGGCCCAGCCTGCCCGCCGCCTCTCCCTCACCCCAGAGGAAGAGGACCTGCTGGCCGAGCTGCACCTGCTGACTAAGAAGCCGGTACTCTACGTGGCCAATGTAGCCGAGGGGGAGGCGGCCGCCTCTGAGGCCAACCCCTATGTAGGGCAGGTCAGCCGCTATGCGGCCCAGGAAGGGGCCCAGGTGGTGGTGATCAGCGCCAAGCTGGAAAGCGAAATAGCCGAACTAGAGGGGGAGGAAGCGGCGGAATTCCTGGCCATGGCCGGCCTGGAGGAGCCCGGGTTGCAGCGGTTGATCAAGGCGGGCTTCAAACTGTTGGGCCTGATGACCTTCCTCACTGCAGGGGAGCTGGAGTCCCGGGCCTGGACCATCAAGATAGGCACCAAGGCGCCCCAGGCGGCAGGCAAGATCCACAGCGACTTTGAGCGGGGCTTCATCCGGGCGGAGATCGTCTCCTACCAGGACCTGGTAGACTGCGGCAGCAAGGCCGCCGCCCGGGACAGGGGCCTGGTGCGCTTAGAGGGCAAGGACTACGTGATGCAGGACGGGGACGTGGTGGAGTTCCGTTTCAACGTGTGAGAGGTGGCTATGGAAAGCGCTACAGAAAGATGGCAGCGGCTCATCGGCCCTGCCGCCCTGGCCTATCTGGCCACCTGCCATGTGGCCCTCTTCGGGCTGGGAGGGGTGGGCGGCCACTGTGCCGAGGCCCTGGCCCGCAGCGGCCTCGGCTGCCTCACCCTGATCGACCCAGACGTGGTGGCCCCGAGCAACCTGAACCGGCAGTTAGTGGCCCTCCACAGCACCCTGGGCCGCTACAAGACGGAAGTGGCCAAGGCCAGGCTCTTAGACATCAATCCCGCCCTAAAGGTAATAGAAAAGCGCTGTTTCTACCTGCCTGGCTGCCAGGAGGTAGACTTCAGCGCCTTTACTTATGTTGTGGACGCAGTGGACACGGTGGCGGCCAAGCTGGCCATCGCCCTGGCGGCCCAGGCCGCCCAGGTGCCTGTCATCAGCTGTCTGGGCACTGGCAACAAGCTGGATCCTGCCCGCCTGGAGGTGGCAGACATCTACGCCACCAGCGTCTGCCCCCTGGCCAGGGCCCTGCGGGGCCGGCTGCGCCGGGCCGGGGTAGCGAGGCTGAAGGTGGTCTACTCCCAGGAGCCTCCCCTGAAGCCGGCGGCCGACTGCCCTGCCCAGGATGCCGCCCAGCCTGTGGTAGGCAGCTCTCCCTTTGTGCCGGCTGCGGCAGGGCTCCTGCTGGCCTCCCAGGTGGTGCAGGACCTGCTCAAGGCCGCTTCTGCCGCTCCAAATAGGCCGTAGTGCGGTCCTTGACGTTCTTTTGCAGGTTGCGGTAGCAGAACTGCCAATCATAGGCCGCATAGACCCCGGCAGGGTAGGAGGACTTGTACTCGGCTGGATCTACGTAGGGCAGCTTCAGGGTGCCCCGTTCCCTGTCCAAGTAGCCGCCGGAGAAATGGGCCTCCTCCCGCAGCAGCTTCCCCTGTTGGTCGAAGATGCAGGCTCCCAGGTTCTGCTGCCTGGTGGCAGGGGTGCCGTCCTTCTGCCAGTTCAGAGGGTTGACGGCCAGGGTGCGGATCCCCTTGGGCAGCAGGGGCGACTCTTCTACGGCCGGGGCTTCGCTGGTGAAGAGGATGAGGCAGTCGTTGTCCAGCTCCCCTGTTGCCAGCTTCAGGCCGGCGTGGGCCTTCAACTCTTTGGCCGTCAAGGTGCAACCGCTGGCATAGGCGGCGATGAGCCGCTGCCGCAGTTTTTTATTCTTGCCTATGCTCCTATCCTTCAGGAGGCGCAGCACCAGCTCCCCTCCTTGGCCGGCACCGGCCAGGATGAAGGGGCGTTGGGGGTTCTGGGCCAGGTAGTAGGTAAGGGCCGCCTTCACATCCCCGTAGGCCAGCTCCAGACACCGCTCCCGCTGCTTTTCCGGCAGGCGGTAGGCGCTGGGGGCGGCCTGTTGGTAGTAGGGGGCGAAGCAGGCCGCCACCTGCTGGTAGAGGCCCAGCTGGCCGGCCAGGGCTCCCTGTACCGCCTGGCGCCAAGCCTCGTCTTGTACGTCTGCGTTCCCTTCCACAGCCTGTCCCCCTCCGGCCACCGTAGGGGCGATGAGGAAGACATCGGCAGGCCTTTCTTTTTGCTGGGCCTGTTCCGCCCAGGCCCAATTGCCGGGCTGGCTGTAATCCAAGGGGGCGGCCCAGGCGGTGGCCAGGCTGAGGAGCGCCAAGGCCAGGGCTAGGAAGAGACTGGGGCCATACTTTGCTTTCATGCTCTGCCTCCTGAGTTAGCGCGCTGTTACGCCGCGCTTCTGCTTATCATTTGCCATGATACAATAATACAATAAAATCCTCAATCAGGCAAGGCCGGGGGCAAAGTTCCCCCCAAGCACTGTGTAGAGTTACAATTAATGTGACACTCCCCACTATACAAAGACGTTGAGTCCTACAGAATGTTAATTAACACACAAAACTTCCATAGGAGGAGCCTCAACCGTCATGAATAGTATTCTACATTCACAACGATATTTGCTACATGAATTAAAAACTATATACCACGCCGTCCATCTGTACCGCTCCGGCGTCAGCATCGCCTTCATCATCAGGCACTGCCATATTTCTAAATCCTCCCTTATGCGCTGAAACAAGAGGTTAGATGGTACAATAAAATCTCTCCGTGACAAACCCCTCATCCTAAGCCGTATACCTAGGAAAAGCTCTGTTTTATGAAGAACTACCTGTGCAGGAACCCTGGAAGCTTCAATTGCGAGCCCTACAGGAAACTGAAAAAGTTCAAGGGTCATTCCCGCAACCCCGCTCCTTCTACCGAATCAGCCGCCGTCTCGTATTAAAAAAAGTTTCCGTTAAGAAAAGGCCTAAAAGTCTAAGTTCTATGATACGCCTAAAATGGCAGATGGACGTACTGTACGGCCTCACATCCTGCTGATTGGCCAGATCCTCCAGAAGTTCTACCGGTACGCCATAATTGACGAGGCTTCCCGGGAACGCTTCATCTACCACTAAATGGAGCAAAGCAGCTATTCAAGCGAAGACTTCTTCACTAGGGCTATCAAGCGCTTCGGCTACTGTTCGCAGATCATCCAAATGGATAATGGTGCGGAATTCACGCACTGGGCCAAAACGAACCGGGAGCGCCCCCTCTCCCCTCCGCCTCAAACCCCGTCTCCTCCCCTCTTGATGGTTCATACTATAAATGTAGTTTGCATCTGTTGTCAGAAGGAGCGAGCCTCTTTTCCCCCAGCAAAAAACCGCCAGCCAGGCCCCATCGCCTGCTGACGGCTAAAGCAACTTTAAGTACAGAAAACGCCCTGCCCAGCTGCCCGGCAGGGCAGCCTCGGACAAGGCGTCATAAACAGTCAGGAACTAAGGCCTAGCTGGCGCTCTCCACCTCGCACACCACTCCTTGGAGATCCGTATCAGCAGAGGTCTGCACGAAGGTGGCGTTGCCTACGTTGATAATGGCCGGCGCCCCCTTCACAAAGGCTCCCCCTACGGCGCCGATGGGTCCCAGGATGACCATGCCGCCGATGGTGGCCCCGGCCGCCCCGGCTATGCTCATAGCCTGCTGCTTGGCTAGATCCCCCATGGTGACGGGTATATCGGTGCCGTCAATGCCCTTGATGTGGCTGAACTCGATGTCGATGCGGCCGTCCTTGCCGAAGATGCCCGGCTGCACCACCTTCTTAATAGTGCCTAGGCCGTTGGCCCCCTTGGGGATAACCAGTACTTCGTTGGCGTAGTAGTTGTCGGCGGCCTTGAACTTCACCGGATCCCCGGCCCGGCTCTGGCGGGTGGAGAGACCCTCGGTAAACTCGATCTTGATGACGGTGTTAAGGGGCAGGGTCACCTTCTGCACCGGCACCAGGGCGTTCTCGAAGGAGGCCAGCTTGAGCAGCTCGTCTAGGCGGGCGCTGAGGGCGCCGGTCTTGGTGGTGCCGTCTACCAGCTTCTCTAACTCTTCTACCCGGCTCTTAGCGGAACCGCTGCCCTGGGTGTTGCTCAACCGCCACTCAACCACGTTTAAACGGGTGCTGAAGCTGGCATCGGCCCGCTCCGGCCCCCCTTGCAAGTAGTCACTAAGGTTATCAATCCTGTCCAGAATGGCGTTGCCGGTAGCAGCGCCGTACACATCGTCTTCCAGGCTGTCGATGCGCTGCAACAGGGAGCCGGTCTGCTCCGTACCGTAGAGCAGCTTCTCCATAGCAGCCATCTTGTCCGCAGCGGGAGCATCATCCTCAGCAGCCCAGGCCGGAGCGGCCACAGTGAAAGAAAAAAGCGCTGCCAGGGCCAGACTGGCCATTTTTTTATACATTTCGACTACCTCCTATCCCCCCTGCACGGACAGGGCCCAGGGAATTTTTATCTATACCGTTTTTTATTATACCACAAGATATCGTAAAAAAATAGCCTGCCCCCTCTAAATAGACCCGCCGGGGAAAGTTTTTTCTCAGCCTGCAGCAGCCAAAGCTGAGGCCGCCGCCCCTGAAACAGGCCCCTCTCCTGCCGCCAGGGAGACCCTGCTGCCCTTGAACCCTATAATACAAACCCGCCCGCCTAGCCGGCGGGCGGGGGGACGAGGGCTTCAGCCTCACTTAAACAGGTTCAACAGCAAGCCCCCATGGGCTGCCAGCACCGGGGCGAAGACCAGGGCTACGATGGTCATCAGCTTGATGAGGATGTTCATAGCCGGTCCGGAGGTATCCTTGAAGGGATCCCCTACCGTATCTCCTACTACGGTAGCGTCGTGGAGGGGGGTGTGCTTCTTGCCGCTGGCCTCTACGAACTTCTTGGCGTTATCCCAGGCGCCGCCGGCGTTGGCCATCAGGATGGCCACCAGCACGCCGCTGGCTAGGGCGCCGCCGATCAGGCCGCCTAGAGCTTCGGTGCCGAAGAGGAAGCCCATCAGCAGGGGGGCCACGATGGCGATGATGCCGGGCATGATCATCTCGTGGAGGGCAGCAGCAGTGGAGATGTCTACGCACTTCTGGTAGTCGGCCCTAGCTTTGCCTTCCAGCAGGCCGGGGATCTCGTGGAACTGCCGCCGCACCTCTTCAATCATCTGGTAGGCAGCCTTGCCTACAGACTCCATGGTCATGGCCCCGAAGACGAAGGGCAGCACAGCGCCGATGAAGAGGCCGATGAGGGTGACCGGGTTCAACAGGTCGATGGTCTTCAACCCCACTACGTGGGCGTAAGCAGAGAAGAGGGCCAGGGCGGTGAGGGCCGCACTGCCGATGGCAAAGCCCTTACCGATGGCGGCAGTGGTGTTGCCTACCGAGTCCAGGGTGTCGGTGATCTCCCGCACCTCAGGAGGCAGCTCGGACATCTCCGCAATACCGCCGGCATTGTCGGCGATGGGGCCGTAGGCGTCCACCGCTACGGTGAGGCCGGTGGTGGACAGCATGCCTACGGCGGCCAGGGCGATGCCGTAGAGGCCCATGTTGGCGTCAGCGGCGCCGCCCATGGTGAAGAAGGAGAGGATGACGCCGATGCAGATGAAGATCATAGGCAGGAAGGTGGAGTACATGCCTACTGCCAAGCCGGAGATGATGGTGGTGGCCGGGCCGGTCTCTGACTGGCGGGCAATCTTCTTCACGGAACTGTAGTCAGCAGAGGTGAAGACCTCGGTGATCTTGCCGATCAGGAGGCCCACCACCAGGCCGCTGGCTATGGCCACGAAGGCGCTGGCGCTGCCGAAGATGGTGGTGGACAGGTAGTAGGCGGCGGCGATGACCACGATGCCGCCTACGTAGGTGCCATGGTTCAAGGCAGCCTGAGGGTTGTTAGACTTGCTGCTGCGGGCATAGGCCACCCCTAGCAGGGAGGCGATGATGCCGGCGAAGGCCAGCTCAAAGACGAACATAACCCCTTCACCGTTAGGATAGGCCACGGCCCCCAGGGTGATGGCGGAGATAATGGCCCCTACGTAGGACTCGAAGAGGTCGGCACCCATGCCGGCCACGTCGCCTACGTTGTCGCCTACGTTATCGGCTATGGTGGCAGGGTTGCGGGGGTCGTCCTCCGGCAGCCCCTCTTCCACCTTGCCTACCAGGTCGGCGCCTACGTCGGCGGCCTTGGTGTAGATGCCGCCGCCTACCCTGGCGAAGAGGGCGATGGAGCTAGCCCCCAGGCCGAAGCCGGTGACTATGTTGATATCGTTGAACACCATATAGGCGGCAGCCACGCCTACTATGCCTAGGCCTACTACCCCCAGGCCCATGACGGCGCCGCCGGAGAAGGCGATCTTCAAGGCCTCCGGCATGCCGTGCCGGGCGGCCTCCGCCGTGCGCACATTGGCCTTAGTGGCCACAGTCATGCCGATGTAGCCGGCACTGACGGAGAAGACGGCCCCGCAGGCGAAGCAGATGGCAGTGAGGGGCGACAGGAAGAAGGCGATGATGGCGGCCACCACCACTACGAAGACGGAGAGGGCCTTGTACTCACGGTAGAGGAAGGCCATGGCCCCTTCATGGATGTAGCCGGATATTTCCTGCATCCGCTGGTTGCCGGCTGATGCCTTGCCGATGGCGCTGCTCAGCAGGCCGGCCACCGCCAGCGCCAACAGGCCTACGATGATGGAGATTACCAGATAACTCAAAATCCTTAAACCCCTTTCTAAAATTATTTGGAAGCTAAAAGTGCAGGAGGGCGGACCCTCTTCAAAACAATGGAACGACGGCGCAGCCTAGGCGTTGATCTTGGCCAGGGCCAGGGTGATGATGGCGAAGGCGCAGCCTAGCAGGATGGTGGCCTTGGCCAGCACCGAGTCTAGGTCGTTACCCTTGCCAAAATAACTGCCCTCGCCGCCGCCGAAGGTGCTGCCTACGCCCCCCTTGCCTGACTGCATAAGCACGGCGGCGATCAGGGCCACGCAGACGATGACTTCTAGGACTACCAGTATAGCTACCAGCACGGCTGCTGCCTCCTTCTCTTCGATACTGAGGTATTGTACCACAAAGGCCCTAGGGCTGACAACAGTATTTTCCCCGGCAGCCGCCCCTCTGTGGAGGGACGGCCGCTGCCTGCCTGTCTAGGCCTGCTCCGGGGCTCCGTCTGCCAAGGGGGCCGTCCCTTCCGTCAGGGGCTCAGAGGCTAGCTCCTCCCCCTCAGGCAGGGGCTCAGCCTCCAGTTCCTCCCCCTCTTCAGGCTGGGGGGCCTGGGGCAGGTTGTACTTGATCTGCACGTCCCGGTAGCGGGTCATGCCGGTGCCGGCGGGGATGAGCTTGCCGATGATCACGTTCTCCTTCAAGCCCAGCAGAGGGTCTACCTTGCCCTTGATGGCTGCGTCGGTGAGCACCCTGGTGGTCTCTTGGAAGGAGGCGGCGGAAAGGAAGCTGTCGGTGGCCAGGGAGGCCTTGGTGATGCCTAGCAGCATGGGCCTGCCCTTGGCCGGCTCCTTCCCCTCTTCCAGGATGCGGGCGTTCTCCGCCTCGAAATCGCCGATATCCACGTATTCATCCGGCAGCATATCCGTATCCCCTACGTCCTCTACCCGGATCTTCCGCATCATCTGCCGCACCATCACTTCGATGTGCTTGGAGTTGATGCCTACGCCCTGCTCCTTGTAGGCGCTGACCACCTGGGAAACCAGGTAGTTCTGTACGGCGCTGACGCCGCTGATCCGCAGCACGTCGTGGGGGTTGAGGGAGCCCTCGGTGAGCCGGTCCCCTACTGCCACTGCCTGGCCTTCCTTGACGGACAGCTTGGCCCCGTAGGAAATGTCGTACTTTTTCACCTCCAGCCCGTTCTCATCCACGATGCTGATGGTGCGCTTACTTTCCGCCTCCTTCAGCTGGACCGTGCCTGCGCATTCCGTCAACAGGCCGGGGTGCTTGGGCTTGCGGGCCTCAAACAGTTCCTCCACCCTGGGCAGGCCTCGGGTGATGTCGTCGCCGCCGGCCACGCCGCCCGTGTGGAAGGTACGCATGGTGAGCTGGGTGCCAGGCTCGCCTATGGACTGGGCGGCGATGGTGCCCACCGCCTCCCCTACGTCCACGTTCTTGCCGGTGGCCAGGTTGCGGCCGTAGCACTTGCGGCAGACGCCGAACTTCGCCTTACAGGTGAGGACGCTGCGGATCCGCACCTTCTCCCGCCTGTTGCAGATGTCCTGGGCTATAGGCTCGGTAATGTACTGGTTGCTGGCGTAGAGGACGTTGCCCTCTTCGTCTAGGATGTCCTCTGCCAGGTTGCGGCCGATAATCCGGTCGTGGAGGGATTCGATGACCGTAACCTTGTCGGTATTGGAGGCTTCGGTGATGGCTTCCACCTCGATGCCGGCGATCTCGTTGTTGCGGATGTGCAGGCCCCTGACGCTGCCGTCTAAGAGCAGCCCCTCCAGCAGCTCCCGGGTCAGGCTGCTGCCGGCCTGGGCCAGCACCTCGCCGTACTCGTTGACTACGTCCTCGGCCACTTCCTTGCCTTCATAGCTACGGAGGATGTTGTCCTCCAGCACCTGGTTGGCGTACTCATCGCTGATATTGATCCGCACCGCCTCATTGTCGCCGCCGGCCTTCTCGTCCTTGGGATAGAGGCTGAGCTGCTCCACCTTGGCGGCTAGGAGCCGGTCGAAGAGCTCCTCCGTAAGCAGGGTGTCGGCCTCGGCCAGGATCTCCCCTTCGGCGCTGAGCACGCTGCTGGCCAGGGTGCGGCCGCAGATGTTCTCCTTCAGCTTGCTAGGACTGCAGCCCACCACCACCTTGTACAGCCTGTTCCGCTCCCGCACCAGGTTCAGGTTCACGATGTCGCAGTCTTCCTCCCTGACGATTACGTCCTGGGCCACATCCACCAGGCGGCGGGTCAGGTAGCCGGAGTCCGCCGTCCGCAGGGCGGTGTCCGCCAGGCCCTTCCTGGCTCCGTGGGTGGAGATGAAGTACTCCAGGATGGTCAGGCCTTCCCGGAAGTTAGACTTGATAGGCCGGTCGATAATGCGGCCGGAGGGGTCTGCCATCAGGCCCCGCATGCCGGCCAGCTGCCTGATCTGTTGCTCGTTGCCCCGGGCGCCGGAGGCCGACATCATGAAGACCGGGTTGAAGCGGTCCATGGTGTGGCTCATGAGCCTGTCTTTGATATCCTTGGTGGTATCGGTCCACAGGTCGATGACCTTGCGGTACCGCTCTTCGTAGGAGAGGAGGCCCCGCCGGTAGAGTCGCTCCGTCCTGTCTACCTCTTTCTCGGTAGCCTCTAGGATCTGGCTCTTTTCCGCAGGGATCTGGATGTCGCTGGTGGCGATGGAGATGCCGGACTTGCAGGCGCTGTCGTAGCCTATCCGCTTCACTATGTCCAGCACCTGGGCCGTGCCTAGGTTGCCGTACAGCTGGTGGGCCTTGGCCACTAACTTGCCTAGCTCGTCCTTGTCGATCAGCTTGCCTAGGTGCCACTCTTCCCCGCCCTGGCCGTCCTGCTCCTTGTGGTAGTAGCGCAGCTCCTTAGGCAGCTCCCCGTTGAAGATGGTGTTGCCTACGGTGGTGGTAACCAGGCTCTGCCCCTCGTCTGAGGGCTCGTCCGCAATGTGGCTGTTGGGGATGTAGACCTTGATCCGGGCCTGGAGATCCACATAGCCGTGGAAGTAGGCCAGCTGGGCCTCGTCAACGCTGCAGAAGCGCTTCCCCTCCCCCTTGGCCCCCTCCTTGACGATGGTCAGGTAGTAGCTGCCTAGCACCATGTCCTGGGTGGGCACGGCTACCGGGCTGCCGTCCTTAGGCGCCAGGATGTTGTTCACCGACATCATCAGCACCCGGGCCTCCGCCTGGGCCTCGGCAGAGAGGGGCAGGTGGACGGCCATCTGGTCCCCGTCAAAGTCGGCGTTATAAGCGGTACATACCAGGGGATGGAGCTTGATGGCCCGGCCCTCGCTGAGGATGGGCTCAAAGGCCTGGATGCCCAGCCGGTGAAGGGTGGGGGCCCTGTTCAGCAGTACCGGGTGCTCCTTGATCACCTCTTCCAGCACATCCCACACCGCGTCATTGGCCCGCTCTACCATCCGCTTGGCGCTTTTAATATTGTTAGCCTGGCCGGCGTTGATCAGCCGCTTCATCACGAAGGGCTTGAACAGCTCCAGGGCCATCTCCTTGGGCAGGCCGCACTGGTGCATCTTCAGCTCCGGCCCTACCACGATGACGCTACGGCCTGAGTAGTCCACCCGCTTGCCTAACAGGTTCTGGCGGAACCGGCCCTGCTTCCCCTTCAACATGTCGGAGAGGGATTTTAAGGGCCTGTTGCCAGGGCCGGTGACCGCCCTGCCCCGGCGGCCGTTGTCGATGAGGGCGTCCACCGCCTCCTGCAGCATCCGCTTCTCGTTGCGGACGATGATGTCAGGGGCGTGGAGCTCTAAGAGCCTCTTTAAACGGTTGTTGCGGTTGATCACCCGGCGGTAGAGATCGTTCAAGTCCGAGGTGGCGAAACGGCCCCCGTCCAACTGCACCATGGGCCGCAGCTCCGGCGGTATTACCGGTACTACGTCTAAGATCATCCACTCCGGCCTGTTGCCAGACTTCAGGAAGGCCTCGCACACCTCTAGGCGGCGCACCGCCCTGACCTTCTTCTGGCCGCTGGCCTCCCGCATCTCCGCCCGCAGCTGGGCGGTGAGCTGCTCTAGGTCGATCTCCTGCAACAGCTCCTTGATAGCCTGGGCTCCCATGCCTACCCGGAAGCCGTCGCCGTACTTATCCCTGGCTTCCTTGTACTCCTGCTCGGTGAGCAGCTGCTTCTTTTCCAGGTCCGTTTCGCCTGGATCCAGCACCAGGTACTGGGCGAAGTACAGCACCTTCTCCAAGTTGCGGGGGGAGATGTCCAGGATCAGGCCCATACGGCTGGGTATGCCCTTAAAGTACCAGATGTGGGACACAGGGGCGGCCAACTCGATGTGGCCCATCCTGTCCCGGCGCACCTTGCTGCGGGTGACCTCTACGCCGCACTTGTCGCAGATGATGCCCTTGTAGCGGATCCGCTTGTACTTGCCGCAGTGGCACTCCCAGTCCTTGGTGGGGCCGAAGATGCGCTCGCAGAAGAGGCCGTCCCGCTCCGGCTTCAGGGTTCTATAGTTGATGGTCTCCGGCTTCTTGACCTCCCCGTAGGACCAGTTCCTAATCTGCTCAGGAGAAGCCAGGCTGATACGCATAGATACGAAATTGTTGACGTCTAACAAGAATAATCCGCCCCCTTCTTACTCTCTGTCAGCAGCCTGCTCATCAGGGTCGACAGCCCCATCCTCGTAGGAGTCTCCTTCGTCGTAGTCCTCAGGATAGGCCTCCTCCTGCTGAGAGCCGTAGTCCCCCGGGTCGTCATAGTCTTCCTGGCCGGCGAAGGCTGGATCTGGATCCACCGAGAAGTTGCCGATGTCGGCGATAACGTCCTCAGTATCCTCCTCTTCCTCTGCCTCCCCTGCCTCTTCTTCGTTAAAGTCGCCGTAGCCCTCATAGGCTTCGCCGCCCATCTGGCCGCCGATGTCCAGGTCGATGCTGCGGGCGGTGGCCTCGATGTCCTCATCAGTATCCTTGAGGGAGATCTCTTCGTCGTCCTCGTCCAGGACCTTGATGTCTAGGCCGATGGACTGCAGCTCCTTCACCAGCACCTTGAAGGATTCGGGGATGCCTGGGTCGGGCACGTTCTCCCCCTTCACGATGGCCTCGTAGGTCTTCACCCTGCCTACCACGTCGTCAGACTTGACCGTGAGGATCTCCTGCAGGGTGTGGGCGGCCCCGTAGGCCTCCAGGGCCCAAACCTCCATCTCGCCGAAGCGCTGGCCGCCGAACTGGGCCTTGCCGCCCAGGGGTTGCTGGGTTACCAGGGAGTAGGGGCCGGTGCTGCGGGCGTGGATCTTGTCATCTACCAGGTGGTGGAGCTTCAACATGTAGGTGAGGCCTACCGTAACCTTGTTATCGAAGGGTTCGCCGCTGCGGCCGTCGTAGATGGTGGTCTTGGCTATCTTGTCGATGCCGGCCAGTTCCAGGGCCGTGGCGATGTCCTTCTCCTTGGCGCCGTCGAAGACCGGCACGGAGATCTGCACCGCCCGGATGCTTTGGTCGCCGAACTTGTCTATCTCCACCGTCTCCGGCATGCCGTACTTATCGTAGTCGTAACCGTAGTGGGCCAGCTTCTCCACCAGCCCCTCCGCATTGTTCTCTATCATCATGCCTAGGGAGCGGGCCGCCCAGCCTAGGTGGTTCTCCAGGATCTGGCCGATATTCATACGGCTGGGCACGCCCAGGGGGTTCAGGACGATGTGGACCGGCTCCCCCGAAGGCAGGAAGGGCATGTCCTCCCGGGCCATGATGCGGCTGACTACGCCCTTGTTGCCGTGGCGGCCGGCCATCTTGTCCCCTTCGGAGATCTTCCGCTTCTGGGCGATGTGCACCCGCACCTGCTCGTTGATGCCGGGGGGCAGCTCGTCGTTGTTCTCCCGGCTGAAGACCTTGATGCTGACGATCTTACCGGCCTCCCCGTGGGGCACCCGCAGGGAGCTGTCCCGCACCTCCCTGGCCTTCTCGCCAAAGATGGCCCGCAGCAGCCGCTCTTCCGCTGTCAGCTCCGTCTCGCCCTTAGGGGTGACCTTGCCTACCAGGATGTCTCCCGGCCGCACCTCGGCCCCCACCCGGATGATGCCTTTCTCGTCCAAGTCCTTGAGGGCTTCTTCCGATACGTTGGGGATTTCCCGGGTGATCTCTTCCTTGCCTAGCTTGGTGTCCCGGGCGTCGCAGTTGTACTCTTCGATGTGGATGGAGGTGAAGACGTCGGCCTTGACCAGGTCCTCATTCAAGAGGACCGCGTCTTCGTAGTTGTAACCCTCCCAGGGCATGTAGGCCACGATCACGTTGTGGCCCAGGGCCAGCTCCCCGTGATCCGTAGCCGGGCCGTCAGCCAGCACCTGGCCGGCGTTGACCCGGTCGTTCTTGAAGACGATGGGCCGTTGGTTGATGCAGGTGCCCTGGTTGGAGCGTTTGAACTTCAGTAGCTTGTACTTATCCCGGCTGCCGTCGTCGGTCCGCACCTCTATCTCGTCGCCGGTGACCTTGGTGACTACCCCGGAGCGCTTGGCCAGCACGCAGACGCCGCTGTCCACCGCCACCTTGTACTCCATGCCGGTGCCGATAATGGGGGCCTGGGTGCAGAGGAGGGGCACTGCCTGCCGCTGCATGTTGGCGCCCATCAGGGCCCGGTTGGCATCGTCATTCTCTAAGAAGGGGATGAGGGCGGTGGCTATGGACACTACCTGCTTAGGGGATACGTCCATGTAGTCCACCCGCTCGGGAGGCAGGCTCAGCACGTCATCCTTGCGCCGGGCGGTAACCCTTTCCCCTAGGAAGTAGCCGTTCTCGTCCAAGGGCTCGTTGGCCTGGGCGATGATGTAGCGGTCTTCCTTGTCGGCGGTCATGTAGTGGGTGACGTCGGTAACCCGCTTGTGGGCCTTGTCCACCACCCGGTAGGGGGTCTCGATGAAGCCGTACTCGTTGATCCGGGCGTAGGTGGCCAGGGAGCCGATGAGGCCGATGTTGGGCCCTTCAGGGGTCTCGATGGGGCACATCCGGCCGTAGTGGGAGTTGTGCACGTCCCGCACCTCGTAGCCGGCCCGCTCCCGGGAGAGGCCGCCAGGGCCCAGGGCGCTGAGGCGGCGCTTGTGGGTCAGCTCCGCCAGGGGGTTGTTCTGGTCCATGAACTGGGAGAGCTGGCTGCTGCCGAAAAACTCCTTGATGGCAGCCACCACCGGGCGGATATTGATCAGGGCCTGGGGGGTGATGACCTCGGCGTCCTGGATGGTCATCCTCTCCTTGACCACCCTTTCCATCCTGGCCAGGCCGATGCGGAACTGGTTCTGCAACAGCTCCCCTACGCAGCGCACCCGGCGGTTGCCTAAGTGGTCTATGTCGTCTCCCCGGCCGTGGCCGTCCATCAGGTTCAGCAGGTAGCCGAAGGAGGCAAAGATGTCGTCTACGGTAATGGTCCGCTGCTCGGCGGGGATGCCCCCGGTGAAGAGGAGGCGCATAGGGCCGCTGTGCTCTTGGATATTGATGTGGTAGAGGCCCTGGGCGGCGTAGATGCCGCTTTCTTCCACCCTGTCCAGGTTCGCCAGGTTCATCTTGGTGCCGGCGGGGAAGACCACCTCCCCCGTCCTAAGGTCCACCATGGGCTCAGCCAGCACGGTGCCCTCCAGCCGGTTCCGCCAGCCCAGCTTCTGATTGAGCTTGTAGCGGCCTACGGCTGCCAGGTCGTAGCGCTTCCGGTCAAAAAAGCTGGCCTCGATCAGGGCGATGGCGTTCTCCAGCAGGGCAGGCTCCCCTGGCCGCAGTTTCTTGTAAACCTCCAAGCGGGCCTCGTCCTGTTCTTTGGTGTTATCCTTGCCCAGGGTCTGCTTAAGGGCATGGCTCTCGCCGAAGAGGCCGTACATATCCTCATTCTTAGAGAGGCCTAGGGCCCGTAGCAAGGTGGTGGCCGGCAGCTTGCGCGTCCTGTCCATGCGGGCGTAGATTACGTCGTTAGAATCAGTTTCGTACTCCATCCAGGCCCCCCGGTTGGGGATGACGGTGGTGCCGTACAGCCTCTTGCCGCTGGCGTCCACGTCCACGCTGTAGTAGACCCCGGGGGAGCGGACCAACTGGCTGACGATGACCCGCTCAGCGCCGTTGATGATGAAGGTGCCGGTGTCCGTCATCTTGGGGAAGTCCCCCATGAAGACGTCGGTTTCCTTCACAGTGCCGCCGGCCTTGTCCGAAAGGCGCACAGTAACCTTGAGGGGGGCGGAATAGGTCTCGTCCCTCTCCTTGCACTCTTCCATACTGTGCTTAGGTTCTTCAAAGTAGAACTTTTCGAAGCTCAGCTCGATGTTGCCGGTGAAGTCTTTGATGGGGGATATATCCCGGAAGATTTCCATCAGGCCCTTTTGCAAAAACCACTCATAGGACTTCCTTTGGATGTCGATAAGGTGGGGCATGGCCAAGACTTCGTTGATTCTGGCGTAGCTGTAACGCTTCCGTTCACCTACGGGAACCAGTTTAAACATGCACGCTTCATCCTTTCTGCTACAAGCCTTACCTACAAAAAACGGGAGAAGGGGCCGACTCCAGTCTGCCGCCTTGCTCCCGTTCAACCACTGACCCAGTGCAAAAGCTATTATACCTAGGGACTTTTTATTCTACCATCAGCCTAGGAGGCTTGTCAAGAAAATTTTCGGGCTGGGGCCTACAGCACCAGACAGCTGAGCTCGCCTACGGCGTGGGTCAGGTCGTGGACGGCGGCCAGCAGGGCCAGCCGGTTGGCCCGCACCTTCTCGTCCTGGTCCATGACCAGCACGGCTTGGAAGAAGGCGTCGATGGGCTGGGTCAGGCCGCAGGCCAGGCGCAGCACCTGGGGATACTGGTACTTCACCGTGGCGGCCATCACCAGGGGTGTCAGCTCCTGCACCTTGGCGTACAGCTCCCGCTCCTCCTGCTGGGTGAAGAGGAGGGGGTTGATGGCGCTTTCCCCCTCCGCCTTGCCCCACAGGTTGGCCACCCGGGTGGCGGCCTGGACTAGGGCAGGGGCCTCCTCCCCGGCTACGAAGGTGTTGAGGGCCCGGGCCCGGGCGTAGATGTCCGCCACGTCATCGGCCCGCTGGTCTGCCAGGGCGGCATCTACCGCGTCGTAGCGCAGGCCCTGGTCGATGAGGAGGTTGCGGAGGCGGAGCTTGATGAAGCCCAGGATCTGGGGCAGGAGGGTGCCCGTCTTCTCTGCCGGCAGGTTCAAAAGGTAGAGGGTGGCAACCAGCTGCTTGGCCAGGCCTAGGTGGAGGTTGCCGTCGATGAGGATGTTGATGATGCCCAGGGCCTGCCGCCGCAGGGCGTAAGGATCCTGGGAACCGCTGGGGGCCAGGCCCCGGCTGAAGGTGGCGGCGATGTTGTCCACCTTGTCGGCGATGCTGAGGATGCGGCCCAGGGGGGTCTTAGGCAGTTCGTCCCCGGCGAAGCGAGGCAGGTAGTGCTCGTAGACGGCCTGGGCTACGGCCGGGTCTTCCCCGTCCAGCTTGGCGTATTCCCGGCCCATCACTCCCTGCAGCTCGGTGAACTCCACCACCATGTTGGTGACCAGGTCGCACTTGGAAAGGAGGGCGGCCCGCTCCAGCTTCCCTTGGTCGACGGAGCTGTTCAAGGCGAAGGCCAGGGTTTGGGCCTCCTTCACCAGGCGGCGGCTCTTGTCCTCCATGTTCCCCAGCCCCTCCTGGAAGGAGACGGCCTTCAGCTTCTCTAAGCGGCTGGCCAGACTGGCATGCCGGTCTTCTTTGAAGAAGAACTCCGCATCGGAGAGCCGGGCCCGCAGCACCCTTTCGTTGCCGTGAGCCACCACCGCCAGGTGGCGGTCATCCCCGTTGCAGACGGTGATGAACTTGTTCAGCAGGCTGCCGTCCTCCTTCAGCACCGGGAAGTAGCGCTGGTGCTCCCGCATAGGGGTGATGACGCATTCCTTGGGCAGGGCGAGGAAGCCCTTGGCGAAGCTGCCGCAGAGGGCGGTAGGCCACTCTACCAGGTAGGTGACCTCTTCTAACAGGTCCGGATTGATCTCCGCATGGCCCCCCTCGGCGGCAGCCAGCTCGGTGACCTGGCGGCGGATCAGCTCCCGCCGCTCGTTTTGATCCACCATCACGTAGTTGGCCCGTAGCAGCCGTTGGTAATCATCGGCCTTGCTGAGGACCACCAGGCCGTAGCTGTCGCTGTGGGCGGTGGCGGCGGCGTTCACCGCCTTGGAGGCTACGCTGTTCAGGAAGCTTTTAACATCCTTCTTTTCCAGGGGCGCCCGCAGGAAGCGGTGGCCCCGGGAGATGCGGCCGGACTTGACGCCGGTAATTTCCAGGGGCACTATCTTGTCCCCGAAGAGGGCCACCAGCCAGCGGATGGGCCGGACGAAGCGGAAGTCGTGGTCCGCCCAGCGCATGGTCTTAGGGAAGGTGAGGCTGTGGATGATGTCCTGCAGCAGGGCGGGGAGCAGCTCCAGGGTGGCCTGGCCTTCGATGTGCTTGACGGCGTAAACATAGCCGTCCTTCTCCAGCAGGTCTTCCACTGCCACCCCCTGGCTGCGGGCGAAGCCTACGGCAGCCTTGCTGGGCAGCTTGTTCACATAGGCGATCTTCACCGAGGGGCCCTTGGCCTCCTTCAGGGCGTCCTCCTGCTTTTCCGCCACCCCCTCCGCTATGAAGGTGAGGCGGCGGGGAGTGCCGTACACCTGGACGCTGGCGTAGGGGATGCGCTGCTCGCTGAGCTTCTTCTCTGCCAGGCCTTGCAGCTGGCTGAGGCTGGCGGGCATGAACTTGGCCGGTATTTCTTCAGTGCCGATTTCAAAAAGCAGTTTTTCCATCGTTAGCGGGCCTCCTTCTTAAGCAGGGGATAGGAGAGGGCTTCTCTCTGTTGCACATAGGCGGCGGCGCAGAGCCGGGCCATGGCCCGCACCCGGGCGATGTAGGCGGTGCGCTCCGAGACGGAGATGGCCCCCCGGGAGTCTAGCAGATTGAAGGTGTGGGAGCATTTCAGCACGTAGTCGTAGGCAGGGTGGACGTAGCCCAGCTCTATCACCCTCTTGGCCTCGGCCTCGTACTTGTCGAAGAGGTCGAAGAGGAGGGCGGTGTCGGCCACCTGGAAGTTGTAGTAGGACTGCTCCACCTCGTTGCTGTGGAACACGTCTCCGTAGGTCACTTCCCCCACCCACTTGATGTCGAACACATTCTCCACCCCTTGGATGTACATGGCGATCCGCTCCAGGCCGTAGGTGATCTCGACGCTGATGGGCTTCAGGTCCAGGGAGCCGACCTGCTGGAAGTAGGTGAACTGGGTGATCTCCATCCCGTCCAGCCACACCTCCCAGCCCAGGCCCCAGGCCCCCAAGGTGGGAGACTCCCAGTTGTCCTCTACGAAGCGGATGTCGTGCTCCTCCTGGCGCAGGCCCAGCTCCGCCAGGCTCTGGAGGTAGAGGTCTTGGATGTTTTCCGGGGAGGGCTTCATAATCACCTGGTACTGGTGGTGCTGGAAGAGCCGGTTAGGGTTGTCCCCGTAGCGGCCGTCCGCCGGCCGGCGGGAGGGCTCTACGTAGCCTACCCGCCAGGGCTCCGGCCCCAGCACCCGTAAAAAGGTGGAGGGATTCATGGTGCCGGCGCCCTTCTCGATGTCGTAGGGCTGGGCCATGACGCAGCCCTGCTTGGCCCAAAAGTTTTGCAGCTTCAAGATGATGGTCTGAAAGTCCATAATGCCTCCTCTAGCTCTTATTCAGGCGGGGGCGGGAAAGAGAAAAGGCCCCTTCCGCCCCATAACATGTGTTACAGGGACGAAGGTGCCTGGCTCCGCGGTTCCACCCTGCTTGGCCAGCTCCCAGCCTGCAGCCAGGGACCGGCCCGCTTTCTCCTCTATCCACTTTCGCTCCGAAGCGCCTTGGCCTGCCTTGCTGTCTTCCACCGTACCAGCTCGCTGGAGTCGCAGGTTACTCCTCTTCCTCATCGCATGTCTATAGTATAGACATTTCCCTGTGGCTTGTCAACAAAATATCCAGCTGGGCCGAGGGCCGGCCTCACAGGCTCAGCTCCTGGATGAAGGCCAGGCTGTTGAGGGGGCGCTCGGTGAGGCTGAGGAGGTAGTGGCCCAGCACCTTCTCCGTGGCCAGCAGGGTGCCGCCCTTCACACTGAAGGAGGGGGGCTGGCGCAGATCCAGCCGGTCCAGCTGGCGGAAGAAGGTCCGGGCAGGGGCGGGAAAGGCCTCCCCGTCCCCCAGCTGGGCGGCGCAGTCCTGGCACAGAGCTCCCCCTTGGTTACAGCTGAAGGCGGCCTCCTCCTCCGGCGCCAAAGGCCTTTGGCAGCAGGCACAGCGCTCCAGGGCAGGGGCGAAGCCGCACAGGCGCAAAAGCTGGACGGCGAAGGCCAGGGCTACCAGGCGGGGATTGTGCTCCTTCACCGCTTGGAGGCCTTCCTGGAGCAGCTGGTAGATGGAGGCCTGGGGGGCCTGATCCTCAGTCAGCAGGTCGCACAACTCCGTCAGCACCGCGGCGTAGGCCAGTTGCCGCATATCCAAGGCCTGGGGCAGCCGGGCCAGCTCGCAGTTCACCAGCTTGTGCACCCGCTGACCCAGGACCAGTTCCAGCTGCAGCTGTGCGAAGGGCTGGAGGAGCCGCCCCCTGACGCTTTTGGAGAACTTGGCTCCATAGGCGGCAAAGCGGAGCTTGCCGTGATCCAGGCTGTAGCACAGCACCTGCTTATTGCTGTCTCCGTAATCGGTCACCCGCAGGATGATGGCCTCCGTCTTCAGCAGCTCCCCCATGGCCTAGGCCTGGGGCAGGGGATGGGCGGCCACCCGCAGCACCCGGAAGCCTCTGGCTTCCAGGACGGTGAAGGCGTAGCCGCCGACGCAGACCCTGTCCTTGCTCTGGGGCTGACGGCCCAGGCAGCCGAAGACGTAGCCGCCGATGGTGTCCTCTTCCGCATCGGTGAATTCTATCTGCAGGAGCTGGCTGATGTCGTCTAGCAGCACTAAGCCGCCGAATTCGTAGCCGCCGTCCGGAAGGGGCAGGATGTCTTCCGCCTCCGGCTGCTTGCCTCTATCCTGGTCGCCGATCTCGCCCACGATTTCTTCTACCAGGTCCTCCATGGTGATCAGGCCGGCAGTGCCGCCGTATTCATCGGCCACCAAGGCGATTTGCACCCGCTCCCGCTGCATCAGCTGCAGGAGCCGGGCCACCGGCATGGCCTCCGGCACCACCAGCATGGGCCGGGCTGCCTGGCGCAGGTCGAAGCCAGGCTTGCTGGACACGTCCACCAGATCCCGGACGTGGATGACGCCGATGACGTGATCCTTATCCTCCTCGCAGAGGGGATAGCGGGTCTTGCCGCCGGCCCGCACCTGGGCCAGGTTCTCCGCCAGGCTGTCCTCCTGGTAGAGGCAGAGCATGTCCTGCCGGGGGACCATGATCTCCTTGGCCACCCGCTCGGAAAAATCGAAGACGTTTTCAATCATACTGCTTTCTAGATGGTCTATCTCCCCCTCCTGCTCGCTGGCGCTGACGATCTCCCGCAGCTCGTCCTCGCTGACGGAGAGGTCCTCCTTCGGCTTGGAGAAGCCCAAGAGGCCTAGGACGGCCCAGCTCACCCGGTGGCAGACCAGGACCAGGGGGTAGGTAAGGTAGTAGAAGAGGGTTACAGGATAGGCCACCCCCATGGCGGCTGCTTCGATGCGGTTCAAGGCGATGGTGCGGGGCACCAGTTCGGCAAAGACTACGTGGACGAAGACCACCAGCAGGTAGGCGGCCAGCCAGCTGCCCAGGGTCGACTCCAGGCCCCAGCCGGCCAGGAGGCGGTGGAAGGGAGGCACGCAGAAGAGGCCTAGCAGGACGCTGGAGGCGGTAATGCCCAGCTGGATGCTGCTTAAATAGGCATCCTGCCGCTCCAGCATGGCCAGGGCGGCCTGGGCCCGGCTCTCTCCCTGGCCTGACAGCTCCAAGAGCTTGGCCTTACGGCTGTGGACCAGGGCGTACTCCGCTAGGACGAAGAAACCGTTGATGAAGATCACTGCCAGGGTGGCCGCCCCGAAGAGGGGATAGACCAGCCAGGGATAACTGTCTATAGGTCCTCACTCCTTATTTATCACTGTAGCCTAGCTGGCGCAGCATCCCTTCCTGATTGCGCCAGTCGGCCTTCACCTTCACCCACAGATCCAAGTAGACAGGGCAGGCCAGCAGCCCTTCCAGCCCCAGGCGGGCCTCCTGGCCTATCGCCTTCAGCCTGGCCCCCTTGGCGCCGATGATGATGCCCTTCTGGGAGTCCCGCTCCACCAGGATGGTGGCCCTGATGTAGACCCCCCGCTCCCGCTCCTTGAATTCTTCTATCTCCACGGCCACTGCGTGGGGCACCTCGTCCCTGGTGCGGAGCAGCACCTGCTCCCGGACTAGTTCGGCGGCGATGACCCGCTCCGGCTGGTCGGTGACCAGGTCCTCAGGGAAGTAGGCCGGGCCTTCCGGCAGGTGGCGGAGGATCTCCCCCACTAGGGGGGAGAAGTCCTGGTCCCGCAGGGCGGAGAGGGGCACCAGGGCGGCAAAGTCCAGGCAGTGGCTGTAGGCCTGGAGCAGGGCCAGGAGGGCCCTTTTGTCCTCCAGCTTGTCTATCTTGTTGGCCACCAGGATGACCGGCGTAGCCACCTGGCGCAGGAGCTGGAGGATGTACTCCTCCCCTGGGCCCTTCTTTTGGCTGACGTCGATGATGAAGAGGATGACGTCTACCTCCCGCAGGGCGCCCTGGGCGGTCTGGACCATGTACTGGCCCAGCCTATGCTGGGGTTTGTGGATGCCCGGGGTGTCTAAGAAGACGATCTGGGCCCCCTCTGTATTGAGGATGCAGCTGATCTTGTTGCGGGTGGTCTGGGGCCGGGGGCTGGTGATGGCGATCTTCTGCCCGATGAGGCCGTTCACCAAGGTGGACTTGCCTACGTTAGGCCGCCCCACCAGGGCGCAGAAGCCGGAGCGGTGGGCGGCCCCCGCCTTACTCCCCTCCATGGCTGGCAGCCTCCAGGCTGAAGGCGTAGGGCAGCAGGTCGGCCCCCCTGTAGAGGGCGGCCTGGCCCTCCGTGTTGGCCAGGATCACCCGCTCCAGGCCGAACTCGGCCATCACCTGGCGGCAGGCGCCGCAGGGAGAGAGGGGCTGGGGAGCCTCTCCCACCACGCAGAGGGCGGCAAAGGAGCGGTAGCCGGCGGCCACGGCGCTGAAGAGGGCGCAGCGCTCCGCACAGATGGAGAGGCCGTAGGAGGCATTCTCCACATTGCAGCCGCTGAAGATCCGGCCGTCGTTAGTCAGTACGGCGGCCCCTACGGCGAAGCGGGAGTAGGGGGCATAGGCCAGCTCCCGGGCCTGGAGGGCTGCCTGGTATAGTTTTTGCTCCGTGGGCTGTAAAGCGCTTATCTTCATATCCTTATAGACCTAGGTCCGCCTGGGACAGCCGGATGGCGGCCAGGGCCGCCTCCTCCTGCTGCCGCATCAGGGCCTTCTCCTCCTCGGTTTCGTGATTGTAGCCTAAGATGTGCAAAAGGCCGTGGATGGCCAGGTAGACCAGCTCCCGTTCCAGGCTGTGGCCGTAGTCCTGGGCCTGGCGGGCGGCGGCGGGGGCGGAGATGACGATGTCCCCTAACAGCTGCTGGGGCAGCTCCTGGGCCAGGGCCGGCTCCTCCTCCCCCTCCTCCAAGGCGAAGGAGAGGACGTCGGTGGGCCTGTCCACCCCCCGGTAGTCTCTGTTTAGCCGCTGGATCTCCTCCTCAGCCACCAGGGTGACGTCTACCTCCGCCCCGGCAGCCACCTGGTGCTGGCTGGCGCAGCTCTCCAGGCCGGCCAGGAGGAGGGCCTCCAGCTGGGGCGGAATGGGGACGGCCTGCTGCTGGTTTGCAAAATAAACTTCCACTGTCTAACTCCTATGGTACTTACCCGCTCCTGCTCAAGCCTCTTGGTGATGAGCTTCATAGGCGGCGATGATGGCCCCCACGATCTGGTGCCGCACCACGTCAGTGGGGCCGAAGCGGCAGAGGCCTATGCCCTCTACCCCGTTGAGCACCTGGGCGGCCTCCTTAAGGCCGCTGGTCTTGCCGCTAGGCAGGTCGATCTGGGTGATGTCGCCGGTGATGACCATCTTGCTGCCGAAGCCGAAGCGGGTGAGGAACATCTTCATCTGCTCCCCGGTGGTGTTCTGGGCCTCGTCCAGGATGATGAAGGAGGAGCTCAGGGTGCGGCCCCGCATATAGGCCAGGGGGGCCACTTCGATGGTGCCCCGGGCCAGGTGCTTTTGCAGGGCCTCATTGCCTAAGAAGTCGTAGAGGCCGTCATAGAGGGGCCGCAGGTAGGGGTCCACCTTCTCCTGCAGGTCGCCAGGCAGGAAGCCCAGCTTCTCCCCTGCCTCTACGGCAGGCCGGGTGAGGATGATCCGCTCCACCCTCTTCGCCTTCAGCGCCGCCACCGCCAGGGCCACCGCCAGGTAGGTCTTGCCGGTGCCGGCGGGGCCTATGGCCAGGGTGATGTAGTTTTTGCGGATAGCGTCTACGTACTGCCACTGGCCCAGGGTCTTAGCCTGTACCAGCCTGCCTCTGTAAGTGGTGATCAGGGTGTCGGCGTGCATCCGGTGCAGGCTGTCCAGCCGTCCCTTCCGCACCATGGAGCTGCTGTAGGCCAGGTCCAGGGAGCTGATAGGCAGGCCCTGCCGGTGCATAAAGAGCAGCTCCTGTAAAAGCTGCCCTAGCAGGGCGGCCTCCTCCTCCTCCCCCGACCAGAGCAGGTAGTCTCCCCGGGCCACCAGGACGCAGGCAAAACTGGCCCGCAGCTGCCGCAGGTACTCATCCTGAGGGCCGCAGAGGGCCATCATCTCCTGTCTGTCGTTTAGGTCTAGCCGGTATTCCCCTAGCAAGCCCCAGCCTCCTTTACCGTTGCTCAATGGTGACCTTGTTGATACGGACGGGCATGAGGGGCCTGTCCGAGGCATCGGTCTTCACCTTGCCTATGGCCGCCACCACCTGCATACCCTTCACCACCCGGCCGAACACCGCATGGCGGCCGTCTAACCAGGGGGTGGGGGCCAGGGTGATGAAGAACTGGCTGCCGCCGCTGTTAGGGCCGGAATTGGCCATGGACAGCACTCCCGCCCCGTCGTGGCGCAGGTTGCTGTTGAATTCGTCCGGGATGGTGTAGCCAGGGCCGCCGGTGCCGTCTCCCTTGGGGCAGCCCCCCTGGATCATAAAGCCGTCTATCACCCGATGGAAGGTGAGGCCGTTGTAAAAGCCCTTCTGGGCCAGGCTGATGAAGTTTTGACTGGTGCGGGGCGCCAGCTCCGTGGCCAGCTTTATCTCTATGGTGCCCAGGCTGGTGTCCAGGACGGCAGTGGCCGGAGGCAGGGCCGCAGCCTTGCTGCTGCCGCAGGCCAGGGCGAGGCAGCCGCAGAGGAGGAGCAGGCAGAGGGCGAGGACTTTCTTCATGGCGATCTTCCTTCCCAAAGAAGACCAGGCCGGCGGGGCCTAGCAACTTTTAATAACTACTATATATTACATATTATACAACTAGCAGGTCTAGAGCGCTACTAAATTCTCGCAGCCTAGCGGGGCGGCAGGTGGGCGACCAGCCAGGCGGCGATGAGCCGGCCGGCGGTCTCGCTGTAGGCGGTGAAGCTGTGATCCCCCGCAGGGAAGAGGTGGAGGGTGCAGGGGATGCGGTTGGCCCGGGCCAGGGCGAAGTTCCGCCAGGCCTGCTGGCAGAGGACCGTCTCGTCTCCCTGGCAGTGGAGGATGAGCACCGGCAGCTTAGGGCGGCTCTGCCACAGCTGGGGCCAGGAATAACGGTCGAAGTCCGGCAGGAAGGCCGGGTCTACGTCGCAGACCCCCCGCTCATCGTCGTAGTGCACTACCTGGCCGGCGTCCAGGCGGGCATAGTCCTCCTCCCCCATGACGAAGCGGAAGGTGGCCCGCAGGTCGCTAGGAGTGGCCCAGAGGACGAGGCCGGCTAGCCCAGGGTCGGCGGCGGAGGTGACGAAGGCGCAGGCCCCGCCTAGGCTGCGGCCTAAAAGGTAGATGGGGCCGGCGAAGCGCTGCCGCACCCCGGCCAGCACCGCCTCCAGTTCCGCCTTCCACTTAGAGAGGATGTGGGTGCCGGTGAAGTTGAAGCGCAGCACGTGGCAGTAGGGGGCGAGCTGCCGGGCCACTAGGATGGCGCGGCCGCCGCTCTCCCGGCTGCCCCGGAAGCCGTGGCACATGATGAGGAGGGCAGGGCTGGGGCCGGAGCCTCTATAGGGTTCTACAACGCATTCCAGGGGACCGTAGGGTCCCGGGCAGGTAAAAGCTTCCATCTTTCTCAGACAGCCTCCTAGGGTCTCAAGTGCCGGCGGACGGCTCAGCCCAGGGCCGGAGCTGCCGCCTTAAATACTTCTTCTACACAGGCAGGCTAAAATCCTTGCAGGACCTGTCCAGGGAAGGTAGGTGGGCCTGCAGGTAAAAAAAGCGCCCTGGAGCGGGCGCAAGTTAGGCTGCCTTGGCAGGGGGCCGGTCACTCCTCCGGCTGCCCCTTCAGGGAGGGTATGGCAGTGATGTCGTAGGGAGTGGTCTGGTAGACGAAGTAGTTCAACCAGTTGCCGTAGAGCATGTGGGCGCAGCTGCGCCACCTCACCAGGGGGGTCTGGGAGGGGTCGTCGTGGGGGAAGTAGTTCCGGGGAGGCTGCACTGGCAGGCCGGCGGCTACGTCCCGCCTGTATTCCCGCAGCAGGGTGTCCCGGTCGTACTCCGCATGGCCCAGGAGGAAGACCTGCCGGCCCTGCTGGGACTTTACCGCATAGACCCCGGCCTCGGGGGAGGAGGCCAGGATCTTCAAACCAGGCACTGCCTCTATATCCTCCCTGGCCACGGTGGTGTTGCGGGAGTGGGGCACCCAGAAGACGTCGTCAAAGCCCCGGAAGAGGATGAAGGTGGGCTCTTCCAGGGTGTGGGGGTAGACGCCGGACAGCTTCACCGGCAGGCTGCGCTTGGGGATGCCGTAGTGGTAGTAGAGGCCGGCCTGGGCCCCCCAGCAGATGTGCAGGGTGGAATGGACCTGGGTCTTAGACCATTCCATGATTTCGCATAGCTCCGGCCAGTAATCCACTGCTTCAAAGGGCAGGTGCTCCACCGGCGCCCCGGTGATGACCAGGCCGTCAAAGGTGCGGTGGCGCACCTCGGCGAAGGTCTTATAGAAGGCCAGGATGTGGTCCTGGCTGGTGTTTTTGGAGATGTGGCTTTCAGGAGCGATGAGCTCCAGCTCGATCTGCAGGGGAGTGTTGCCTAGCACCCGGGCAAACTGGGTCTCCGTTTCCACCTTGGTAGGCATAAGGTTGAGGAAGAGGATCTGCAAGGGCCGGATGTCCTGGGTCAGGGCCCTGGTCTCGGTCATGACGAAGATGTTTTCCTTGGTCAGGATGTCGGTGGCAGGGAGGTTATGGGGAATCTTGATCGGCATACGCACTCGCTCCTTTCTAGTTTTACCGGGACGGCTCTAAGCTCTGTCCGGCCTGTGGGTGTGAGGGGTTCTCAGACTGCGGGGCAGGGAAGGACGGGACAGAGGATGAAAAAAGCCCTCGTCCCAAAGCACTAAACTTTGAGACGAAGGCTGGTGACAGTCTCCGCGGTACCACTCAAATTGCGCCTGCCGTCCTGGCTAGACGCCCCCTCAGGGTCCAACAACCCTTTTGCCTTAACGCGGCGGGATCGGGGAAGCCCTAACGGCGCCGACGCCCTCGAACTCCCAGCTCAGAAGCCATAGGACCTGGAAACCCTTGCCACCGGCTCACACCACCCGCCGGCTCTCTGACGGCGCCTGTTTCCGTCCCTCTTCATCACAGCTTTGTTCCACATTATACGGAAGGAGGGGCGGTTTGTCAATGCCGTTTTTTAACTTCTTGCTGCCAGGCGGGAACTGTGTTATGATAAAGACCTACCGCATACCGTTTTTAATAAATTATTATAAAGATAACTGCCCGTCTGGGCAGGAGGTGGAGCATGACCCTGCAACAACTGTACTACGCCATCACCATAGCGGCCAGCGGCTCCTTCAACAAGGCGGCGGAGGCCCTATACATAGCCCAGCCCTCCCTCACCAGCTCCATGCAGGAGCTGGAAAAGGAGCTAGGCTTCCCCATCTTCAACCGCGGCGGCCGGGGGGTGACCCTGACCCAGGACGGGGCGGAGTTCCTCCTCTACGCCCGCCAGGTCTACAGCCAGTACGAGTCCCTGCTGGATAAATTCGGCAAGGCCCAGAACTTGAAGAAGAAGTTCGGCGTCTCTACCCAGCACTACTCCTTCGCCGTCAAGGCCTTCGTGGAGATGGTGAAGTCCTTCGACATGCTGCAATACGAGTTCTCCATCCGGGAGACCCAGACCAAGGACGTGATAGCCGACGTAGCCAACCTGAAAAGCGAGATCGGCATCCTCTACCTTAGCGACTTCAACCGGGCCGCCATAGGCAAGCTGCTGCGGACGGCGGGCCTGAAGTTCCACCACCTCATCGACTGCCGGGCCTACGTCTACCTGTGGTCCGGCCATCCCCTGGCCCAGAAACAGTCCATCCAGCTGGCGGATCTGCAGAACTACCCCTGCCTTTCCTTCGAACAGGGGGACAGCAGCTCCTTCTACTTGGCGGAGGAGATATTGAGCACCTATGAGTACCCCCGCACCATCAAGGCCAACGACCGGGCCACCATGCTGAACCTGATGGTGGGCCTGAACGGCTACACCCTCTGCTCTGGGATCATCTGCGAGGAGCTGAACGGCAGCGCCTATCTGGCCATCCCCTTTGTGGACGACACGGTCACGGAGAGCAGCGTCATGGAGATAGGCTACCTTACCAGGGCTAACAGCAGCCTGAGCCACATTGGGGAAAAGTACATTCAGGAGATCAAAAAATATCTGCAGATATAAAATTCAGATATAGGTAAAAGCTATAGCTCAAGATAAATTTCCTGTATTAGCGCCAGACCCCTCCCCTTGGTATAATCAAAGCAAACGGCGAGGAGGGATGGACGTGCAACAGAAAGCTTTCAGCAAACCCCGCATTATTACGTCTTTTTCCGTCCTCCTCAGCCGCAACCGAATGTGAGGCGCCCTGCTTGGCGGTTTTGTGCAACCAGAAGAAGGCAGTTGTGCCAAGAGAGCGTATCTTTACGAGGAGGAAACATCATGACTGATATTCGCGACCCTAAGAATTGGAATTTTGCCACCAGGCAGCTCCACATCGGCCAGGAGCAGGCCGACCCTGTTACTGACGCAAGGGCGGTGCCTATTTACGCTACCACGTCCTTCGTCTTCCACAACGCCCAGCATGCCGCCGACCGTTTCGGCCTCCGGGACGCCGGCAACATCTACGGCCGCCTGACCAACCCCACCCAGGACATTTTTGAGCGGCGCATCGCCTCCCTGGAGGGAGGCGTGGCAGCCCTGGCCACTGCCTCCGGGGCGGCGGCAGTGAACTACACCATCGGCGCCCTGGCCAAGAGCGGCGAGCACATCGTAGCGGCCAAGACCATCTACGGCGGCACCTACAACCTGCTGGCCCACACCCTGCCCCTCACCTCCGGCATCACCACCACCTTTGTGGATCCTGACGTAGAGGGCTCCTTTGAGGCGGCCATCCAGGAGAACACCAAGGCCCTCTTCATCGAAACCCTGGGCAACCCTAATTCCAACATTATCGACATTGAGGCGGTGGCCCGCATCGCCCACCAGCACCACATCCCCTTGGTAATCGACTCCACCTTCGCCACTCCCTACCTGATCCGGCCCCTGGAGCATGGGGCGGACATCGTAGTCCACTCCGCCACCAAGTTCATCGGCGGCCATGGGACGGCTATCGGCGGCGTAATCGTAGACGGAGGCAGCTTCGATTGGCGGGCGGCTGGAAAGTACCCCTGGATCGCCGAGCCCAACCCCAGCTACCACGGCATCTCCTTTGCCGAGGCAGCAGGGCCGGCGGCCTTCGCTACCTATGTGCGGGCCATACTCTTGCGGGACACGGGAGCCACCCTCTCCCCCTTCCACGCCTTCCTCTTCCTCCAGGGCCTGGAGACCCTCTCCATCCGGGTGGAGCGCCATGTGGAAAACGCCCTGAAGATCGTGGACTACCTGAACAAGCATCCCCAGGTGGAGGCCGTCCACCATCCCTCCCTGGCCACGGAGCCCAGCCACAAACTGTATCAAAAGTACTTCCCCCAGGGAGCAGGCTCCATCTTCACCTTCGAGATCAAGGGCACTGCGGAGACCGCCAAGACCTTCATCGACAACCTGGCCATCTTCTCCCTCCTGGCCAATGTGGCCGATGTAAAGTCCCTGGTCATCCACCCGGCCAGCACCACCCACTCCCAGCTGACAGAGGAAGAGCTGCTAGAGCAGGGGATTAAGCCTAACACCATCCGCCTCTCCATCGGCATCGAGGATGTGGACGACCTCATCGCCGCCCTGGAAGCAGCCTTTGCCGCAGTAAAATAAAGCCCTACTCCTCCTAAGAGTATAAGTCCAGGACCGGGTTCCCAGCGAACCCGGTCCTTGTGCTTGGGGGGAAGGCAGTGGCCCTATCGCCACATCCACGTTAAGAAACTGCCCTCTATAGACTACAAAAAGCCGAGGCGCTTTGCAAAACAAAGTTCCTTGGCTTTTTAATGTGCTTGGGCATATTAAATGCATTTGTTGTAGTGATTTAGAGTCATAAAAGGCTCTGGAAAAAATATTTTTGCGTATTCTCGATATGCTTTCTTAAAAGGACCACAGAGCCAGTACGATCTCCTTTGAGAAAGTGCTCTATCAGTTCTATATGTTCGCGAGCGCCATTTTCCGTTCGTTCTTGGGAATAGAATTCCTGCGTCCTTATACGTTGAAACTGATCTTGCAAACTGCACATGAGTTGGAATAGAAACGCATTCCTACAGCAACTATTTATATAGTTGTGAAATTCATAGTCCTTTTGGTGCAAATAAGGATAGTCTTTTTTTTCGATGCCTTCAGCAAAGATTTTTTTAAAATCCATTAACACATCCAAATCGAAATTTGAGAAAGCCCTCTTTAAAATAACTGGCTCCAGGAGTATACGTGCTTCAAAAAGCTCCCTCACAGACTGAATATTGAGCTCTGTAACAAAGGCCCCCTTGTTGGGGATGACTGTGACAAGCTTTTCCTGTACTAGACGATTTATAGCCTCCCTAACAGGTGTGCGGCTCATGCCAGTAATCTCGCAAATTCTTTTTTCTTCTAGATACTCATTTGGTTTAAATTCATTGGACAGAATGCGGTTCTTTAATATCTGATAAGCTTCCAATCTTAGATTTTTTAAAACAGTCATAAAATTAGGACTCCTTATTTGTGATAGGAAGAATAATGTACGCCTCGAATATTTTGTAAGTATTATACAACAAACCGCCCTGTAATAAAAGTTTTTTTCAAAAAACCAGCAAGGCACTTGACGAAAAGCGATTTTTGGGATACTATAAGAATACCGTATGTATACATATAAAATATGAGGGAGGGAATTTGCCATGGCAGACTACGTTTTTAAAGAAAAGAAAATGGTCACAGTGAACCAGGCAGTAGACTTTGAAAAAGCCCTGTATTTGTCTGCTGGAATGAATTTGAAGGATGCTCTCTGCATCGCTGAGGTTTTAGTGGAGGCTGATGCTAGAGGAGTGTATTCTCATGGAATACAGAGGAACTCCCTCTATCTAAATCGATTTGCAAGGGGTGGCAACGATCCTACGGCAAGACCTAAAACTGTGAAACAATTTGGGGCAACTGCGTTAGTAGATGGTTGTAACGCTATGGGTATGGTAGTCGGTGAATATGCAATGAACCTAGCAATAGACTTAGCTAAGAAGCATGGAACATCGGCAGTATCCACGACTGGTAGCAATCATTTTGGAACCTGCGCCCACTATTTGAAAATGGCGACAGACGCTGACATGATTGCATTTGTATGGACGATAAACTGTGTGAACATTATGGCTCCCTGGGGTGGCACAGAAAGGCAATTAGGTAATAATCCCTTTGGCATTGGCGCCCCTTGTTATAAAAGGCCGCCAGTAATCCTAGATATGGCGACTAGCGTAGTAGCGCGAGGGAAGATTGTCATGGCGAGAAAAACCCATACGCCTATTCCAGATACTTGGGCACTTGATGTCAAGGGTAATAAAACTACTGACGCAGAAGCCGCATATTGGGGCACGGTTCAGCCCTTTGCCACGTACAAAGGTTACGGGATAACTTTTATGAATGCAGTGATTTCTGCTATTCTAAATAATTCTAATTTTGGCCCTAATATGATTGATCTTTACGAAGAACCGGAGAAAATTCAAAACTCGGGTCATTTGTTTCAGTGTATAGATATAAACGCTATAGATGATCTAGACGCATTTAAAAAGCGAATGGATTTTGCCATTGATTACATCAAAAATGGTAAAAAAGCAACGGGAGTTAAAGAGATTTTCGTTCCGGGCGAAATTGAGGCCAATAATTGGCAAGAATCTTTAGAGAAGGGCATAGTATATCCCATTGAGATTATTCAGGAAGCAAATCAGTTGGCAGAAAAATATGGCATTGCTGAGCGCCTGTAAAAGGCCTGGGAGGAGGAATGTACAATGAAATCTACGATTAAGGTCAACGGAATTCCGGCATGGCTATTTGCACTTATTGCGATATGCGTGATTATAGCCATGAAAACAGGTCGCATTCCCAATAATATGGGAGGAGCCTTTGCTATCAACTTGGTCATAGGAATTGGTTTGATGTGGCTGGGAGATCATATACCAATTCTAAAGGAGTATGGCCTTGGCACAATTTTGACAGTATTAGTTCCAGCGATTTTGCTCTATGTCGGCTTTTTCCCCGAGTCAGCAGCTAAAATATCCAACAATTTCTTCAATGGCTATGATTTTACATCTTTTCTTGTGCCAGGGCTTTTAGTAGGCAGCATTCTAGCTATGAGTCGGAAAACGTTGATTAATGCAGGTTCGCGTTTCATTATCCCCATGATCTTGACGATTGTCATTGCTACAGCTCTGACGGGTTTTTTAGGTATGGTTATGGGCAACGGCTTTATTGAATCTCTGCTCTATATCGCAGGACCGATACTGGGGTCTGGTGTCAGCGCATCCGCTGTGCCGCTGTCCAAAATTTATGCTGAACACGGTGGCGGTGACGCTGCTAGCCTATTAACCACTCTGACAGCGTCTATTATGATTGCTAATATTTGCACAATTCTGGCAGCAAGCATACTGTCAGCCATGGGACGGAAAAACCCCAATTTCATCATTAAAGGATTTGCCGGCACTAACGGTAGGTTATTGCGTCAGCAAGAGGAGGTAGCTATCTCGGATGAAGATAAGGCAAAACTTTCTAGAGATCCGAACACTACTACCTTCCAAAGCTTGCAAATGGGCTTTGTCATCACTTGTGGTATCTTTGCAATCAGTCAAGTATTAGCTAAAGTGATTCCTCTTGGATTGCATTTCTACCTCTACATGATTATAATTGCAGTGATTCTGAAATTGACCAACATCTTATCCGATGATGTGTGTGATGCGTCTGGCGCTTGGACGAATTTTATGGCAAAGGTGATGACTCCATGTACGTTATGCGCCATTTCTCTTGGCGTACTAAAATTACAGCAGGTGATTTCTCTGTTCAGCAGTCCCAAATTCCTCATCATCTGCGTAGCCTGTGTACTGATCACGGTTATAGTAGCAGGTGGCCTGTGTTATGCATTCGGGTTCTACTTTATGGAAGGTGCCATCATGGCGGGCCTTGGATTGGCAGATATGGGCGGAACTGGAGACGTGGCGGTACTCTGTGCCGCCAACAGGATGGAACTTCTACCTTTCTTAACGATCTGTTCAAGGATTGGTGGAGCGATCAATATGGCATGGTTGACATTCTTGGCTGCCCGATTCCTCCAGTAAACGTACTCCTTAAGTGAAGATGTGTTATAAATATTTACAGCTGAAGCTTGTTGCATAAATAACTGTATTTATGCTCTAAAAGGCAGGGTGAGAGATGGGTAGAAGATTAAAATTAGGTTGCATTGCTGATGATTTTACCGGTGCAGGAGATGCAGCCTCCTTCTTAGTGGAAGGCGGCCTACGAACCAAATTAATTATTTGGCCCAAAGTAGAGAAAGTTAGCCTAACCGATTGCGATGCAGTGGTGGTGGCTCTCAAAAGTAGGTCACTCCAGGCACAAAAAGCTGTAGAAGAAACATTAGCTGTATTGCGTTGGATGAAGCAATTGAAGGTAGAGAAGTATTATTTTAAGTACTGCTCCACCTTTGACTCTACGCCTGCAGGCAACATTGGGCCAGTTTGTGATCGACTATTAGAAGAACTGGGTCAGAAGTACACTATACTGTGTCCATCCCTACTTTCTAACGGGAGAAGTGTTGAGGACGGTATTCTGTATGTCAATGGCATCCCATTGGGAGAAAGTTCTATGAGGGTACACCCACTTAATCCTATGTGGAGTAGTTCCCTAAGGGAGTTGATGGAATGTCAATCTAAATATCCAGTTTTTCCCCTGCGAGAAGCGGAGTATGCTAATCCGGCCTCCATTGATAGCATGATCAGTAAACTAGAGAAGGAAAACCTTCACTTTTATATTGTCCCGGATTTTTATAAGGCCAGTCACGGCGATTTTATTGCTGAGTATTTTGAACAACTGAGCTTATGGACGGGTGGATCAGAATTACTAAATCATTTTGCTAGGACGAGAGTGTCTAGTTTCCAAGGCATAGAGTCCTATAACTCCGCCCCTTTAGAAGAGAACGGAAAGCTTATTCTGGCGGGCAGTTGCTCCTCCATGACGCAAAAGCAGGTAAAGTACTGGATTGACCAAGGCAGGTCTGCTATAATGGTCAGACTCGACAGGTTTGATTCTAAAACAGGGTATTTGGATGAGTTGGTTGAGTCTTACTTGAGTAATCCAGGCAGAGATATACTGTTTTACAGTTCTGGAAGTGCTGGCCTGCGAGTTCCGCAGCATAATGATGGAGGCGCTGCTCGAAAGATGGAGCTAATTTTGTCGCAACTAGCGGAAAAAATTTTAGCGAATGCGAAAGTTAAGCGTTTGATTATAGCTGGTGGGGAGACATCGGGAGCAGTGACTCTTGCTTTGGGTTTGAGGATGTTCGACGTGGGATCGTCTTTAGCCCCTGGTGTTCCCGTTCTATACCCCTGTGAAAATATTGGGATGAGAATTGTGTTGAAATCAGGGAATTTCGGTGAGGAAGACTTTTTTGTAAAAGCCTTGGAGGAGTAGCTATATGTGCACTTTGCAAGCAAAAAAAGAACTCGCTATATGGATAGCCCATTCCTTATTTGCTAGGGGAAAGACCAGCGGAACGACGGCAAATATGAGTTTCCGCCACGGAAACTCCATTTTTATCACCTGCAGCGGATCCTGCTTTGGAACTCTGGCCACAAAAGACTTAGTGGAGATGAATCTGGATGGCACTCCAACTATGCTTAATGGCAAGAGGGCAAGTAAAGAGTTTGAGCTTCATCGTATTCTTTACAAGAGTTCAGACTCCATTAAAGCTGTTATTCACACTCATTCTCCTCATGCAGTTCTTTGGTCCTGCTTAAAACATGAGAATCCAAGGGATGTTATTGGTCACGAAACTCCCTATTTAGACATGAAACTTGGCAACGTGGTGCTAGTTCCCTACGCACCCCCAGGTAGCCAGGAATTATTTACAGTAATGAGAAAAATGGTAGGAGCAGAAAGAGGCTATCTACTGAGCCATCATGGAGGGATAGTAGGCGGCCTATCATTGATGAATGCTTTTGAAGCAATAGAGGAACTGGAGCAGGCAGCCTGGCTATCTTGGCAGCTGAAAACCTGCTGCATACCAGAGATACAGGAGAACTTAAATGTATAAAAAGTCGACAGAATGCGGGAAAGAGCGCATAAAGAATATGAAGGGAGGGGAAGGGGAATTCTATCTTGTCCACCTCGCACAAAGCGATGTTCTAGGTGAAGCAGGGACAATGTTCTCAGTTGGCACATTGGGACCAGGTTGTTCCGTCGGATGGCATGAACATACCCATAATGCAGAAATCTGCTATTTCCTCCATGGCTCTGGAATTGCAGTGGACGGTAATAGTAATGGAGAGGTGCGAAGATACAAAATCACAGAAGGAGACGTACAGATTTGTCAAATGGGCTGCGGGCATGCGATTCTCAACACTGGGAAAGAGGAGCTTGTCTATGTAGTATTGGTATTCTATCCAAAATAAAGGCTGACGGTCTGTTGTCCTTCCCTGCAAAAAATAACTGTTCCAAGTGCAAGTTAAGGTTAGATATAAAAAGGTAAAAGCCTTGCGATTGTAATTTTATAGAAAGCGCATGGCTTTTATTATTTCTGACTGAGTCGAATTGCACAAGGGTTCATTTGCTGCTCTGAGTGGATAGGCACGTCAAAAGTGGACCTTACGGATGATCTTGCAACCCTCTGGCTTCTAGAAAATAAAGATCCCCTGGAAAGGAAAAGGATATGCATCCTCAGCAAAAGGCAGTTACAGCTCTTCTTGATGGTTGTGGACTACAGGTTCCGAAATTTTCTATATTCTGTTAAACAAAGGGCGTACCATCTCGGACATAGTAGTGGAGGCTGATTATTTTAATTGCAACTGATGAATATAAAAGAGATCTACCATTTTTTAGATTATTAGGTTGCCTAGCTCGTGAACGTTAAGAATGCAGTAATTGTTTCTTGAAACTAAAATCAGTTCATAATAGCAAAGGAGCTGCACACACCAAAGCGTAGTGTGACAGCTCCTAGCACATGAACTGGTTTAAACTAGAGATACAGCACCGGTCCCAAAACGCAGGCAGCCAAAAGTAGGAGCACGTTGAGAGGGAGTCCTACTTTTACATAATCCATATACTTGTAACCAGTAGGGAGCGTCATGGTCACGGCAGTTGTACCTACAGGTGTAGCGGTAGCCATATTGGTGGCAATGCACCCAATAACGATAACAAAGGGAACCGGACTAATGCCCATCTGCAAAGCAATCTGAATATAGATTGGTGTGATCATAGCTGCTAGGGAAGTGTTGGTCATGAAGTTAGTGAGTACTATGGTCACAATGATTCCACAGACCATAAGTGCCATGGGAGAGGCGGATTGACCACCGAACAAATCCAAAACAGCTAGAGCTATAACCCGTCCGCCACCTGAAACATCTAAACCAGTAGCAAAACCCGTACAAGCTCCTAGGATGATGACTGTCGTCCAATCAACACCTTCGTGAAACGCTACCCTGGGGCTTATACAGCCAGAGGATATTAGAATGGTAGAGGCGATCATAGCCACAATGCCAATGTCCAGATAGTTACTAAAAGGTTTAAAGCTAGTGAGTACGAAACCGATTATGCAGGCAAACAGCATAAAAAGGGAAAGTCGCCTTTTCCAAACAGGGATATCAGCATATTCGTCAACTTCCTCTACCATGGTTACTTCCTTGGCATGTGCTTCGGCCTCTTCAATGTCTTTTCTGAAGACCCTCTTCATAATGGAGTAACCCACCGTGCCAAAGTAAGCAATGGCGATGATGATTGAGACGATGCCTATACTGCTCATGCTGAAAAGAGTTAAGCCCTGCTCATAACCGTGGGTAGCTTTGAGTATGTTATTTGCAACCTGCTGAGATGTGGAGCCTACTAGAGTAGCTCCACCGCCTACAGCCGTACCCATGCCAGCGGCCATTACGGCCATCTTATTGCGAATACGACCTTTAGAGACGGCTGCGGCTACACCTATCAGGGGGATAAACATGGCTATTGTGCCTACATTTGAGAGGAAGGCACTCATAATGCCGGTAATGGCAACTATGCTAGTTACAAATAGCCTCTCGTTTTTCGCCACAGGGCTATGAATTATAGCATTACCCAATTTCTTGGCCATTCCTGTCCGAAATAAAGTTTCGCTGACTATGCCCATCCCCACAGCCAACATGACGGTGGAGCTTCCATATCCAGTATAAATTTGGGAGATTTTCATCTCCGGAATAAGCAAACCCATGGCTAGGGAAGAGATAACAGCCGTCATTGCGATAGGCAATTTCTCTGTTACAAACAAGATAACTGTGATAATCAATATGATAATTGAAATGGTACTAGATGCCATGCCCATTCTCCTTTCCTCGCAGGATGTTTAAATAATAAAGCTAATTATAATTTAATTTATACTTGGAGTATAAAGCATTCCGCCTCTCCTACGCCGCCACAAATTGTGCAGCATGCATAGCCACCACCCCGACGCTGCAACTCGTATGCAGCGGTCATAACTATACGTCCACCTGTAGCTCCAGTTGGATGCCCTATAGCTATGGCGCCGCCATTGACATTAGTTTTGGCCCGCAAAGCTGTAATGCGTTCTGGATCATTCTTCCCCAATAATTTGGTGGAAAGAAGGGGCATAACTGCAAAGGCCTCATTGACTTCTATAAGATCCATTTCATCGATTGTCATTCCGATTTTAGCCAAAGCTTTCTCCGCAGCTATGGCAGGAATAGAAGCGATGTACTTGGGGTGCCCAGATGCTTGGGCGTGGGATATAATCGTAGCTAGTGGTTTAAGGTTGCGACGCTGTGCTTCTTGCTCACTCATCAGCACTAGAGCAGTGGCACCCGTGTTTAGCCCAGGAGCGTTCCCTGCGGTAACAGTTGGACTGCCATTTACTGTCTTCAATCTAGCTAATGTTTCCATGGAGGTTTCTGGTCGAGGGGACTGGTCTTTATCGACAACTACAGGACCCTTCCTTGTTTGCACCGTGTAAGGTATAATCTCCTGATCGAACTTACCCGCGGCATCTGCAGCAGCGTACTTCTTTTGACTGCCACAGGCCCATTCATCCTGCTCCTCTCTGCTGATCCCATATTCCAGCGCTACTTCCCCTGCCTGCTTGGCCCTAGCCTCATGGGTGTAAGGGCAAGAGACAACCATGATGTCTTTCAATATTACATCGCCTATACGCTTGCCCCAGCGTAGATCTTCAAGAAAGTAGGGCACATTGCTCATGTTTTCAGAACCCCCACCTATGGCGATATCGCATTCACCTAGTTGGATACTTCGCATAGCCATGGCGATGGCTACCATGGATGAGCAACAGGCGCGGTCTACTGTGGTCGAATTATTTTCCACCGGTATACCAGCTTTAAGAGTAATCTGCCGAGCTATAGATCTATTTGCAGTAGGCATGTTAATACCAATGTAGGTTTCAGCTACATCTTTAGGTTCAATTCCAGCCCTTGCAATGGCATTTGAAACCACAAATGCGCCTAAATCTACAGTGGTCTCGCTCTTCATAAGTCCACCATATTTGTCAAATGGCGTCCGACATGCAGATACGATTACGACTTTGTTCATCTTTTATTCCTCCCGCCTTCCTACTGTTACAGTAGCTTTCAAACAATCCCGTTGGCATGAAGAACAGCAATTTCCTCATGGGCATAACCAAGTTCACTTAAAATAGCGTCTGTGTGAGCACCAAGAGCAGGTATAGGCCCATAAACAGCTTCATGACTATCCATCTTTATGGGATTCCCCACAATTCTTACATGATCCATTACTGGGTTCTCTACCTCTACCAGCATTTTACGAGCAGCAGTGTGTGGATCTTTGGCACAGTCCTCGCTGGTCATTACTGGTGCACAGGGAAGGCCTTTCCCCATGAGTAAAGCGCAGGCCTCATCTTTGGTTTTGTCTTCTAGCCATTTGTCGATTACTGGCATAAGCTTATCTTTCAGATGAGTAGCTCGACTAGGGCCAGATTGAAGTTCCGCATCCTCCAATAATTCTGGATGTCCAATACCTAGGCAAAACTTTTTCCACATAGATTCGGTAGGAACCATGAGTGCCACATACCCGTCTGCACAGCGAAACGGTCCCCAAGGGGCAATGAGTTTATCCGGACCACGACCAGTGACCGCTCCAGTAAAGGAGTAAATATTGTGGGTTCTCTCAGCAAGGGCCATCATGCAATCATACATGGCAACATCAAAGAACTCACCGATACCAGTTTTTAACCGGTTGACATAGCCCAACAGTGCTGCCATAGTTGCATAAACACTAGTACCAGCATCACCCAAAGCAAAGCCTAACCAGGTTGGCGCTCCCTCTGGATCGTTGCCACAAGCTTGCATTTGCCCCGACATGGCTTGGGCGATAATGTCATAAGCTAATCGTTTGGCATATGGCCCCTCGTATTTTTTGCTTCTCCCAAAGCCACTTATGGCTACATAGACCAACTCAGGTTTGCAAGCATGCACTTTTTCCCAAGTAAAACCTAGCTTATCCAACAGTCCTGGCTTCATATTTTCAACTACAATATCCGCCTCTTTGATTAACTTCCACAGTATCTCCCTTCCCTCCGGTTGTTGCATATCTAGGGTGATGCTTCTCTTGCCCCGATTGAAGCGACAGAAGTAGCCGCTTTCCTTTTCACCTACTGCATTGTGGAGAATAGGGGCCATTTCTCGGGAAGGGTCGCCGGTGCCAGGCCTTTCCACTTTTATGACTGCTGCCCCGTAATCAGCTAGCATCATGGTACAGTTTGGCCCAGCTACTTGACTCTCAATCCCCAAAACTCTAACACCTTCTAAAATGCTTCGTGTGGATAATCCCATATGCTCGCCATCCTTTCGTAAGTTATACATTGCCTCTCATGAGCGGGTTCTTTCAGATGACAACCCTATGGGCATTTTATCATTGACTTTCTGTCAAGTAAAATATATAATATGGAATAGAAAAATAACATTTTTGTGGGAAGTAAAACAATTTTATGTTGATGTTATCACATTTTTGTAAAGAGGACATGTGTTATGCCCAGCATAAAACAGATGCAATATTTTTCTGCTTTAGCAAAAGAGAAAAACATGAGCCGCCTCGCTGCAAAATTGTTCGTATCACAGACCGCTCTGAGCAATGCTATTTCCCGGCTAGAAGATGAGTTGGGAGTTACTCTCTTCGTCCGAACCACTTCTGGATTAGCATTGACCAAGCATGGTATCTTCTATTTGGAATATGTAGAACGCATTCTCTCTTTGCTAGATGAGGCTGCTAAAGCTCTCAAAAGTTTTGATGAGGAACAACAAACTTCCCTTTCTATTGCTTTAAATAGTCCCCTGTTGTATGCAGAATTGCTTGGAGAGTTCATGTCCACCCACCCAAATTGTACTGTGCGTCAACAACAGTGCAATATTGAACAGATTGAGCGAACTCTACCGCAAATGGATGTGGACATTATTCTAGCTGGTAAGGACGACTTTTCTTCTCCCTATCTCGTATCTTACCTAGTCTCTTTAGATCGGATATATATAGGGGTTCCACCACAGCATGTATTTGCTTCCAAAAAAGAAATTTCACTTTGGGAGTGTAAAGGGGAACCATTTATCTTTCAAAATGTTAATACTGGCTTCACACGTTTCTCGGTGAAACTATTTAGAGACGTAGGATATGAACCTAGAGTGGTGGCCTGGTGCGACTCTGCTGTACGTAACGCACTCTTTGGTCAAAAACTGGGATTATTGCTGACTAGCGATGCTACTAAGAGAGTCAATTTTGTAGATAATTGTATCTACGTTCCCTTGGTCCCCTCCATATACAGGGAGATGGACATTTTTTCTCTAAAATCTCGCCCACTCACTAGTCCTGCTGAGCAATTCCTAAATTTTGCAATTGAATACTTCAAACGCAAAGATGCCTACATTGCCAATGCCGAGGGCAATGCTAGATGTGTATAAAATCCTATTTACAATATTTTCAGTCGATTGACATTTTCAAAGCAATAGCCCAAGGGTCTAAAGATAATCTCTTGGAGTTTGGCCATGTAAACGAAACCTTATGATTTTCCGCAAAGTTATTGAAACCACCTTGTTCTCTCAGGTGGATGCTTGGATATTATACAGGCCTAAAATGAAAACCAGCCATACTTAGCTGAACCACCAAGCATGGCTGGCATTTTTGTTGAAGATAAACCCCATATCCGAGGGGATTATAAAATTTTTGCAGAATAATTAATGTACTTATGATGGGAGATTTGTTTTCAGCCTTATGGAAGTTTTTGGTGTTGAATGACATTCTATAGGACTCAGCCGTCTTTGTATAGTGGGGTGTGCCACATCAATTGTAACCCTACACATGCCGCCCCTCCGCAGCCCTCCTAGGGGCTTGCGAGAAAGAGGGCTTAATGCTAC
>CAZXKQ010000005.1:0-76972 GCA_964641395.1 uncultured Phascolarctobacterium sp. | reverse complement strand
TATCTGCGCCAGCACCTGCCTGCGGGGGCTGTTGGTAAACAATAGAGACCTGTGCGTGAGTAGTTCCTAGGGCTTTTAGAAGGGTAGAGCCAAGACCCGTCCCCCTTCAGAGGGGGACTCTTTTTTATGGACAGCGGCCCAATGTCGTGAAGGCAGAAAGCAGTTTGGAGGATATTAGATGTTAGAATGAGGACTTTTAACACCAATGTAGTAGCGCCTGGGGCAAAAATTAGCCTCCCTAGTCTGCATCTCTTCGCTGCAGTCCTTGTCCAACCCCGCCAGTTAAACTCCTCTTTGCTTTTACTGCCCCTATAGTTAGGTGTCCATTCTAACTTAGCTTGGGAACCGACGGGGGGTAAACAAGCCGGCAGCACCTAGCGGCCTGGGGAGGTAGGGCCCTGCCAGGCCCTTTCTCCACCCTTGATTTTTTCTCCTGGCAAGTTATAATATATTTTAGGTAGTTGAAAGGCCGTACAAAGGCCCCAGGCCCCTTTGCTTCTGCTGGGCCTGCCTCAACCAGCGGCCGTCTATCCTAGGGTCTTTTTTACGCTCTATCGTGATATTATAAGGAAGCCCAGGCAAGGAGGGAAGGGTATGGAGCTTACTGTGGGAGGCAAGAAGATCACCGTCTACCGCCACGGGGTGGAAGGGGAGCCCCTCATCTACCTCCATACAGTGCGGGGAGAGGGAGAGGCCGTCTGGCAGGCCTGTTGCCAGGAAGGCTGCCCACCCTTCACCCTGGCAGTGATCTCCCGCCTGGATTGGGACCGGGACATGTCTCCCTGGGCCATACCTGCCATCGGCCCTGGGGACACCCCCTGCAGCGGCGGCGCCGACGCCTATTTAACGCTGCTGACAGGGGCCATCCTCCCTGCCGTGGAGGAGAGGCTGGGGAGCAGGCCTCGCTTCCGGGCCATAGCCGGCTACTCCCTGGCCGGGCTCTTCGCCCTTTACGCCCTCTACCGCACCAGCGCCTTCACCAGGGCGGCCAGCGCCTCTGGCTCCCTCTGGTTCCCTGGCTTTTGTGACTTCGTCTCTTCCCAGCCGCTGCAGGCCCAGGCCACCCACATCTACCTTTCCCTGGGCAGCTTGGAGAGCCGCACCGACAACAAGTTTCTCGCACCGGTACAGGTGAACACGGAGAAGATAGCAGCCCACTACCAGGGGCTGGGGCTTAAAACTATCTTCACCCTGAATCCCGGCAATCATTTTCACAGGCCGGAGGTCCGCATGGCCAAGGGCCTGGTCTGGCTACTTCAAGGAGGGGAGGCGCAGGAAGGATGAGTGAAGACCTCTACACCCTATTTCGCTCCAGGGCCCGCCAGCAGGAAGGGGCAGTGGCAGTCTATGAGGCAGGGGGGCAGGTGACCTTCGCCCACCTGCTGAGGCTGGTGGACGCTATCGCCGCCACCTTTCCCCCGGCTGTCAAGACAGTGGGCCTGGTGATGAGCCACAGTGCCACCATGGTGGCGGCCATCCTGGCGGTGTTGAAGGCGGGGGCCCGCTATGTGCCGGCGGAGCCGGACTTCCCCCCTGGGCGCATCCGCTACATGATGGAGGAGGCCCAGGCAGACTTCGTCTTGACAGAGGAGGCCTATGCAGAGAGGCTGGCAGGCCTGGCTCTCCGCTTCCTCCCAGAGGATATAGGGGAGCGGCAGCCTTCAGTCTCCGACCAGGCAGTAGGAGTTGATCCCTCCCGTCCGGCTTACGTCCTCTACACCTCGGGCACCACCGGGCGGCCTAAGGGGGTGTGCGTCACCCAGGCCAACGTCTGCCACTACGTCCGGGCCTTCGCCCAGGAGTTCCACCCCGGCCCTGGGGATGTGATGCTCCAGTACTCAGTGTGCTCCTTCGACATCTTTGTGGAAGAGGTTTTCGCCAGCCTTTTGAACGGAGCCGCCCTGGCCATCCCCGGCCCTGAAGATAGGGCCGACATGAGGGCCCTCATGGCCTTTGTGGAGGCCAAGGGGGTGACCATCATCAGCGGCTTCCCCTACCTTTTGGCAGAGTTGAACCGCTTAGAGAAAATACCCTCCTGCCTGCGGCTGCTGATCAGCGGCGGGGACGTGCTGCGGGGAGTCTATGTGGACCGGCTGCTGGCCCAGGCGGAGGTGTACAACAGCTACGGCCCCTCCGAGACCACCGTGTGCGCCTCCTACTACCACTGCAACCCAGGGGCCGTCCTGGCCGATGGCACCTATCCCATCGGCAAGGCGGTGAAGGGGGCTGCCTTGCGGCTGCTGGATCAGGACGGCTGCGAAGTGGGGGAGGGAGAGAGGGGCGAGATCTGCATCAGCGGCGGCGGGGTAGCCCTGGGCTACATCGGCGACCATGGGGAGGAAAACAGGGCCTTCGCCCCCCAGCCTGACGGCAGCCTCCTCTACCACAGCGGCGACCTAGGCTATCGGCTCCCAGACGGAAACCTGGCCTTCCTCCGCCGCCAGGACGACCAGATCATGATCTATGGCAAGCGGGTGGAGGTGGCGGAAGTGGAGTCCCGCCTCTACCAGTGCCCGGAAGTGGGCCAGGCCTTGGTAAGGGCCTTCACCGACGAAAGGGGGCTGGCCTACATGATAGCCTACATCGTCCCGGCTACGGAGGAGCTGAAGCTCTCCAGCCTCAGGAAGGCCCTGGCCCAGAACCTCCCTCCCTTCATGATCCCGGAGTTCGTGGTGCGCTTACCCCAGCTGCCCCTTAACGCCAACGGCAAGCCGGCCTTGGACAGGCTGCCGGTGGTGCTGAAGGAGGGGACGGTCTGATGAGGCTAGAGCTGCGCCAGGCGGGGCTGGCGGACCTGCCCCTGCTGCTACAGTGGCGCCTGCAGGTGCTCCAGGAAGTCTTCCCTGGACGAGTAGAAGAAAGGCGGGCAGAGCTGTTAGAGGCGAACCGGGCCTATTACCAGGCCCAGCTGCCCCAGGGCGGCCATATCGCCTGCTTTGCCTACCTAGAGGGCAGCATCGTGGGCTGCGGCGGCCTCTGCCTCTACCAGGAGCTGCCCTCACCAGACAACCCGGGGGGCCTCTGCGGTTACCTGATGAACATCTACACCCTGCCGGCCTGGCGGGGGCAGGGGATAGGGGGCCAGGTGGTGGCCTGGCTCAGCGCCCAGGCCCGGGCCAGGGGCGTAGGAAAGCTGTATCTGGAGGCTTCCGCCAGCGGGAAGAGCCTCTACCGCCAGCTGGGCTTTAAAGATATGCAGGACTACCTGCTTTGGGCCGGGGACTGAGGAGCCCCTGGGGCTGCTGCTAGGCAGGCAGAAGGAGGGGGCCCCTCCTTTTTGCTTTATCTAGGGCAAAAAGGGGAGAGGCCGTGGAAAGGGTCTGTTTCTTGCTTGAAAAGGTATGATGCCGCTCCCTGCTCCTGTGCTATAATGGAGCAGGCCCTGTTGCCCGCCCTAGGGCGGTTTACGCAGCAGGGCGGTCTATGGTATAATACTGGCAGACAGGAGTTGTAGCTATGCGCCTATCCACGGTCCACCTGATCTTTCTGTTCCTCACCCTCCTAGTAACCATAGTCCCGGGCCTGTTGCTGGCCCGGCGCATTAAAAGCGCGGAGGACTACAGCCTAGGCGGCCGCCACGCCGGCATGGGCATGGTAGCCGGAGCCATTATCGGCACCATCGTAGGCGGCGGGGCCACCGTGGGCACCGCCCAGTTGGCCTTCGCCATCGGCATCAGCGCCTGGTGGTTCACCCTAGGCAGCGGCCTCTCCTTCATCCTCATGGGCCTCTTCTACGCCGTACCCCTGCGGAAGAGCGGCCTTACCACCATCAGCGAGTTCTTGGTCACCAATTACGGCATCAGCGCCGGCTGCTTTGCCAGCATCTCCTCCAGCATCGGCATCTTCTTCAGCATCGTGGCCAGCGGCCTTACCGCCATCCACCTGGTAGAAGCCCTCTTCGGCATCGGTTTCTTCGCCACGGCGGTGATTTTTTTAGTCATCGTCCTGGCCCTGGTCTTCTTCGGCGGCCTGGCGGGAGGGGGCCTGGCAGGCATCATCAAGCTGGTCTTCGTCTACCTCGCCATCTTTGTAGGCGGGGCAGTGGCCTATGGTAAGCTAGGCGGGCTGGCAGGCATGGAGATCACCTTTCCCGCCATGCCCTGGCTCAGCCTCTTCGGTACAGGCATAGAGGGGGCCCTGGCCAGAATCGCCGCCCTCTTGGTGGGCATCGTCTCCACCCAGACCTACATCCAGGCCATCTTCAGCGCCTGCGACAGCAAGGCCGCCGCCAAGGGCTGCTTCTTAGCCGCCGCCCTGACCATCCCGGTGGGCCTGCCCTCGGTGGCCATCGGCATGTTCATGCGGGCCAACCATCCGGAACTGGCCTCGGTCAACGCCCTGCCCATCTTCTTAGCCGACTACCTGCCTCCCTGGCTGGGAGGCATAGGCCTGGCCACCCTGATGCTCTCCGCCTTCGGCTCCATCGCCGGCCTCTCCCTGGGGATAGGGACCATGCTGAGCAGGGACCTGGCCCACATCCTGGGGGACAAGCTGTCTAACCGGGGCCAGCTGGCCTGCAACCGCTTCATCGTCCTCCTGGTCATCCTGGGCTCCATCCTCTTCATCTTCGAACACCTCCACAGCTCCGTGCTGGGGTGGAACTACCTCTCCATGGGCCTGCGGGGCAGCGGCATCTTCCTGCCCCTCACCTTCTGCGTCTTCTTTCCCAACAAGATCCACCGGCGCCTAGGCCGCTATTCCATCGCCTGCGGCGTCTTCACCGCCTGCCTGTGGGAGCTTACAGAACCGGTATCGGTGAACAGCATCTACCCGGCCTTGCTGGTGAACCTCATCTTTTTACTGGCGGGCCTCTACCTGGGCAATGCTAAGGAGGAGCCTCAGGCTCCGGAGCCCTAAGCCCTGCCACCTGCCCCAGGGGCAGAAAGGACTGGCCTATGTCCGTCCCCTTCACCCACCTCCACGTCCATACGGAATACAGTCTGCTAGACGGCGCCGCTAAGATCGCCCCCCTGATAGCCCGGGCCAAGGCCCTAGGCATGGACAGCCTGGCTATCACCGACCATGGGGTGATGTACGGCGTCGTGGCTTTTTATAAGGAATGCGTAAAGCAGGGGCTGAAGCCCATCATCGGCTGCGAGGTCTACGTGGCCCCTGGCAGCCGGCTGACCAAGACCAGCCGGGACATGTACCACCTCATCCTGCTGGCGGAGACCGACCAGGGCTACCACAACCTGATGAAGCTGGTCTCCTGCGGCCATCTGGAAGGGCTCTACTACAAGCCCCGGGTGGACAAGGAGGTGCTGCGCCGCTACCATGAGGGGCTCATCTGCCTCAGCGCCTGCGTCTCCGGGGAGCTGCCCCGCCTCATCCAGGCCGGCAACATGGAAGGGGCCCGCCGCTGCGTAGAGGAGTACAGGGACATCTTCGGCCAGGATAATTACTTCTTAGAACTGCAGAACCACGGCCTGCGGGAGGAGGCCCAGACCAACGCCGGCCTGCGGCAGCTGGCAGGGGAGTACGGCCTGAAGCTGGTGGCCACCAACGACTCCCACTACGTAGTGCGGGAGGACGCAGAGGCCCAGGACGTGCTCCTCTGCATCCAGACCAACGCCACCATCGACGAGCCGGACCGGCTCCACTTCTCCGACGATTCCTACTACCTGAAGAGTTACGAAGAGATGCGGCAGGCCTTTCCCGACGACCAGGAGGCCCTGGCCAACACCGCCCTGATAGCGGAGCGCTGCCAGGTGGAGCTGGACTTCGGCCACCTCCTACTGCCTCAGTTCCCCCTGCCTCCCGGCCAGGACTCCGCCTCCTACCTGCGCCAGCTCTGCCAGGAGCGGCTGCCCCAGCGCTATCCCGCCCCTCCGGCGGAGTTGGAGCAACGGCTGGCCTACGAATTGAGCATCATCCGACAGATGGGTTACGATGACTACTTCCTCATCGTGTGGGACTTTATCAAGTACTGCCGGGAGCAGGGCATACCGGTAGGCCCTGGCCGGGGCAGTGCGGCAGGCAGCGTAGTCGCCTACCTGCTGGGCATCACCAACATCGACCCCCTCCGCTACAAGCTGCTCTTCGAGCGCTTTTTGAACCCGGAGCGGGTGAGCATGCCGGATATCGACACAGACTTTTGCTACACCCGCCGCCAGGAGGTTATCGACTACGTTGTGCGCCGCTACGGCAAGGATAGGGTGGCCCAGATCATCACCTACGGCACCCTCCAGGCCCGGGCGGCAGTGCGGGACGTAGGCCGGGCCCTGGGCCTGAGCTACCGGGCCTGTGACGAGGTGGCCAAAAGGATACCCAGGGAGCTGGGCATGACCCTGGACCGGGCCCTGGAAGGCAGCAAGGAGCTGCGCCAGCTCTGCGAAAGCAGTCCGGACAACCGCCGCCTCATCGACCTGGCCCGGCGGGTAGAGGGGCTGCCCCGCAACAGCGGCACCCACGCCGCCGGGGTGATCATCGCCCCCCGGGACCTCACCGACTACGTACCCCTCCAGCTGGATGCAGACGAGAAGGGGATAGTGACCCAGTACGACAAGGACAGGGTGGAGGATCTAGGCCTGCTGAAGATGGACTTTTTGGGCCTCCGCACCCTGACGGTGATCAGCGACACCCTGAAGCACATCGCAAAAACCACCCAGCAGGTGGTGGACATAGACCACATCCCCCTGGAGGATGCGGCCACCTGCCAGATGCTGTGCCGGGGGGATACCTTCGGCGTCTTCCAGCTGGAAAGCGCCGGCATCACCAAGCTGTTGATGGATCTGGCCCCGGAGAGCTTTGAAGACCTCATCCCCTTGGTGGCCCTCTACCGGCCCGGCCCTCTGGGCACAGGCATGGCGGAGGACTTCATCGCCGGCCGCCACGGCCACCGTACCGCCAAGGTGCTCCACCCTCTGATGGAACCCATCCTTAAGGATACCTACGGAGTCATCCTCTACCAGGAGCAGGTGATGCAGATCGCCTCCGCCCTGGCCGGCTTCAGCCTGGGCCAGGCCGACATCCTGCGGCGGGCCATGGGGAAGAAGAAGGCCAAGGAGCTGGACTCCATGCGCAGCGACTTCGTAGCCGGGGCCCAGCGGCTGCACCGCATCCCCAGGGCCCTGAGCGAAGAGATCTTCGCCCTCTTGCAGCACTTCGCCGGCTACGGCTTCAACAAGTCCCATTCCGTGGCCTACGCCTTGGTGGCCTACCAGACGGCCTATTTGAAGGCCCACTGGCCCTGCCAGTTCATGGCCGCCTTCCTGGACAGCGTCATCAGCGACAACGATAAGCTGAGCTGGTACATCAGCGTCTGCCGCAATGCCGGCCTCTCCATCCTGCCGCCGGACGTGAACGAAAGTGGCAGCGGCTTCACCGTCCACCGGGGCCGCCAGGGGAACGCCATCCGCTTCGGCCTGGCCGGGATCAAGGGGCTGGGCAAGGGGGCGGTGGAGCAGATCTGCCAGGCCCGGGAAAAGGGAGGCTCCTTCCGAGACCTAGGGGACTTCTGCTGCCGGGTGAACACCGGCGCGGTAAACAAGCGGCAGGTGGAAAACCTGATCAAGTGCGGCGCCATGGACAGCTTCGGCGACAAGCGCTCCGTCCTGCTAGCCCAGGCGGGCGAGGCAGTAGACGGGGGCACCGCCTACCAAAGGGACAGGGCCTCCGGCCAGCAGAACCTCTTCGCCGGGGAGGGGGAAGGGGACGCCTACCTCCACCTGGTGCGGCCGGCTCTGCCGGAACTGCCCCGCAGCCAGCTGCTGCAGTACGAAAAGGAGCTGTTAGGCTTTTACGTCAGCGGCCATCCCCTGGACGACTACCGCAGCCAGCTGGGCCGCTACCTGGCCCTGCACCAATTGCAGGGGGAGAACTGCCCGGTGCAGGACGGCCAGCAGGTGCGGGTGGCAGGGATCATAACCGAGTGCGAGATTAAGACTACCAAGACAGGGGACGCTATGGCCAAGCTGGTGCTGGAAGACCTGAGCGGCCGCTTCCCAGTGCTGGTCTTCCCCTCCTGTTACAGCCGCTACGGCCGCCAAGTGCTGGAGGAGAACGTGGTGGCCATCGAAGGCCGCTACAGCGTGGACGAGCAGGAGCAGAAGATCATCGCCTTCCAGATCCAGCCCCTGCCTCGGCCCCAGGGCGGGGCGGTACGGCAGGCTGTGGCGGTGCACCTGCGGATCGAGCCCAGCCTGGACAACCCCCTCACCCAGCGGCGGCTGGGAGAGTTTTTCGCCGCCTTTAAGGGGGAGGATCCAGTCTACCTCCACATGGCGGCCACAGGGAAGGTGATCCTGGTCAACCAGGCCTACCGGGTAGACTCCCAGCAGCCGGGCTTCGCCGCCGCCCTCGAGCGGATCCTGGGCCCAGGGAGCTGGCAGCTAGGGGATACACAGAAAAGTTACAAAGAGGGGGTTTAACTCCCTTGGCCTTGTGTGTTATAATACTTAGGATGTAGCAATGCTTTTTAGGCAGTGAGCAGAACAAAGTAGGAGGTTGTCCATGAACATAGTAGTATGCTTAAAGCAGACGCCGGACACGGCCAAGGTAAAGTTTAACCCGGCCACCAGGACCCTGCTGCGAGAAGGGGTGGAGAACATTATGAACCCCTTTGACAGGCAGGCCCTAGAGGCAGCCCTAGAACTGAAGGATGCCTACGGCGGCAAGGTTACCGCCCTCTCCATGGGCCTGCCTATGGCCCTGGACGTTTTAAAGGATGCCCTGGCCATGGGTGCTGATGAGGCGGTCCTGATCAGCGACAAGGCCCTGGCCGGCTCCGACACCTTCGCCACCAGCCTGGCCCTGGCCGCCGCCATAAAGAAGCTAGGGGCCTACGACGTGGTGCTGTGCGGCAAGCAGGCCGTAGACGGGGACACCGCCCAGGTAGGGCCGGAGCTGGCCCAGCACCTAGGCATAGCCTCGGTGACCGGCTCCCTGGCCATCCGCTATGAGGGGGACAGGTTCATCATCCACAAGGAAAACGATTACAACGTGCTGGACCTGGCCTGTGCCGCCCCCGTCCTGATCACCGTCAACAAGTCTGCCAAGGAGCCCCGCTTCGCCTCTATCAAGGGCAAGATGAAGGCCCGCAAGGCTAAGATCCCCACCTGGGGAGTGGCGGAGTTAGGGCTGGAGCCGGAGCAGGTGGGCCTCACCGGCTCGCCTACCAAGGTGCTGAAGGCCTACACCCCGGTGCCGCCGGAAATCCACAGCGAGATCATCGCGGAAGAGGACATAGACGTAGCCGTAGACAAGCTTTTCCAGAAGTTGGTAGCGGCAGAAATTATTAAGGTCTGAGGTGAAAGCAATGGCTGTTATCGTCAAGGAAGAACTCTGTATCGGCTGCGAAAGCTGTGCCGCCGTCTGCCCGGTAGGGGCTATTACGGTCCAGGAAGGCAAGGCGGCCTGTGACGAAGACAAGTGTTTGTCCTGCGGCGCCTGCCTGCGGGAGTGCCCGGTGGAGGCCCTCAGCCTGGCCGCTGCCGCCCCTGCCGGCCAGCCCCAGGGGGAGAAGAAGGGTGAAGATGTGTGGGTAGTGGCCGAGCTGGACCAGGGCCAGCCGGTAGGAGTCACCTACGAGATGCTGGGTATCGGCGCAGACATGGCCGCCGAAGGCGGGGAGCGGTGCTGCGCCGTCCTGCTGACGGCCGCGGCCGGGGATGTACCCCAGCAGCTCATCGCCGCCGGGGCAGACCGGGTCTACCTCCTCAGCGGCCCTGAGTATGCCGACTACGACGCCGACACCTACACCGAGGCCATCGCCCAGTTGGTGGAGCGCTACCAGCCTAGCGCCCTGATGCTGGGGGCCACCGCCGACGGCCGGGAGCTAGCCCCCCGTCTGGCTGCCAAGCTCCACACCGGCCTCTGCGCCGACTGCACCGCCATCAACGTCACTGCGGAGCGCACAGTAGAGTGGACTAGGCCGGCCCTAGGTGGCAACATCTACGCCATCATCATCTGCGACGAGCACCTGCCCCAGATGGGCACCATCCGGCCCAAGGTCTTCGCCCCTAAGCCTGCCGATCCTCAGCGGCAGGGAGAGGTGATCCCCTTCCAGCCCCAGGGCCTGGCTCCTTCCCGGGTCAGCATCCTGGACAAGGCCCCTCTCACCAGCGGCAACGCCTTGAAGATCGAGGATGCCTCCATCCTGGTCAGCGGCGGCCGGGGCCTGGGCAGCCAGGAGAACCTCCACCTCTTGGAGGAGTTGGCCGCCCTGTTAGAAAACGCCACCGTCAGCGGCTCCCGGGCCGTAGTAGACGAGGGCTGGCTGCCCCACGCTAAGCAGGTGGGCCAGTCCGGCAAGACTGTCAAACCCCATGTCTACATCGCCTGCGGCATCTCCGGGGCGGTGCAGCACCTGGCGGGTATGAAGGAGTCGGACATCATCGTCGCCATCAACAAGGATGCCAGCGCACCCATCTTCTCCGTCTGCAACTACGGCATCGTAGGCAACGCCCTGGAGATCCTGCCTCGGCTCATCGCCAAAATCAAGGCCGCCCGGGCCTAGAAAAGAGGACTATGAAGCGAACTAAGATCATCTGCACCTTAGGCCCTGCCACCGACGACCTAGAGTTGTTGCAGGAGCTGTTGCGCTCCGGCATGGACCTAGCCCGTTTCAACTTTTCCCACGGTGACCACGCCGGTCACGGCCAACGCCTGGCCCTGTTGCGCCAGGCGGCCGCCGCCGTGGGCAAGGTGGTGGGTACTATTGCCGATACCAAGGGCCCAGAGCTGCGTCTGGGCCTTTTTGCTGAGCCGGTGGAACTGGCCAGGGGCAGCACCTTCACCCTCACTACCGAGGACTGCCTAGGGGATGCCAGCCGGGCCTCAGTTAATTACCCCGGCCTGCCTGGGGAAGTGCAGCCGGGCAGCACCATCCTCCTCAATGACGGCCTCCTCACCCTCAAGGTGGTAGAGGTGGCAGGGAAGGAGATAGTGACCCAGGTCATCAGCGGCGGCCTGGTTTCCTCCCGCAAGCGGGTGGCCTGTCCCGGCCTGGAGCTGAACCTGCCCTTCTTATCCTCCCAGGACGAGGCGGACATCCTCTTCGCCGCCCAAAACGGCATGGACTACGTGGCCGCCTCCTTCGTCCAGAAGGCGGCCGACGTGCTGGCCATCCGCAAAGTATTGGAAGAGGCCGGCTACAGCATGGGTATCATCGCCAAGATCGAGAACCAGGCGGGAGTGGACCACATCCAGGAGATCATCAACGCCGCCGACGCCGTCATGGTGGCCCGAGGGGACCTAGGGGTGGAGATACCGGCGGAACAGGTGCCCCTGGTGCAGAAGGACATCATCCAGCGCTGCAACGCCGCCGGCAAGCCGGTGATCACCGCCACCCAGATGCTGGAGAGTATGTGCCACGCCAACCGCTGCACCAGGGCGGAGGCCAGCGACGTGGCCAACTCCATCATGGACGGCACCGACGTAATCATGCTCAGCGGCGAAACCGCCTCAGGGGACTACCCCTTGGAGGCCGTCCAGACCATGGCCCGGATCGCCACCACTACGGAGGAAGCCCTGGACTACACCGCCATCTTCCAGGCCAAGGGGCTGGGGGAGTGCCTCCACAGCGCCGAGGCGGTGAGCCACGCCGCCGCCCAGATCGCAGAGGAAATCGGGGCAGACGCCATCCTGGCCCTGACGGAGACGGGCTACACCCCCAGGCTCCTGGCCAAGTACAAACCCTACTGTCCCATCGTCGCCCTCAGCCGCCTGCCGGGGACGGTGGGCCTCATGACCCTCTACTGGGGCGTCTACCCCCTGCTGGGGCCCTATGCCTCGGATACGGAGGCCATGCTGGACCTTAATTTACAGAAGGCAGTCAAGGCCCAGCTGATCAAGGAGAGTTCCACCGTGGTCATCACCACCGGGGTGCCTCTGGGCAAGCCAGGCAGCACCAACATGATCCGGGTGGTGAACGTAGGCCGCTCCCTCCTGCGGGCTACCGGCATCGGCCGCAGCTCCGTGCGGGGCCGGATCTGCCAGGCTTACAGCGGTGCCGACTTCAGCCGCAAGCTGGAAAAAGGGGACATCCTGGTAGTGGACAGCCTAGACGAGGCCTATGTGCCTGAGGCCAGCAGCAAGGCTGCCGGCATCATCGCCGTGGAGGGGGGCCTCACCTCTGTTACCGCCGTGGTGGCCATCACCTGCGGCCTGCCGGTGCTGGTAGGGGCTGCCGAGGCCAGGACCGTCCTCCAGGACGGCCTGCTGGTGACCCTGGATCCTGTAGCAGGGGCCGTCTACGAAGGAGAAAGAGAACTGTAATGGAGCAGGAGGAGCTGGCCAGGCTGTGCCGCAGGCTGAGAGAGGGGGAGGAGGAGGCCGCTGCCGCCGCAGCCCAGGCTGTGGCAGCTGAAGACTGGCAGCAGGCCTCTGCCCAACTGCGCCTCTTAGCCGCTGCCGCCGCCCACAGCCGCTCCCAGGCCTGCTTTTCAGCCCTCCTCCAGGGGAGCCGGGAACAGCTGGCCCGGGGGCTGAGGGAGCAGCCTGCTGCTGCCGCCCCCTTGGCGGCCAGCCTCCTCTACCTAGCCTTTGATCGCCGCCTGACCCAGGCCTATGACCTGGTAGGGCGGCTTTATCGCCTCTACCTGGCGGCAGCCGCCCAGGCAGGGCTGGAAGGGGCCACTGCCGCCCTAAGGGAGGCGGGGGCCCTGGCCGCCACCCTGGCCAGACGGGGCTGGCAGCAGGAAGCAGAGCTGTTGCAGCGCACCCTGATCCGCAGCCTCTTGCGGCTGGGGGACCTGGGGCTCCAAGCCGTCTACTGCCAAGGCCTGATAGGCCAGCTGGCCCAGCACAGCGCCTACCAGGGCTTTGCCGCCGCCTGGGCTGCCTATTCCTCAGTCTACTACTACTGCCTCCTGGTCTGCAGCCGCTGCGGCAGGGAGGGTCTGAACCTGGACTGGCGCCAGGCCTGCCTGGGCCAGCTGCTGTCCTTCGTCCGGGATGCGGTAGGGGCGGCTGCCCGGGCCAGCCTCCTGGAAGAGGGGGAGGGCCTGGCCTGCTGGGCCGCCGGCCTGCAGCGGCTCTGCCACGACAGGGGGCTGAAGCCGGAGCGGGCCGCCATCCTGCTCACCGCCGTCCTCAGCTACTACCAGGGGAGCAAGCCTAAGAGCTTCCGCCGGCAGCAGGCCTACCTAGAGGCCTACCTGCCCCTGCCAGACCTGCCCCGGCCCTACCGGGAGCTGCTGGAGAGGCTGGCCTAGCCATCCTTATGAGCCCTGCTCCTGTCCGCCTCCTGTGCAAGGGAGGGCAGGAGCTTTTTCTGTGGCAGGCCCGGCGGCCCCTTTGCCTACAGCCTAAGTAAAACAGGGGCGCCCTGGTAAAAAAAGCAGGAAAATAAGGCAGGGACAGCGAATGTAACAGGATAGTCTTTAGTTGTAAATTTTAGAGCCCTGCTCTGATAGATCAAAGGAGGAAAGCTTATGAAGGAATACACCGGCGACAAGATCCGCAACGTGGCCATTGTGGGCCATGGTGGGGCAGGAACCACGTCTGTAACCGAGGCCTTGCTGTATCGGTCCGGCGCTATCAGCAGGATGTGCAAGGTAGAGGACGGTGCCACCACCACTGACTACGAGCCGGAAGAAATCAAGCGCAAGGTCTCCGTCAACGCCTCCCTGGCCCCGGTAGAGTGGCGGGACTGCAAGATCAACTTTATCGACACCCCTGGCTTCGCCGACTTCGTGGCGGAGGTGAAGGGGGCCTTCCGGGCCGTTGACGTAGCCCTCATCGTAGTATCGGCCACCAGCGGCGTCCAGATAGGCACGGAGCAGTGCTGGAAGCTGGCCACCGAGGCCCAGCTGCCCAAGTTAATCTTCATCAACAAGATGGATCGGGAGAACGCTCACTTTGAGAGCGTGCTGGAGAATCTGCGCCATAAGTTCGGCAAGCACGTCCTGCCCCTGCAGCTGCCCCTAGGCAAGGAGGCCGGTTTTGCCGGCATCATCGACCTCTACCGTATGAAGGCCTACAAGGCCAATGGCAACGGCTCCGAAGAGATGGAGATACCTGCCGAGTACAAGGCGGCAGCGGAAGCCGCCCATGAGCAGATGCTAGAGGCTGCCGTAGAGGCAGATGACGACTGCATGATGCGTTACCTGGAAGGAGAGGAGATCAGCGACCAGGAGCTGATGGACTGCCTGGTGAAGGGCATCCGCCAGGCCAACTTCTACCCGGTGCTGTGCGGCAGCGCTGTAAAGAACATCGGCCTGGGCCGGGTGATGAGCGCCATCATCGACTACACCTATCCTGCCGCCCAGAAGGAATTTGAAGTTACCGACAAGGCCAGCGGGGAAGAGGTGCTGCGGGACGCCAGCGCCCCTACTGCCGCCTTGGTCTTCAAGACCACCTCCGACCCCTTCGTAGGCCGGCTCAGCTTCTTCAGGGTCTTCAGCGGCTGCATCGAAAGCGACAGCGTGATTTGGAACTCCCGCAAGGAGGCTGAGGAGCGGATCAGCAACATCTTCACTATGCGGGGCAAGAGCCAGCTACCCCTGAAGCGGGCGGTGGCCGGCGACATCGCCGTAGTGGCCAAGCTCCAGTACACCGCCACCGGCGACACCCTCTGCACCAAGGCCAACCCGGTGGAGTTCGCCCCCATAGCCTTCCCCCAGCCCATGTACACCCGGGCCATCTACCCCAAGAAGAAGGGGGACGAGGATAAGATCATGACCGCCCTCACCCGGCTGATGGACGAGGATCCTACCATCATGGTCAGCAAGAACCCTGTCACCAAGGAGTCCTTGGTTTCCGGCATGGGGGACCAGCACATCGAGATCATCATGGAGCGGATGCAGCGGAAGTTCGGCGTAGAGGCCCTGCTGAAGGCGCCTACGGTAGAGTACAAGGAGACTATCCGAGGCAATGCCGAGGTGGAAGGCAAGCACAAGAAACAGTCCGGCGGCCACGGCCAGTACGGCCACGTAGTGATCCGCATGGAGCCCCTGCCTCCTGGCGGCGGCTTTGAGTTCGTGGATAAGATCTTCGGCGGCGCCGTACCCCGGCAGTACATACCCGCTGTGGAGAAGGGCATGGTAGAGTCTATGCAGAAGGGCATCCTGGCCGGCTACCCGGTAGTGGATATGCGCATCACCCTCTTAGACGGCTCCTACCACCCGGTAGACTCTTCGGAAATGGCCTTCAAGACCGCTTCCAACATCGCCTTTAAGAAGGCCATGGAGCAGTGCAAGCCGGTACTGCTGGAGCCCATCTACAACCTGGATGTAACCTGTCCCGACGGGATGATGGGGGACGTGATCGGCGACCTGAACTCTAAACGGGGCCGCATCCTGGGCATGCAGCCTATCGAGGAGGGGCTGAGCCTGGTAAGCGCCCAGGTACCCTATTCGGAGATCAGCGAGTACGCGGTAGATCTGCGGGCCATCACCCAGGGCCAGGGCAGCTTCGAGATGAAGTTCGACCACTACGAAGACGTGCCTGCCAAGCTGGCTGAGAAGATCATCGCCGACCGCAAGCAGTAAGCGGCCAGGGGCCTCTGTCCCCACCTGCCCCCAGCAGCCCTTGCTGGGGGTTTTCCACAGGCAGGAGTTCACCAAAATTTTACTGAAAAAGAAGGGCAACTGTCCTATAATGATGCAGTGTAAGTTGACTGCTAGGCAGTAGCAGAGAGGAGGACGCACTATGCAGACTAGGCTGACTAAGTTGTTAGGTATAGACTATCCCATTATCCAGGGGGGCATGGCCTGGTGCTCTGACGCCAGGCTGGCGGCAGCCGTATCCAACGGGGGCGGGGCCGGCATCATCGGCACCGGCGGCCGCACCACCGAATGGGTAAAGGAAGAGATCGCCAAGGCCAAGAACCTTACCAGCAAGCCCTTCGGCTGCAATGTGATGCTGATGGCCCCCAATGCCAAGGAGATCATCCAGCTCATCTGCGCCGAGAAGGTGGCCTTCGTCACCCTGGGGGCCGGCAACCCGGTGCCCCACCTCGCCACCTTCAAGGCGGCCGGGGTGAAGACCATCCCAGTAGTGCCCAACGTCAAGCTGGCCAAGCGCATCGCCGCCGCCGGGGCTGACGCCTTCGTCATCGAGGGCATGGAGGCAGGGGGCCACATCGGCAGCCAGACTACCATGGCCTTGATGGAGAACGTGCTGGCTAATAAGTTCGACATCCCGGTGCTGGTAGCCGGCGGTATAGCTGACGGCCGGGCCATAGCCGCCGCCCTGCTGATGGGGGCGGACGGGGTCCAGATGGGCTCCCGCTTCATCCTCAGCGAGGAGTCGCCTGCCCATCCTAAGGCTAAGGCCGCCATCTGCGCCGCCACCGATACAGACAGTGCCGTCACCGGCTGGAGCAGGGGCCACGGGGTGCGGAGCCTGGCCAACGCCTTCACCAAGCTCTACCACGAGAAGGAAGTGGCCGGCGTGCCTATGGAGGAGCTGATGGCCCTGGGCACCGGCACCAACCGGATGGGCATCTTGGAAGGAGACGTGGTCAACGGCACCGTCATGGCCGGGCAGAGCTTGAACGTCCTCAACGAGATCAAACCCTGTGCCCAGATCATCGCCACCCTGATGGCCGACTGCCAGGCCGCCCTGGCCCGGGCCGCCCAGCTCTGCCGTTAGGGAGGGGCTGAGTTGACAAAGGGGCTTTTTCGCGGTACAATAGGGAGCGTGAGTACGGAAAGTTAATCGCGGCCGGCCCCAGGCCGGCTGAGGAAAGTCCGAGCTCCACAGGGCAGGATGCCGGATAACGTCCGGCGAGGGTGACCTTAGGGCTAGTGCCACAGAAATGCGGACCGCCTGCTACGGCAGGTAAGGGTGGAACGGTGCGGTAAGAGCGCACCAGCAGTCTGGTAACAGGCTGGCTAGGTAAACCCCATCTGGAGCAAGACCGAATAGGGAAGGGATGAAGCGGCCCGCCGACCTTCCGGGTTGCGTCGCATGAGCCTGCAGGTAACTGTAGGCCTAGATAAATGATTAACGCCGCCTGCGGGCGGAACAGAACTCGGCTTACTGAGTACTCACCATAGCTTATAGGGCTGCCTGCTCATTGGGCAGGCAGCCTGTATATTGCTAGACAGATACCAGCAAAATACTAGGCAACGAAAGGAGACGGGTAGTATTATGCCCAAGGTTGCCATCGTCACTCCCGTCTACAATGAAGAGAGCAATATAAGGGAATTCCACAGAAGGGTCACTGCCACCCTGGCCCCCCTAGGCTACGACTACAGCATCGTCTTCGTAGATGACGGTTCCAGCGATGGGTCCAGACAGCTCTTAGTCCAGCTGGCCCAGGAGGATCAGCACGTAGAGGCCTACTTCCTCAGCCGTAACTACGGCCACCAGCTGGCCCTCACCTGCGGCCTGGACAAGGCGGAGGGGGATGCGGTCATCACCATGGACGGGGACCTGCAACACCCGCCGGAGATGCTGCCCCAGCTCCTCCAGCTGTGGCAGGAGGGGGCGGAGATCGTCAAGACCCGCCGCCTAGCCACGGAGGACGCCGGCTTTTTCAAGCGCTTCACCTCCAAGGCCTATTACAAGTTCATCAACCTGCTGGCGGAAGTGGAGATCACTCCGGGGGGCAGCGACTTCCGCCTCATGGATAGGAAGGCGGTTGAGGCCTTCACCCTCTACCGGGAGCGGGCCCGCTTCATCCGGGGCCTGGTCAACACCCTGGGCTTTCGCTGCGCCACCCTGGACTTCGTGGCCCCCGCCCGCTTTGCCGGCACTTCTAAGTTCGGCCTCCACAAGATGCTCCACTTCGCCTTGGACGGCATCACCGCCTTCAGCAACCTGCCCCTCCGCTGGGCCTTTTACTGCGGCCTGCTCATGGCCCTCCTCAGCTTCGGCCTCCTAGGCCACGTCCTCTACGTCAAGTACGTCATCGATGATGCGGTGCCCGGCTGGTCCACCATCGCTGCCTGCGTCCTCTTCTTAGGGGGACTGCAGCTTTTGGGCATCGGCATCCTTGGGGAATACATCGGCCGCATCTTCCAGGAAGTGAAGCACCGGCCCCTCTACCTAGTGGCCAGACACGTGAAGCACTCCTAAAGGCCGGCTTTGCTCCCCAGCTATCTTGTGGTGAGGGAGGGGTACGACCACAAAAGGTAGAAAAATTGCCTCCCAAGGCGGAAAAGTCTTGCCAAGGACTGTAAAATGTGGTAGAATAAACGAAACGTGGGAAAGGGGTTATTTCCCACTACCCAGGAAGGAAGTGTCAGCCGGTAATGAAGAAGTTGGTTCTGTTGAGTCTGACCTTCCTTCTCTGCCAAAGCGTCTCCCTCTGCCAAGCCTCCTTTGAGAAGGGGGACGAGGGGCAGGACGTAGTGACCATCCAGAAACGCTTAGTAGAGTTAAAATACGACGTGAACATCGACGGGGACTTCGGTCCCAGCACGGAGGCAGCGGTGCGCCAGTTCCAAGCCGACTACGGCCTGGACGTAGACGGGGTGATAGGCCCTGCCACCTACCGCACCCTGATGAAGAAGGAGATGCCCCCTAACCGGGCCTCCAACACCGTCCGCCGCATCATCAAGGCCGGCTACAGCGTCTTAGGCGCCCCCTACGTGTTCGGCGGCACCAGTCCCTACGGCTTTGACTGCTCCGGCTTCATCCAGTACGCCTTCCGGGCTGCGGGAGTGAGCATGCCCCGTACCGCCGATGCCCAGTTTGAGTGCGGCCGGCCGGTGAGCCTGTCCAACCTGCGCACCGGTGACCTGGTCTTCTTCACCACCTACGACGTAGGCGCCTCCCACGTAGGCATCTACCTAGGCAACGGCCAGTTCCTCCACGCTGGTTCCAGCACCGGCGTCACCGTATCCAACGCCTTCACCGGTTACTGGGGGGCCCGTTACTACGGCGCCCGCCGCATTATCTAGACCTTGCAGCAGACCCCTTAGGCGGTCTGCTTTTTTATTTATGCATATAATGGATAAAATTACCCCAACCCCTTGTCTAGGACAGGGGCTGGTGTTATACTAGGGCTGTAATAATTTATAATTGGCAGGACACGCCCTATCAGGCGGTTCAGGGAAGAGGTACCACGGTCACGCCGCTGTGCGGGGAAGCCCAAGTCAGCAACCGGTCCTGCTCCGTTGTAGCCACGAGCGATGGCCGCAGCAGCTCCTCAAGGAGGACGCCTAGGGGTAGAGCCCTGGGCTGCTGGCTGTCGCTGTGTGCGAGAGCCTGATTTTTTATTGAGATTTTTTCTCAAATATACTCAGCTAGCAAAAGGGCAGGTGGCAGAGGTGGAAGAGTACGCTTTTAGCCAGGGGCGGAGGCTGCGCTGCGGTTATACTACCGGCAGCTGTGCCGCCGCTGCCGCCCAGGCCGCCACCCACCTGCTGCTGGGAGGAGGGCGGCTGGCCGCCGTGGACCTGGCCACCCCGAAGGGGACGGTGCTGCAGCTCAGCCCCCTGGACTACCAGCAGGGCCCTGGCTGGGCCAGCTGTGCCGTGCAAAAGGACAGCGGCGACGACCCAGACATCACCGACGGCCTGCTGGTCTACGCCAAGGCGGAGCTGCGGCAGGAGCCGGGCATAGCCATCCAAGGCGGCCCCGGGGTAGGACGGGTGACCCAGCCCGGCCTGGCCTGCGCCCCCGGGGAGGCGGCCATCAACCCAGTGCCTCGGCGGATGATAGAGGCGGCGGCTAGGGGAGAGGCGGAGGCGGCATCTTACTCAGGCGGCCTCCTCATCACCATCTCCCTGCCTCGGGGGGAGGAGCTGGCCAAGCTCACCTTCAACCCCCGCCTAGGCATCGTAGGAGGCCTGAGCATCCTGGGCACCAGCGGCATAGTGGAGCCGATGAGCGACAGGGCCCTCATCCAGACCCTCTACCTAGAGATGGACGCCCAGAAGGCCCGGGGCACCCAGGACCTGCTGGCCTTCTTCGGCAACTACGGGGAGGACTACGCCAGGGAGGTGCTGCACCTGGACCTAGGCAGGGCGGTGACCTGCTCCAACTTCGTAGGCGAGCTGCTGGACTATGCGGCCTACCTGGGCTTTCGCAGCCTCCTCCTCATCGGCCACAGCGGCAAGCTGGTGAAGCTGGCCCAGGGGGTTATGAACACCCATTCCAAGTACGCCGACTGCCGGACGGAGAGCCTGGCCCTAGGCGCCCTCTTCGCCGGCGCCCCGCTGAAGGCGGTGCAGGCCATCTACGCCGCCAACACCACGGACGAGGGGGTGCAGCTCCTGAAGGAGCTGGGGCTGCTGCAGCCGGTGATGGCCTTCGTCTGCCAGCGGATAGCTTTTTACCTTCAGCACCGGGTCCACGGCAGGGTACAGACTGCCGCCCTGGTTTTTTCCAACGTCCACGGCCTGTTAGGCCAGAGTCCGGGGGCGGCGGAGCTTTTAGCACTACATCGAGCAAAGGAGTAAGGGAGTATGCGGGGAAAAATGTACAGCGTGGGCATCGGGCCTGGAGATCCAGAATTGCTGACCCTCAAGGCGGTGCGGCTGTTAAAGGAGTGCGACGTAGTGGCCATACCCAAGGGGGACAACGGGGAACTCACCGCCAAGGCCATCGTCAGCCAGGTCATCGATCTAAGCCAGAAGGAACAGCTGCTCATCTACATGCCTATGACCAAGGATAGGGCAGCCACCGCCGCGGCCCACCGGCAGGGGGCGGATGCCGTGGAGGCCCTGCTGGAAGCAGGCAAGACGGTGGTCTACATCACCCTGGGCTGTCCCACGGTCTACGCCACCTCCATCTACATCCACAAACTAGTGCTGGCAGACGGGTACGAGGCGGAACTGGTGGCCGGGGTCACCAGCATCTGCGCCGTAGCCGCCCGCCTGAACACCTCCCTCTGCGAGGGAGCCCAGCCTTTGATCATCCTGCCTGCCTCCTACCGGGAGGTGAGCAGCTTCTTAGACGGCCCTGGCAACAAGGTGCTGATGAAGTCGGCCCGGGAAATCGGCCGGGTGCGGGAGGACTTACGGGCCCGGGGCCTGCTGCAGCACTGCGCCATGGTGGAGCGCTGCGGCCTGCCTGGGGAGAGGGTGTACCGGAACCTGGAGGAAATAGAGCCTGACAGCAGTTATTTTTCCGTCATCTTGGTGAAAGAAAAGGAGTTTGATAAATAATGATCTACTTTATCGGAGCAGGCCCAGGAGCAGCAGACCTGATCACCGTCAGAGGCCGGGAACTGCTGGGCCAGGCCGACCTCATCATCTACGCCGGCTCCCTGGTGAACCCGGAACTGCTGCAGTACGCCAAGCCGGGCTGCGTGATCATGAACAGCGCCAAGATGACCCTGGAAGAAGTAATCGCCGCCATGGTGCCTGCCGCCCAGGAAGGGAAGCTGGTGGTGCGGCTCCACACCGGCGACCCCAGCGTCTTCGGCGCCCACAGGGAGCAGATGGACCTGTTGCGGGGCTACAATCTCGACTTTGAGATCGTGCCCGGGGTCAGCTCCTTCTGCGCCGCCGCCGCCGCCCTCCAGGTAGAGTACACCCTGCCTAAGATCAGCCAGTCGGTGATCATCACCCGTATGGAGGGCCGCACTCCCGTGCCCAGCCGGCAGAAAATCGCCGATTACGCCGCCCATAAGGCCACCATGGTCATCTTCCTGAGCACCGGCATGCTGGACAAGCTCACCCAGGAACTGCTCAAGGGGGGCTACAAGGAGGACACTCCTGCCGCCATCGTCTACAAGGCCACCTGGGCGGACGAGAAGCTGTGCCGCTGCACCGTAGGCAGCCTGGCCGCCACTGCCGCCCGGGAGGGCATCACCCGCAACGCCCTGATCTGCGTAGGCAACTTCCTGGGCAACGAGTACGGCCGCAGCGAGCTGTACAATCCCACCTTCTCCCACGGTTACCGGCAGGCCAATCCGGAACTGCTGAAGCTGAAGCCGGAAGTGAAGGGCTGAGATGCGGGCCGCCGTCTACGCCTACAGCGCCCGGGGCTGCCGCTTAGCCCTGCAGGTGGCCGGCTGCCTCAGGGAGCTGGGCTTCGAGGCCGTCACCGTCAGGGCCGCGGCCAAGTACGCCGCCGCCTTCCCGGTGGAGAGCCTAGGCAGCCAGGCCCAGCCGGTCTACGCCGCCGACTTCCGCAGCCAGGACGCCCTCCTCTTCGTAGGGGCCTGCGGCATAGCCCTGCGCTGTATCGCCCCCTACGTGGCCAGCAAGGCCGAGGATCCGGCGGTGCTGGTGCTGGACGAGCAGGCTAACTTCCTCATACCCATCCTCAGCGGCCACATCGGCGGGGCCAACCAGCTAGCCAGGTGCCTGGCTCCCAGGCTGGGGGCCCAGGCCTGCGTCACCACCGCCACCGACGTCAACGGCCTCTTCGCCGTAGACGAGTGGGCGGCTCGGAACAGGCTGGTGATCACCTCCCTGTCCGCTGCTAAGGCGGTGTCGGCCGCCTTGGTGGCAGGGGAGGAGGTGGGGGTGGCCAGCGCCTTTCCCATCTGCAGCCCCCTGCCTCGGCAGCTGACCAGGGCCCAGGGGGGCCAGGTGGGCTTTACCGTAGCCCTCAACCAGCTGGCCCAGCCCTTTGCCACCACCCTGCACCTCCTGCCCAAGATCGTCCATCTAGGGATAGGCTGCCGCAGGGGTACCACCAGGGAGAAGATAGAAACCCTGGTCAGCAAGGCTTTAGCGGCTTTGGCCATCGACCCCCTCACCCTGCAGGGGGCCGCCTCCATCGATGTGAAGCAGGAGGAGGAGGGCCTGCTGGCCTTCGCAGAGGGGCGGCGGCTGCCCCTGGCCTTTTACAGCAGGGAGGAGCTGCAGGCAGTGGCTGGCAGCTTCACCCCCTCGGCCTTCGTGGCCCAGACGGTGGGGGTGGACAATGTGTGTGAACGGGCGGCGGTCCTAGCCAGCGGCGGCGGACAGCTGCTGCTGCCTAAGACCAGCCTGCCGGAGCTAGGGGTCACCCTGGCCATAGCCATAGAAGACTTTAGCCTGGATTTTAGCCAGACCGGCTTGAAGACCTGAGAGAGATAGGAGGCTGCCTAGATGGCAAAGGGTAAACTATACCTAGTGGGCCTAGGCCCCGGGGGAGCGGAGCAGATGACCAGGCGGGCCTACGCCGCCCTGGCAGAGGCAGAGGTCATCTGCGGCTACCACGTCTACGTGGACCTGGTGAAGGAGGACTTTCCCGCCAAGCGCTACCTGATGACGGGGATGACCAAGGAAGTGGACCGCTGCAAGCTGGCCCTGGCCGAGGTGCTGAAGGGGCAGGTGGTGGCCATGATCTCCAGCGGCGACGTGGGGGTCTACGGCATGGCCGGCATCATGCTGGAAGTAGCCGCCCCCTATCCGGAGCTGGAGATAGAGCTCATCCCCGGCGTCACCGCCGCCTGCTCAGGCGCGGCCCTGCTAGGGGCGCCTCTAGGCAGCGACTGCTGCCTCATCAGCCTCTCGGACCTTCTGACTCCCTGGGAGAAGATTGAAAAAAGGCTGCTCTGCGCCGCCCAGGGGGACTTCTGCATCGCCCTTTACAATCCCGCCTCCCACCGGCGCCAGGACTATCTGGCCCGGGCCTGCGCCCTGCTGCTGCAGTACCAGCAGCCCGGCGTGCCCTGCGGCATCGTCCGCAACATCGGCCGGCCAGGGGAGGCCTATGAACTCACCACTCTGGGAGAGCTAGGGAGCAAGACGGTGGATATGTTCGCCACCGTGCTCATCGGCAACAGCCAGAGCCGCATCATCAACGGCCGCCTAGTGACCCCTCGGGGCTACCGGCTGTCATGAAGGGCCTGGTCTACGTACTGGGGGGCACCTCGGAGGGCAGGGCCCTGGTCCAGGCCCTGCTAGCAAGGGGCTACCAGGTGTTGCTCTCAGTGGCCACCAGCTACGGGGCGGCCCTCATAGAGCCCCGGCCGGGGCTGGAGGTGCTGGCCCGGCAGTTGAACGCCGCCGCCATGCTAGCCCTCCTCAAGGAGCGGCAACCCTTTGCAGTCATCGATGCCACCCACCCCTATGCCACCCAGGTGACCCTTGCCTGCAGGATGGCCTGCGGCCGGGCCTGCCTTCCCTATCTGCGCCTGGCCAGGCCGGCGGCGGCAAAGGGTAATTACATCTGGGCGGCGGACTACGGGGAAGCAGTAGAGCTGCTGAACCAGGTAAAGGGGCCTATCTTTCTGACCACCGGCAGCAAGAACCTGGGCGACTTCACCGCCGTGCACGACTACCAAAAGCGGATCGCTCTCCGCATCCTGCCCATGGCTGCCAGCCTGAACAAGGCCCTGGAACTGGGCTACGCCCCTCAGAACATCGTCTGCATGCAGGGGCCCTTCAGCCAGGAACTGGACGCGGCCACCTTTCGCAAGTACCGGGCCCGCTACGTAGTCACCAAGGACAGCGGGGAGGCGGGGGGCTTTTCGGCCAAGGCCCGGGCCGCTGCCCAGGTGGGGGCGAAGCTGGTAGTCATCAGCCGCCAGGAGGAGGAGGACGGCTCCTCCTTAGGAGAGATCCTGGAGCAGGTGGCTGAGCTGGCCCCATCCACCCATAAATAAGCAAATAGCTAGTTTAATGCTAGATATATACCAGTAATTAATAAGAATAAGCGAGATAATTACTGAGCAGTAAAGGCCCAAGGAGGGGCAAGGAGGAAGCGGAGATGTTGCAAGTCAAGCTCATCGGCATCGGGCCGGGCAGCCCTAGGCTGCTGACCCAGGAGGCCAGGGAGGCCATCGCCTCCTGCACCATTCTCTGCGGCGACCAGCGGATGCTGGCCCCCTATGCCGCCCAGGGGAAGCAGCTCCATCCCACCATCAAGCTGGGGGAGATCCAGGCCATCGCCGCTGCCGCCCAGGCGGAGGACGTCTTAGGCATCCTAGTCAGCGGCGACGTAGGCTTTTACAGCCTGGCCCAGACCCTGAAGGGCAGGCTGTCCGGCTGCGCCTGCAGCTTCATCCCCGGCATCTCCAGCCTGGTGTACTTTGCCGCCAAAGTCGGCCTGGCCTGGGAGGATGCCTGCCTGGTGAGCATGCACGGCCGGCAACAGAAGCTGGTAGAGGCAGTGGCCACCCAGGCCAAGGTCTTCGCCCTCACCGGCGGCGCCAATGATGCCGCCAGCCTCTGCCGCCGCCTCACAGAGCAGGGCCTAGGGAACTGCCAGGTCTACGTAGGGGAAAGGCTCTCCTATCCTGAGGAGAGGATTACGGTAGGCCGGGCGGAGGAGCTGGCGGCAGGGAGCTTCGCCTCTCTGGCGGTGCTCTTCATCCTCAACCCAGCCCCCTTACGGCGGCCCCTTGTCCACGGCCTGCCGGATGAGCTCTTCCTGCGGGGACAGGCCCCTATGACCAAGCAGGAGGTGCGCAGCGTGGCCCTGAGCAAGCTGGGCCCCGGCCCGGCTGACCTGATCTACGACATAGGGGCGGGCACCGGCTCCTGCTCCATAGAGCTGGCCCGCCTAGCCCCCCTGGGCCGGGTCTACGCCTTGGAGCGAAAGGCGGAGGCTCTGGCCCTGTTACAGAAGAATATAGAGCGTTTCGGCTGTGATAATATCCAGGTGGTGGCAGGGGAGGCCCTGGAACAGCTGCCCGGCCTCCTACAGCAGGCCGTACCCCAGGCCGTCTTCATCGGCGGCAGCGGCGGCGGCCTGCCGGCCATGCTGGACCTGCTCTACCAGGCCAACCCCCTCTGCCGCACCGTGGTCACCGCCATCACCGTGGAGACCCTGGCCCAGGTGGCCGCCTACTGCAAGGCTAGGCCCCAGCTGGGGCTGGACATAGTCCAGCTGACTGCCGCCCGGGGCAGGCAGGCCGGCCCCTACCACCTGCTGCGGGGAGAGAACCCGGTCTTCATCCTGACCTTGCAGGGTCAGCAGGGGAGGTAGCCATGGCTGTAGCAACCCTGCCCCGCTTCCTCATCGCCGCTCCTAACAGCGGCGCCGGCAAAACCACCCTGGTCTGCGCCCTGCTAGGGGCCTTTAAGCAGGCCGGGCTACAGGTGGCCGCCTTTAAGTCAGGGCCGGACTACATCGACCCTATGTTCCACAGCCAGGTGTGCGGCACCAAGTCCCGCAACCTGGACCTCTACCAGCTGGGCCGGGAGACGGCCTGCTACCTGTTGGCCAAGAATGCCCGGGGAGCGGATCTAGCCCTCTTGGAGGGGGCCATGGGCTACTACGACGGCCTAGGCCGCAGCAGCCAGTGCTCTGCCTACGATCTAGCCAGGACTACCAAGACCCCGGTGGTGCTGGTGGTGAACGGCAGAGGGGCGGCCCTTTCTACTGCGGCCCTGCTCCAGGGCTTCCGGAAGTTCCAAAAAGACAGCTATGTGGCCGGGGCCATCTTGAACAATGTGCAGCCGGCCAGTTACGCCTTCTACAAGGAGGCCATCGAAGGGGAGAGCGGAGTCAGGCTCTTCGGCTGCCTGCCCCCCCTGCCGGAGGACTGCCAGTTCGGCAGCCGCCACCTGGGCCTGGTTACTGCAGAAGAGCTCAGCGACCTCCAGGCCATCGTGGCCCGTTTGGCCGCCCAGGCCGCCGACAGCGTCGACCTGGAGGGCCTCCTGGCCCTGGCCAGGGGGGCGGAGGAGCTGGCCTACAGCGAACTAGGGGTGCAGCCCCTTGGCTCCTGCAGGATAGCCATCGCCAGGGACGTGGCCTTTTCCTTTTACTACCAGGACGCCCTGGACCTTTTGACGGAGCTGGGGGCCAGCTTGGTTCCCTTCAGCCCCCTGGAGGACAGGGCCCTGCCGTCAGGCTGCTCCGGCCTCATCCTAGGGGGAGGCTACCCGGAGCTCTACGCCCGGCAACTGGCTGCCAACCGGGAGCTGCGGGCGGAGATCAAGGAGAGGGTGGAGGCCGGCCTGCCCTGTTTCGCCGAATGCGGCGGCTTCATGTACCTGTTAGAGGGCTACCGGGACGGAGAGGACTACAGCCCCTGGGTGGGCCTGTTGCCGGGAGAGGTGAGCCTCACCAAGGGGCTGCGCCGCTTCGGCTACGTCGAGCTAGTGGCAGAGGAGGGGGGCCTGCTGGGCCCTGCAGGAGGCCGCATCCGGGGCCATGAGTTCCACTACAGCGACAGCAGCAACAACGGCTCCGCCTTCACCGCCTACAAGGCGGGGGGCAGGGGCCAGTGGCCCTGCTGCCACCACTGGGCCAACCTTTACGCCGGCTATCCCCACATCCACCTGTGGGGCAATCCAGACTTTGCCAAAAGCTTCGTCAGCGCCTGCCTGGCCTACAGCCAGAGGCGGCAGTGCTAGGGCTGGTGTGCCATGGACCACGTTTTAGCCTTGACCATAGGCTTTTTTTTAGACCTGCTGCTGGGGGATCCCCTCTGGCTGCCCCATCCCATCGTCCTCATAGGCAGGCTCATCGCCGCCTTGGAGGGAAGGCTGCGGCCCCTCTGCAAAGAGGACAAGGTGGCCCTGCTGTACAGCGGCGGCCTGCTGGCAGCCACCGTCTGCCTCCTGTCTTTCGCCCTGCCCTGGCTCCTGCTCTACGGGGCAGGCCTCGTCCACCCCTACCTGGCCCTGGCCTTGGAGAGCTTCATGTGCTACCAGATCCTGGCTATGAAGAGCCTGAGGGGAGCGGCCCAGGCAGTGGCCGCCGCCCTCAGGTCCGGCTCCCTGGCAGAGGCCCGGGTGAAGGTGGGCTACATCGTAGGCCGGGACACCAGGGAACTGGAGAGGGAAGAGATCATCAAGGCTACTGTGGAGACGGTGGCGGAGAACACTTCCGACGCAGTGGTGGCCCCCCTTTTCTACATGTTCCTAGGGGGAGCGCCCCTGGCCTTTCTCTACAAGGGCATCAACACCATGGACAGCATGGTAGGCTACCGGACGGCAAAGTACCTGTACTTCGGCCGCTGCCCAGCCCGTCTGGACGATGTGGCCAACCTGCTGCCGGCCCGCCTCAGCGGCCTCCTGCTGATTTTGGCCGCCTTCCTCTGCGGCCTGGACGGGGCAGGGGCCTGGCGGATCTTCTGGCGGGACCGTTACAACCACCTGAGCCCTAATTCTGCCATGACGGAAAGCGCCGTGGCCGGAGCCCTGGGCATCCGCCTGGGGGGAGACCATTACTACTTTGGCCAGCTCATCCCCAAGGCCACCATCGGGGAGGAGCGGCGGCAGCCCTGTGTAGAGGATATAGAGGCCGCCAACCGGCTCCTCTATGTCACCAGCTTCCTGGCCCTGCTAGGCGGCCTGGCCCTGTGGGGCCTGCTCAGCGGGGAGCTGGCTGGGCTGCTGGCAGGGATAGGGAGCTAGGGGGCGAGGGGCCCCACGGCGAAGGAGGGTAGCTATGTTCAAATACGACCATGGGGGCGACATCTACGCTCCCAGCCTTCCCCGCGGGGAAGGGCAGTTGCTGGATTTTTCCGCCAACACCAATCCCCTGGGCCTGCCTGGGGGAGTGAAGAAGGCCTTGGCTGCGGCCCCGGCCAGCTTTGAGCGCTACCCAGATCCCTACTGCCGGGAGCTAAGGGCCGCCCTGGCCCGACGCCTGGGGGTGAAGCAGGACTGGCTCCTCTTCGGCAACGGGGCGGCAGACCTCCTCTACCGCCTGGCCCAGCTTATCAGGCCTGCCTGCGCCCTAGTGCTGGCTCCCAGCTTCAGCGATTACCGCCGCTCCCTGGCCAGCGTAGGCTGCAAGGTAAGGCATTACCACCTGCAGGAGAAGCTGGGCTTTGTCCTGCCTATCAGCTTCTTAGAGAACATTAAGCCCGAATACCAGTGCGTCTACCTCTGTAATCCTAATAACCCCACCGGCCTCTTGCTTTCACAGCAGCTCTTGGAGGCTGTTTTGGACAGGTGCCGTGAATGCGACTCCTACCTGATCCTGGACGAATGCTTCATGGATCTGGTGGATCCGAAGGAGGCCTACAGCCTGGTGAAACGGTTGTCAGACTACCCCCGCCTCATCATTCTCAAGGCCTTCACCAAGACCTACGCCATGGCCGGGCTGCGGCTGGGTTACCTCCTTAGCGCCGACGGGAAGCTGCTGAACCAGCTGCGCCTCTCCGCCCAGGCCTGGTCCGTCTCCGGCCCTGCCCAGGTGGCGGGCCTGGCCGCCCTCAAGGAAGAGGGCTACTTGGAGCAGACCTGGGCCTGCCTAGCCAAGGAGCGGAACTACCTGTGCAGCCGCCTGTCCCAGCTGGGCCTGAAGGTCTACGGGGCCAGCGCCAACTACCTCCTCTTCCGCCTGGCCTGGAACCTGGACTTGAAGGCCCTGTTGCTGGAGCGGGGCATCTTGGTGCGCAGCTGTGCTAATTATCCAGGCCTAGACAGCCACTACTACCGGATAGCGATTAAAAAGCGCCGGGAGAACCTCCTCCTGGTACAAGCATTGAGGAAGATCTTACAAGATGCCGTCACTACTCTTGCTACTTGATGGGTTGGGGGACGAGCCCCTCTCCTACTTAGGAGGCCTGACCCCCTACGCCGCCGCCTGCCACCCCCTTATGGACCAGCTGGCCCGGCAGTGTTACAGCGCCTTTTCCATCTGCGAGGCCGACCTGGCGCCGGAGAGCGCCGGCTGCATAGGCCGGCTCCTAGGCCTGCCTAAGGCCGTCATTCCCCGCAACCGGGCCTACCTAGAGATGGCCGCCCACGGCTGGGACATAGACAGCCGCCAGCTGGTGTGGCGCTGCAACCTGGTGGCGGTGGATGAGGCCGGCCGCCTGGCCGGTTTCAACGGCCGGGGGCTGAGCACGGTGGAGATGGCCGCCGCCGCCCGGCGCTGCTTTGAACTGGATCAGGGGATCATCCTGGTCTTCCTCTCGGAATACCGCAATTTACTGGTGATGGAGCAGCAGGAGGCGGTCTTAGGCCTCCAGGTCCCCCCTCCCCACGAACAGGTGGGGGAGGAGGTGGCGGCCCTGCTGGCCCCCCTGCGCCAGGCCCTGCCAGAGTTGGCCCGCTTCTTAGACCAGGCCCAGGCGGCCCTGGCTCCTTGGGCCCGAGGGCCCTACCACTACCAACTCTACCCCTGGGGCCCCAGCCGACGGCAGAGGCTGCCTAGCTTCTCCAGCCTGAACAGGGGCCGGCGGGGGGCGGTGGTAGGGAAGGCGGAGATCGTCCTAGGCCTGGCCAGGAGCATGGGCATGGCAGTGCGGGAGCCTAGCACCGCCACCGGGGACGTGGACACGGACCTCATCGCCAAGGCCCAGGCAGCCGTAGAGCTGTTACAGTCCTACGACCTGGTGCTGGCCCACTTCAACGGCACCGACGAGGCGGCCCACCGCTACGACGGCCGGGCCAAGGCCGCCTTCATCAGCCAGATCGACAGGGAGTTTTTGGCCTATGTGGTGGCTAAGTACCCTGGGCCCATCCGCATCGCCGTCTGTGGCGACCATGTAACCAGTTCCCGCACTGGCAAGCATGGGGCCGGGCCGGTGCCGGTGCTGGCAGGGCGGCTGCAGGCCCCGCCCCTGCCTAGCTTCAAGCTGGAGAATTACCAGGCCCTGCGGGCCTTTTTACTAGAGGAGGGGTAGGAGGAATGGCTAAGTCGCTAATGATCCAGGGCACCATGTCCAACGCCGGCAAGAGCTGGGTGACGGCGGCCCTCTGCCGCATCTTTAAGCAGGACGGCTACCGGGTGGCCCCCTTTAAGTCCCAGAATATGGCCCTGAATTCCTATATTACCGCCACCGGGGCGGAGATGGGCCGGGCCCAGGTGGTCCAGGCGGAGGCGGCCGGGCTGGCCCCTAGCGTGCTGATGAACCCCATCCTGCTGAAACCCACCAGCGACTGCGGCTCCCAGGTCATCGTCAACGGCAGCCCCATCGGCACCATGACGGCGGTGGAGTACTTCGCCTTCAAGCACCGGCTCATCCCGGAGATCATGAAGGCCTACCAGACCCTGGCCGCCGCCTACGACATCGTCGTGCTGGAGGGGGCGGGGAGTCCGGCGGAGATCAACCTCAAGGAGCAAGACATAGTGAACATGGGCATGGCCAAACTGGCCCAGGCGCCGGTGCTCCTGGTGGCAGACATAGACAGGGGCGGGGTCTTCGCCTCCATCTACGGCACCGTCATGCTCTTGGAAGAGGAGGAGCGGCGGCGGATCAAGGGCATCATCATCAACAAGTTCAGGGGGGATGTGGAGATCCTCCGACCAGGCCTGAAGCTCATCGAGGAAAAGACCGGCATCCCGGTAATCGGGGTGCTGCCCATGCTCCATGTGGACATCGAGGACGAGGACAGCCTCAGCGACAGGTTGAACAGCAGCCAGGAAGTGAAGCTGGTAGACATCGCCGTCATCCGCCTGCCCCGCATGTCCAATTACACGGACTTCAACGTTTTTGAACTGATCCAGGGGGTCTCCCTCCGCTACGTAGCCAGCCTGAAAGAGATGGGACGGCCGGACATGATCATCCTCCCTGGCAGCAAGAACACCATCGGCGACCTGCTCTGGCTGCGGCAGAGCGGCCTAGAGGCGGAGATCCTCCAGCAGGCTGAGGCGGGGACGGTGATCTTCGGCGTCTGCGGCGGCTACCAGATGCTGGGCAGGCGCATCGCCGATCCCCTAGGGGTGGAGGCAGGTGGCGTCACTGCCGGCCTAGGCCTCTTAGACAGCGACACCGTCTTCATCGAAGAGAAGCGCACCATCCAGATGCAGGGCCGCTTCGGCCGGGTCCAGGGCCCCTTGGCCCCCCTCAGCGGCCTGCCTATCAAGGGCTACGAGATCCACAGCGGCATCACCCACTACCCGGCGGAGCAAGCCCTCACCACCATCGCCCCCAGCCATGAGCCGGGGGAGCCCTTCCCCGAGGGCAGCCAGCAGGTGGGGGAGAGGCTCACCGTCTACGGCAGCTACGTCCACGGCCTCTTTGACGGGGAGGGGGTGGCGGCCAAGGTGGTAGAGGCCCTGCTGGCCAAGAAGGGCCGTAAGGCAGAGGCTGTGGAGGTGATAGACTTCGCCGCCTACAAGGAGGAACAGTACGACCTGCTGGCCGCCGGGGTGCGGGCCCGCCTGGACATGGCAAAACTCTACCAGATCCTGGAACAGGGAGGGTGAGGAAGGATGGAAGGCTTAGGCTTAGTCCACATCTACTGCGGCCAGGGGAAGGGGAAGACTACCGCCGCCCTGGGCCTGGCCCTGCGCTGTGCCGGCCGGGGAGGCAGGGTGCTGCTAGCCCAGTTCCTCAAGGGACGGACCAGCGGCGAATTGGCCAGCCTGGCCCTCATACCCAATATCAGGGTGTTGCGGGCCAAGGCGGTGCAGAAATTCACCTTCCAGATGACGGCGGCGGAGCTGGCCGCCACCGCCCAGCAGCACCAGGCCCTCCTGCAGCAGGCGGCAGGTGAGGTGGGGCGGGGACAGGTGGACCTGCTGATCCTGGATGAGGCCCTAGGGGCCCTGCAGGCCGGCCTCTTGGAGCTGCCCCCCTTGCTAGACCTGCTAGACCGGCGGCCGCCAGGGGTGGAGGTGGTCCTCACCGGCCGCCAGCCGCCGCCCCAACTGCTGGAGCGGGCGGACTACGTATCGGAAATTACCAAGGTTAAGCATCCCTTTGACCGGGGCCTGGGGGCCCGGCTGGGCATTGAAAGCTGAAAGGGCGGCGTAAAGGAGGAGGGCAAGATGCGTTTAGCACAGGTACTACCACAGGAGATCGAAAAGCGGAGCATGGAAATCATCGCCCAGGAATTGGGGCAGATCCAGCTGCCGCCGGAGCGGCTGGACATCGTGAAACGGGTCATCCACACGTCAGCGGACTTCGACTACGTCCGCACTCTCCACTTTAGCGAAGGGGTAGTGGAGCAGGCCTTGCAGGCCCTGCAGCAGGGAGCCACCATCGTCACCGATACCAACATGGCCGCTACCGGCATCAACAAGACGGCCCTGGCCCAGGTAGGGGGGAAGGTGGCCTGCTTCATGGCCGACCCAGACGTGGCCCAAAGGGCCAAGGAGGAGGGCTGCACCCGGGCTGCCGCCTGTATGGAGAAGGCCGCTACCCTGGCCGGCCCCCTGATCTTCGCCATCGGCAACGCGCCTACCGCCCTGGTGCGGCTGGACCAGCTGGTCAAGGCTGGCAAGATCAAGCCTGCCCTGGTGATAGGGGTGCCGGTGGGCTTCGTCAACGTGGTGGAGGCCAAGGAGCTGATTATGGCCAGCGGTGTGCCCTACATCGTGGCTAGGGGGAGGAAGGGGGGCAGCAACGTGGCGGCCGCCATCTGCAACGCCCTCCTCTACAAGCTGACCAGGGCCTAGACGGTAAAGGCGCCTCTGAGGCACTGCTGCAGAGGCGTTGTGTAGCGGTGAGGGGCACAGCGTTTCTACCTCTATAATAAACAAGGGTTGCCAAGGAATAATACTTGACAGCCCTCTTTTTATGGCTTATAATGGCAGAGGTTGAAGAGAGAGATGACTATGGCTAATCCAGATGGGCTGGCCCAGCGGCTGCGCCTAGCCCGGCTCTACGATATATACAGCGGCCTGCTGACCAGCAAGCAGCAGGACTGCCTGCGGCTCTACGCTTACGAAGACCTCTCCCTCAGCGAGATCGGCAGCGAGCTAGGGGTGTCCCGGCAGGCGGTGTACGACCTGTTGCGCCGGGTGGAGCAGACCCTGGAACGGCACGAGGCCCGGCTGGGGCTGCTAGAGCGGCAGCAGGCCCTGACCCAGGAACTGCGCCAGGTGGCCCGGCTGCTGCAAGAGGGGCGGCAGGAGGAAGCCCTAGACCGCTTAGAGGACTGCATCAAGACTAGATGGGACGGAGAATGAGGTTAGGCTATGGCTTTTGAGAGTTTAGCGGCGAGATTGCAAAAGGCCATTAAAAGCTTCCGCGGGGTGAGCAAGCTCAGCGAAGAGGATCTGAAGGCTCCCCTGCGGGAAGTACGGATGGCCCTGTTAGAGGCGGATGTCAACTTTAAGGTAGTGCGGGACTTTGTGGCCCAGGTGAAGGGGCGGGCCCTAGGCAGCGCCGTAGGCGCCAACCTCAGCCCCCAACAGCAGATCATCAAGATCGTCAACGAAGAGCTGATAGCCCTCCTAGGCGGCAGCCAGACCAAGCTGACGGTGGCGGTGCCGCCTCCCAGCATCTACATGCTGGTAGGCCTGCAGGGCTCCGGCAAGACCACTACCGCCGCCAAATTAGCCAATTACCTGAAGAAGAAGAGAAATAAGAAGCCTATGCTGGTGGCAGGGGACGTGTACCGGCCCGCCGCCATCAGCCAGCTACAGGTGCTGGGCCAGCAGATAGAGGTGCCGGTGTTCAGCCTGGGGGCTGAGGCCTCCCCGGTGGACATCGCCCGCCAGGCCCTGCTGAAGGCCCAGTCCCTGGCCTGTGACACGGTGATCATCGACACTGCCGGCCGCCTCCACATCAACCAGGAGCTGATGGAGGAGCTGCGGCAGATTAAGGCCGCCGTCCAGCCCACAGAGAGCCTGCTGGTGGTGGACGCCATGACCGGCCAGGACGCAGTGACTGTGGCCGACAGCTTCAACCAGGAGCTGGGCATCGACGGCCTCATCGTCACCAAGCTAGACGGTGATGCCCGGGGCGGCGCCGTGCTCAGCGTCAAGGCCGTCACCGGCAAGGCAGTGAAGCTTGTAGGCACAGGGGAGAAGCTGGACGCCCTAGAGGCCTTCTATCCTGACAGGATGGCCAGCCGCATCCTGGGCATGGGGGACGTGCTCACCCTCATCGAGAAGATCCAGGACAGCACGGACCTGGCCAAGGCCCTGGAGATGGAGAAGCAGCTGCGGAAGAACGAGTTCACCCTAGAGCAGTTCTTGGAGCAGTTGCAGCAGGTGAAGAAGCTAGGCTCCCTGGAAACCATCCTGGACCTCATCCCCGGCATGGGGGGCATCAGCCAGAAGCTGAAGGAGGCCAAGGTAGACGAAAAGGAGTTTGACCGCATCGAGGCCATCATCCGCTCTATGACCCTCCAGGAACGGCGTCGGCCGGAGCTGATCAACGGCAGCCGCCGCCGGCGCATCGCCCAGGGCAGCGGCACCCGGGTGCAGGATGTGAACAAGCTGCTGAAGAACTTCGAAGAGAGCCGCAAGATGATGAAGCGCATGCAAGGTGCTGCTAAGTTCGCCCCCAAGGGCGGCTTTAAACTGCCCTTTATGCATTAAGAGTAAGCAGAGGCTGGGAAGGAGGTGAAAACATGGTTAAGATCCGTTTAAAACGCATGGGTGCTAAAAAGTCCCCCTTCTACCGTATCGTAGTGGCTGACGCCCGTTCTCCTAGGGACGGCCGCTTCATTGAAAGCTTAGGCTACTATGATTCCACTACCCAACCGGCAGTTGTGAAGATCGATGCTGAGAAGGCGTTGGCTTGGCTGGGCCAGGGCGCACAGCCTACCGATACCGTTAGGTCCCTCTTCAGCAAGGAAGGCATCATGAAGCGATTCGCTGATGCCAAGGCCCAGGCCAAGGCTGCAGCGCAGGCTGAGAAATAGGCGAGAGGTGTGGTTGGCATGAAAGAATTAGTGGAAATTATGGCCAAATCTCTTGTGAACAATCCCGATGCCGTGGAGGTGGAGGAGGAAGTGAGCGGTACTACCACCGTCCTCCGCCTCCATGTAGCCACTGATGACATGGGCAAGGTCATCGGCAAACAGGGCCGTATCGCCAAGGCCATCCGTACCGTGATGAAGGCCGTGGCTACCCGGGAAAACGTGAAGGTCATCGTGGAGATCAGCTAGAGAGATAAAGGTAGGTACAGGTATGGACAAGATCTTGGTCAGAATACCCTTAGCCCTGAAGGCCAAGGTGACGGAAACCTTGAAGGCGAAGATTATCGCCGATCTGGAAAAGCAGATCAAGAACATGGAGCTGGATCTGGAGCAGTTCGAGTTCCAGGCCAATAAGGCTCTGCGGCAAGCAGCCTCCGACCTGAGCGTGCTGCCGGCCCTGCGGGGCCAGATCGAAGAGGAGAGGAACAAGCGGGTGGCCGCCAAAACCGCCGCAGAAGAACAGCTGAAGCGGGCCCGCAACCTAGCCCTAGGTTCCGAAGTAGGCCACGGCACCCTGGAGCGGACCGTGGAGATAGAGGTAGGCACGGATCTGGAAGCTTTGATGCAGCAAGAGATCCTGCTGGAAGACGGCAAGGTTATCGCCGTCAGGGGCTAGAGGGTGGATAAGTACATAGTCATCGGCAAGATTGTCGCTCCGCACGGCGTGCGGGGCGATATTCGTATCCTGCCCCTCACAGACAGGCCGGAGCAATTTTTACATCTGGACTACCTCTTGCTGCCTGACGGCCGCCGCCTCACCCTGCGCCAGGCCCGCTTCCACAAGAAGCTGGTGCTGGCCTCCTGCGCGGAGCTGCAGACTATGGAGGAGGCGGAGCAGCTGCGGGGGCTGCCGGTGTCCATCGCCGCCCAGGACCTGCCCCCGCTGGAGGAGGGAGAGTACTACGTGGCCGACCTGGTGGGCCTGCCGGTCTACGATGAGGCCGGCCGGCGCCTAGGCAGCTTCAAGGAGGCCTTCCCCTGCGGCAGCAGCGACGTGTACGTCATCGCCGTCCCCCAGGGGCCGGACATCCTGCTGCCCGCCCGGCAGGAGTTCATCCGGGAGCTGGACCTGCCTGGCAGGCGGATGGTGGTGCGGCTGCCGGAATGGATTTGAGAAGGAGGGCTGAAGATGCATTTTCTCTTTATCACCCTTTTTCCCGAACAGATAGAGCAGGGAGCCAATCACAGCATCCTGCAGCGGGCCCAGAAGAAGGGGCTGCTGAGCATCTCCTGCATCAATCCCCGGGACTTTACCACTGACAACCACCGCACGGTGGACGACAGCCCCTGCGGCGGGGGAGCGGGGATGGTGCTGAAGCCGGAGCCCTTCGTAGCCGCCATCAGGGCGGCCCGGGCCCAGCTGCCCGGAGCCCCGGTCATCGCCCTCAGCCCCTGCGGCCCAGTGTTCAAACAGGGGCAGGCCCAGGAGCTGGCGGCCGCCGGCCAGGACCTCATCCTCCTCTGCGGCCACTACGAAGGCTTTGACGAGCGGATCTACCACTACGTAGATCGGCGGCTCTCCCTAGGGGACTTCGTGGTGACGGGGGGAGAGCTGCCCGCCCTGCTAGTGCTGGACGCAGTGGCCAGGCTGCTGCCCGGGGTGCTGGGGCGGCCGGAAAGCGCGGCGGAAGAGAGCTTCTCCGCCAACCTTTTAGAGTACCCCCAGTACACCAGGCCGGTGGTCTACGAGGGGCTGGAGGTGCCTGCCGTCCTCCTGGGGGGCAACCACGCCCTCATCCGGGGCTGGCGCTTCAAGGAGGCGGTGAAGGCCACCCTCCGCTACCGGCCGGACCTGCTGCCTGCTGACTTTGCGGCGGGCCTGGAGAAGGGGGAGCGGAAGCTCCTGCAGGAGGCCCTGGCGGAGTTAGAGGAGGCTAAAGAAGAAAATTAAGGCCTGCCCTGGCTTTTTGCCTAGGCAAAGTCATGACGCAGTTTCTTTTCTATGGTATAATGAGGCAGAAGCTTAGGGAAGTAAGCAAGGGTTTAAGCAGTTGTACCTGTGGCCTGAGCGGGAGAAGGGAGCAGGGGAGATGCGGATCATTATCGCCGGTGCCGGCAAATTAGGTTATAATATCGCCCAATTATTGGCGGAAGAACAGTTCGACGTGGTGGTCATAGAGCTGGATCCGGAGCGGAAGAACATCGTCCAGGGCTCCTTGGACGTTTTAGCCATCGAGGGCAATTCCTGCAGTCCCTACATCTACGAAGATCCGGACGTAGGCCAGGCCGACATGCTCATCGCCTGCACCGACAGTGACGAGGTGAACATGGTCACCTGCCTGATGGCCAAGTCCCACGGCATCAGCCACACTGCCGCCCGCATCCGCAATGCGGAGTACGCCGTCCACGCCCCGGAGATGCTGACAGAGGATATGAAGGTGGATCTGATCCTGAACCCGGAGCGGATCACCGCCTTGGAAATAGACCACATCCTCATGACCCCCTCCGCCCTGAACGTAGACGACTTCGCCGGCGGCCGGGTGCGGATGCTGGAGACCAAGCTGAACGACACCTCCCCCTACATCCGCAAAACCCTGCGGGAGCTGACCCTGCCTAAGGACATACTGGTGGCCATGGTCTTCCGCAACCACCAGATGCTGATCCCCAGCGGCAACGACGTACTCCTGCCGGGGGACAGCGTCTACTTCGTAGGCAAGCAGGAGGCCATTCTCGACCTAGAGAAGGACTTTATCACCATCTACGATAAGATCGAGCGGGCCATGATCATCGGCGCCGGCCGCACCGGCCGCTTCCTGGCCCCTATGCTGGAGGCCCAGGGCCTGCAGATCAAGGTTATCGAAAAGGACAAGGAGCGCTGCCAGATGCTGGCCTCCCTTTTGAAGCAGGGGCTGGTGCTGTGCGGCGACGGCACCGACATCGACCTGCTCACCGAGGAGGGGGTGGCGGAGGCAGACGTGGTGATCTGCCTCACCGAGGACGACAAGCTGAACCTTTTGCTGGCCCTCCTGGCCAAGCACCTAGGGGCTAAGCGCACCATCGTCCGGGTGGCCCGCAACGAGTACATCGAACTGATGGAGAAGGTGGGGGTGGACATAGTCCTCTCCTCCCGGCTGCTGAGCATCGGCGAGGTGCTGCGCTTCGTCCGCAAGGGCGGCATCGTCTCCGTCTCCCTGCTGGAGGGGGCCCAGGCCGAGGCCATGGAGATCATCGTAGGCAAGGGGGCCACCGTAGAAGGGAAGATGCTGATGGAACTGGGCCTGCCTAGTGAGTGCCTGGTCTGCGCCATCGTCCGCAATGAGGACGTCTACATACCCAACGGCCGCACCCGGCTGTTGGCCAACGATAGGATCATCTTCCTAGTGAAGAGCGAACTAGCCAAGAATACAGTGAAGTTGTTTGAAGGCAGAGAGTGATTTATGGATATCAAGGTGGTACTGCGGCTGCTGGGCAAGCTGAGCCTGGCCTTTTGCGCCGTCATCCTAGTGCCCTTAGCGGCGGCCCTGCTCCAGGACAGGGCCAATATTTCTGTCTTTGCCGCCACCCTCTTGCTGGGCCTCTCTGTGACCCTCATCTTCCAGGCCTGCGGCAGCCAGAGGCGGATAGGCAAGCTGCGGGTGCGGGAGGCTGTGGCCGTCATGGGCTGCGGCTGGCTCTACGTCTGCCTGATGGGGGCGGTGCCCTATTTTTTAAGCGGCATCATGGATCCCATCACCTGCATCTTTGAGAGCGTTGCCGGCTTTACCACCACCGGCGTCACCACGGTAGACTCCTACAGCCGCTTTCCTGTCAGCATCCTAGTCTGGCGCTGCCTCACCCACTGGTTCGGCGGCATCGGCGTCATCATGCTCTTCATCACCATCATGCCCCAGATGACCGGCAGCACCAGCTACCTGTTCAACACCGAGCAGTCTGGCGGCATGGCGGAGCGCACCCTGCCCCGCATCAAGGAATCGGCCATGATGCTGCTCTTTGTCTACAGCACCCTGATCGTGGTAGAAATCTTCCTCCTCCTGGCCGGGGGGCTGGATCCCTACCGCTCCATCAACATGGCCATCGCCACCATGGCCACCGGGGGCTTTTCTTTTTACCACGACGGCCTGGTGGCCTTCGACTCCCTCTACATAGAGGTGATCTGCGTCATCTTCATGATCATCGCCAGCACCAACTTCTCCCTCTTCTACAAGCTGTGGCATGCAGATTGGCAGAAGCTGGCCAAGGATGTGGAGTACAGGTTCTACCTGGCCATCCTGGTGGCGGCCTCGGCAGCCCTCACCGCCAACCTGTATTTTAGCGGCTGCAAGCCGGTTTTTTGGGAGGCCCTGCGCCACGGCATCTTCCAGGCGGTGTCCTTCGGCAGCACCACCGGCTTCGCCAGCGACGATTACTCCCTCTGGCCCAGCTTCTCCCAGTACCTCCTCTTCCTCCTGATGTTCGTAGGGGGCTGTAGCGGCTCCACGGCGGGAGGGATCAAGATCATCCGCTTCCTGGTGCTGTTAAAGGCGGCCTGGGCGGAGCTCATCCACACCCTCCATCCCCAGATGGTACAGGTGGTGAGGGTAGGGGGGCGGACCATCGACTCCCGCATCGTAGGGAACGTCACCCGCTTCTTCTTCCTCTACATCTTCGCCTTCATGGTGCTGTCCATCCTCATCTCCCTCTGCGGTTTTTCCCTGATGGACAGCATGGGCATCATCGCCGCCACCATGAGCAGCGTAGGGCCGGCCTTCGGGGCCATGGGCCCCACCCAGAGCTACGGCATCCTCTCTCCCTTCGGCCAGCTGGTGGTCATCGTCTCCATGCTCCTAGGCCGTCTGGAAATCTTCACCCTGCTGGTGTTGCTCCGCTCGGACTTCTGGGTGGAGAGCAAGAACTGGTAGCTTGGGAGGTAGGCTATGAACTACGCCCTCATCCAACTAGTGCTAGCCTATATGTGTTACGGCCTGGCCGCCGTCATGCTGGTGCCGGCGGCGGTGGCGGCCTCCTACGGGGAAGACGTCTTCGTAATGGGCCTCAGCTGCACCCTGGCCCTCATCGCCGGCCGCTTCTTCCAACGCCAGGCCCAGGCCTGGCAGGACATCAGCCTGCGGGAGGGGCTGTTTGTGATGGTCTTCGGCTGGCTCCTCCTCTCCCTCCTAGGCTCCACCCCCTACCTGGCCGCAGGGGTGCTAGGCCCGCTAGACGCCTTTTTTGAGAGCATCTCCGGCTTTACCACCACCGGGGCCACCGTCTTGAAGAAGATCGACGGCCTGCCCGCCTACCTCCTCCTCTGGCGCAGCCTGACTAACTGGATAGGGGGCATAACCATCATCAGCATCTTCGTAGCCGTCCTGCCCCAGTTGGCCAAGGGCAGCGTCTACCTGTTCAACGCCGAAGCAGGGGAGAGTAGCGAGGTCCGCTTCCTGCCCCGCCTCCGCTCCACGGCCATAGCCGTCTTCTACATCTACTTCATGCTCACCGTCATCCTGATGGGCTGCCTGGTGTCCCTGGGGCTGAGCAAGTTCGACGCTTTGAACTACGCCCTCTGCACCCTCTCCACCGGCGGCTTCGCCCCCCACACCTACAGCGTGGCCTACCTGCAGAGCCCGGGCCTGGAGTTCGTCCTGGCCCTCTTCATGATCCTGGCAGGGGGCAACTTCGCCCTTTATTACTACCTGAGCGAGAACGATTTCAGCGTCATCAAGAAAAACGTAGAGTTCAAGGTCTACCTGGCCGCCATCGGCCTGGCCACCCTCCTCATCGCCGGCAACCTGGTCTTCGTCGGAGACTTCAGCCCCTTGGAGGCCCTGCGCCACGCCTTCTTCCAGGCGGCCTCCTTCTGTACCACTACCGGCTTCGCCTCCCGCAACTACGACCAGTGGCCGGCCTTCTCCAAGCTCATCCTAGGCCTGCTCTTCCTCTTAGGCGGCTGCAGCGGCTCCACAGCCGGAGGCCTGAAGGTGAACCGCTTCATCGTCCTGGTGAAGTCGGTGACCACGGAACTGCGCCGCACCCTCCATCCCCGCCTGCTGTTGGGGGTGGCCTACCAGGGCAAGACCCTAGACGAAAATACGGTGATCTATATCAGCCGTTTCTTCTTTATCTACATCTTCATCGGCGCCGCCTTCACCTTGGGGCTGACAGGGGTGGGCCTGCCTACGGAGGACGCCATCTTCGGGGTCTTCGCCTGCCTGGCCAGCCTGGGCCCGGCCTTCGGCAGCCTGGGGGTGGCCGCCACCTATGCCCAGGTGCCTGTCTTCGGCAAGCTGCTCCTCATCCTGGCCATGCTCATCGGCCGCATGGAGCTGATCACGGCCCTGGTGCTGTTGCGGCGGGAGTACTGGCGCACTAGCAGACATTGGTGAAAGGGGAGGTTTTCTTATGTACAGAGTAGAACTGCCTATCGGCAGGCGGGTAGAGAGGGTAGAGGTGCCGGAGGAACGGGTGCTCTACGACCTGAAGGGCAGGGCGGCGGCTAAGAGCTGGGCCTCCATCGCCCAGGCGGCAGAGTGGGCCCTGGATCATCCCATCGCCAGCCCTCCCCTGGAGGCCATAGTGCACAGGGGAGAGAAGGTGTGCATCGTCATCAGCGACATCACCCGCCTCTGCGGCACGGACCAGTTCCTGCCGGTGCTCTTGGCCCGGTTGGAGAAATGCGGAGTAGCAAGGGAGGATGTGACCCTGCTTACCGCCCTAGGCACCCACAGGCCCCACACCCCGGCAGAGGACGCCCTGGTGTGCGGCCAGGAGATAGCCCGGCAGTACAGGATAGTGCAGCACGCCTGCCGGGACGAGGCCCAGCTGGCCTACGTAGGCACCACCTCCTTCGGTACGGAGGTGAAGCTGAACAGGGCAGTGGTGGAGGCGGATCGGGTGATCATCACCGGCGCCGTCACCCTCCATCCCTTTGCTGGCTTCGGCGGCGGCCGCAAGGCCGTTATGCCCGGGGTGGCCGGCTATGAGGCCATCATGCACAACCACCGCATGACCCTGGCTCCGGAGCCGGGGGGCGGCTGCAACCCCTTGGCGGAGGTGAGCCTGCTGGAGGACAATCCAGTTAACCTAGACATGATGGAAGGTTGCCGTCTCTTAAACCCAGACTTCCTGCTGAACACGGTCTACACCCCGGAGGGGCAGCTCTACGAGGTGGTGGCCGGCCATTGGTACGAAGCCTGGCACCGGGGCTGCCAGGACCTGCTAGAGCTGTCCGGGGTGCCCATAGAGGAGCAGGCAGACGTAGTCTTCACCTCCGCCGGCGGCTATCCTAAGGACATCAACCTCTACCAGGGGACCAAGTGCTTTATGAACGCCGTCTTCGCCGTCAAGCCTAAGGGCATCCTCATCGCCGCCTTGGACTGTGAAGACATCAAGGAACCGGCCATCTTCAGCAGCTGGTTTAGCCAAGGGGACTTGGCGGCCCTGGAGCAGGGGGTGCGGGAGGACTTCACCATCCCGGGCTTCGTGGCCTATAAGAGCCGCTGCATCGTCAACTCCGTCACCACCTACCTGGTGACCCGCAGGGAGAACTACGCCTTCGTGGCCAAGACGGGGCAGATACCCTGCGCCAGCCTGGAGGAAGCCTGGGAGCTGGCCCAGCTCCAGTTGGCGGCCAAGGGCTTGGAGGACTACACCATCACCATTATGAGCCACGGCAGCGCCACCCTGCCTCTGCTGTCCAAGTAGGGGAGGGGCAACTGCCCAGGGAGGACAGGCGGCCGCCAGGCCGCCTTTTTAGTGGCCAGTTAGTAAACCGCCTATTTTGTAAACTTAACGCAAAATTCGGTTGACAAAAGTGGCAGCCTAGCATATAATCTTCTCATACATCTGCTGACTAAGTGCTAGAGGAGGAGGAGCTATGGGACAGGCAGACAAGATCCAGGGGATGACCAAGGTGGCCTTGATGGTGGCGGTGAACAGCATCGCCGCCTACATCATGATACCCCTGCCCTTCACCCTTTCTCCCATCTCCATCCTGCCGCTGACGGTGAACCTCACCGGCTTCATCCTGACGACCCGCCAGGCCTTCTTCACCTTCCTCATCTACATCCTCCTAGGGGTGGCGGGGGTGCCGGTGTTCAGCGGCGGTACGGCAGGGCCGGGCAAGCTCTTCGGGCCTACGGGAGGTTATTACTTCGGCTTCCTCCTCACGGCGGTGGCCCTGGCCTACTTTAGAAAGAGCAGCTACGACTTCCTCTCTTACTCCCTTCTAGGCATCTTCGTGGGGGTGCCCCTCACCTTGCTGGCCGGCCTGGGGCAACTCTTCCTGCTTACGGAGCTGGACAGCCTCAAGGCCTTCCTCATCGGCGTAGTGACCTTTCTACCCCTGGATATACTGAAGGCGGTGGCCGCCGCCTACCTGGCCCGGCCCATCCTGCGGCTCACCAGCGGGAACCAGTAGCTTCTCAGCTTGAGGAGGCTTGCAAATAAGAGCAAAAGAAAAGAGCCCTGCAGAGCAGCAGGGCTTTTCTCGTTTTACAGAGTCCCTTAGGGGCGGCCGGTGAGGAGGAGGCCTAGCAGGGAGGAGCGGCGGCAGAGGCGGCGGAGGAGCCAGCTGAGGAGGAGGCTGCCTAGCAGGACCGCTAGGTAGCTGCAGCAGACCCGCTTCACCGTCATCACGATGCCCCAGCGGTGGTAGAAGCTGGTGAGCCAGTCCAGCACCAGGGGATGGACCAGGTAGAGGAGCATGGAATAGCTGCCTAGGAGGGCAATGGCCCTGTGCAGGAGGGCTGCCAGCCGGTTGGTAGGACTGGCTTTTTCCAGATAGAGGAGGCAGAGGCAGAAGAAGGGCAGGGCGGCAGCGGTGTAAAGCAGGCCCTGGGGGCTGAGCTGGTGGTAGGTGTTGGCCACCTCCACCAGGGTGTAGTGCTGGTGGACCATGGCGGCGTAACAGCTGTACACGTCCCAGCCGCTGCCGGCCACAAAGAAGAGGCAGACCAACAGGGCGTATTTCTTCAGGTAGCGGCAGCAGGGCTGCCAGTAGAGGGCCGCCGCCGCCCCTAGCATAAAGACGAAGAGGTAGTGGAGGGGCAGGTAGTTTAGCCGGTAGGTGAAAAAGTCCCGGGCCAGGGAGGGCCAGTGGCTGCTGTCTAGGCCTGGGTGGCAGGTCCACCAGTTAAAGGCCAGCTGGGCTGCGAAGAGGAGGCCCAGGCCCAGGGGCAGCCCTAGGCGGCAGAGGACGGCCAGCAGCCGCTGCCAGAGGGGCAGCAGGGCGTAGAACCAGAGGAGGATCACCATGAAGTACAGGTGGTAGCAGGCCAGGCCGAACAAGAGGACGGTGGCCAGGCGGCCGGGGGCGAAGCTGACGGAGCCGGGAGGCAGGATGAGGGCGAAGTAGGCCAGGTAGAGGAAGGACCAGCACAGGTAGGGCAGGCCGCAGCGGAGCAGCCGCTGCCCCAGGTAGGGCCGATAACCGGCTGCCAGGGCCGCAGGCAGGCCGGGCTCCTTAGGCGAAGGTTCGGAGAGGCGGCGGCAGAAGAGGCCGTAGCCGCTGATGAAGAAGAAGGCAGGCACGCTGTACCGGCTCAGCACTTCCAGGCTGATATAGAGGGGGAAGTTGCCTGGCTGGAGGGCCAGGGAGCCGATGTGGATGGCTATGACCCCTAACAGGCAGAGGCCCCGTAGGTTTTCGATCACTTGGTTGCGCATGGAGGTGCTCCTTTACTGACTAGTTCCCTTCATTATATAGCAAGGGGCGGCAGGAGGGCAAGGAGGCAGTGCACAAAACTGGCAGGGATGCCATTCCTAAAAAGGAGGCGGCCAGGAGGGCAGGAGGTTCCAGCTAGATGCCAATTATGTAGCGCTATGCGAGCCAATCATAGTGTTAGATAGGAATAATTCTAGATAGTAACTAGAGTTTCTCTAGTAAGCAGGGGGCCATAGTAGAAGAAGAAAAAAGCCCTGCCTCTGGGGCAGGACGGCTGTGGATGGGCACAGGAGGGACCAGGCTAGGACAGGCAGACCAGAAGCTCAGGCCAGGGTTGGCAGCTACTGATGCCCGGCAGGAGCCAAGGCTAGTGGCTGATGCGGATGATAACCTCCAGCAGGATGCAGGAGGCCACAAGGCCCACGGCCAAAAGCAGAAGGAACCTGCCTAACTTACCTAGGGCGCTGCGTTTTTGAGCTGCCATGGAGACCACTTCCTCGACGTAAGGCTGATTTAATATCTAGGGCCAGTATAGCACAAGGACGGGGCCCTTGTCAAAGAAGGGGCCCAGCTATTTTTCAGCAGGGCTGGCTGTGAATGCAGGCAGCTAAAAGCTGGGCATAGAGGGCCTGGGCTGCTGCTGACTGTGCCTCCGAAAGCACCGCAGTCCAGGGAGCTCTGTCTGGCGCCGCCGTAGGGGAGGGAGAAAGAAAGAGAGAAACATAGTCCGATAATATATATTATGTAAAATTTACCCCCGCCCAAGGCAGGGGGTAAAAATGGCCCTAGGCTCCAGCCCCTTTTTATGCTATAATGACTACTAGGATGAATGTGCTAGTCAGGGGGTCAGAGATTATGGGTAAAGCCATCGGCTTGTTGTTGATCATCCTTTTTCGCGGCGGCCTAGGGGCCGTGGTAGCGGGTCTGGCCCTTTTAGGCGCCATCTGGGGTCTCTATCATTTGCTGCGCTTCCTCTTTGGCGGCGGCGGTGGCGACGACGGCGGCAGCGGCGGCGGCTGGCAGGGCACCGGCAACCCCAGTATGTAGCCTGTCCCTAGCAGGATCTCAGAAGGAAGCTAGCATTATGCTGTCATTAGTGAAAGAAGTGCTGTTAGGCGGCTGCCTGCTGCTGGTCATCAGCCTCTTGCTGGTAGGACCGGAGGGCTGGCTGCTGCTGTTACAAATAGGCCTGGCGGCAGGCCTCCTCTACTTCTTCTACCGGGTGGCCGCCTCCTTCCTGCAGAGCATAGGCCTGTTGGAGAGTGAGGAGGAAAAACGCCGGCGCCAGGAAGAAGAAAGACGGCAGGATAAGGGCGGCGGCTGGGGCTCTGGCAGCGGCGGCGATGGCGGCGGCTGGCTAGGCACCGGCAACCCCAGTTTTTAAGCACAGAAGCACAGGGGGCCTCCGCCAGCTGCGGAAGCCCCTTAAATGATGAGTGTAAAGACTAGTACGGCGGCGTCAGGGCTCTCCCTGGCGCTCTTTGTTTTTGGCCACATAGGCCAGGATGAGCCCGGCAGTCTCCTCGATGGCCCGGTTGGAAACGTTGATGACCTGGCAGTGGATGCGCCGCATGATCCCCCTGGCATAGGCCAGCTCTTCGTTGATCCGCTGCAGATCCGCATAGGTGGAGGTATCCGCCAGGCCCATGGCCTTCAAGCGCTCGCCTCGGATGGTGGTCAGCTCCTGGGGCTCGATGAGGAGGCCGATGACCTTGTAGGCAGGCACCTGGAACAGCTCCTCAGGAGGCTGCAGTTCCGGCACCAGGGGCACATTGGCCACCTTGATCTTTTTATGGGCCAGGTACATGGAGAGGGGGGTCTTGGAGGTGCGGCTGACGCCGATAATCACCACGTCCGCCTTCAAGATGCCTAGGGGGTTCTTGCCGTCGTCGTACTTGACGGCGAACTCCACTGCCTCCACCCGGTCAAAGTAATCATGGTCTAAACTGTGGATGAGGCCGGCCTGGTTGAGAGGGGTGAGGCCGGTCCCCTCCTCTATGGACTTCAGCATAGGTCCTAGTACGTCCACTACCTGTACATGCCGGGCCGCAGCCTGGCCGGCCATGTGCTCCCGCAGTTCAGGGGAGACCAGGGTGTAGCAGATCACCCCGTGGTTGGCGGCAGCCTCCTCCACTATCCTGTCCACTGCCTCTGGCTCCCTGATATAGGGCACCCTGATGACGTCGAACTTGCTAGGGGCGAACTGGCTAGTGGTAGCCCGGATCACTGATTCCGCAGTTTCGCCTATGGAGTCAGATACGGCATAGATAATAGGACTTTCTTTACTTATGATAATTACCTCCCTTTCCTTCTGCCAAGTCCACTAGCAGGCGGGTGAAATTAGTCTTGGTGATGCGGCCCACCACCTCGTAGCTCCGGTTGCCGTCGTCCACCGTCTGCACCACTGGCAGACAGTCGATCTCGTTGTCGATCAGCCGGCGGGCGGCGGCGGCCACCGATTCATCAGGGCTGGCCACGATGATCTTGCTCAGGGGGGTCATGGCCAGCACCAGGGGTACCTCCCGGGGGTCCCCATTGTTGAGGGCCGCCTTTAAAAGATCCTTGCGGGACAGGATGCCGCACAGCAGGCCGGCCTCGTCCAGCACGAAGAGGGTGCCTACGTCTTCTAGGAACATGGTGACCATGGCCTCGTAGGCGCTCTTCTCCTGGGAGATGACCACCGGGATGGACTGGAGGTCCCGCACCCGGATGGCGGAGATCTCCTCCATCAACATGCCCAAAGTATTCTTGCCTGTGTAGAAGTAGCCTACCTTGGGCCTGGCATCCAGGATGCCTCCCATTACCAAGATAGCAAGATCACTGCGGAGGGCAGCGCGGGTTACGCTGAGCCGGGCTGCGATCTTTTCACCAGTGATGGGGCCGTCTAGGCGTACAATTTCTGCAATCTGCTTCTGTCTAGTGCTTAAGGAAATGAGGATCGCCCCCTTTATTCACCAACATGGTAGGTTAAGGTGATTATACACCAACTAGTATATACTATTCAAGGTGTAAAAGGCGAAATTTAAGCCTAAAGCTGTGACTTTTTTGCAACTAAGTACGCCTTCCCTCTGCCTCCCTGGGCAGCAGCACCCGGCGGCCGCCGGCAGTAGTGAACTCATCCGCCTCTACGCCGTAGACCTGGCGCAAGAGGTCCACGGTTATCACCGCCTCCGGCTCCCCTGCCGCCACCAGGCGGCCGTCCTTGATGACGTAGACCTGCTGGCTGTAGCGGAGCACCTGGTTGATGTCGTGGAGCACCATGACGATGGTCAGCCCCAGCTCCCTGTTCAAGCGGCGGATGAGGCTCATCACCTCCAACTGGTGGCTGATGTCCAGGTAGGTGGTGGGCTCGTCTAAGAACAACAGCTGGGGCCGCTGGGCCAGGGCCATGGCGATCCAGGCCCGCTGCCGCTCCCCGCCGGAAAGGGTGCTGAGGAGCCGGCCCCTAAGGGAGGCCAGGTTGGTCTCTGCCAGGGCCCAGGCGACCTGCTCCCTGTCCTCCGCCGTTGTGCGGCCTAGGAAGGAGCGGTGGGGAAAGCGGCCCCGCTCTACCAAGTCCCCCACCGTCAGGTCCAAGGGGGCCTGAGGGGACTGGGTGAGGATGGCCAGCTGCTTGGCCAGCCTGCGGCTGCTGTAGGAGCGGAGCTCCGCACCCTGGAAGGTGATGCTCCCCTCGTAGGGCAGCATCCGGGCCATGGCCTTCAGGGTGGTGCTTTTGCCACAGCCGTTAGGGCCGATGATGCAGCTGACGGAGCCGGCGGGGATGGCGATATCAAGCTCCGCCACTATCCCCTTCTTGTTGAGGGTGACGGAGAGGTTGTGGGTGCTGAGGATGGCTTCCTGGACCTGGCTCATAGTTCCCTCCTGAGCAAGAAGAGGAAGAAGGGGGCGCCGATGAAGGCCATGATGATGCCTACTGGCAGCTCTATAGGGGCGAAGACCACCCGGGCGAAGGTGTCGCTGAGGGTGACCACCGCCACCCCTAGCAGGGCCGCTCCCGGCAGCAGGTAGCGGTAATCACTGCCTAACAGCAACCTGGCCCCGTGGGGCACGATGAGGCCTACAAAGCCCAGCAGGCCTACTACGCTGACGCTGCTGGCGGCCAGGAGGGCGGCGATGGCGGTGAGGGCCAGGCGGGTGAGCTCCACGTTGAGGCCCAGGCCCCGGGCCATCTCGTCCCCCAGCAGGAGGATGTTCAGGTGGGAGGCTGCGGCCAGGGCCAGTACCAGGCCTAGGGCGGCATAGGGGGCGATGAGGAGGGCGTGGGGCCAGCTACGGGCGGCCAGGCCCCCTACCATCCACATCAGGGCCCCGTGGACCCGGTCGCTGTAAAAGATCATCAGGCCGCTGATGCCGGCGCTGAGGAAGGCGCTCACCGCCACCCCTGCCAGGATGACCCGGACCGGCTTGATGCCGTCCTTCCAGGCCAAGATGTAGATGAGGATGGCGGCCAGCAGGGCGCCGCAGAAGGCGCAGGGGGTGATCAGATAGGTGAGCTGGGGCAGCAGGATCATAATGGCCACCCCGGCCAGGCCGGCCCCGGCGGAGATGCCGATGATGTGAGGGTCGGCCAGGGGGTTGCCCATAATGGCCTGCAAGATGGCCCCGGACAGAGAGAGGTTGATGCCCACCAGGGCAGCCACGATGGTGCGGGGCAGGCGGATATTCCAGATGATCTGGCTGGCCGCTCCCCCATCCGGCTCCAGCAAAAGGGACCAGACCTGGCCCATGCTGATGGTGGTAGAGCCCTGGGTGAGGCTCAAAAAGAGGCCCGCCAGGGCCAGCAGGGCGAAGGCCGCCAGCACCAGGGCCCGCCACAGACTGCGGCTCAGGCCTAGGGGGCCTAGGGTGGTTTTAGCCTGGTCAGGGGCCTGGGCAAGCATCTTAAAACGCCTCCGGATAGACGATCTTAGCCATGTACTCTACCGCTGCCGGGTACTTCAAGCCGGGATTCAAGAGGAAGAGGTTTTCCGGCAGCACGTAGACCCTCCCTGCCCGGACGGCGGCCAGGGAGTTCCAGGCAGGGTTGTTTTGAAAGTCCATGCGCAGCCGGTTCTGGATCTCTTCCGGCTTGCCCATGGAGGTGATGAAGATCAGCTCTGGATTTTGCTCCACCAAGCTTTCCATGCTGTAGGGGGTCTTATCGGAGCGGCCCTTGAGGGCCTTGGCGGCCACATTGTCCATATCCAGGAGGCCGGCTACGCAGCCGGCTATGCTGTGGCTGCCCTCCACCGTGACGCTGGCGGCGGTGGCGTGCATGATGACGATGGTCTTAGGCTTCCCCTTAGGCAGGCGGGCCTTGACGGCGGCGATCTGCTGGTCCAGGCGGGCGATCTGGGCGGCTGCCGCCTCCTCCCGGCCGTAGATGCGGCCTAGGAGGGCCAGGGTCTGCTGTACCTCAGGGTAGGTCTTGGCGTCCAGTTCCAGCACGGCTATACCGTTAGACTCTAAGAGGGGCACGAACTTGTCGTGCTGGTTGCGGCCTGCCAGCACCAGGTCGGGCTTCAGGGCCACCAAGGCCTCCATATTGATGTTGTACACCAGGCCCACTTCAGGCACGGCGGCGAAGGCCGGGGGTACCGTCCCCACCTTGGAGGCGGCCCTGCCTACCAGCTGCCCCCCTACCGCCTCTATCATCCCCAGGTAGGAGGGGCTGAGGGAGACGATGCGGCTGGGCTTCTTGGGCAAGGCTACCTTCCTGGCCGCCGCATCCTCCACCACTAGGTAGGGAGGGGCGGCCTGGGACTGCTCCTTGGGACTGCCGCAGCCCCCCAGCCAGGCTACAGTACAGCAGAGGAAGATGAGGACGAGGAGGAGGGAGGAAGATCTTTGCCGCATGGTTGCCATCCTTCGCTAAAGCTAGTGAGAGATTAATTCCTAACTAGGTATAATTATAATACGCCGCCCCTCTTTGGTCAACTAGCGCCCTTGCGCCTCCCCTGCCCCTTTGCTATAATGGCAGCAGGAGGGATCCATGGACATCCAGCTTTACTACGAAGATCCATACATAGCGGTGGTGGAGAAGCCGGCAGGCCTGCTGACCCACCCTAATAATAAGCAGGGGGAAGGCAGCCTGGTGGAGCTGCTAGGGGCCTACTACGCCGCTAGCGGCCAGGCCTGCCTCCCCCACCTCCTCTCCCGCCTGGACCGCTACACCAGCGGCCTGATGCTGGCGGCCAAGGCTCCTCGGCTCCAGTACCTGCTAGGCCGGCCGGCGGCGGGGCTGCGCAAGGAGTATCTGGCCATCGTGGAGGGACGGGTTGACAGCCTGCCGGAGGAGGGCCGGGTGGACGCTCCCATCGCCCGTAAGGAGGGCAGCCTGATGGAGCGGCAGGTGGACTTTAGCCGGGGCCAGGCCGCCCTCACCTACTACCGGGTGCTGCTGCGACGGCCGGGCCGGGCCCTGCTGCGGCTCTGCCTGGCTACAGGCCGCACCCACCAGATCCGGGTGCACATGGCCTACCTAGGCTGCCCCCTGGTAGGGGACGGCCTCTACGGCCCCCCTGGGCCCCCAGGCCGCCACGCCCTCCACTCCGCCTACCTCAGCTTCCGCCACCCTATCAGCCAACACCGTCTGGAGATCAGCAGCGCCCTGCCTGCCGACCTGGCCGCCTGGCTATAAAAGTAGGGATTTTGCGAAAAAGAGGTATGCTAAAAGGGAAAATATGGTATAATAATAGCAGATTTTAACACAAGGAGGGTGTTTTATGCCGTTAGTAACTTCTACCGAAATGTTCAAAAAAGCCTATGAGGGCCATTACGCAGTAGGCGCCTTCAACGTGAACAACATGGAGATCATCCAGGGCATCGTGGAGGCCGCCAAGGAGGAGGAATCCCCCTTCATCCTCCAGGTCAGCGCCGGTGCCCGGAAATACGCCAACCATGTGTACTTGGTGAAGCTGGTAGAGGCTGCCATGGAGACCACCGGCCTGCCTATCTGCCTCCACCTGGACCACGGGGAAGACTTCGCCATCTGCAAGGCCTGCGTAGACGGAGGCTTCACCTCGGTTATGATCGATGGTTCTAAGCATCCCTTTGAAGAAAACATCGCCCTCACCAAGCAGGTGGTGGAATACGCCCATGCCAAGGGCGTGGTAGTAGAGGCAGAGCTAGGCCGCCTGGCCGGCGTGGAAGACGCTGTCAAGGTCAACACCAAGGACGCCACCTACACCGACCCGGATCAGGCGGTGGAGTTCGTAGAGCGCACCGGCTGCGACTCCCTGGCCATCGCCATCGGCACCAGTCACGGGGCCTACAAGTTCAAGGGCAAACCGGAGCTGGACTTCGCCCGCCTGGAGAAGATCACCAACATGCTGCCTGGCTATCCCCTAGTCCTCCACGGCGCCAGCACCGTCATCCCCGAGTTCGTGGCCCAGTGCAACAAGTACGGCGGCAAGCTGGACGGGGCCCAGGGTGTGCCGGAGGAGATGCTGCTGCGGGCCGGCAAGTTCGGCGTCTGCAAGATCAACATCGACACCGACCTGCGCCTGGCCATGACTGCCTCCATCCGCAAACACTTCGTAGAGCATCCCGGGGACTTCGACCCCCGCCAGTACCTGCGGCCGGCCAGGGAGGCCATCAAGGCCATGGTGGCCCACAAGATGCGGGACGTGCTGAACTCCAGCCACCGGCTGTAACCGCTGCTTAGCGACATTTTGAACCCTAAATAAAGGGGTGCGCTGCCCTTGTCAAGTCTGACAAGGGCAGTTTTAAAAGGGCACAAAGGAGGATGAGATGAAGAAGGACGCACTAGGCGGAACGTGGGAAGAGCTGCAGAAAGAGCTATTCACTCCGCAAGAAATAGCTGCTAGCAATTCGCGGGTGGCTCGTATTGGTGCAAGCATCGAAGCGAGACGGGAAAAGGAACTGGACCCTAAAAGGCTGGAAGAAGCTGGCAGGGTTAAGCAGCCGCTGGCAGCCGTCCCAGGCAAATGAGGAGCCAGTTCAGGATCGGCACTGTTATAGCTTAGAAGAGCTGAAGATATTAGTTTATTTGCAGATAAAAACAAAAACTAAAAAGCCCCAGCCTCCCCTTCTGGCTTGGGGCTTTTCTTTTGCTGCCAGGGCCTCCTCACTGGGCCAGGCCCGCCAGGCAGCCCACGTACTCCTTGAGGGCCAGGCCACTCAGGGCCAGGCTGTCCATGCTGGGCAGGAAGCTGAGGCCGTCAAAATAGGGCTGGTCCTGCACCTGGTAGTCACAGGGCAGGGGCACCAGGTTGATGTCCAGGGGCTTGCAGGCCTTTTGGAAGAAGAACATGGCCCTAGGCAGATGGTAGGCGCTGGTCACCAGGTAGCAGCTTTTAAAGCCCCTCTCCTTGCAGAGGGCCGCCACGTAGTCAGCGTTCTCCTGGGTGTTGCGGGCCCTGTCCTCCTGGATGATCTGGTTGGCCCCTATCCCTAGGTTCACCAGGGCCTCGGCGGCCACCTCCGCCTCCACCGGGCCCCCAGGGCGGAGGGCTCCGCCGCTGACGATGATGGGCAGCCGCTGCCGTTGGGCCAGGGTGGCGGCTGTAAGGAGGCGGTTGGCGCTAGAGCCGGCTAGGTTGCCCCCTGCCGGCAGCTTGGCATTGCTCACCGCCCCTCCCCCTAGGAGGATGACGGCCTGGCAGGACTGGCTGCCCGGCTGGGCCAGGGGCGGATAGATGAGTTCCAAGGGTTTCAAGAGGCAGAAGGCCACCGGAGCGGTGGAAAAGAAGTAGAGGAAGAAGGTGATGAAGAGCAGCACGGACCTTCCCCGCTGCTTCCTGATGTATAGGTAGATGGTCAGGCAGAGGCCCAGGAGGATGAAGCCTCCCGGAGGCAGCAACAACCCCTGTAGCACCTTGCCTAGGATAACTCTGTCCATGCCGGCCTCCTTCTCCCTAGCTCACTACTCCACAACCTCAGCGTTCCAGCCGCCTTGCCCTGCTATTTGCCGGTGCGGCCCCGCTTCGTAAAGGGCAGGCCCTGCTGGCAGAGGGGGCAGCTCTCCGGCTTATAGGTTTCCACGTTCAAGTGGAGCAAGGCTTCGGTGCGCACGCCGAAGTTCACCTTGCCGCCGCTGCGGTCTACTAAGAGGCCCACCCCTACTAGGTCGCCTCCATGGGCCTTCACCACGTCGATCACCTCTTGGATGCTGCCGCCGGTGGTGGTGATGTCCTCCACTACCAGCACCTTGGTGCCAGTGGGGATCTGGAAGCCCCGCTTGAGGGTCATTTTGCCGTTCTCCCGCTCGGTGAAGATGGCCCGGGTGCCTAGGGCCTTGCCTACCTCGTGGGCCAGCAGGATGCCGCCGGTCATGGGCCCTATCACCAGCTCCACCCCGGCGTCCTGGTAGCGGCGGGCGATTTCCTGACAGAGCCGCTCCGTGTACTTAGGATGCTGTAAAACGTTGAATTTTTCCACATACATAGGGCTGTGCAGGCCGCTGGTCAGCAAGAAGTGGCCGTGGAGCACCGCCTGGGTCTCCTCTAAAAGGCCCATTACGTCTTTTTCCGTCAAGATAGCCATAAGTCATACTCCTTTGATTTCTGCTACGATGGCCAGGGCTGCCGCCTGCCTCTGGGCCGCCTTGGTGATGGGCCGGCCCACTACGATGTGGCTGGAACCATTCCTCAGGGCCCCTCTGGGGGTGGCTACCCTGCTCTGGTCATCCAGGGCCGCCCCTTGAGGCCGCACCCCCGGGGTGACGATGAGGAAGTCAGGGCCGCAGGCCGCCCTGATGGCGGCAGCCTCCTGGGGGGAGGCCACCACTCCGTCCAGACCGGCAGCCTGAGCCATCTGGGCCAGGGCCACCACCTGCTGGGCGATGCTGCCCTGGTAGCGGAGGGCGGCAAACTGCTCCTCATCCATGCTGGTGAGGATGGTCACCCCTATCAGCTTCGGCGCGGGCTGGCCGGCGGCTGCCGCCGCCTCCCGCACAGCTGTGGCCGCTGCCGCCAGCATCTTGGGCCCTCCTACGGTGTGGACGTTGAGCATGTCCGCCCCTAGCTTAGTCAGCACCTTCAGGGCGCCGGCCACTGTGTTAGGGATGTCCTGCAGCTTCAGGTCCAGGAAGACCTGCTTCCCCTGCTCCTTCAGATAGCGGAGGATGGGGCTGCCGGCGGCGTAGTACAGTTCCATACCCACCTTGTAGTAGCTCACCGCCGGCCCGCAGTCCTGGACGCAGGCCACCGCTTCTTCATAGCTGGGAAAGTCCAAGGCCACGATTAAACGCTTGTCACTGTCCATTGTATACCCCCCTACTTCTCTAGCAATTGTACAGAGGCATGCTGCGCTTACCCTGGGGCAGGGCCAGGCCCACCACCTCTTCGATATGGCGGTAGTGGTGCCGGTCTAGGTAGGCCAGCAGCCCCTGGGCTATAGTGGCGGCGATGTCCGGCTGGACGAAGTTGGCCGTGCCTACGGCTACGGCGCTGGCCCCGGCCAAGAAGAACTCCAGGGCGTCCTCCGCATTCATGATGCCCCCCATGCCGATGAGGGGCAGCTTCACCGCCTGGGCCACCTGGTAGACCAGGCGCACCGCCACCGGCCGCACTGCGGGACCGCTGAGGCCGCCGGTTATGTTGCCCAGCACCGGCCGCTGCCTTTCGATATCTATCTTAGTGCCTAGCAGGGTGTTGATGAGGGAGATGGCGTCGCTCCCCGCCTCCTCTGCCGCCTTGGCCATCACCACGATGTCCGTCACATTGGGAGAGAGCTTGGTGATGACCGGCTTAGAGGTGTGCTGCTTCACCTGGCTGATCACTGCGGCTGCCGCCTCAGGGCAGGTGCCGAAGATGATGCCCCCCTCCTTCACGTTGGGGCAGGAGATGTTGATCTCCACCCCTGCCACCCCGTCTACGTCTAACTTAGCCGCCACCTGGCCGTACTCCTCCGGGCTGTGGCCGTAGATGTTGACGATGACCGGCACCTTGTAGCGGCGCAGCTTAGGCAGGGTGACCTGCAAAAAGTAGTCGCAGCCAGGGTTTTCCAGGCCGATGGCGTTGAGCATCCCCGCCGGGGTCTCCACCGCCCGCTGGCCCCTGTTGCCTGGGGAGGGCAGGAGGGAGGTGCCCTTCACCGTCACCGCCCCTATTTTTTCCAGATCTAAGAAATCCGTAAACTCCAGGCCGAAGCCGAAGGTGCCGGAGCCGGTGGTCACCGGCGTCTGCATAGGGATGCCCGCCAGGTTCACCGCCAGGCGGCCGTCGTAGAGGGCTGCTACCATTCTTCCACCTCCTGGGCCCAGAACACCGGCCCGTCTTGGCAGACCTTGGCCCGGCGGCCCTTGATGGTGCAGGCGCAGGAGAGGCAGGCACCTAGGCCGCAGGCCATGTACTTTTCTAAGGAGACCTGGCAGGGTACGCCGGCCTCCAAGCAGGCGGCGGCCACCGCCTGCATCATAGGCACAGGGCCGCAGACGTAGACCCGGTCGTAGCTGCCGCCGGCCAACAGCTGGGGCAGCAGGGCCATTACCGTCCCCTTGGTGCCTAGGGAGCCGTCGTCAGTGGTCAGGTAGAGCTGGGAGCAGAGCTGGCGGAAGAGGCTGGTCCAGAACAGCTCCTCCTCGCTCCTGCCTCCCATCAGCACCGCGGCTCCAGGCAGGGCCTGGCAGAGGTAGAGCAAGGGGGCTAGGCCCAGCCCCCCTCCCACCACCAGGGGGTGGCGGCAGTCCAGGTCGAAGCCCTGGCCCAGGGGGCCCACGATGCTCAGCTCATCTCCGGAGCAGGCCTGGGCTAACAGCTTGGTCCCCTCCCCTATAAGCCGGTAGATCATGCAGATGGTGCCGTGCTGGCGGCTGGCCCCCGCTATGCCCAGGGGGCGGCGCAGGAGGGGGGCGGCCTGCTGGCTCACCCGCACATTGACGAAGTTGCCCGGCTGGGCGGCGGCGGCAATGGGGGGAGCGATGACTTCGATCAGCTTTACTGTAGCAGACAGCTGCTGCTGCCCTACTACCGTAGCTGTGACAATAGACTTAGCCATAGTGCCTCCCGCCCTCACTCATCGTAGGTGAGGTCCTGCAGGGCCATGACGCTCACCACCCGGCGGCGGCGCATAGCGGTCATAACCCGCTGCAGTTCCCGGGCCGTATCCATGCTGGTCAGGCAGGGGATGGCGTGCTCCACCGTAGAGCGGCGGATCTTGAAGCCGTCCCTTTCCGCATCCCGGCCGTGGTTGGTGGTGTTGATGACCATGGAGATGCGGCCGGCCTTGATATCGTCGATAATGTTGGGAGAGCCTTCGCTGACCTTGGTGGCCTTCTCCACCGTCACCCCGTGCTCCTGGAGGTAGCGGGCGGTGCCGCCGGTGGCGGTAACCACGTAGCCCAGTTCCTCAAAGCCCCGGGCTATCTCCACTGCCTCCTCCTTGTCCATATCCGCCACGGTGATCAGGATGGAGCCTTCGTGGGGTACGTTGATGCCGGAGGCGATGCAGGCCTTGTAGAGGGCCCGGCTGAACTGGTAGTCGCAGGCCATCACCTCGCCGGTGGACTTCATCTCCGGCCCCAGGGTTATGTCCACGTTGCTCATCTTATTGAAGGAGAAGACAGGGGCCTTGACGGCGTAGTAATCGGGGAACATCCGCAGGCCCGGCTTGTAGCCCTGCTCCCGCAGGCTGCGGCCCATGGCGCACATAGTGGCCACGTCCACCATGGAGACGCCGGTGACCTTGGACAGGTAGGGCACGGTGCGGCTGGAGCGGGGGTTGACCTCGATGACGTACACCTTCTCCTCCCGCACGATGTACTGGATGTTGATCATGCCCTTCACTTCCAGGCCCAGGGCCATCTGGTTGGTGTACCTGATGATGGTCTTGATCACCGCTTCGCTCAGGGAGAGAGGGGGATAGACGGCGATGGAGTCGCCGCTGTGGACGCCGGTGCGCTCCACGTGCTGCATAATGCCTGGCAGCAGCACCTCCTTGCCGTCGCAGATGGCGTCCACCTCCACCTCGGTGCCCAGGATGTAGTGATCCACCAGCACCGGATGCTCGTGGGAGGCCTTCACGGCGCTGGTCATATAGTGCTTTAATTCTTCATCATTGTAGACGATCTCCATGGCCCGGCCCCCTAGCACGTAGCTAGGCCGTACCATGACGGGATATCCTACGTCGTGGGCGGCCACCAGGGCCCCCTCCGTATCGAAGACGGTGTGGCCCTTGGGCCGGGGGATGCCGCAGTCGTTCAACAGTTCGTCGAAGCGCTCCCTATCCTCTGCCCTGTCGATGCTGTCTACGCTGCTGCCCAGCACCCTCACCCCGGCGGCCGCCAGGGGCCCGGCCAGGTTGATGGCAGTCTGGCCGCCGAACTGGACGATGACCCCCTCCGGCTGCTCCTTGTCGATGACGTTCAGCACGTCCTCCACCGTCAAGGGCTCAAAGTAGAGCTTGTCGGAGATGTCGAAGTCGGTGGAGACGGTCTCCGGGTTGTTGTTGATGATCACCGTCTCGTAGCCCAGCTCCTTCAAGGCCCACACGCAGTGGACGGAGCAGTAGTCGAACTCCACTCCCTGGCCGATGCGGATGGGGCCGGAGCCTAGGACCACCGCCTTCTTGTGCTTAGACACCGCCACCTCGTCCTCCTGGGCGTAGCAGGAGTAGTAGTAGGGGGTGGCCGCCTCAAACTCGGCGGCGCAGGTGTCCACCATCTTATAGGTGGGGATGATGCCCAGCTCCTTCCGCAGGGCCCTGATCTCCTTAGGCTGCTTGCCTACAAGGCCGGCAATGACCCGGTCGGCGAAGCCCAGTTCCTTGGCCCGGCGCAGCAGGCTGGCAGTGAGGGGATGGCTGGCCAGGGCCCGCTCCATCTTGACGATGTTTTCGATCTTGGCCAGGAACCACTTGTCGATCTTGGTAATCTGGTTGATTTCTTCGCTGGTCACCCCTCTGCGGAAGGCCTCCGCCACCACGAAGAGCCGCTGGTCGTCGATGAGCTTGATCCGCTCCCGGATCTCCTGGTCGCTTAAGGGAGTGAGCTCCGGCAGCTGGAGGTGGGTCAGGCCTATCTCCAAGGAGCGGACCGCCTTCAGCAGGGAGGCTTCAAAGCTCCGCTCGATGGCCATCACCTCGCCGGTGGCCTTCATCTGGGTGCCCAGGGTGCGGTCGGCGGTGACGAACTTGTCGAAGGGCCAGCGGGGGAACTTCAGCACGATGTAGTCCAAGGTAGGCTCAAAGCAGGCCTTGGTCTTTTTAGTTACCGCGTTCTCTATCTCGTCCAGGGTGTAGCCTACGGCGATCTTGGCCGTCACCTTGGCGATGGGATAGCCGGTGGCCTTGGAGGCCAGGGCAGAAGAGCGACTCACCCGGGGGTTGACCTCGATGACGTAGTAGTTTTCCGAATAGGGGTCCAGGGCCAGCTGCACATTGCAGCCCCCCACCACTCCTAGGGCCCGGACGATGTCGATAGAGACCTGGCGCATCAGCTGCACCTCTCTGTCGTTGAGGGTCTGGACCGGGGCCACTACGATGGAGTCGCCGGTGTGCACCCCTACCGGATCCACGTTTTCCATGGAGCAGACAGTGATACAGTTATCGTTAGCATCCCGGATGACCTCGTACTCTATCTCCTTCCAGCCGGCTATGCTCCGCTCGATCAAGCACTGGCCGATGGGGCTGTAGCCCAGGCCCTTCTGTACGATGTCCACCAGTTCGTCCTCGTCTGTGGCGATGCCTCCCCCGGTGCCGCCCAGGGTGTAGGCGGGGCGGACGATGAGGGGATAGCCTATCTTGCGGGCGAAGCTGCAGGCCGCCATCACCGTCTCCACGATGGTGCTCTCCGGGATGGGCTGGTGGATCTTCTCCATAGTCTCCTTGAACAGCTCCCGGTCTTCCCCCCGGCGGATGGCGGCGATCTGGGTGCCTAGGAGCCGGACCTGGTACTCGCTGAGGATGCCCCTCTCCTCCAGCTCCATGGCCATGTTCAGGCCTACCTGGCCGCCTAGGGTGGCCAGGAGGGAGTCAGGCCGCTCCTTCTTGATGATGTTCTCCAGAAATTCCACGCTGATAGGCTCCACATAGACCCGGTCGGCGATGTGGACGTCGGTCATGATGGTGGCCGGGTTGGAGTTGACCAGCACCACCTCCAGGCCCTCTTCCTTCAGAGCCCGGCAGGCCTGGGAACCGGCGTAGTCAAACTCCGCCGCCTGGCCGATGATGATGGGTCCGGAGCCGATGACTAGGACTTTCTTGACGTTTTTTAGCTTCGGCATAGTTAACGGCCCTCCATTAAGTCGATGAAACGCTGGAACAGGTACTCGTGACCCCCCGGCCCCGGGCAGGCCTCAGGGTGGTACTGTACGGCAAAGGAGGGATGCTCATGGTACTCCAAGCCTTCAATGGTGCCGTCGTTCATGGAGATGTGGCTGACGGTGATAGGCTTGCCTACCAGGGACTCCTCCGCTACGGCGAAGCCGTGGTTCTGGGAGGAGATGTAGATCTTGTTCTGGCGCAGATCCTTCACCGGTTGGTTGATGCCCCGGTGGCCGAACTTCATCTTGTAGGTGTCGGCCCCGTTGGCCAGGGCCAGCAGCTGGTGGCCCATGCAGATGCCGAAGATGGGGCGTCGGCCCTGGAGCTGCTTGATGTTCTCGATGATCTCCGGCACGTCCTTCGGATCTCCCGGCCCGTTGGAGAGGAAGATGCCGTCCGGGTTGTAGCGGAGGATCTCTTCCGCGGCAGTAAAGGCGGGGAAGACGGTGAGGCGGCAGTCGAAGAGCTGTAGGAAGTTCAGGATGTTCTGCTTAATCCCCAGGTCCAGCACCGCTACGTGGTACTTCTTGCTGCTGGCGCCTAGGGTGTAGATGCTGGGGGTGGTGACCTGGGCGATCTGGTCGTGGACGTCAGGGCTGTCCAGCAGGGCCTGGACCTCTGCCTCAGAGGCCTCCTCCTCTACGATGACTCCCTGCAAAACCCCGTGGCTGCGGAGCTTGCGGGTTATGCTCCTGGTGTCCACACCTACCAGGCAGGGCAGGTCCTGCTCCACCAGGAAGTCTTCCAGGCTGGCCTGGCTGCGCCAGTTGCTAGGCTGGCTGCAGAGATCGCTGATTACATAGCCGGCGAAGTAGGATCTGTTGCCCTGGTTGAACATGGGGTTGATGCCGTAGTTGCCCACCAGGGGATAGGTCATCACCACGATCTGGCTGCAGAAGGAGGGGTCGGTGAGGGTCTCCTGGTAGCCGCTCATGCCGGTAGTGAACACTACCTCCCCTACCGCCTGCCGCCGGCCGCCGTAGAGCCGGCCGTGGTAGACGCTGCCGTCAATTAAACACAACTTGCCTAACCTTACTTGTCCGTGCATACTACACCATCTCTCATCACAAAGCGGCCGGCCAGCATGGTGGCCACCGCCTTACCCCGGCAGGCCTTCCCCTCGTAGGGAGTGGCCTTGCCCCGGGTGTAGAACTTGCTGGAATCTACTACCCACTGCTTGTCTAAATCGATTATGGTAAGATCGGCCACCGCCCCTTCCTGCAGGCTGCCCCCGGCCAGGTGGAAGAGCCGGGCCGGTTCGCAGCTCATCTTGCTGATGACGGTGTTAAGGTCGAAGATGCCGGTGTGGTAGAGGTCCGTCAGCACCACCCCTAGGGAGGTCTCCAGGCCGCAGAAGCCGTTAGGAGCATAGCGGAACTCCACGTCCTTCTCCTCCGGAGCGTGGGGGGCGTGGTCGGTGACGATGGCGTCCACCGTGCCGTCTAGCACCGCCTCCCGCAGGGCTTGGACGTGGTCGAAGCTGCGGAGCGGGGGGTTCACCCTGGTAGCAGGGTTGTAGTCGGCGCAGGCCTCATCGGTGAGGGTGAGGTGCTGGACGGCCACCTCGCAGCTGATGTTGATGCCCTTAGCCTTGGCCTGGCGGATGATGTCCACCGCCCCCTTAGAGGCTACGTGGGCGATGTGGACGTGGGCCCCGGTGTAGGCGGCGATGATGCAGTCCCTGGCCACGGCTATGTCCTCGGCGATGGCCGGCACCCCGGGTACGCCGATGCGGGCGGAAACCGCTCCCTCGTGCATGTAGCCTTCGGCATCTAGCTCCGGGTCGATGGCGTGGCAGATGAGGGCCTTGTCGAAGGCGGTGACGTACTTGGCCGCCAGCAGGAAGAGGCGGGAGCTTTTCACATAGTGGCCGTCATCCGAGAAGGCCATGGCCCCTCGTTCCGCCATGTCGGCCATCTCCGACAGTTCTTCCCCTTTCTCCCCCTTGCTGATGGCGCCGATCACCTCTATGTGGGCGTAGCCGTCCTTGGCCGCCCTCTCCTTGATGCCGCTGAGGATGATGGAATTGTCGATCACCGGCTTGGTGTTAGGCATGCAGGCTACGGTGGTGATGCCGCCGGCGGCTGCCGCCATGGTGCCGCTGATAATGTCTTCCTTGGCCTCCAGGCCCGGCTCCCGCAGGTGGGTGTGGAGGTCGATGAGCCCTGGGCAGACCACCAGGCCTGCAGCATCGTAGACCTGGGCGTCCTCCGCCTGGATGGCAGGGGCCACCTGCTTAATCTTGCCTTCTTCTACCAGGATATCCAGCACGGCGTCTAGTTTCTGGCTGGGGTCCACTACCCGGCCGTTTTTAATCAAGGTTCTCAAAGTGCTTACCTCCTGTCAAAGTCAAGAATAGGAGGGCCATACGCACAGCCACCCCGTTCTGCACCTGCTCCCGGATCTTGGCGTTAGAGCAGTAGCCTACCTCCCAGGATATCTCCAGCCCTCGGTTCATAGGGCCGGGATGGAGGACTAGCACGTCCTTCTTGGCCAGGGCCAGGCGCTTTTCGTTCAGGCCGTAGACCCGGGCGTACTCCCTGGTAGTGGGGAAGAGGCCCTTCTGCTGCCGCTCCAGCTGGATGCGCAGCACGTCGATTACGTCCGCCCCGGCGATGGCCTCCTCCACCCGTTTGTGGACGGTGACCCCCAAGGCTTGGATGTCGTGGGGGATGAGGGTCATGGGGCCGGCCACGTGGACCTCCGCCCCTAGCTTAGTCCAGCAGGCTATGTTGGTACGGGCCACCCGGCTGTAGAGGATGTCGCCGATAATGGCCATCTTCATGCCTGGGCCTACCTCCCGCCCCTGCTCCTTCAAGGTGTACAGGTCCAGCAGGCCCTGGGAGGGGTGGGCGTGGGCCCCGTCCCCGGCGTTGATCACCACCGGCCGGGCAATCTTGGCCGCAAAGGCGGCGGCTCCCTCGATAGGATGGCGCATGACGATGGCATCGCAGTTCATGGCTTGGACGGTGAGGATGGTGTCCCGCAGGCACTCCCCCTTCACCACGCTGGAACTGGAGGTGGTGATGTTCACCACGTCCGCCCCTAGGTACTTGCCTGCCAGCTCGAAGGAGGTGCGGGTGCGGGTGCTGGGCTCGTAGAAGAGGTTGATAACGGACTTGCCCCGCAGGGTAGGCACCTTCTTGATGTCCCTCTGCATGATCTTCTTCATTTCGGCGGCAGTTTGCAGGATCAGGCCTATTTCCTCCTTGCTGAGGCTGCCTAGATCAAGGATGTCCCTGCCCCCTAGAGCTACGTCGGACTTCGCCATTGACTTTACCTCCTAATAAAAAGCCTTCCAGCGTCCCGTTAGGACACCAGAAGGCTGGCGCAACAATGCCTGCTGAAGATACTGCCTTGAAGTCTCACGGGACCTGATTAAAGGAGCAAATTCTTACTGAACCTATTGTACAACTATTGAGGTCCCCCGTCAAATGATTATATGCAGTTTTGCGTATTTTCCCAAAATTTTGGCAAAGGAGGGGTCTGCCCCAGGGCAGGAAAAACAAACCCTAGGGGCGGGGCTGGGTAGCCCTCCTCCTAGGGTCCTCGTAGTCAGAGCCGATAAAATTTTTAGAACTGCCACTCCAGGCCCTCGGTGAGCTGGGGCACTGCCGCCGCCCCCTCTGCCTGGGTGAGGCCCGCCAGGGCCCCTCTGTGCTCCCCGATGCGGCAGCGGAGGTAGCTGCGGAAGGCCGGTTGCTGCTGGTAGGAGAAACGGGCGGCCAGGGCGGCCTCCAAGGTCTGCTCCCCTACTTCCACCCTGCCGTCGGTGGCAGTGAGCTGCCACGGACCGCCGGCCAGCTTCTGCTGCAGCCTTGCCAGGCCGGTAGCCAAGACCCCTTCCAGCTCCCTTTGGGAGGCCTGCCGCTGGGCAAACAGTTCCGGCTTCAGGGCGATGCCCTTATTTTCCAGATAGAAGCTGGCAAGGACGGTCTGGGCCCTGCCTAACAGGGCCAGCCACTGCTCATCGCTGTAGTGGAGGGGGCTGCCGCCTGCCTGGGCCAGTTCTGTGGCCAAGGCGGCTGGGAAGCAGAGCCGCAGCTCCCCCTTGGAGCCCTTGGCGTCCTTTAGGTTGAGGTAGGCGGCTAGGTAGCCGGGGGGCAGGGCTACCTTCCTGTCCAATACCCTGTCTCTGTAGCTGAGGGGCGGCGCCTTCTGTTGGGGCTTCTGCAGTCTGAAGGCGGCCAGGGCGGCCTGCTCTGCCGCCACCAGGGCCTCCTTGGCCGGGGCCGGCTTCCCCTTCGTAGGCGGCTGGCCCGGCTCCCCTAGGGGAGCTGCGGCTGTTTCCACCGTCAGCAGGTAGAGCCGGTCATGGCCGCTGACCAGGGTATAGCTGTAGCTGCGCCCCTGGGGTTGGGCGGCGTAGTAGCGCAGGCTGATGGCCGGTTTACCCCCTGCCTCCGTCAGGGCCGTCTCCGGCTCCTGGGCGGCCAGGGCCTCCTCCTGGAGGGGCAGCAAGAAGACGGCGCACTGCTCTGCCTCGCAGTAGCGCTTCAGCTCCAGGAGGGGGGTGGGCAGGAGGCGCAGGTTCAGCTCCCCTGCCGCCAAGGCGGCCAGTTTAGCCCTTTCCTGCTGGAAGTAGGCGGTACTGAAGCTCTGGCCCAGGGCCTGCTCCGCCTCCTCCCGGCTGAGGCAGGCCACTCCGTAGAAGGGATGCCGGCCCAGCTGGGCAAAGCTAGGGGCGGGAGTGTAGATAAAGCTCTTCTCCCCCATCAGGGTCAGGGCGCTCTTGTCCTCCGCCACCCTGTAGCCGGCGGCAGGATCCGTAAAGGCTAGGCCGTTGGCGGCCCAGAGGCAGAGGGCCAGGGCCAGCAGGCAGGTCTTCTTCATAGGGCTAGCCCTCCTTTGCCGGCGCTATTTTTCCCACACTATGTTCAGCATCTCGTCCCCACTCAGGTTGCAGGCGTTGGCCTCGTCGGTGTCGATGTGGATCTCGTCCGCATGCTTGATGCCCGCCCGTACCAGAACGTTGTGCATGGTCAGGGCCCTCTCCCCGGTGGTCTCTACGTCTACGATGTCCCCGTCTTTCAAGCCCAGCCTCTCCGCCGTTTCCGGATAAAGGTGGACGTGGCGGGCGGCGATGATAATGCCCTCGCTGATGGTGACCTCCCCACAGGGGCCGATGAGCTTGGCCCCGGCGCTGCCGGCGATGTCGCCGCTATTGCGGATGGGAGCCTTCACTCCCGCCTTGCGGGCGTCGGTGAGGGAGAGCTCGATCTGGGTGAAGGGGCGCAGAGGCCCGATGATCCGCAGCTTCATCTCCCCCTTGGGAGTGACCATGGTGATCTGCTCTTCCGAAGCGTACTGGCCGGGCTGGCCGATCTTCTTCTTCGGGTGGAGCTCGCTCCCCTTGCCGAAGAGGATGTCCATGTGCTCTCGGGTGAGATGGGCGTGACGGGCAGAGATGCCCACGATAATAGGAGCCTTCATAGTAGTCATAATAATCACCTCGTAAATATTAGACCTCAGCTAGTATGCTGTGGTAAAAATAGACGGTTCTAGCCGCCCCTACCTCCTCAGCAGGGCGGCGGCGCAGGCGGAGGCTTCGGCCCGGAGCTTCTCCTCGTCGTAGGTGGTGAGATGGCCGTCCCGCAGCAGCACCCGGCCGTTCACCAGCACCGTATCCGCATCCTGGGCGGAGGCGGCGTAGACTAACAGGCTGAGCTTGTTATGGCGGGGGTACCAGTAGGGCCTGTCCATCCGCCACAGCACTAGGTCCGCATAGGCGCCAGGCTCCAGCCGGCCCAGGTTCTTAAAGCCCAGGGCCTGGGCTCCCCCCTGGGTGGCCAGCTGCCAGGCCTGGGAGGCAGGCAGGCAGAGGGGGTCGTAGCTTGTGGCCTTGTGGAGGGTGGCGGCCAGGCGCAGCTCCTCTACCATGTCTAAGTTGTTATTGCTGCTGGCCCCGTCAGTGCCTAGGCCTACGCAGATCCCTTGCTGCAAAAGGGCAGGCAGGGGGGCGATGCCGCTGGCCAGCTTCAGGTTGGACTGGGGGTTGTGGGCTACCCGCACCCTATGGGCGGCCAGCAGCCCTATATCCTCCTCCGTCAGGTGGACGCAGTGGCTGGCCAGCAGGCCCCGGTCCAGGACGCCTAGCCGGGCCAGCCGCTGGACAGGGGTGAGGCCGTAGTCCCGCAGGCTGTCGGCCACCTCCCCCTTGGTCTCGCACAGGTGCATCTGCAGCTCCGCTCCCAGGTCGTAGGAGGCGGCCACCACGTCCTGCAAAAACTTGTCCGGGCAGGTATAGGGGGCATGGGGCCCGAGGCTGACCCGGATCTGGCCCCGGTTGTAATTATGCCAATCCTTGAAGAGCTGGACGTTTTCCGCCAAGGCCTGGTAGCCGTTAGGGGCGGCGCCGATCATACCCCGGCTCAAATTAGCCCTGATCCCCAGCCGGGCACAGGCCTGGGCCACCTGGTCCATCTCTGCGTACATATCGGCAAAGCAGGTGGTGCCTCCCTGGAGCATTTCCCAGATACCCAGCATGGAGCCCCAGTAGATGTCCCGGGGCTGCATCTTGGCCTCGATAGGCCAGATCCTGTTCTCCAGCCAGTCCATCAGCTGCAGATCGTCAGCATAACTGCGCAGGAGGGTCATGGCCACATGGCCGTGGCTGTTCACCAAGCCGGGGGTGGCCAACATGCCTTGGCCGTCCAGCACCTCTACCTGGGCAAAGTCGAAGGCCTCCGGCAGGGTCTGGCTGATGAAGACCAGCTTGTTCTCTTCGATATAGATATAGTGGCTGAGCCCGGAAGGGCTGTCTAACAACTCCACATTGCGGATCAGTAGCTTGGCCACGTTACTCCTCCCCTTCCTGCCGCTTACTGTAGTGCTCAGCGTAGAAGCGGTGCATGGCGGCGCTGTCTGCCGCCGACAGCTCCACTCCCCCGCCTAGCAGCTGGCAGAGGCAGGCGATGTGGGCGGCCTTCTCCACCACCTGGGCCACTGTGTAGGCCTGGGCCAGACTGCTGCCCCAGGCCACCGCCCCGTGGTTGGCCAAGAGGGCGGCCCGCCGTCCCTGGAGGGCGGCCAAGGCAGCCTGGGCTAAGTCCTCCGTCCCTGGCAGGGCGTAGGCGGCGCAGGCCACCGGCCCGCCTATCACCTGGGCCAGGTCCTCGATGAGGGCCGGTATCCCCTGGCGTCTGGCGGCCAGGGCGCTGGCGTAGACGCTGTGGGTGTGGATGACGGCCTGGGCCTCTGGGTAGGCCTGGTAGATGGCCAGGTGGAGGGGGCTTTCCGAGGAAGGGAGCCGCCTGCCCTGCAGCACCCTGCCCTCCAGGTCTAAGAGCACTAGGTCCCTAGGCTTCTGCCTGTCATAGCCTAGGCCGGAGGGGGTGATCAAGAGGGCCTCAGGCCCCACCCTGAGGGAGATGTTGCCCCAGGTGCCGGCGGTAAGGCCCCGCTGCAGCAGCTGCAGCCCTAGGGCTATTACCGCCCTTCTCTCTGCCTTGTACATCCTGCCTCCCTCCCCACAGCCTACTCAGCGGCCAAATAGGCCTGCTGCTCCGGCGTCAGCTCATCAATGGAGCAGCCGAGGGCGGCCAGCTTCAGCTGGGCCACCTGGGTGTTCAACTCCTCTGGCAGCAGGTAGAGCTTATTCTCTAACTGGCCCCGGTGCTCCACCAGGTAGAGCATGGCCAGGAACTGCATGGCGAAGCTAAGGTCCATAACCTCGATGGGATGGCCGTCGGCACAGGCCAGGTTCACCAGCCGCCCCTCCCCTAACAGGTTCAGCTTGCGGCCGTCGGCCATGGTATAGGTGGTGATATTCTTCCGCACTTCGTAGGGAGGCTCTACGCTCAGCTCTAAAAGGTGGTACTTATTTACTTCTACGTCGAAGTGGCCGGCGTTGCAGAGCACCGCCCCGTCCTTCATCCTCTCCATGGCCGGCTTGGTGATGACGTCCTTGCAGCCGGTGACGGTGATGAAGATGTCCCCCAGGGGGGCAGCCTCCAGCATGGGCAGCACCTGGAAGCCGTCAAAGACCGCCTCGATGGCCTTGATAGGATCCACCTCGGTGACGATGACCTTGGCCCCCATGCCCTTGGCCCGCATGGCCACGCCTTTGCCGCACCAGCCGTAGCCGGCCACCACCAGGTTCTTGCCGGCGATGGCCAGGTTGGTAGTGCGGATGATGCCGTCCAGGGAGGACTGGCCGGTGCCGTAGCGGTTGTCAAAGAGGTACTTGCAGTAGGCATCATTGACGGCGATCATGGGAAAGGGCAGGTGGCCGGCCTGGGCCAGGGCCTTCAGCCGCCGCACCCCGGTGGTGGTCTCCTCGCTGCCTCCCAGCAGTTTGCCTATCAGATCCCGGCGCTCTGTCAGCACCATGTTCACCAGGTCGCCCCCGTCGTCGATGAGGAGCTGGGGCTCTGTCTTCAGGGCCCGGCGCAGGTAATCGTCGTACTGGGCCTGGTTGCAGCCGTGGGTGGCGTACACCTCCACCCCGCTCTCCACCAGGGCGGCAGCCACCTCATCCTGGGTGGAAAGAGGGTTGCTGCCGGTCACCGTCACCTGGGCGCCGGCGTTTTTTAACACCTGGGCCAAAAAGGCGGTCTTAGCCTCTAAGTGGATGGTGACCACCATCTTCAGGCCGGCTAAGGGCTTGCTGCCGCTATAGCGCTGGTTGAGTATGTTCAGCAGGGGCATGTAGGCCTTGGCCCAGGCAATCCGCTGCCTCCCTAAGGGGGCCAGGCCCCTCTCCTTGATAATGCTCATCCTCCCTACCTCCTATCCTTTCTGCCGAGGCTCTGTCATAAGACGGTATATAGTCTCCCTATAAGGGGGCCGGATGACCCCTCTCTCGGTGATAACGGCGCTGATCAGCTCCGCCTTGGTCACATCGAAGGCGGGGTTGAAGACCAGGGCTCCTGCAGGGGCGGTGGCCAGGCCGGCGTAGGCCCGCACCTCCTCTGCCCCCCTCTCCTCAATGGGTATGTCCTCCCCTTGGGCTAGGTCTAGGTCGAAGGTGCTGGTGGGGGCGGCTACGTAGAAGGGCACCCCCAGGGCCTTGGCCGCCAGGGCCACTCCCAGGGTGCCGATCTTGTTGGCCGTATCCCCGTTGGCGGCTATCCTATCCGCCCCTACGATGACGCAGTCCACCCGCTTCTGCTGCAGGGTCCAGGCCGCCATGCCGTCGGTAATGCAGGTGACCGGTATGCCCTCCTGCACCAACTCGTAGGCGGTGAGCCGGGCTCCCTGGAGGAGGGGCCTGGTCTCATCGCTGTAGACCATCTTCACCCTGCCTTGGTAGAAGCCGCTGCGGACCACCCCCAGGGCCGTGCCCCAGCCGCAGGTGGCCAGGGCTCCCGCATTACAGTGGGTGAGGATCACCGCCTGCTGCGGCAGCAGGGCGGCGCCGTAGTCCCCCAGCCGTTTATTGGCGGCTATATCTTCCTGGTAGATGGCCAGGGCCTTGGCGGCCAGCCTCTCTAACAGGGGGGCGCCCCCCAGGCCGGCCTGGTACAGCTCCTCCGCCAACTGGTAGATCTGGCGGCAGCCCCAGGCCAGGTTCACCGCCGTAGGCCGGGCGGCGCAGAGGTCAGCAGCCACTGCCGCCAGGCCGGGCAGGAAGCCTTCCCCTGCCAGGCGGCGGGCCCCTAAGACCATGGCGAAGGCGGCAGCGGCGCCGATGGCCGGGGCTCCCCGCACCTCCAGCCGGGCGATGGCCTCCTTCACCCGTTGATAATCATAACAGTAGATGTATTCCGTCACTGTAGGCAGCTTGGTCTGGTCCAGCAGGACCAAATGGTCGCCGCCCCAGGTCATAGTGGCTAGCATGGGAGCCTCTAGAGCTTGAAGCCGCCGAATTCGGCCATAGCATGGGCGCAGCCACAGCCGCTAGCTGCCGGCCCAGTGCTGATGAAGGCGTCGATGAGCCGGCCCATCTTCTCTACGCTGGCGGCCATGGCTGCCACCACCTCGCTGTGGGAGAGGGGGGTAGGCGAAATCCCTGCCGCCATGTTGGTGACGATGCTGCAGTTGGCGTAGCACAGCTCCGCCTCCCGGGCCAGCACTGCCTCGGGCATGTTGGTCATGCCCACCACGTCCCCGCCTAGGAGGGCGAACATTTTGATCTCCGCCGGGGACTCGAAGCGGGGCCCCTCGGTGCATACGTAGACCCCTGTCTGGTGGTGGGTAATGCCTAGCTGGCTCAAGAGCCGGTGGAGGTGGGCCCGCAGCCGGGGGCAGTAGGGGGAGGAAAAGTCCACATGGGCCACTCCCCGCTCTGGGTTATCGTAAAAGGTGTTGGCCCTGCTTTTGCTGAAGTCCAGGACGTCGCTGCAGATGACCAGGTGGCCGGCCTCCATCCTAGGATTGAGGCTGCCTACGGCGGTGGTGGCCAGCACCTCTTCCACCCCTAGGCTCTTCAAGGCCCAGATGTTGGCCCGGTAGTTGACCTGGTGGGGGGCGACGCTGTGGGCCGTGCCATGGCGGCTCAAGAACACCACCTGGTTTCCCTCCCTCTCTCCCAGCTTGCACAGGGCCTCCCCGTAGGGAGTGGAGATGGTGCGGCTGACGAAGTCGGGGAACTTCTGGGGGTCTTCTACTCCGGTGCCGCCGATGATGGCTAGTTTGCGCATGGTCAACCTCCTGTAACAGCAGAACTTCTACAGGGCTAGGGGCAAAGAGGCTGCTCCCTGCCCTGCCATCCCCTACATTCTACCATAAGACCGGTCTAAAATAAAGCTAGGCAGGGGTAAAATTGGGCAGCTGGCGCAGGGTTACACTTGCTGCGAAGCCCCCCTAGGCAAAGACGGCTGGGCCCTACAGAACGTCAATCATCCCACAAGACTTCCATAGGAAGGGCCTCAACCGTCAGAAAAGCATACCATATTCACAACGCTGGCTTCCACACGAATTAAAAATTAGATACTTTCGCGCCCCTTAGCTTATCAGTGGCTGAAGAGGGCTTCCACGAACTTATCCGGCTCGAAGGGCCTAAAGTCCATCAGCCCCTCCCCTATGCCTATCCACTTCACCGGCAGGCCCAGTTCCTCCTTGATGGCTATCACCACTCCGCCCTTGGCGGTGCCGTCCAGCTTGGTCAGGACCACGCCAGTCACCTGGGCAGTCTCCATGAACACCTTGGACTGGGCGATGGCGTTCTGGCCGGTGGTGGCGTCTAGTACCAAGAAGGTCTCATGGGGGGCGCCGGGGATTTCCCGCTGGATGACCCGGCGGATCTTGCCTAATTCGTTCATCAGGTTGGCCTTGTTGTGGAGGCGGCCGGCGGTGTCGATAAAGAGGATGTCGGCCTGGCGGGCCAGGGCGGCCTTCACGGCGTCGAAGACTACGGCGGCGGGATCGGCCCCCTCCTGGTGCTTGATCACGTCGCAGCCGGCCCGCTCTCCCCAGATGCACAGCTGTTCGCTGGCAGCAGCCCGGAAGGTGTCGGCGGCGGCGATGAGCACCTTGTACTTGAAGAGGGTGAAGTAGTTGGCCAACTTGCCGATGGTGGTGGTCTTGCCCACCCCGTTCACCCCTACCACCAGGATCACCGTAGGCTTGTGGCCGATGCGGGTGCGCTGGCCGCTGTCCTTCAACAGCTCCGCCAAGTAGTTCTTCAGGAAGGGCAGCACCTGGCTGCTGTCGGCGATTTCCCGCTTGCGGGCGGCGGCCCGGACGGCGGCGATGAGCTTGGCGGTGGTGGCCACCCCTACGTCGGCGCTGAGGAGGATGGCCTCCAGCTCCTCTAAAAAGTCCTCATCGATGGGAGTGGCCAGGCCGGCCAGTTCTTCTAACCTCAGGGTGAAGTTGTGGCGGGTCTTGCTCAGCCCCTCCTTTAAACGCTGGAAAAAGTCCATCCCTCTTACTCCTTCTCGTTGATTTTGACCGACAGGATCTTAGAAACGCCGCTTTCTTCCATGGTGATGCCGTACATAATGTCCGCCTTTTCCATGGTGCCCTTGCGGTGGGTGATGACTATGAACTGGGTGCCGGCGGCGTAGTCCCGTAAAAAGCTGGCGAAACGGCCGATATTGGCGTCGTCCAGGGCGGCATCGATCTCATCCAGGATGCAGAAGGGGGCCGGCCTGTAGCTGAGGAGGGCGAAGAGCAGGGCGATGACCGTCAAGGCCCGCTCGCCGCCGCTGAGGGGAGAGAGGCTTTGCAGCTTCTTCCCCGGGGGCTGGGCCTGGATCTCGATGCCGCTGTTCAAGCTGTCCTCCGGCTCCGTAAGGGAGAGGAAGGCGGTGCCGCCGCCGAACAGCTTGCTGTAGGTGCTGGCAAAGTAGTCGTTGATGGCGGCAAAGGCGGTGTTGAAGCGCTGCTTCATACCGCGGTCGATCTTGCTGATGATCCCCTCCAGCTCCTCCTTGGCCGCCGTCAGGTCGGCGTATTGCTGGTTTAAAAAGTTCCACCGCTCCTGCACCGCCGCGTATTCCGCCGGGGCGGCAGGGTTGATAGGGCCTAGGTCCGCAATGGCCACTTCCACCTGGCTCTCCGCCTTGCTCAGGGCCCGGTCTCCCTCCTGGGCCCAGGCGCTGAGGTCCTCTAAGCGGGCCTCCGCCTCGCTGAGCTGGTAGTCCTTGGCCAATTCTTCCAGGGCGTGTTGGTAGTCGGCCTCCTGCAGGGCCCCGTCTACTGCCAGCTTCTGCAGCCGGGCCTCCACCTGGGCCACCTCCTTGCGGCCGTCTGTGGCCGCCGCCTCAGCCTGCCCTAGGGCGGCATCCTGTTCCCTGCACTGCTGGCTGAACTCCTCCTTGCCTGCCAGTAGTTGCTTGATATCTGCAAGTAAAACACTAGAGTTCAACCTAATATTCTCTGCTTCCACCTCGCAGTCTGCTATTACTTGCTCTAACCTGGCCCCTTCCTGTTCATCCTGTTGCCGGCCCTTGTCCAACTCAGCCAGAGACCCCACCAGGTCCTGCAAGCGCTGGCCCAGGTACTTGCTCTTTTCGCTGCTGGCGCTAGCAGCGGCCTGGGCATCGGCCAGCTGGTTTTCCACCACCGTCACCTGGCTGCCTAGGCTCTGCAGCCGCCGCTTCAAGGCCTCTATGGCCTCCTTGCTGGCCTCGTCCCTGGCTTCCAAGCCGCTAAGGGCCGCCTTCAGTTCTTTCAGCTGCCCCCGCTGGGCCAGGTAGGTCTGGGCCAGTTCCGAACGCCGATCCAAGAGCTCCGACAGCCTTTCGTTTACGGCCTCCTTGTCCTGCTCCAAGCGCTTTAAAGTCTGCTCCTGCTCCTTATAGCGGAGGGAGAGCTGGTTCACCAGGGCTGCTGCCTCCGAACCCTTCCGGTTCAAGGCTGCTGCCTGCTCCTCCCCTGCTTCTAGCTGCTCCTGCCAGCTGAGGACCTCCTTGCTGAGGGCGGCGGCTTCCTGGGCGGCCCCTTCGATCTCCAGGGCCCGGCTCAGGTAGCCTTCCCGTTGCTTCTTGCTGCCGCCGCTGAGGCTGCCCCCAGGATTGACTGTGTCTCCCTCCAGGGTCACCACCCGCAGCCGGTAGCGGCCGGCCTTGGCGGCGGTCAGGGCGGCGTCTAGGTTTTCTGCTATCAGCACTCGGCCTAGGAGGAAGGAGACGGCCGCGGCCACCTCCCGGGGCTGGCTCACCAGGTCGGCGGCAAAGCCCACCACCCCCGGCAGCTTGAGCAACTGCTCCTCCTCCAGCCGGCGTTGGCGGGGAGTCAAAATGTCCAAGGGCAGCAGGGTGGCCCGGCCGCCGCCGCTGCTCTTCAAGTAGGCAATGGCCGCCTTGGCCGTGGCCGTATCCCTGGTGACCAGGTTCTGGGCCCCCTCTCCCAAGGCTGTTTCAATGGCGGTGACGTAGGCGGCCTGGGTGTGGACCAGCTGGGCCACAGCTCCCAGCACCTGCTGCCGCCAGGGGGCAGCGGCCTTGAGGATGTTGCGGCTGCCGTAGCCAAAGCCTTCGTAAGCCTCCTGCAGCCGGCGCAGGGTCTGCTCCCTGGTGCTGGCGGCTGTGAAGCGGCCCTGGGCGGCCTGCTGCTGGCGGCGGTAGTCAGCCAGCCGTCCTTGGAGCTGCTCCAGCTCCCCCTTGTAACCGTTGTATTCTTTGAGAGCCTGCTGCCCAGCCAGGCGGCACTGGCTCTGTTCTTCCAAAAGCTTGCTGTAGGCGGCCTCCTGCTGCTGGCTCTCCTCCTGGCCCTTGTCGATGTCCAGCTTGAGGGCCTCCCGCTGCCGGCGGCACTGCTCCTGCTCCCTTTCCAGGGCGGTGAGCTGGTTGCGCTGGGCCAGCAGCTCCTGCATGTCGGCGAAGAAGGCGGAACGTAGCTCCTCCTCCTCCTGCCGGGCGGCAGCTAGCTGGGCGCCTGCCTCCTCCCTGGCCGCAGTGAGCTGGCCCACCTGCTGGGCAGCCTGGCGGCTCTCCTCCTCCGCCTTTTTATAGCTGGCCTCTGCCTCCTGCCGCTGCTGCTCCAGCTGGGCCTGGTGGGCGGCGTTCTTGGCGGCGGCGGCCTGGAGGCGTTGTAGCTGGGCGGCGCACTGCTGCTGCCGCTCTGCCAGCACGTCTAGCTGCCCCTTATTAGCCTCTATCTCCCTTTCCTTGGCCAGGGCCTGGCTCTGGAGCTGGTCCAGGTTGGCGGTGAGGTCCGCCAGGCTCTGCTTGGCCGCCAGGGCGGCCGCCTCCTTCTCTGCCAGGGCGGCGCTGGCGGCGGCCAGCTGGTTCTCCAGCTCCTGCCGCTGCTGGGCCAGCCTGGCCCGCTGGGCCTGGATCCGGTCGATGCGCCGCAACAGGGTGGTGAGCCGCAGCCCCCGCAGCTTAGCAGTCAGCTCGTTGTAGGTATTGGTCTTGGCGGCCGCCTCCCGCAGCGGGCCCACCTGCCGCTCTACCTCCCCCTTGATGTCGTTGATACGGGTCAGGTTGGCGGCGGTGCTGTCCAGGCGGCGCAGGGCCTCCTTCTTCCGCAGGCGGAACTTGGCGATGCCGGCGGCCTCTTCGAAGAGGCCCCGCCGCTCCTCGGGACGGCTGTCTAGGATCTCGCTGATGTGGTTTTGGCCGATGTTGGAGAGGGAGCCCTTGCCTAGGCCGGTGTCCGCCAGCAGGTCCACGATGTCCTTCAGGCGGCAGGGCTTCTTGTTGATGGCGTACTCGCTCTCCCCGCTGCGGTAGAGGCGGCGGGTCAGCAGCACCTCTTCAAAGTCCAGGGGGAGGCCGTGATCCCCGTTGTCCAGGCAGAGGCTGACCTCAGCCAGGCCCAGGCCCCGGCGTTGGGCGCTGCCGGAGAAGATCACGTCCTCCATCTTGCTGCCCCGCAGGTACTTGGCGCTCTGCTCCCCCATCACCCAGCGGATGGCGTCGGCGATGTTGCTCTTGCCGCTGCCGTTGGGGCCCACGATGGCGGTGATGCCCTGGTCGAAGCTCAGTTCGGTTTTTTCGGCAAAGGACTTAAAGCCATAAGTCCTAAAGGCTTTTAAGCGCATGGCCTGCCCTTAAACCCCTTCCCCGTTAAATCTCATTCCGCTTAATTCTATCATAAAAGGCCCCTTTGGTACAGTCAAAATTTCCCGAGGAGGCCTCCAGGGAGGGGCAGCCCTCGGCCTCTGCCTCATGCTTCATAACAGCGGGCCACATCGGCGGAGGTGAAGGCTCGCAGGGTGGAAAAGTAGCCCAGCCGGAGGCGGATGACATCCCCCACCTGGTAGTCCGCGGCGCTGTCGGTGACGTCCAACATCAGGTGGTCCGAGCTGGTTCCCAGCATGATGACCCCAGGATCCTCCGGCCAGGTGGTTTCCAAGTCAAAGTCCTGTTTGCCCAGGGCGCAGATGGCCTTCTTCCGCCGAGGGCCCCTGTCCACCAAGACAGGGCTCCTGCCGTAGGAGTCCACGCCTATGGTGCCCCAGGGCAGGGACGGTTTGTCCTTTACCTCGATGATCTGGCATTCCAGCATAAATAAATCATTCCTCGTGCCGGGGAGGTAGCGGTACTTGGCCCTCTCCCGGCCAAAGAGGAGGCTTTCTCCCAGCCGCAGGTTGTTTACCCCCTTGGGTATGCCGCCCCGCAGCATCAGGTCCAGGGTGGCGGAGTTGCCGCCGCTGATCAGCTCCAGGGGCCGGCCGACGGCCTCAGCCACCCTGTCCCGCAGCCCCACTAGCTGGGCAAGCTTGGCCGTATCAGGTTGGACGAAGGAAAAGCAGGTGAGATTGGTGCCCACTCCGTAGAGGTCCACCCACTCCATCTCCTCCACTAGCCGGGCGACGCTGAGCAGTTCGTCATAGTCTACATAGCCCTCCCGGATGTCCCCTAGGTCGGCCATGAGGATGACCCTGTGCCGCCGCCTCTGCCTCTGGGCCTCTTCCTGGAGGCGCCTTAACACCGCAAGTTCAGAATGCAAAGAGACATCTGCCCAGCGGACCACGGCGTCGATTTCGCTGAGCATGGGAGGGCGGAGCAGCCACTTTTCCGCCTCCAGGCCAGCTAAACGTTGGAGATTAGACAGGCGGGAATCCCCCAGCCGCTTCAAGCCCCCTGCCAGGTAGGCCTGGGCGAGGCGAGGATCGCCCCGGAAGGCCTTGGTTACGCCGGTGGGCTCGATACCGTACTGGGCGCACAGCGCCAGCACCGCCTTCACATTGGCCTGGAGGCCCTTTAAATCTACTACCACTCTAGGATACATAGGGAGTCCTCCCCCATCGAGCAGCCAGAGGCTTGCCGCCCCAGGCTGTGGCTCGTTGCTTTTAGTGCCAAAGGGCTTGCTAAGCCCTACTCATAATAATTCCACAAAGGGGCCTGCTAGTCAAGTCCCTAAAAGGGGAATTTCCTTCCGGCCCTAAGGCAGCCGGCGCTCCCCGCCTCCCCTGGCCTGCCGCTGAGCAGGAGTTGCCCTCCGGCGCCTGTTAAAACCAAGTCGAGGACGACCTAAGCCATCCTCGACCAGGAAGAAACGCTCATCTCAAACAAGCCGCTAAACCTCAACCACTGCACGAAAGCTATTGTTTACC
>CAZXKQ010000004.1:55991-78327 GCA_964641395.1 uncultured Phascolarctobacterium sp. | reverse complement strand
GGGGAGGAGGCCGTTTTGGGCGGTTTCTCCTTCACTTTGTTCTTTGTGCTGTTGGAGAAAGTAGGGGTGGATAAAAAGAGTGGTGGAGAAGGACAAACGCTCTGGGTCAGTTTCGAACAGGGGCAGGGGAGAGCCGTTGCGGGCCAAAGCCTGCAATATCTTGCGAAAACCAGTATTGCGTCCCTCTGTAAGGTGCATTTCCTTAAGAAATTCTCCTATGCGGCGGTTACGGTAGCGCCTGTTGAAAACTCGGTAAGAGCGGAGGCCCTCTGGGGTGATAGAGCGATCCGCCCCTGGATGGCTGATGATCTCTATCCTGTCAGGCAGAACCCGGACCTCAATAGGCTCCCGGACGTCGTATCCCTTGTGGTAGACGGCGTTGCACAGACTTTCTTCGACAGCTGCATAGGGATAGTTGAAAAAACGGTCGGCCTCAGCCCTGTCCGCCCGCTTGATCACTTGCTCGGTAAGGATGGTGTTGCGGATATAGAGCAAGGCTTCTCGTAGTTGTTGGTGGAGTGGACCTTTGAAGGTCTTTTCTATAATCACGTTCCCACCCAAGTCGTCAGGAAATTGCACCACGTCAATTTGAGCATAGGGGAAGAAGCGCTGGGGCTCAAGGCTGAAGAACATCAGCCCCACGTTCTTAGGCTTAGTGTACTCAGGCAGGGCATTAACGATGTTCATACTGCGGCACAGCTCGATGAAGCCCATGCGTTTAGACTCTTCGTACAGGGAGCTGTCAATTTCCCTCAGATAGGCCTGGATCAAGGTGAGGTTTAAATCGGTCAGTTCCGCCTCGTGGTTCAGCCTGTCGTCAAAGGGCACATTGTTGGCGAGGTTGTAAAGCTCCCGCTTTTCTTCCTCTGAGGGCTCAATGGTACTGGCCATCTTCCGGATATAGTAAATCCTGGCCTTTTCCCCCTTGGCCATGGTCTTAGGGGAAGAGTAGGGGCGGAGATAGCCTCCTGGCGCCCAGATGACAATGAACTTTTTGCCTTCATAATCCGCGACTTCTACGATGGGAAGGTATTCAGGCTGAATGCGCTTGCACTTGTTCAGCATATCCTTCAGATAGAAGTTTATTTTTTCCTTAGGCACCCCTTGCAGCAGGGCAGGGCGGCCGGCAACCTCCTTCACGCCCAGTACGAGATAACCGCCGCCCCAGTTGTCAATATCGTTGGCGAAGGCGCAAATGGTCTTGAGAGAGGCTTCTGGATCCCAGGTTTCCTTAAATTCTATTCTCGCCCACTCTACCACATTACCAGAGAGGAGGGTCTTAATGTTAGTGGGAACAGACATGGCTGGCCATCCTTTGGTCGCTTTTGCGATACCTGCCGTTTTTAAGGCGGGCGTCGGCAGGCTTAGGAGCAGTGGCGGGGATGATCCAGTAGGAACCAGTCCTCTGGGCCCCATTAATCCTTCCGTCTCCACAGAGGCAGCAGACCCGCCGGGGAGAGATGCCCCATTTCTGTGCTGTTTCAGAAGCAGATAGGTATTGCATAAATACGGCCCCCTTTCTAAGCTCACCTCTATTATATTCTCAAGTCGGAATAATATCAAGATGTGAAGGAGAAAAAACTGCCTGCTAGCTGAAGCGAAGGAGAAAGACGGCACGTCCCTCCTTTTCGCCGGGCGGGAGGTGTTAGTCAAACCCACTGCTGCCAATTTCAGCCTGGGGCCCTCTTCTAGCCCCCCTTGCGCTCAGCCCCCCGCCTTTGTTATAATCAAGACGCTGTAAGGCATGAGAAAGGCCCTGCCGGGATCTGCAGGGCGGTAGCCCCTGTAGGCAGAGGGCGCAGGGCCGAGTTGTTTGGCACAAGGAGGAAGATAGATGGAATTGAAAGCGGGCCTGGTAGGCAGGGCGGAGCAAAAGGTTACGGCGGCTGTGACGGCGGTGGCCATGGGCAGCGGCTCCCTTGCTGTGTATGCCACCCCGGCCATGTGCGCCTTGATGGAAAAGGCGGCCTGTGCCGCCATAGCCCCCTGTTTAGGTGAGGGAGAGACCAGCGTAGGCATCAGCCTCCACATCACCCATGACAGGGCCAGCGGCCTGGGCAGCAAGGTTACAGCTACTGCCACCCTGGTGGAGGTGGACGGCCGGAAGCTGAGCTATAAGGTGGAGGCAGCCGATGAGCAGGGCCCCATCGGCAGCGGCCAGCACCAGCGCTTCTTGGTCAACGCCGCAAAATTCCTGGCCAAGCTGGGCTAGGTAGCCGCCTTCTCCTCGGCCAGGGAGGCCAGGTAGGGGATGTTGGCATTCTCCGTCATAATGTACAGGTAGTCCCCCGCCCGGATCAGAGTGTCCCCGTGGGGGATTAGCTGTTGTTCCCCTCGTTTGATGTCTACCAGCAGGGTGTTGGCCGGCCAGGCCACGTGCTTGATGAGCTTGTTTTCCAGGGCGCTGCCGCTGGCCACTGCCAGTTCGGTGACGTTGCGCTGTCGTTGCAGGCCCTTCTCCGGCCCTGCCTGGGCCAGGGAGCGGAGCAGCAGCTCTTCGTAGATAGGGCCGCTGCCGCACAGCTCCGCCACGCTGAAGGCCACCAGGGAGGCCAGGGCCAGCACCAGCAGGTGCTGGTAAGAGGCGGTCATTTCCATGATCAGCACCATGCCGGTAATAGGGGCCTTGGTGCAGGCGGCGAAGAGGGCGGCCATGGAGATGACGATGATGTTAGAGGCAAAGTCAGGTTCTAAGAGGCCCCAGGCTATGCAGGCCTGGCCGCAGAGGCTGCCGCAGAGGGCGCCTATCACCAGCATGGGCAGGAAGAAGCCTCCCGGGGCGCCGCTGCCGTAGCTGAATAAGGTGAAGGCGAACTTGCCTGCCAAGAAGAGGGCTAGGAGGCTGAGGGGGGCCGGCGCCTGCACCAGCCTATTGATCAGCTCGCTGCCCCCTCCCAGCACCTGGGGCAGGGCCAGGCCTAGGAGCCCGGCCAGTAGCAGGGGGAAGAGGAGCTTGCTGAAGCGCCCTCTAAAGCAGGGCAGGGCGTAGAAGCGGCCTATGGAGAGGAGGCCCTTGTTGAAGGCCACCCCTACCAGGCCGGCTAGCAGGGCGGTCAGGATGATGATGCCGTAGTGGCGGCCGATGGGCACCAGGGGCAGCTGTTGGAAGATGAAGATGGCGTCCCGGCCGAAGAGGGCCCGGCTGACCACCGTGGCGCAGACAGCCGCCGTCATAGAGGGCAGCAGGACCACGATGGAGAAGTTCTTGTGTAGTTCCTCCAGGGCGAAGATAACCCCCGCCAGGGGGGCGTTGAAGGCGGCGGCTAGGCCGGCGCTGGCGCCGCTGGTGAGGAGGTAGCGCTCCTCCATACGGGTGCGGCCCAGGCCCCGGCTGATGCCCTGGGCGGTGACGGCGCCTAGCTGGATGCTAGGGCCCTCCCGGCCGAGGGAGAGGCCGGCCCCTATGGCTATGATGCCTCCCAGCAGCTTGGTCCAGAGGGTGCTGGCCCAGCGTAGCTTCACCAAGCCCATCAGGGCCCCCTTCACCTGGGGGATGCCGCTGCCGGAGGCCAGGGGCTCTATTTGCACCAGTTTGGCCAAGAGCCAGGCGGCCAGGCAGAGGAGGGGCAGCAGGAACAGCAGATAGGGGGAGGGGGCAGTGGCTAGTAGCAGATAGGCCTCCTCCCGCAGCCTTTCCGTCCAGAAGAGGGCGAAGCGGAAGAAGCTGATCACCAGGCCGGAGCAGAGGCCGATGAGGCAGCCCTCGGCGAAGAGCTTCAGCCGGAAGCCCTGCCAATGGTTGATGCTGTTCATAGTGTTGTGCAAGGCATCCTTCATAGGGGCACCTCTTCCTGGATCCTGGCACTAGGGCTGCCGGTCGTACCTTCGGCCCGCCTAGGCCTTCCTGGCTCAGCAGTCCGCCAACAGCTTCTTGGCGGCGATGTACTGGGCGATGCCGGCGGCTACCAGCTTGCTTTCCTTCATGGCATAGACTACGGTGGCAGGGCCGGTGTCCACAGTGGTGAAGACCCCTGCCCGGGTGGTCATGCCGTAGGGCCGCTGGCGGGTGATGACGAAGCCCCGGCTGTCCAGCTGCAGGCCCTGGGTGGAGGCGATGATGCGGGGCACCGGCTTGTGGCCTACGGAGAGGATGACGCTGTCCGCCGCTAGGATCTGCTGGCCCCCCTCCGGCACGCAGGCGCCAGCCTCGTCCTTGGTGAGGTTTTGCAGCAAAAGGCCGGCCACCTGGCCCTCGTCCACAGGCTCGCTGGGGCGGCGCAGGTTCAGCAGGGCCCGGATCTGCTTCTTGTTAAAATAGGCCATGGGCTTGGCTAAGAAGGTGAACTGGACGCCGGCGGCCACCGTCTTGCGGTACTCTTCCGGACTGGCTCCCAGGCTCCCCTCGTCCAGGCTGGTGACGATGCTCACCGAGGCGGCGCCGAAGCCTAGGGCGGTGCGGGCCGCCTCCATGGCCATGTCGTCATTGCCTACTACTACTACCTGGTCGCCGGCCTTGAGGAGGGTCTCTCCTTCCCCTAAACGGCCCGCCTCTACCAGGGTGGCGTTGCGGAGGAAGTAGCTGGCAGCCTGGATGCCGCTCAGCTCCTTGCCCGGGATGTCCAGGGTGCGGGGCAGGGAGGTGCCGATGCCGATGAAGATGCCGTCGTAGCCGGCGGCGAAGAGGTCGTCCACGGTGAAGTCCTCTCCTGCTAGCTGGCCGGTCTTGATCTCCACCCCCAGGCTGTGGAGCTGGGCGATTTCCCGCAGCACGATGCGCTTCTGCAGCCGGTATTCCGGAAAGCCGTAGAGGAGCACTCCCCCCGGCTCAGCCTGGGCCTCAAAGATGGTTACGTCGTAGTTAAGGCGGGCTAGTTCCCCGGCCACAGTCAGACCTGCCGGGCCGGAGCCGATTACCGCCACCCGGCCTCCCTCCTTGGTGGAGGGGCGGGGAGGCCTGATCTCGTTAATCAGGGCGAAGTCGGCTACGAAGGCCTCCAAATCGCCGATGCTGATGGCAGCCTGCTGGCGGTTGAGGAGGCAGCGGGCCTCGCACTGCCGCTCATGGGGGCAGACCCGGCCGCAGATGGCCGGCAGGTTGTTGCTGGCGGTGATGGTTTCGTAGGCGATGCCTAGGTTGCCCTCGGCCAGGGCCTTGATAAAGCTAGGAATGGGCACGGCCAAGGGGCAGCCTTCCACGCAGCTGGGCCTGGGGCAGTCCAAACAGCGGCGGGCCTCCTTGATGGCCTCGGCAGTGTTGATGCTTCTATTCATACGCCTTCCTCCTCACCCTTCGTCCTCATGCTCTCCTAAGTGCTTGGCTACTAGGCCGCTCTAGTTATCCCTATTTTAGCATAGGCTGCAGGGAGTGTAAACGAAAATCGCACAGCCGGGCCCCGGGCCCTTGTTGACAGGCAGTCGGGCCGGCCGCCGTTTTTTAGCCGTAGCGGCTGGCGAAGGGAGAAAATTTCCTCCTGCCCCTTGCCAAAAGTCGAAAAGTCAAATATAATGTAGGAGAAGGCCTGCGGGGCCGCCTTGACTGGCGGCAGCCGGGAGGCCAGCCAGGAAAAAGGGTGGCAGTTATGCAAAATCTGGCCGACATTATTGAAAGTTTCATCCTACAGGAGCTTTACCGGGAGGGAGAGGCAGGCTATCTGGTGCAGCGCAATGAATTGGCCGAGCACCTGGACTGCGCCCCCTCCCAGATCAGCTACGTCCTCAGCACCCGCTTCACGCCGGAGCGGGGCTACTTGGTCCAGTCCCGCAGGGGCAGCGGCGGCTTCGTCCGCATCCTCCGCCTTACCGAGAGGAAGGGAGAGGCCGAGCCGGCCCCCCAGCCGCCTAAGCAGCCCCCCTCTGTCCAGGAGGTGCTGGGCAAGCTGCTGGCTAACAGGGCCATCACGCCGCGAGAGGGACTTTTGTTAGAATACTTCCTCAACATCATCAAGACAGATGATGAGAATAAGATCCAGTTGTTACAACAGGCCTTGCTGCGGCTGCAGGAAGGCCGCCTAGGGGCCTAGCAGGAAGGCTGGCCCTAGGAAAGGGGGGTTGACTATGTTGTGCGAAGAGTGTCATAAAAGACCGGCTATCTTACACCTGACCAGCGTCATCAACGGCAAACAGGTGAATAAATGGCTGTGCGGGGAGTGCGCCAAGGCCTTCCTGCCCTTTAATAGGTCGGATATGTCCCTGATGCCTAAGGAGGCCCGGGACTTTTTACTGCGGCTGCTGAACAATGCCCGGTCGGTGGAGGAGGAGCCCAAGCTCTCCCAGGGAGAAAGCAGTTGCGGCTTTGAGATAGACGATGGGGAGCTGGAGCCGGTGAAGAACGGCAAATGGGATGGCCACGATGCTTACAGCCCTGGGGCAGAGCGGGTGCTGCGGGAGGCCAGCGGCAAGGCCTACGACCTAGGGGCTGAGAACATCGGTACCGAGCACATCCTCTACGGCCTGGTGACGGCCCCCTCCTCCGCCCAAAGGGTGCTGGCCAAGCTAGGGGCCTTGGAGGCGATTAAGGCAGAGCTGGAGCAGTGGCTGGAGCAGCGGGGCCCCAAGCTGGGGTTGCTCAACTTCAGCCCTAAGGCCAAGAAGACCTTGGAGGAGGCGGGGGCAAATGCCGGCCTGACCTACGCCGACCAGCTGAGCAGCATCAACATCCTCATCGGCCTTTTTATGGCCGGAGACGGGGCCGGCTACCAGATTTTAAAGAAGCTGGGCCTTAGCCTGGATAAGATCGTCGCCACGGTGAACCAGCTGTACCGCCAGTCCTTCAATCTGGATATCAGGGAGATGGAGATCAGGGAGAAGGCCCTGCCTGGGGGGAGGGTTAGGCTGGCGGACAGGGACAGAGAAGAAGAGGACGCCCAGGTGCTGGACCTGCTGGCGGAGTTCGGCCGCAACCTTAACCAAGAGGTTTTGGCCGGTAAGAGCGACCCTGTCATCGGCAGGGAGCAGGAGGTGGAGCGGCTGATCCAGATCCTAGGCCGCCGCACCAAGAACAACCCGGTGCTCATCGGCGAGGCCGGGGTGGGGAAGACCGCAGTAGCGGAGGCCCTGGCCCAGCGGCTGGCTACAGGGCAGGTGCCGGACTACCTGCAGGGGAAGATCCTCCACACCTTGGAGATGGGCATCCTAGTGGCCGGCAGCAAGTACAGAGGGGAATTTGAGCAGCGCCTGGCCCGCATCCTGGAGCTGCTGCGGGAGGACAAACGGGTTATCCTCTTAGTAGACGAGCTCCACACCCTGGTAGGGGCTGGGGCCGCTGAAGGCAGCATCGATGCGGCCAATATGATCAAGCCGGCCCTGGCCAGGGGGGAGCTGCAGCTCATCGGCGCCACTACTACAGAGGACTACCGTAAGCGGATTGAGCAGGATACAGCCTTGGAAAGGCGCTTCCAGACTGTGCTGGTGCGGGTGCCCAGCCCTCAGGAGTGCCTGGCCATGCTCCAGGGGCTGCAAGACAGGTACCAGAGCTTCCACGGCCTGGCCCTGACCCAGGAGGCCCTCCAGGCGGCAGTGGAGCTCAGCGACCGCTATATCAGCGACAGGAACCTGCCAGACAAGGCCATTGACGTAATGGACGAGGCCTGCGCCCAGCGGAAGCTGGCCATCTACCGGCTGGAAGAGCCCCTGCGGCGGCTGGATAAGGAGCTGGCCCAGCTGAAGGAGAAGAAGAAGGCCGCAGTGCAGGGACAGAAGTTCGAAGAGGCTGCCGCCCTCCGGGACCAGGAGGAGCGGCTGAAGGAGGAAAGGCGGCTCCAGGAGTTGCAGCCTGGCCGGGAAAGGGTAGTAGGGGCCGAGGACGTAGCCCGGGTGGTGTCGGCCTGGACCGGCATACCGGTGCAGAAGCTGAGCCAGGACGAAAGGCAGCGGCTGTTGCATCTGGAAGAGCAGTTGCACCGGCGGGTGGTAGGCCAGGAGCAGGCGGTTAGGGCCCTGGCCAAGGCAGTACGCCGCTCCCGGGCCGGCTTTAAGGATGCCAGGCGGCCCCAGGGCAGCTTCCTCTTCCTAGGCCCCACCGGGGTAGGGAAGACGGAGCTGGCCAAGGCCCTGGCGGTAGAACTGTTCAACGATGAAAGGGCCATCATACGCTTCGATATGTCCGAGTACCGGGAGCGGCACACTACTGCCCGCCTCATCGGCGCCCCTCCAGGCTACGTAGGCTACGGGGAGGGGGGCAAGTTGACCGAGGCGGTTAGGCGGCGTCCCTACTGCGTCATCCTCCTGGACGAGATCGAAAAGGCCCACAGCGACGTGTTCAACCTCTTCCTGCAGATCATGGACGACGGCCGGCTCACTGACAGCCAGGGCCGCACGGTGGACTTTAAGAACGCCATTATCATCATGACCAGCAACGTAGGGGCCCAGGTGCTGGGCAGCGGCCAGGCCCTGGGTTTCGCCGGCAGCAGGGAGGAGGCGGCCGCCGGCCGCAAGGAGAGGCTGATGAAGGAGGTGCGGCAGCTCTTCAAGCCGGAGTTTTTGAACCGGATCGATGAAACCATCGTCTTCGACCCTCTGGGGGAGGAAGAGCTGCGGGCCATCGCCGGCCTGATGCTGCAAGAGCTGAACGGCCGCCTGGCAGCCCAGGGCCTGACCTTGGAGCTGGCTCCTTCCGCCCTGGAGCTGTGGCTGCAGGAGGGCAGGGATCCCCGCTATGGGGCCAGGCCCCTGCGCCGGGCCCTGCGGAAGCTGGTAGAAGACCCCCTCAGCGACCTCTGCCTGGCCGGGAGCTTCCAAAAGGGGGATAAGATCAGGGCGGAGGCGGTAGGGAAGGCCCTCTGCTTCCACAAGGCGGTAGAGGGGGAGCGCTTCCTCTTGGAACTGCCCGTGGAGAAGCTGGCCCTCTGCCAGGAGCAGACCCATGGTTAGGGATAGGTACCGCTACCTGTGCCAGCGCTGTGGTTACAGCTCCCCTAAATGGCTGGGCCGCTGCCCGGAGTGCGGGGCCTGGGACAGCCTGGTAGAAGAAGCCCTGCCCAATCGCCCCAGCCGCTCCTACCTGCAACCTGTCAAGAGCACCCTGGAGCCAAGGCCCTTGGCCCAGGTGGCCCAGCAGGAGCTGGGGAGGCTGGCCTCCGGCATCAGGGAGCTGGACCGGGTGCTAGGGGGCGGCCTGGTGCCCGGCAGCCTAGTGCTGCTGGGAGGCAGCCCCGGCATAGGCAAGTCCACTATTTTGCTAGATGCCGCTCTCTGCTACAGCAGGAAGGGTGTGGGCGTCCTCTACGTCAGCGGGGAGGAGTCTGAGGAGCAGACTGCCCTCCGGGCCAAACGCCTAGGAGGGGGCCAGGCGGATCTGGCCATCCTCACTGCCACCGACCTAGGGGCCATCCTCCAGACGGCCCAGAAGCTGGGGCCCCAGATCCTGATCATCGACTCCATCCAGACCATGTACTGGCCCTCCCTGTCGGCTGGGGCGGGCAGCGTAGGCCAGGTGCGGGAGTGCACCGCCCAGCTGCTCCAGTTTGCCAAGAGCACTAATATAGCCTGCCTCCTCATCGGCCATGTGACCAAGGACGGCACCATCGCCGGCCCCCGGCTGCTGGAGCACATGGTGGACGTGGTGCTGCAGTTCGAAGGAGACAGATCCTACAACTTCCGCATCCTGCGGGCCTTGAAAAACCGTTTCGGCAGCACCCAGGAAAGCGGCATCTTCTCCATGCAGGCGGGGGGCCTGGTGGAGGTGGACAATCCTGCCGGCCTCTTTTTGGAGGCCAGGCGGGAGGGGGTAGCCGGCAGCGCCGTCGGCGCCTGCCTAGAGGGGAATAGGCCCATCTTGGCCGAGTTCCAGGCCCTCCTGGCCAAGACCCCCTACGGCCTGCCCCGGCGGACGGCGGTGGGCTTTGACTACAACCGGGTGAACATGCTCATCGCCGTGCTAGAGCGGCACCTGGGCCTGGAGTTGGGCAGCTACGATGCCTATGTGAACGTAGTAGGCGGGCTGAAGGCAGAAGAGCCGGCCGCTGACCTGCCGGTGGTGGCCGCCCTGGTCTCCAGTTACCGCAGCCAGTGCCTGCCACCCCTCACCCTCCTCTTCGGCGAGGTGGGGCTGACGGGCGAGGTGCGGAAGGTGGCAGAGCCGGAGCGGCGCATCCTGGAAGGCTACGCCCTGGGCTTCCGCCGCTTCATCGTGCCTAAGGGCGGGCTGCAGTTAAGCAGGCAGCAGCTGCCGGAGGCCCAGGTCTACCAGGCGGCTACCCTGGCCCAGGCTATGACCAGGGCCCTGGCAGCGGACTGGCCCAAGAAGTCTGACTGAGCATCGCATATAAACATTCTACATATATAAATTTTTATATATCTAAAATTAAAGGAGGGAGCACTATGGAGGCTGCTGTATTATACCAGGTGGAGAGGGGCGTAGCCACCATCACCCTGAACAGGCCTAAGAGCTTAAACAGCATGAACAAGGAGCTGATCGACGGGCTCCACGCCGCCTTGGACAGGGTGGAAGAGGATGAGGCGGTGGGCTGCGCCGTCCTCACCGGCAACGGCAAGGGCTTCTGCGCCGGGGGCGACCTAGGCTACCTGAACAGCCTGACAGGGGTGGGGGAGAAGAAGGCCTTCATCGCCATGGTAGGGGCGGTGGCCAAGCGGATCACTACCATAGGCAAGCCCTTCATCTGCTTAGTGAACGGAGTGGCAGCAGGGGCGGGGGTGAACCTGATGCTGGCCTGCGACCTGGTCTACGCCGTGGACAAGGCCCGCTTCGGCCAGGCCTTCGTCAATGTAGGCCTCATCCCCGACTGCGGCGGCCTCTACTTCCTGCCTAAGGCGGTGGGGGTGCACCGGGCCAAGGAGCTGATGTTCACCGCCGACCTTATCGATGCGGCCACGGCGGAGCGCTACGGCATGTTGAACCATGTCTGCTCCCAGGAAGCCATAGCAGGGGAGGTCTACGCCCTGGCGGAGAAGCTGGCGGCCAAGGCCCCTCTAGCCCTGGGCCTGATCAAGCGCTATCTCGGCGATGAGGATCTAACCTTGGATGAGGTGCTGGCCATCGAGGAGACCACCCAGGCCCTGCTGATGGGCACGGAGGACTGCAAGGAGGGGATAGCCGCCTTCCAAGAAAAAAGGCCGCCTAAGTTCAGCGGCAAATAGGACGATCCAACGTTAAGCATCAAGCCCTGCAACCCTAGTGGGGAAAAAAGGCCGAGGCACCCCTGTCTTAACACAGGGGTGCCTTTTAGTGGGCAAGCTTTGGCTCAGCCCTGCCCTTCAGGCGTCCTCCAAGGGCTGGCTGCCCTGGCTGGCCTCTTGCAGCGCGGCCAGCAGGGAGGGGCTGCCGGGGTCGTGGCTGGCCATCACCTGCTGCAGGGCGGCAAAGTCCGGGTATTCGCAGAACCAGAGGAAGGCCCCTGCCTCGTCGTAGCAGGCGAGGATGAGGGGGCTCTTTTCATCTACCGGGGTGCGGCCCAGCTCGTCAGTGACTTCGATGTAGCAGTTGGGGAAGTCCATGGTGTAGACCAGGATGGCCTCCTCCGGGGTGGGCTCACAGGCTAGGCCTAGGCGGGCAAAAGTTTCTTCCTTCAGCATGGCGGCCTCCTTTTTTAGTTTATCATAAGCCCTAAGGGCCTATTTGTAAAGAGCTGCGGGGTAAGACTTGACCAAAAGGGGCAATAATAGTATCATTAGGGACATAGAGTATATCCTATTGGGAAGAAAGGATGGACGATATGGTTAGATTAGTGCTTTTCTTACTAGTGGCCCTAGGCAGCCTGTTGCCGGTCAGCGGCGTCTGGGCGGGGGTCAACAGCGGCGGTTTGACGGTGTCCACCGACTACGTAGCCCAAAGGCAGGTAGTGCACAACACCAGAGGTGAGGTAACCGCCGTGGACGGCAACATCGTAACCATTAAGGGCGAGGGCTTCTACGACGAGATCGCCTTGGTGCTGCGGGCTCGCACCTACCTGGTGAAGGCTGAGGACGGCAGCGAGATGGCCCGGGAGGAGCTCCAGGTAGGGGATCAGGTGACGGCCTACTACGGCAGCCAGGCCAGCCGCAGCATCCCTCCCCAGGTCCAGGGCCAGGCCCTGATAGTAGGCCAGGCTAAGTTGGGCCGCTGCCTCTTCTATCCCGTAGCCCAGGTGAAGCTGGAGAAGGATACTGCCAGCAGGGGCACCTATGCGGTGCTGACCAACCTGAACCGGGACCTTATCGCCACAGTGACGGACTTTGCCTACGCCGACTACGACGAGATAGCGGTAGGGGACAACCTGCTGCTGTGGTGCGAGGCGGTCACCCTGAGCCTTCCCGCCCGGACTAATGCCTCTAAGGTACTGGTGCTGCCGAAGAAGTAGGGAGGAAGCAGGATGAAGATCTTCATGGATACAGCCAATGTGGCGGAAATCGCCGCCTACGCAGACTGGGGGGTAGTGTGGGGGGTTACCACCAACCCCAGCCTGATAGCCAAGACCGGCCGCCCTCAGGAAGAGGTGATACCTCAGATCGCCGCCCTGGTTGCAGGGCCGGTGTCTGCGGAGGTGCTCAGCACTGAAGCGGAGGGCATGGTGGAAGAGGCCAAGGCCTTGGCTGCCATCGCCTCCAACGTGGCCATCAAGATCCCCTGCACCGCCCAGGGCCTGGTGGCCACTAAGAGGTTGGCTGCCTTAGGCATCCCCACCAACGTCACCCTGGTCTTCAGCCTCTCCCAGGCCATGCTGGCGGCTCAGGCCGGGGCCACCTATGTGAGCCCCTTCATCGGCCGCTTAGACGACATCGGGGAGGACGGGGTGAAGCTGGTGGCGGACATCGTCCAAGCCTTTCGCCTTTACCAGCTGCCTACCCAGGTCATCGCCGCCTCCATCCGCAATGTGAAGCACGTGGAGCAGGTGATGCTCACCGGCTGCCACATCGCCACCATACCCACCAAGGTCCTGGCCCAGATGATCAGGCACGACCTGACTGACAAAGGGTTGGCGGCCTTTATCGCCGACTACGAAAAGAGCAAAAAGGCATGAAGCTTACAAGGCTGGCCCTGCTTCTGACTGCCTTGGCCTGGGCGGCCGGGGCCCTGCCAGTGGCAGCCCAGGAGCTGCTGCTGACCCGGGAGGAAGAGTCTTTTGTCCCGGTGGAGGCCCAGAGGCGGGAAGGAGGGCCGGTGCTGCTCTTCTCTGACAGCCCGGAGCTGGTCTACCACGACGGCATCCTCTACCGGGACCGGGTGGTGGGGGCCAACCGCCTCTTCTTCCACCATGTGAATGCCACCGGCAACGACAACAAGAAGCTGGCAGTGCTGCTGGAGAATACCGACAGCATCCGCCCCATAAGCTTTGAGGTGCGGCGCATGGGGGTGGGGGACTCTGCCTACAACTACCTGTACGAGGGCAAACAGGGGCAGTGGCGCTACTTCTCCGATGAATACCAGGGACAGCTGGCCCTGCCCAGGGGAGCCCTCGGCCAGGGCCGCTGGGCGGAACTCCTCACTGGCCAGGGCTTCGTCCTGGAGGGCAAGAAGCTCCTCAGCGGCACCATAGATTTTTACGCCCGCCACCCTCTGCAGCTGACAGTGCTCCTCTGTGATAAGGACGCCTCTCTGGCCCTTTTTAGCAGGAGCGCCCAGGTGCAGCCTATGGATGAGCACCCCCTGCGGGGCACCTTCCCTGTTTCGGAGTGGGAGTACAGGGTCAAGCGGCCCCTAGTCTTTAAGGGTCGCCGGGCCCGCGATTACGCCCTCAAGCTGGCCAGCGGGGCAGAGGGCTTCGTCAGCGGCACCGATGCCACTACAGGCCTTGGGGCAGTGGACTACGGCAATTACGGCGTCATCTACACCGTGCACTTCACCATAGACAGCAAGGAGCCGGTGAGCTTTCAGTTCAATCCCATGGGGGGAGAGTTTGCCGGCTGGGCCATCCTGCAGCAGGAGGGGCAGCCAGGGCAGCTCATCCCCCTGCCTGGGGAGCAGCTCTCCCTGGGCTTGGGAGAAGAGGAGACTATCGAGGTGGCCAAGCTGGGCAAGGGCAGGTACACCTTCATCTGGTCCCCTCCAGGAGCCGGCAACCTGCCGGTACGGCTGCTGTGGCGGGGCCAGCCGCCTCCTCTCTCCTAGAACAGGCTGATGGCAGCCTCGAACGCACAAAACACAGTACTGGGCCAGCCTCCCGCCCCCGCCACGGGTGGAGGGGCTGGCCTTTATTTTACCTGTTTGTAGAGGGGCCTAGTAATTGGGGCAGAATTGTGGCGGAAGGGGCTATACTATGGGGGCAATAGGCTACGCCAATCGTGAAAAAATATATTTCAAAAAGGGGTAGACAAAGCAATAGGCTATAATGTATAATGTATACAACAGGGCGGGGCCTAGGTGCCAGGCCGCTGGGGCCAGGGGCAGAGCCCTGAAAAGAGGAGAGTAATATTGAGGAGGACTAACATGAACATTTTTGAAATGGCACAAGTTCCTTTCAACCAAGCCGTTGAGGCTATGAAACTGGACCAAGGCATTAGGGACATCATCGCCAACCCTGAGCGCACTTTGGAAGTTTCCATCCCCGTAAAGATGGATGACGGCAGCGTAAAGGTTTTCACCGGCTATCGCAGCCAGCACAGCACCATCCTGGGCCCGGCCAAGGGCGGCGTGCGCTATCATCAAAATGTTTCTCTAGACGAGGTTAAGACTCTGGCCTTCTGGATGACCTGTAAGTGCGCCGTAGCCGGCCTGCCCTATGGCGGCGGCAAGGGCGGCATCATCGTAGATCCTAGCAAGCTGTCCGTACGGGAGAAAGAGGCCCTCACCCGGGGCTTCATCGACAAGATCGCTCCCATCATCGGCGAGAAGAAGGACATCCCCGCTCCCGATATGAACACTAACGCCCAGATCATGGGCTGGATGATGGACGAGTACAGCAAGCTCACCGGCCAGTACGAGCCTGGCTTCATTACCGGCAAGGCCATCTGCGTAGGCGGCTCCCTGGGCCGTACCGCCGCCACCGGCCGGGGCGTAGTTGTAGCCGCCCTAGAGGCTTTGAAGCTGAAGGGCATCGCTCCCAGCGACGCCACTGCCGCCGTACAGGGCTTCGGCAACGTAGGCAGCTGGACCGCCAAACTCTTCTGCGACGAGGGCGTGAAGGTAGTAGCCCTCAGCGACATCAACGGCGCCATCTACAAGGCAGACGGCTTCGACTGCTACGATGTTGACAAATTCGTACAAAAGACTGGCAGCGTAGTAGGCTATCCTGGCAGCAAGGAGATCAGCAATGCCGACCTGCTGGCCTTGCCGGTAACCGTACTGGCACCCTGCGCTATGGAGTTGCAGCTCACCGAGGCCAACGCCGACAAGGTACAGGCCCAGATTATCTCCGAAGGCGCCAACGGGCCTACCACTCCTGAGGCTGACGAGATCCTGGCTAAGAAGGGCGTGCTGCTGGTACCCGATATCCTGGCCAACGGCGGCGGCGTAACCGTATCCTACTTCGAGTGGGTACAGAACCTCTACCGTTACTTCTGGACTGAGGAAGACGTTATTGAGCGTCAGAACAAGATGATGCGGGCCGCCTTCAAGGACGTAGTGGCCGCTGCTGAGAAGTACGGCGTGCACATGCGGGTGGCCGCCTACATCGTAGCCCTGTCCAGGCTGGTAGAAGCCATGAAGATCCGGGGCATCATCCACTGAGACGACAGCGACTGGCGACTGCTGGGCTAGTTTGTCCTAAGACGGGGGGCACCTGCGGGTGCCTCCTTTGTCTTGCCAGGCCGCAGAGGCCGGGGAGGGGAACCCCTCCTAGGGCAGTGGTCATCAGAGGCCCAAAGATAAGAAAAAGTACGGAGCAGGGCGAGGGTGCCATACTCCGTACTTTTTTGTTTGCTAGTTTCTGCCTGGGACGAATACTGCCTGTAAGGGCTTATTCCTACCGTCTTAGACAGCTTCCTGCTTAGAAGCCCAAACTCTCCACCCACTTCTGGGTGCCGGCCTCATCGTTGGGATAGAGGCGGATGCCTTCTTGGAACTTAGACTTGGCCAGGGCCGTCTTCAAGCCCCGGGTGCTTTCGCCGATGGAGCTGCCGCCACTGGTGCAGAAGCTGATGACGGTCTTGCCGCTCAAGTCGTTCTGCTCGATGAAGGTGTAGACCGCCATGGGGGCGTCATACCACCAGATGGGGAAGCCTAAGAGGACGATGTCGTAATCCTTCAGGTTGGCAGGACCCGGCTTGATGGCCGGCCGGCCGTTTTTAGCCTTCTCCTCCTTGGCGTAGGCGGTGCAGTCATGATAGCCGGCAGGGTAGGGGGTGGTGGTTTCAATCTTGAAGAGGTCCCCCTTGGTCTTGGCCTGGATCACCTTGGCCACCCGCTCGGTCTGGCCGCTGTAGGAGAAGTAGGCTACCAACACCTTTTTGCCGGCCAGGGGAGGCTGGGCTGCCGGGGCGGCGGCCGCAGCGGCTGCCCCGCTGGGAGCGGCCTTGCTGGTGGAGGAAGAACTGCCGCAGGCTACCAGGGCCAGGGCGCAGCAGAGGGTGAGCAAAAGGGCGAAAATTTTCTTTAGGGACATAGGCATTCATCCTTTCTTCGGTACTTAGGCGCTGGGTTAGGGACAGGACAGGGCCAGGCCTGCTCCAGACCGGAACCATTTCAATTATAACTGGCGGCAGGGGAAAAAGCAAATACTAATAAACTATGATAGGCTATGCTTTTTGAGCATAATTTCAGCTTAAACCTAACTTTAAGGCTTGTTTTAGCCTGGCCTTTTCCGTATAATAAGCTTAGTTAGCCTGCTGGAAGGGGAGGCAGAGATGGAACTAAGGGTACTGCGGTATTTTTTAGCGGTGGCGCAAGAGGGGAATATCACCAAGGCCGCCCAGCAACTACACATAACCCAGCCCACCCTGAGCCGGCAACTGGCCCAGTTGGAGGACGAGCTAGGGGTGGCCCTCTTTAAAAGGGGTGCCAGGCGGCTGGAGCTTACAGCCGCAGGCCTCCAATTGCGGCGGCGGGCGGAGGAGTTGAGCGAACTAGCCCACAAGACGGTGCAGGAGGTGGTGGCCAGCGAAAGCAGCGTGGCCGGCACTGTCACCATCAGCCTGGGGGAAGTGGCGGCGGCCAGCTTGGTGGCCCAGGCCATCAGCAGCTTCAAAAAGCTCTATCCGGCAGTGGTCTTCGACATCGTCACCGCCACTGCCGACGTGGTGAAGGAGCAGCTGGAGAAGGGGCTGGCAGATCTAGGGCTGATGCTGGAGCCGGCGGAGGTGGAGCGTTTTTCCTTCCTCCGCCTGCAGCAGCGGGAGCGCTGGGTGGTGCTGATGCAGCCAGGAGCCCCCTTAGCCCAGCGGGAGGCAGTGAGTCCGGAGGACCTAGCCAAGCTGCCCGTCATCATGCCCCGCCGGGTGGACATGCAGCATAAGCTGGCCGCCTGGTTCGGCCCCTACTACAAGGACTTGGACATAGCCTTTACCAGCAACTTTCCCACCAATGCTACCGCCCTGGTGCGCCAGGGCCTGGGCTACGCCCTGGTCATCGAGGGGCTCCAAGGCCGCTGGGACGGGGCCTATGTCTGCTCTCGGCCCCTGCTGCCTCCGCTGGAGGCCAGCATCGTCCTGACCTGGAAGAAGAACCAGCCCCTCAGCCCGGCGGTGAGCCGCTTCATCCAGCACCTCCAGGCCACCCTGGGATAAAAAAGCTGCCTAGGGCCTAGGCAGCTGGAAGTTCGGTATGAAGGCCGGGCCTTACTTGGCTAGGCCGTTGGCGGCCAGCCAGCGGTCTATCACCTGGGGCAGGTCGGAGCCGCCGCCGTAGTGGACGGAGAGGGGCTCTCCCAACTGGGCCTGGGGAGCCAGTTTGGCGATGGCGGTGAGGCTTTGGCCGAAGCGGCCGCCCCCGTGGCTGCAGAAGGGGATGATGGTCTTGCCCCGGAAGTCGTAGCTTTCCAGGAAGCTGGCGATGGGCATGGGGATGGAGGCCCACCAATTAGGATAACCTAGCAGGATTACTGAGTACTGCTCCATGTTGGCCACCTTGCCGGCTAGAGCCGGCCGGGCCTGGCGGTTCTGATCCCGCTGGGCCTCCTCCAGCACCTGGTGGTAGCTGGTGGAGTAAGGCTGCTGGGGGACGATTTCGAAGCTATCGGCACCGGACTGCATCTGGATCTGGTTGGCGATGCCCCTGGTGGTGCCGCCCCAGCTGAAATAAGCTACCAGCACCTTGCCCTTGGCCCCCTTGGCCGGAGTGGCGACGCTGACGGCCAGGCTGCCGCTGAGGGCGGCGGCATTCCGCGCCACCCTCAGGCCCAGGTTGAAGCTGGCCTTGTCCTGGGGCAGGGCGGCCCGGTAGGCGCTGCGCAGGTTTTTGGCAAAGTCGTTCCAGCCGCCGCCCCGGTAGACCCGCAGGGTGCCGCTGAGGGGGCCGGCAGGATCCTGCCCAGGCTGCTGGGGATAGGTGCCGTAGTAGTCCCACACCCATTCGTTCACATTGCCGTGCATGTTGTAGAAGCCCCACTTGTTAGGGGCGAAGCTGTTCACCGCCACGGTAGTCTCTCGATACACTCCCGGCTGGGTGGTGAGCTTTTCCTGGGTGAAGTAGTTTTCCTCGATCTGGTAGGGGTAGTGGCCGTAGTAGTCCGCCTCCTGGGGGCTGATAGAGTTCTCCGTGTTGAAGGGGGTGGTGGTGCCGGCCCGGCAGGCGTACTCCCACTCTGCCTCCGTAGGCAGGCGGTAGCCGTCCGCAGCCCGGTTCCACTTTACGTTGTTGGCGCTTATTTCATAGGCGGGGGTCAGCCCCTCCTTGCTGCTGCGGGCGTTGCAGTAGGCCAGGGCGTCCAGCCAGCTGATGTTTTCCACCGGCAGCTTGGCACTCTTGAAGTTGCTAGGGTTCTTGCCCATGAGGGCCTGGTACTCCTCCTGGCTCACCTCATAGGGGCTGAGGTAGAAGTCGCTGACCCTGACTTGGTGCTGAACCTCGTCCTGGCCCCGCCAGGCTTCGCTGGCCGGGCTGCCCATGGCGAAGCTGCCACCCTTCACCAGGATCAGGTCCTGGGCTGAGGCGGCCTGGCCAGCAGCCGGGGCGGCAGGGGCCTTGTTGTCGGCGGCCCGTCCTTGGCTGCCGCAGCCTAGGCTGAGGAGGGCTAAGAGGAGGAAGATGAAGAGACAAAAACGGCGCAAGGCTGACACCTCTTTCCTAAAGTTAGTTCCTAATTAAGGATTATAAGCCCTGGCCTAAGGGAAGGCAAATACTTAGAATAGATGGCCGCTATGCTTAAGAGGCATTGATTCAGCCTCGGCAGGGCCCCATTATAAAACCGCGAAAGGGTGAGGTAGATGAAGATAGTGATAGTAAAGGGCAGCCCCCACAAAAACGGCTCTTCCAACCTGTTGGCGGAGCAGTTTGCCCGAGGAGCCAGAGAGGCGGGGCACAGCATAGTGGAGCTGGATGCGGCCCACATGGCCGTCCACCCCTGCCTGGGCTGTGATAGCTGCGGCATGGACGGCCCCTGTGTGCAGAAGGATGACGTGGCGCAGATTAGGGAGGCGCTGCTGGCGGCGGATATGGCGGTCTTCGTCACCCCGGTCTACTACTTCGGCATGTCCGCCCAGCTGAAGATGGTCATCGACCGTTTTTACAGCTACACTATGAGGCTGTCTGCCAAGCATCTGCGCACCGTCCTCATCGCCGCCGCCTGGGATGCCAATGCCGATGTGATGCCCTATCTATCGGGGCACTACGAAAAACTGTGCCGCTATATGCACTTTACCGACTGTGGCCGGATTTTAGGGACGGGCTGCGGCACCCCCTCCATGACTAGGAGGAGCAGCCACATGCAGGCGGCCTACCAGTTAGGTAAGTCCCTGTAAGAGAAGGAGCTTAGCTCGGAACTGGCTGCAAGCCCTGCTGGCCAGACCCAGGAACAGGGGCGCCCGCTGCAAATACAGGGAGGGCCTGGGCACAGGCGGAGCCAGTACTTTGTAAAGAGAAGAGGGAGGAAGGTTATATGCTCTATCGTACACTGCCCCACGGCGGGGAACAGATCGGCGTCATCGGCCTGGGAGGCTCCATGGTGGGCCAGCAGGCGGAGAAGGACATTATCGCCACCGTCCGCTACGCTGTAGCACAGGGGGTCAACTACTTTGACCTGGCGGCCGGCCATGCCAGCTGCTTCCCTGCCTATGGCAAGGCCCTGGCCGACTGCCGGCAGCAGGTCTACCTGCAGATCCACTTCGGAGCTAATTACACTACCGGTCAGTACGGCTGGACCACTGAGCTGGACAAGATCAAGGCCTCCATCGCCTGGCAGCTGGAAAAGCTGCAAACAGACTACATAGACTTCGGCTTCATCCACTGCTTAGACGAGCTGGCTGACGTGGAGGCCTACGAAGGAGGGGGTGCCCTGCAGTACGTGCTGGATCTGAAGGCCCAGGGGGTGATCCGCCACCTAGGCCTCTCCTCCCACAATCCCCCCACCGTCCAGCACATCCTGGACTGGCACCTTATCGACATGCTGATGTTCTCCATCAATCCTATGTACGATTACGGCCAGGGGGACTACGCCTTCGGCTCTGCCGGGGAGCGGCAGCAGCTCTACCGCCGCTGCCAGAAGGAGGGGGTGGGCATCAGCGTCATGAAGCCCTACAACGCCGGCCAGCTGCTAGACCCTAAGCGCTCCCCCCTAGGCAGGGCCCTCACCCCGGCCCAGTGCATCCAGTACGCCTTGGATAAGCCGGGGGTCCTCACCGTCCTTCCTGGGGCGGCCAACATTGAGCAGCTGCGGCAGAACCTGGCCTACCTTACCGCCAGCCAGGAGGAGCGGGACTACAGCCTCATCGCCAGCCTGACTCCGGCGGAGGCCCAGGGTCGCTGCGTGTACTGCAACCACTGCGCCCCCTGTCCGGCAGGACTGAACATCGGCCTGATCAACAAGTACTACGACCTGGCCCTGGTGGGGGACAGCTTGGCTGGGGAGCATTACCGCACCCTGGAAAAGACGGCGGCTGACTGCCTGGCCTGCGGCCACTGCAACAGGCGCTGCCCCTTCCACGTGGACCAGGTGGGGCGGATGGCGGAAATTAAGAACTATTTCGCCTAGGGACTGAGGCGGGATAGGACTCGGTACCAGGTAAGGAGGCTGGTTTAGATGGGCAGAAACCTCATCATCTATTACTCTCGCCGGGGAGAGAATTACGTCAACGGCTCCATCCGGCAACTGGCGGTAGGCAACACAGAGTATGTAGCAGGCTACATACAGAAGGCGGTAGGGGGCGACCTCTTCCAAGTGCAGACGGTGAAGGACTACCCCAAGGCCTATCGGGCCTGCACCGAAGAGGCTAAGGCGGAGCTGCGGGCTGGCGTCCGGCCGGCACTGCGGCACTACCTGGACAGTATCGCCGGCTACGACACCGTCTTCGTCTGCGGCCCCTGCTGGTGGGGCACCTTCCCCATGGCTCTCTTCAGCCAGTTGGAGAGGCTGGACTTCAGGGGGAAGAAGGTAGTAGCAGTCATGACCCATGAGGGTAGCGGCCTAGGCTCTTGCGAAAGGGATCTGCGGAAGGTCTGCCTAGGCGCCGCCTTCGGCATAGGCCTGGCCGTCCGGGGAGCTGAGGCGGCAGAGGCAGAAAAAGTAGTTGCAGCTTGGGCTGTAAAGGAGGTCAAGTCATGAGCAAAGACGTAGTAATTTTGACAGGGGCAGGTCAGATCGGCATGGCCATCGCCCGCCGGGTAGGCTACGGGAAGAAGATCATAGTGGGGGATAAGAGCAGCAAGAACGCTGCCGCCATCGCCACCATCATGGTGGAGGCAGGCTTTGACGCCCTGCCGGTGGAGATGGATCTGTCCAGCCGGGCCTCCATCGTAAAGCTGATCAACAAGGCCCAGGAGTACGGGGAGATCGCCGTCCTGATCAATTCTGCCGGGGTATCCCCCAGCCAGGCCCCCATCCAGGCCATCCTGCAGGTGGATCTCTACGGCACTGCCGTCCTTTTAGAAGAAGTGGGCAAGGTCATCAAGCCTGGCGGAGTGGGTGTGACCATCTCCAGCCAGAGCGGTTGGCGGATGCCGGCCTTGACGGCGGAAGAGGACAGGCTGCTGGCTACTGCGCCGACGGAGGAGCTCCTCTCCTTGGACCTGCTCCAGCCGGAGCACATCCGGGACACCCTCCACGCCTACCAGCTGGCCAAACGCTGCAACGAAAAGCGGGTTATGGCCGAGGCGGTGAAGTGGGGAGAGCGGGGCGCCCGGCTCAACGCCATCGCCCCTGGCATCATCGTTACGCCCCTGGCCATCGATGAGTTCAACGGGCCCCGAGGGGACTTTTACAAGAACATGTTCGCCAAGTGCCCTGCCGGCCGGCCCGGCACTGCCGACGAGGTGGCCAATGTGGCCGAACTGCTGCTAGGCCCTGCCGGCGCCTTCATCACCGGTTCCACCTTCCTCATCGACGGGGGAGCCACCGCCAGCTATTTCTACGGCCCCCTGCAGCCTTGACAGAGGGGG
>CAZXKQ010000004.1:0-55891 GCA_964641395.1 uncultured Phascolarctobacterium sp. | reverse complement strand
CGGGGGAGCCACCGCCAGCTATTTCTACGGCCCCCTGCAGCCTTGACAGAGGGGGTTTAGCTGGGCGACGCTGGGGTGCCTCCCATGGTACTGCAGCCTCCAGAGTTTAGCTTCATTTCTGAAACCCTTTTATTAACTGAAAAATAAACAATAGCCTTCTCAGAGCTCCAGCCTGCTCGTCGTTTTACCACGGGCAGGCTGTTACTTTTTCCAGAGGGAATTCTTCTTGAAGGGCTTCCTTTTCCCATGGTAGGAACTGAGAGGGTTATTTCTATAATAAAGTTGTAGTTTGAATAAATGAAAGGGCCACAGGCTCGTCCCTCGAGTATACTATAGGCCTCTAAACCAACATAACCCACCCCGGCCTGGTTGCGGCCCGGCGGTAAGCTGCTGTTGCCTAGGGGAGAGTTATAGTGTATGATGTATGAGGTAGGGGGCAGGTCACGGGTCATGTTGCAGGCCATGATGCGGGTCATGAGCCAGGCCAAGTTGTGGAACAGGTGACCCTGCCGGCGAAGCCCAGGAGCAAGCTGCAAAGGTACTGTCATGGGAGGAAGCCATAAAAACGACCATGGTGCCGCCCCTCATCCCCGCCTTGCTATTTAGGCGGGGATTTTGTATAATATGGGGGAAGAAACTAGGGCGGAGGTCGTCTTTGTGAAAGCTTATTACGTCCTCAACTACGGCTGCCAGATGAACGAAGCCGACGGGGAACGCTATGCAGGGCAGCTAGAGGAGCTGGGTTATCAGGCCTGTGCCGATTTTCGGACGGCAGACATAATAGTGGTTAATACCTGCTGTGTAAGGGAGAGTGCGGAGAAGCGGATAGCCGGGAAGCTGGGCCAGCTGGCAGGGTTGAAAAAGACCCGGCCGGGCCTGGTGCTGTGCGTCACCGGCTGCCTGGCCCAGAAGGAAGGGGAGGGGCTGCAGAGGCGCTTTCCCCAGCTGGACCTGGTGCTGGGCACCGCCTACGTGAACCAGTTTAAGACCATTGTGGCAGACTATGTGGCAGAGGGCAGGCGCAGCGCCTTTGTGGACCTGGCAGCCGTCCAGGGGGACGAGTTCGCCGGCAGCAAGGTGCGGCAGAGCAGTTTTTCTGCCTGGCTGCCCATCATGTACGGCTGCAATAATTTTTGCACCTACTGTATAGTACCCTATGTGCGGGGCCGGGAGCGGAGCCGCTCTGAGGAGAGCATCCTGGCCGAGCTGGAGCAGGCGGTGGCGGAGGGCTACAAAGAGGTGACCCTCCTAGGTCAGAACGTGGATTCCTACGGCAAGGACAGGGGGGAGGCGGAGGGCTTTGCCCGCCTCCTGCGCCTTTGCGACCAGGTGGAGGGCTTGGAGCGGTTGCGCTTCATGACCAGCCACCCCCGGGACATGACGGCGGCGGTAATCCAGGCGGTGGCGGAGAGCAGGCACATCTGCCACCACTTCCACCTGCCCTGCCAGGCGGGGAATAATGAGGTGCTGCGGCGGATGAACAGGGGCTACACCCGGGAGCGCTACCTGGAGCTGGTGGCCGGCATCCGCAGCCGCCTGCCGGAGGCGGCCATCACTACAGACATCATCGTAGGCTTCCCCGGGGAGGATGAGGCGGCCTTCGCCGACACCCTGGACCTGGTGCGGGAGGCGGCCTTTGACAGCGCCTTCACCTTCATCTACTCCCCCCGCAGCGGCACTCCGGCGGCTACCATGCCGGAGCAGGTGCCCCTGGCGGTGAAGAAGCAGCGTTTGCAGCGGCTGATGGACTTGCAGAACAGCATCAGCCTGGCCAAGAACCAGGCCTTGGTGGGCCGGGTGGTGGCGGTGCTGGCGGCGGGGCCCAGCAAGCAGCCGGGGATCTACAGCGGCCGCACAGGGACAGGGAAGCTGGTGCTGTGGCCGGCCCTGCGGCCCTACAGGCCAGGCGAATTAGTATATATAGCCGTTGAAGAGGGCCAGACCTGGCAGTTGAAGGGTCGGGAGGCTGTTGGAGAGGCTTATGAGCGAGACTAACTACACCCCTATGGTACAACAGTATCTGGACGTGAAGAAGGAGCACCCGAAGGAGCTGCTCTTTTTCCGCTTGGGGGATTTTTACGAATTATTCTTAGACGACGCCATCTGCGCCTCCCGGGAGCTGAACATCACCCTCACTAAGCGGGCCGGCACCACGGAGAACATGCCTATGTGCGGCGTGCCCTACCATGCGGTGGACGGCTACATCGCCAAGCTGGTGCGCAAGGGCTACCGCATCGCCATCTGCGAGCAGATGGAGGATCCTAAGCAGGCCAAGGGGATAGTGAAGCGCCAGGTGATCAAGATCATCACCCCGGGCACCGCCCTCAGCGAGGCCGTGCTGGAGGACAAGCACAACCGCTACCTGGCGTTGCTGAAGGAGAGGGCAGGGGAGCTGTGCCTAGCCGCCTGCGACGTCTCCACCGGGGAGTGCCTGTGGTTCGTGGCCTCCGGCAGGGAGGCCCTGGAACAGGTGAAGGAGCAGCTCTACCGCTTGCAGCCGGCGGAGCTGGTGCTGGCCGGGGCGGTGAAGGGTGCGGAGGAGCTGACGGAGTGGTTGGCCGCCAAGGTGGGCCCTTGCGCCCTCAGCTACTACCAAGGCTCCGGGCAGCAGGGCTACTTCGCCCAGCACTTCGGCCAGGTCACCTTCGACGAGACGGTGGTGGCTACGGTGGAGTGCCTGCTAGACTACCTCCACGCTACGGTGATGGCGGATCTCTCCCACATCAACCGCTTGGAAGAAATAGTGCTGCACAAGTACATGCAGCTGGATGCGGCAGCCATCCGCAACCTAGAGCTGGTGCGGAATCTGCGGGACGGCTCCAGGCAGGGGAGCCTGCTGGCGGTGCTGGACTTCACCAAGACCAGCATGGGGGCCAGGAGGCTGCGCCAGTACCTGGAGGCCCCCCTTCTTGATTTGGCCCAGATCAGCGCCAGGCAGGAGGCAGTAGGGGAGATGCTGGGCCTGGAAGAGGTGCGGGCCGCCCTAGGCAGGGAGCTGGGGGCGGTGGCAGATCTGGAGCGGATCCTCTCCCGTCTAGAGGTGGGCAGCGCCAACGCCCGAGATCTGGCGGCCCTCCGCTCCAGCCTGGGAGCCCTGCCAGCCATCAAGGAGCTGCTAGGGGCCTGCAAGGCCCCCCTGTGGCAGCGGCTCACCGGGCAGCTGAACCTCCACGGGGACCTGTACCAGACCCTGCAGCAGGCTGTAGTGGCTGAACCTCCCTTCAGCATCCGGGAGGGGGGCATGATCGCCAGCGGCTACAACCAGGAGCTGGACGAACTGCGGCTCATCGCCCAGGACAGCACCAGCTGGCTCCGCTCCTTTGAGCAGAAAATCAAGGAAGAGTGCGGCATCAAGACTTTAAAGGTGGGCTACAACAAGGTCTTCGGCTACTACATAGAGGTGAGCAAGGGCCAGAGCGGGGCGGTGCCGGCCTACTTCAGCCGCCGCCAGACCCTGGTCAACGCAGAGCGCTACATCGTGCCGGAACTGAAGGACTTTGAGAACAAGATCCTGGGGGCCAGGGAGAGGATAGAGCAGCTAGAATACTACCTCTTCAACGAGCTGCGCCAGCTGATCCGGAATCAGCTGCCCCAGATCCAGGCTACCGCCAGGGCCCTGGCGGTGGCAGACGTGCTGGCCTCCCTGGCGGAGTGCGGCCAGCGTTACCACTACGTGCGGCCCTCCTTGAACACCAGGGGGGAGATAAGCATCAAAGACGGCCGCCACCCTGTGGTGGAACGGCTGTTGAAAAAGGAACTCTTCGTACCTAACGACGCCCACCTGGACAACCAGGGGGAAAACTTCATCCTCATCACTGGGCCCAACATGGCGGGTAAGTCCACCTACATGCGGCAGGTGGCCCTGCTGACCCTGATGGCCCAGCTAGGCAGCTTCATCCCTGCCAGCAGCGCTTCCATCTGCCCGGTGGACAGGATCTTCACCCGGGTGGGGGCCAGCGACGACCTGGCCAGCGGCCAGAGCACCTTCATGGTAGAGATGCAGGAGGTGGCGGAGATCCTCCGCCACGCCACGAAGGACAGCCTCATCATCCTGGACGAGGTAGGCAGGGGCACCAGCACCTTTGACGGCATGAGCATCGCCCAGGCGGTGCTAGAATACATCCAGAGCAAGATTAAGGCTAAGACCCTCTTCGCCACCCACTACCACCAGCTGATAGCCCTGGAAGGCCAGGTGCCTGGGGTGAGGAATTATTCTGTGGCAGTGAAGGAGAGAGGCAAGGACATCGTCTTTTTGCGCCGCATCGTAGCCGGGGGCAGCGACCGCAGCTACGGCATCCACGTAGCCCGGCTGGCCGGCCTGCCTAAGCAACTGCTGGAGCGGGCGGAGGCCATCCTCAGCGGCTACGACCAGGGGCAGGGGGAGGCCCAGGCTGCAGAGCAGGAGGAACAGGGGCCGCCCCAGGCCATGGACAGCCTCTTCGGCTCCCAGTTACTGGAAGAGTTACTCCAGCTGGACGTTTTAAGCATCACCCCTATCGAGGCCTTGAACGAGTTATATAAATTGCAGGCAGAAGCTAAGAAGGAGGCAGGCTTATGAGCAACGGCGCCCCCGGGCCCATCCTAGTCTTAGACCAGCATACAGCCAACCAGATCGCCGCCGGGGAGGTAGTGGAAAGGCCGGCCTCGGTGGTGAAGGAACTGGTGGAAAACGCCCTGGACGCCGGGGCTAAGCACATCACCGTCAAGATCTACGGCGGCGGCATCGACTACATCCAGGTGACTGACGACGGCTGGGGCATGACCAGGGAGCAGGCCGGCCTGGCCATCCTCCGCCATGCCACCAGCAAGCTCCACAGGGTGGAAGACCTGCTCAGCCTGGGCACCCTGGGCTTCAGAGGGGAGGCCCTGCCTAGCATCGCCTCCGTCTCCCGCTTCACCCTCATCACCCGGCCCCAGGGCCAGGCAGCGGCCACCTCCCTCAGCATTGAAGGGGGAGGGGCGCCCCAGTTGGAGGAGGCAGGCGGGGCCGTAGGCACCACCGTGATGGTGCAAGATCTTTTTTACAACGTGCCTGCCAGGCGGAAGTTCCTCCGCAGCCAGGCTACGGAGGGCCGCTACATCAACGATTTAGTCACCAAGCTGGCCCTCTCCCGGCCGGATGTGGGCTTTCAGCTCATCACCAACGACAGAGACAGCCTGCGCACCTCCGGCAGCGGGGAGGTGGCGGCGGCCATCCGTTCCCTTTACGGGGGCAGGACCGCCCAGGAGCTGCTGCCGGTGAACTACGCCGCCGAGGGAGTGAGGATAGAGGGCTACGTGTCCAAGCCCACCCTCTTAAAAAGCACCAGGCAGTGGCAGACCTTCCTGGTCAACGGCCGGCTGATCCAAAGCCCCATGTTGAGCAAGGCCATGGACCATGCCTACCAGAGCCAGGTGCCGAAAAACGGCTTTCCCTTCGCAGTGTTGCGGCTGAGCTTGGATCCAGCTACGGTAGACGTGAACGTCCACCCGCAAAAAAGCGAGGTTAAGTTCAGCCACGACAACCAGGTTTACACGGCCATGTATAAGGCCCTGACGGCGGCCCTCACCGCCCCCTTGACGGCGGCCAAGGCCAGCCCCCTCCAGGGCAGCCTAGCCTCCAGGGGGCAGCCACCCCTCCCGCAGGGCAGGGGCCCGATCCCTCCCAGTGCAGGCTACGGCGGCAACGCCGCTCCGCCAGTAGGGCGGGAGCCCGGCCCTAGGCCCGGCCTGGCGGACAAGTGGGGCCCGGGCTTGAAGGAGCCCTTTACCAACCTAGGCCAGATCTTCAAGACCCCGGCCACGGTAATCGAGGCGGCGGAGGCGGAGAGCCAGGGGCTCTATCCCTCCCGGCCCGCTACCAGCTACCAGGAGGCGGTGGGGGAGCCCCTTTTGGCAGCGGAGGAGGTGGGAGGCGGCTACGGTCCCAGGCCGGCAGCTCCCAAAGGGGAGGCCCTGCCGAGGGAGGAGGGGGCGGAACAGGCCCAGGCCTGCATCCAGGGCAGGGAGGGGGCTGAGTTGTTAGTCTGGCCCCTGGGACAGGTGGACAAAACCTTCATCATAGCCCAAAGCGCTACCAGCCTCTACCTCATAGACCAACATGCCGCCCATGAGCGGATCCTCTACGATAAGCTGGTGGAGGGCCAGCGGCAGGTGGCCTCCCAACAGTTGCTGCTGCCCCAGTACCTAGACCTGCCAGAGGAGGATGTGGAACTGCTGGAGGAGGAACGGGAGGTCTGCGCCCAGCTGGGAGTGGACTTCAGCATCACCGGCGCCAACAGCCTCTGCCTCTACAGCCTGCCTAGCGACGTGGGCTTAGAGGAGGCAGGGGCCTACCTAGGGGAAATAGCGGCCCTGCTGCGGGAGCAGCGAGCCCGCCCCCTAGACGGCAGCGTGCTGCGGCAGAAGCTGCTCCACCTCACCGCCTGCCACGGGGCCATCAAGGCCGGCCAAGAGCTGACCCTGGAGCAGATGCGGCGGCTCCTCATCGACCTGTGCAACAGCCAGCACCCCTTTACCTGCCCCCACGGCCGGCCCTGTATGATTGAAATTTCTAGTCATGATTTGTACAAGATGTTTAAAAGGACGGGCTTCTGATGGGGCCCTCCTTTGCCGTTACCCCTGCCCGGAGGCCGGGCTGTGAAGAGACGGCCCGCCGCTGGGCTGCCGCCCTGGGGGTTCCCTACCTAGCCAGAGGGCACAGGGGCCTGGACGGCCTGCTGGCCCAGGCCGGGGTGGAGGCCCTATTGATCGCCGCCAAGGAGGGTCCCCAGCTGTACACCAGGGAGGGGGGCCGGCTGGCCTACCATCTGGGCATGGCGGTGCTGCGCTGGCAGCGCTATTGCGCCGGGAGCCAGGATCACTTTCTGGCGGCCACAGCCCTCACCCAGGGCAGCCGCCTTCTAGACTGCACCCTGGGGCTGGCGGGAGATGCGGCCCTGGCCAGCGCCGTTGTGGGGCCAGATGGGCAGGTGCTGGGCCTGGAGGCCTCCCCCCTCCTCTACTTTCTCACCAGCTACGGCCTGCAGCACTATGTGTGCGAGGATCCGGCCCTGACGGCGGCCCTGCGGCGGCTGAAAATCGTGCAGGCGGTAGCGGCAGACTATCTGGCTCACTGTAAGGAAGAGTACGACGTAGTCTACTTCGACCCTATGTTCCGCCGCCATCTGGCCGGCTCTGCCGCCATGGACGCAGTGCAGCCCCTGGCCTACCGCCAACCCCTCAGCCGGGAGGTGTTGGAGCTGGCCCTGAAGGTGGCGCCCAGAGTGGTGATCAAGGAAGGGGAGGCAGGGGTCTTAGCCTCCCTAGGCTGCACGGCCTGTTACGGCGGCAAATACGCCAAGGTGAAGTATGGCCTCATTACCCGTTGAAGAAAAGAAACTGCCCTTAGTAGCCCTCCTAGGCCCTACGGCCAGCGGCAAAAGCGCCTGCGCCCTGGCCCTGGCCCGGCGCTGGGGAGGGGAACTTGTCTCCGGCGACTCTGCTGCCGTCTACCAGGGCTTGGACATAGGCACGGCCAAGGCCTCTCGGGAGGAAAGGGAGGCTGTGCCCCATCACCTGCTGGACATCCTGCCTCCTACGGCCGGCTACAATGTGCGGGCCTTCCAAGAGCAGGCTGCCGCCGCCATAGCCGACATCGCCGCCCGGGGCCGGCTGCCCATCTTGGTGGGAGGCACAGGCCTCTACGCCAAGGCCCTGCTGGAAGGCTATGACCTAGCCGGGGCGGAGCCGGATCCGGCCCTGCGGCAAGAGCTGGAGGCAGAGGCGGCCCGGCTGGGGCCGGAGGCCCTTTACAGCCGCTTGCAGGAGCTGGATCCTGAAGCCGCCCTCCTCATCCACCCCCACAACCTGCGCCGCACCATCAGGGCCCTTGAAGCCGCCCTGCTGGGGGAGCCGGTGCGGCAGCGGCGGGGCGGCCTGGCCTACGATGCCCTTGTCATGGGCCTCAGCCTGCCGCGGGAGCTGCTCTACCAACGGATCGACGCCAGGGTGGAGGCCATGCTGGCGGCAGGGCTGGAAGGGGAGGTGGCCCGGCTCCTGGGGCAGGGGGTGCCTAGCAGCAGCCAGGCCCTGCAGGCCATCGGCTACCGGCAGATGGCCGCCTACCTGGAGGGCAGGCTGGCCTACGGGGAGATGGTGGCGAAGCTGAAGCAGGCCACCCGCAACTTTGCTAAAAGGCAGCTGACCTGGTACAAGAAGATGCCCTACATCCACTGGTGGCAGCTTAAGGAAGGCAGTCCCAGGGAATATAGGGAGATTATCGCCGCCATGGGAGAAAAAATAGCAGGAAAGTTTGGCTTTTTGTAGAAGTATAGACCGGTTAGCCCCAGTGGCTGTGTTTTATTATTGTTTTATTTTAGGAGGGGTACTATGAATACGGGCCTTAAACCAGCGATGAATTTGCAGGACAGCTTTTTGAACCGCGTGCGCAAGGATAACCTAGGGGTGGTCATCTATCTGATCAACGGCTTCCAGATCAGAGGCTTAGTGCGGGGCTTTGACAACTTTACCGTGATCACCGAAAACGAAAACGGCCAACAGCTGGTCTATAAGCACGCCATCTCCACCATCGCCCCGGTGGCCAATATCACCATCATGCAGCCGGAGAAGCGGAGCTGAGGCGGGCCAGGCCTGGGAAGCGGAAGAAGGAAACGGCGCTGCGGCGTCGTTTTTGCTGTAGGGAGGCAGGGGCATGGCCTACATAGAGGAATTCATCGACTACCTGACGGTGGAGGCAGGCCTGTCCGCCAACACTAAGGCAGCCTACCGGCGGGACTTGGAGCTGTTGGGCCAGGCCCTGGAGCTGCAGGGGGAGGAGGGCTTCTTAGCCGTCAGCCGCCAGCAGCTGCTGGCCTACCTGACCCGGCTGCGCTCAGAGGGCCGGGCGGCCAGCACCGTAGCCCGCAAGCTGGCTGCCATCAAGGGCTTTTATCGCTTTTTAACCGAGGAGGGCTACCTTAAGGAGGATCCGGCCCAGGTGCTGGAGGCCGCCACTAAGGCCCAGCACCTGCCCAAGGTGCTGACGGAGCAGGAGGTGGTGAGGCTGCTTAACGCCCCCGACGTCTCCACCCCCCTGGGCTTTAGGGATAGGACCATGCTGGAGACCCTCTACGCCACCGGCATGCGGGTGTCCGAGCTGGTCAACGCCGAGGTGAAGCGCCTCCACTTAGAAATGGAATACATCATTGTGCTTGGGAAGGGCAATAAGGAGCGGATCGTACCCCTGGATAAGGTGGCGGTGAGCTTCTTACAGGGCTACCTGGCCAAGATCCGGCCCACCTTCCTCAAGGTGGAGGATGGGCAGCAGGGAGCCATCTTCCTCACCAGCCTGGGCCGGCCTATGACTAGGCAGGAGTTTTCCCACCTGTTGGCCGGTTATGCCCGGGCTGCCGGCATCACCAGGCCGGTGACCCCCCACATGCTGCGCCACTCCTTCGCCACCCACCTCTTGGCCAGGGGGACGGACCTAAGGCTGGTGCAGGAGTTGTTAGGCCATGTGGACATCTCTACCACCCAGATCTACACCCACCTGAGCAACCAGAGGCTGCGGGAGGTGTACCAGAAAGCCTTTCCCCGCTCTTAGCCTGGGGGTTACAGGCAGGGCAGGCCCAGTTCGGTCCTGGGCTGGGGGGCGGCCCCGCAATATGGAAGGGAAGTGAGTGTTATGCCCGCTAGGAAGAAAAAAGACAGCCATGCTAAATGGATCATCCTGGGCCTCTTGCTCTGCGTAGTGGTCCTGGCGGCAGCCTGCGGCCTGATCTACTCCTGTGGCAGTAGCAAGAAGGACGTGCTGAAGCCGGCCACCACCACTACGGAGGGGAAGCAGGTGACCAGCCTGGTGGACGAGGCCAAGGAGGCCCAGCGCATCTTAGACAACATCCTGTTAGAGAAGAAGGACACCTGGCAGCTGTCGGAAAACGACCACCAGATAGTAGAGGTGAAGGTGGGCGAAGGAGGGCAGCTGGTGCACATCAGCCAGCGGGATCTGGCCATCGGCCTGCCTCCCAGCACCAGCCTCAGCGGCGCCGGGGCCTGGCTGCAGGAGCAGATCGAGAAACAGAAGGGCCTGGTCTTCCTGCGGGGAGAGGCGGCCACCTACAAGGGCTGGGACGCTTACAAGGCAGAGGTGGGCATCTCGGTGAAGGCTGGCGACGGCCAGGAGACCTTCACCACCGACAAACTGGTCTTCTTCCACAACACCAACCTACAGAAGAAGGACAAGGACGTGAAGGACCTACCTAAGGAGGAGCCCCTGGCCGGCAGGCATTACAGCGGCAAGCTGGCCGTCATCGTAGACGACTGCGGCTACGACCTAAAGCACCTCCGCACCCTGTTGAACACCGGCCTGCCCTTCAGCTATGCCATCATCCCCGACAAGGACTTTAGCAGCGACGCTTTGGAGCTGATCCGCAACAAGGGCCGCACCGCCATGCTGCACCTGCCTATGGAGCCTATCGACGGGGCCCAGATGTCCGAGGGGGCCAACACCATCCGGGTGAACATGACCCAGCAGCAGAAGCTGGAGCTGTTGCGTAAGCACCTGCGGGGCCTCGCCGGGGTCACCGGGGTCAACAACCACCAAGGCTCTAAGGCTACGGCGGATGAAGCCACTATGACGGTGGTCTTGAAGGAGTTGAAGGCCCAGAGGCTCTTCTTCATCGACAGCCGCACCAATTCCCAGTCCATAGCCGCCAGCCTGGCTCAAAAGCTGGGGGTGAGGACGGCTCGGAACGACATCTTCTTGGACAACAGCACTAATCCGGAGGAGATACGCCGCCAGATCTACAGGGCCTGCGACATGGCGGAGAAGAACGGCAGCGCCATCGCCATCTGCCACGTGCGGCCGGGCACCGCCCAGTGCTGGGAGAAGTACGGGGCAGAGATCAAGAAGACCGGCATCCAGCTGGTGCCGGTGAGCCAGTTGTTGTACTGAGTTTAGGCAGTGCCTAGGGGAGGCAGCCCAGTGGACTATGTAGAAGAGACTATCGGCAAATACGAAAAATACCTCAACCCGTCCCAGGCCCGGCTCTTTCGCTTCATGGGCCTGGCCAGCGTGGAGGCGAAGGCGGAGGGCTGTATCATCACGGACAGCGCCGGCCGCTCCTTCATCGACTGCCTGGGAGGCTACGGCATGTTCGCCCTGGGCCACCGCCACCCGGCGGTGGTGGAGGCGGTGGAGAAGCAGCTAGCCGCCATCCCCATGGGAGGCAAGGTGCTCTTCAACCGGCCTATGGCGGACCTGGCAGAGGCCCTGGCGGCCATCACCCCTGGCCAGCTGCAGTACAGCTTTTTCGTCAACAGCGGCACTGAGGCGGTGGAGGGCTGTTTGAAGGTGGCCCGGCTGGCCACTAAGCGGCCTAAGTTCGTAGCCGCCCAGGGGGCCTTCCACGGCAAGACCCTGGGCTCCCTCACCGCCACCGGCCGGGCTCTGTACCGGGATCCCTTTAAGCCCCTCTTAAGCGGCTTCACCCATGTACCCTACGGCGACTTGGCGGCCTTAGAGGCCGCCGTGGACGAGGAGACGGCGGCAGTGCTGCTGGAGCCCATCCAGGGGGAGGGGGGCATCATCGTGCCGCCCCCTGGCTACCTCCAGGGGGCCAGGGACATCGCCCACCGCAAGGGGGCCCTCTTCATTGCCGATGAGGTACAGACCGGCCTAGGCCGCACCGGCGCCTGGTTCGGCGTGGATCAGGAAGGGGTGGAGCCGGACCTAATGGCCCTGGCTAAGGCCCTAGGGGGAGGCATTATGCCCATCGGCGCCATCGTGGCCACTGAGGCGGCCTGGCAGGGGCTGATCGAGGCCCCCTTCCTCCACACCTCCACCTTTGGCGGCGGGCAGCTGGCCTGTGCCGCCGGCCTAGCCACCATCAAGGTGCTGAAGGAGGAGGGGCTGCTAGAGCGGGCTACCAGCACCGGCGCCTTCCTCAAGGCGGGGCTGGAGGCCATCGCCGCCGACTATCCCGCCGTCATCCAGGAGGTTCGGGGCCGGGGCCTGATGCTGGGCGTGGAGCTGACCAAGGAGGGGGCCGGGGGCATGCTGATGAGCCTGATGGTGGACAAAAACGTCATCGTGGCCTACACCCTGAACAACCCCAAGGTCATCCGCCTGGAGCCGCCCCTGATTATGACCCAGGAGCTGGCGGCCGTGGTGCTGGAGAAGTTCCGGGAGGCAGTGGCCGCCACAGCAGAGGCGATAGAAGATCTTTAAGACCTAGTTAACAGCTGGTAAAAAACAAGAGGCCAGGCTGAAAAGCCTAGGCAGGGGGGCAGCGAAGGCTGCCTTGAGAAAGGGATAGACTAGTATGCCTCATGTAGAAGTAAGCAGGGTAATCAAAGGGGAGGGGAAGGCCATCTATGAGCTGATCCAGGCTATGGAAGACTATCCCTCCTTTATGGAGGACTTGGAGAGCGTCACCGTCTTGGAGCGGGGCCCCGGCTATGACATCTCTGCCTGGGTGTCCAAGGTAGACGGCAGGCGGATTGCCTGGACGGAGCGGGATGAGTTCTACCCCGAGGAGCTACGGATCACCTACCGCCAGACCGAGGGGGACTTGAAGAAGATGGAGGGGGACTGGACCATAAAGCCCCAGGGGGACGGGTGCCTAGTGACCCTGTCCTTAGACTTTGAATTCGGCATCGCCATGATCGCCGGCCTCCTGAACCCCATTCTGAAGCGGAAGGTGCGGGAGAACGGCGAGACCATGCTGGCGGCCATACAAAGGCAGGTGGAGGGGGCCTAGGCCAGCCGGCAGCGTCCCAGAGAAGAGAGAGGGGGCAGGTTGCCAAAGGCCTCCCCCTTTGTTATAATTAGGCCAGGGGTTCAGCCCCAGTCAAAAGGAGGAATGTGAAGATGAGAACGGCCATCTTAATGGCGTTATTGACCGGTATCTTAATGGCCATAGGCAACTATTTCGGCGGCATGCGGGGCATGACCATGATGCTGCTCTTTTCCTGCGCTATGAACCTGTTTACCTACTGGAACAGCGACAAGCTGGTCCTGGCCCAGTTCGATGCCCAGGAAGTGGATAGGTCCAGTGCGCCGGAGCTGTACGGCCTGGTGGAGAAATTAGCCCAGCGGGCCAACATCCCCATGCCTAAGCTGTACATCATCCCCAGCAACGTGCCTAACGCCTTCGCCACCGGCCGCAACCCTGAGCATGCGGCGGTAGCGGTGAACAGCGCTTTGGTAGACCTGTGCACCCGGGAGGAAGTGGCAGGGGTGCTGGGCCATGAACTGAGCCACATCAAGCACAGGGACATCCTGATCAGCACCATAGCGGCCTGCATGGCCGGCGCCATCAGCACCATCGCCCAGTGGGGCATGTTCTTAGGCGGGGGCCGGGATGAAAACGGCGAATCCCGTAGCCCCATCGGCGCCATCCTGATTATGCTCATCGCCCCCTTGGCGGCAGCCATCATCCAGATGGCCGTGTCCCGTTCCCGGGAGTACGAGGCCGACCGGGGCGGCGGAGAAGTGTGCGGCAACCCTGATGCCCTGGCTGATGCCCTGCTGAAGATAGAGGGCTTTGCCAAGCGGCGGGTTATGGCCAACGCCAGCAACGCCACGGCCCATATGTTCATAATCAACCCCTTCGCCGGGGCCAACATGCGCAGCCTCTTCTCCACCCATCCGGAGACGGCGGAGCGGGTGAAGCTGCTGCGGGAGCAGGCCGACCAGATGCGGGCCAAGGGCACCCTGCGGGGCATATAGGAGCTAGTGATGAAGAAGAAGGAGAGGATAGCCTGGCTGCTACGTCTGGCCGATGCCTGCGGCCCTAGCGGCTTTGAAGGGCCGGTGAAGCAGGTGTTGCGGGAGAGGCTGGCGGCCTTCCCAGTGACTTACGATAAATTAGGCAGCGCCATCTTCTGCAAGGCCGGGGAAGAGGGCCAGCCCAGGGTGATGCTGGCCAGCCACATGGACGAGGTGGGCTTCTTGGTGAAGCACATCACGGCAGAGGGCTTCCTGCGCTTCGCCTGCCTAGGAGGCTGGTGGGAGCAGGTAATGCTGAGCCAGCGGGTGGTAGTCCACGGCAAAAAGGGGGATCTGCTAGGGGTCATCGGCTCCAAGCCGCCCCACATCCTGACCCCGGAAGAACGGGACAAGGTGGTCAAGTTGCAGGATATGTACATAGACGTGGGAGCGTCCAGCCAGGAGGAGGCTCTGGAACTAGGGGTTTACGTAGGCTGTCCCGCCACCCCGGCGGTTCAGGCCGTGGCCCTTGGCAGGGGCAAGGTGCTGGCGGGCAAGGCCTTTGACAACCGGGTAGGCTGTGCGGTGATGGCCGACGTGCTGGAGGCCGCCGCCCAGGACAAGACCCCTAACACCGTCTACGGCGTGGCCACGGTCCAGGAGGAAGTGGGGCTGCGGGGGGCTCAGACCAGTGCCTCCCTATTGGCTCCGGACATCGCCCTGGTACTGGACACCTGTGTGGCAGGAGGCACCCCGGGAGTGGCGGCAGAGGTAGCGCCGGCGGTCATCGGCAAGGGAGTGGCCATCACTGTCTACGATGCCAGCATGATCCCTAACACCGCCCTGCGGGATCTGGCCATCCAGGTGGCGGAGGAGGAGAAGGTGCCCATCCAGTTCAGCGTTTCGGAGCGAGGAGGCACTGACGGAGGCCGCATCTCCCTGGCCAACAGCGGCGTCCTCACCCTCACCTTCAGCATTCCCACCCGCTACATCCACAGCCACCAGTCGGTAATCCACAGTGACGATTACTTCGGCGCGGTGAAGCTGCTCAGCGCCCTGCTGCGCCGGCTGGACGGGCCCTGCTACCAGCGGCTGCTGCAAGAATAAGGCGGTATTTTACTGACAAGGAGAGATGAGCATGGCTATTGAACAAACCCTGATCCTAGTGAAGCCCGACGGAGTGGCTAAGAACCTGATCGGCGACATCCTCTGCCGCTTCGAGCACCGGGGCCTGAAGATAGTGGCCCTGAAGCTGGTGAAGGTCAGCGAGGCCCAGGCTAAGTACCACTATGCGGAGCACGAGGGGAAGAAGTTCTTCGGCGAATTGGTGTCCTTCATCACCAGCGCCCCCCTGGTGGCTGCCGTAGTGCGGGGGGAGAACGCCATCAAGGCCTGCCGGGCCCTGAACGGGGCTACCAATCCCTTGGAGGCGGTGCCTGGCTCCATTAGAGGGGACTACGCCCTCAGCGTAGGGGAGAACATCGTCCACGGCTCCGACAGCCCGGAGAGCGCCGCCAGGGAGATAGCCAACTTCTTCCGGCCGGAAGAGATCTACTGAGGAGGTAGAAAGATGAAGGCTGCAGTCTATACTAGAACCGGCGACAAGGGCACTACAGGGCTGTTCACCGGCCAGCGGGTGCCGAAGCAGTGCCTGCGGGTGGAGGCCTACGGCCAGGTGGACGAGATCACCTCGGCCCTGGGTCTGGCTAGGGCCACGGTGGCCAGGCAGGATGTGAAGGGCACCATCTTGATGTTGCAGAACAAGCTGTCCCTGCTGATGGCCGATGTGGCCTCCCTGGGCAATCCTACCCCCTATATCACGGAAAACGATGTGCGGAACATCGAGGGCACCATAGATCGTTATGACGCCCTGCTAGAGCCCTTGGCCCATTTCATCATCCCTGGCGACACCCTGGGGGCTGCCGCTCTGGATCTGGCCCGGACGGTGACCAGGAGGGCGGAGCGCTGCCTGCTGCGGCTGGCAGAGACGGAAGAGGTGAACCAACAGGCCCTGATCTACATCAATCGTCTTTCAGACCTCTGCTTCATCCTGGCACGGGTGGAGGTAGAGGTAGGGGAGAAGGTGACGGAGTAGGCTGCCACAGCCCTGCTCCTCAACAGCCGCCGCCAGGCAGAGGGCCTGGGCTGGCGGCTGTTTTAATAGCGAAAAAATTGCTAAAAGTTCTTGACACAACCTTCAGCAGTTCAGGCTAGGAAGTCCCTAAGCACCAGTATTCCCCGACACAGAGACCTAGGGAGAGCTAGCTTGTACAGATTGGCGGGTACCTAGTAGCGTTTCCGTGGTCAAAACTGAGAGAGATTCTGAGGTGGTAGTGCCCTCCATGACAGGGCACTGCAACAAAAAAGCGCTACGCCTTAAGCGTAACGCTTGTGCCGTCAGTAGACCGCACCCCCTCACAGCCCGTACTTGGCCTTCAGCTTAGCCTCGTCAGGGGTCACGTAGTAGGTGGTCTGGTTGGTGAAGATGACGAAGCCTGGGGGTGCTCCGGCCGGCTTCTTCACATAGCGGCGCAGGGTGCAGTCCACCGGCACCTGGCTGCCCTGCCTAGCCTTGCTGAAGTAGGCGGCTAGTTCCACTGCGGCGGCCACGGCCTCTGCCGGCGGCTGGGCCAGGCTGCACTTCAATAGCACATGGCTGCCGGGGATGTCCTTGGTGTGGAACCACAGATCCCGGGGGCCGCCTAGAGTGAAGGTGACGTAGTCGTTCTGTTTGTTGTTCTTGCCTACGTAGATCGTGCAGTCCGGTCCCAGGGAGAAGCGGTGGGGCTGGGACTCCGCCCCCTGGAGGGGCTGCCGGCGCTTGGCAGCCTTGGGAGGCTGCAGCAGGCCCGCCTCCTGCAGTTCGGCGGCGATTTCTGCCACCTCTGCCCCACTGGTCGCTGTGTCCAGGGAGAGGGCGACGCTCTCCAGGTAGCTGAGGCGCTGCCGGGCGGCCGCCAGCTGCTGGGCCAGCTCCAGTTGGGCCCGCTTGTACTTAGTGTAGCGCTTATAGTAAGCCTGGGCATTGGCGTTGCCGCTGAGGCTGGGGGAGAGGGCTATGGTCACCGGCTGGCCGTCGTAGATGTTGGCCAGGGTCACAGAGGCCGCCCCCTTCGGCAGCTGATAGAGGTTGGCCAGCAAGGTGTCTGCCAGTTGCCGTTCAGTTTCTGCGTTGTTGGCCTGGGCCAGATCCCCCTCCAGGGCTTGCAGCTTGCGGCTCAACCGCTGGAGCTCGTTGGCCACTAGGCCGGCCAGCTCCGCCTGGCGAGGCGGGGCCAGGGGGGTGAGGCTGGCAGCGTAGACCAGGGCCTGATTGCCGCTGCTAAAAACTTCCCACCCCTCTCCCGGGGCCAGCTGCTGCGGGGACAGCAGCAGGAGGGTCTTCACCCGCCCGTCCCGGCTCTTTACAGCGTAGAAGGAGGGCTGCTGGCTGGCGGCCAGGCCCTGTAGCTCTGCCAGAGCGGCCAGCAGGGCGGCGGCCTGGGCCTCCGTCAGGCTGGCCGCCTTGGGATCCAGGGAGGAGCGGAGCAGCAGTTCTCCAGCGGTGGCCCGGCCGATGCCGCAGGTGGCGGCTATGAGGGCGGCCAGGGCTCCCTTGGCCGCTAGCTGTCCCTGCATACGATCCAGGACGGCCTCGGGCCGGGCCCTGTCCACGGCAAGGCCGTCTTGGGGCGGCGGAGGCAGGTAGGGCAGGTTGGGCAGCAGCTGCCGATAGCTGCTCTGGCTGGGGCCGATGTGGCGCAGGCAGTCCTTGATCCGGCCTTCGGCGCAGAGGATGATGTTGGCATTCTTCCCTGTGAGCTCGAAGAGGAGCTCCTGGCTGTAAAGCCTGCCTCCCTGGCCTAGGGAGGCGGTTTCCAGGCAGAGGCAGCGCTCCAGCCCCTCCTGGCGCAGGTCGATGATGCGGGCCTCCTCCAGGTGCTTGCGCAGCAGCATGCAGAAGGCTGGGGGAGCGGCGGGATTAGCTATGGGCTGGGGTGCTAGGTAGAGGCTGGGCCCTCCTTGGCCTAGGTCACAGGTGAGGTAGAGGGTGGCGTCCCCCTTCTTCACATAGAGGCAGAGGCTGTGCTCCCCTTGGTAAACCTTCACAATGCGGCCCCCTAGGAGCTGGGGGGCCAGTTCTTTGCGGATACAGCTGAGGGTCAGTCCTTCTAGGTTCATAACAGCCTCCAGGTACAGTCATAGCCTCTTCATTATAACATTCGGCCTAGGCCCTGGCAAGGCAGGGGAGAAAAGGGTTTGCCCCAGCCCCTGCCGCCATGGTATAATAAGAAAAACGGGGAGGTTTCTCATGCTGCGTTTCATCCTAGCCTTTAATTTCGCCGGCGAGCGGCTGGCCGCCCTCCGCCTGGCCGGCTTAGTGGCCAAGGCCCAGGTGCGGTTGGTGGAGCCGGAGGACTTTGCCCAAAAGCTGGGCTACCTGGCAGGGCTGCCAGGCTACGCCCGCTGGGAGGCAGAGTCGGGGGTGGAGCTGCCACCCCTGCCCCAGGCGGAATTCATCTACCTAGTAGGTTTTGACCGGCAGGGGCTGGATCGCCTCTTAGCCGCCATTAAGCGGGGCCGGCTGGGGCGGGTGGACCTAAAGGCCATGGCCACCCCTACCAATGCCCATTGGACGGCCATCCGCCTGGCCCAGGAACTCCAGGATGAGCACAGCTACATGGGTAAGGTGAACAAGAAGCTGATGACCCTGCACCAGGCGGCAGAAGGGAAGGGAAAGGCGGGCCCCTGACTAAGACAGCCACTGCTGTGGAAAGGCATTTACCAGTGTAAGGAGCGGGAGGGTAAGATGGCTAAGGACAGCTCTTTTGACGTAGTATCCCAGGTGGATTACCAGGAAATGGCCAATGCGGTGAACCAGGTGCGGAAGGAAGTGGGCCAGCGCTACGACTTTCGCGGCAGCAGCGCCTCCCTCAGTTTGGAGGAGGGCTGCCTTAAGTTGACGGCAGAGGATGAGTACAAGCTAGAGGCCATCCTCACCATGTTGCGGATCCGGCTGGCCAAGCGGGGGGTGCCCCTCCGCTGCCTGCAGCCCGGCCGGGTGGAGCCGGCAGCCAAGGCTACGGTGCGGCAGACGGTGGTCATCCAGCAGGGCATCGACAAGGAGAAGGCCAAGAGCATAATCGCCACCATCAAGAGCCTCAAGCTGAAGGTCACCGCCCAGATTCAGGACGACCAGGTGCGGGTCAGCGGTGCCAAGAAGGACGATCTCCAGGCGGTGATCAAAAAGCTGAAGGAGGAGGACTACGGCATCGATCTCCAGTTCATCAACCTCCGCTAACCGCCAGGTCTGGGAAGGAAGAAGCCCTTGCCAGGGCCGCCCTCCTAGGCTATAATAGGGATAGGCGGTCCCCAGCTTTACGGGACGGAGCGGCAAGTTAAGATAGTAGTTCAGCTTTTTAGGCAGGAGTAACCACGGTTGCCCCTGCCTTTTTTTACCCCGCTAAGGGGAGAGGGGAGGACGAGATGACTGTTAAAGCACTATTAGCTGAGGCCTGGCGCCTAGGGGCTTCAGACCTCCACCTAAGCCTGGGCCAGCCCCCTTATCTGCGGCGCAACGGCCTTCTGCAACCCCTGCCTCAGGCGGGGGCCTACGGCTCCACGGAGCTGGCAGCCGCCTGCCGGGAGCTGTTAGGATCCGACTGGCAGGGGGCAGGGGAGCAGGAAAGGGACTTCGCCTTCAGCCTGGACCTGGGGGAGAGGCGGCTCTTGGTACGGGGCAACGCCTTCCGCCAACAGGGCAGCTGGACCTTGGCCCTGCGGCTGCTGCCCTCCAGCCCTCCCAGCTGGCAGGAGCTGGGCCTGCCGGCCGCTGCCGCGGCCTGGACCCAGGTGCCTAGGGGGCTGATCCTAGTGGCCGGCCCCACCGGCAGCGGCAAAAGCACCACCCAGGCAGCCCTGGTGGAAAAGCTGAACCGGGAACGGGCCTGCCACATCATCACCTTGGAGGATCCTATCGAGTACCGCTACCAGGGGGCCAAGGCCCTCATCGCCCAGCGGGAGATAGGCCGGGACACTGCCAGCTTCGCCACCGGCCTTCGCTCCGCCCTGCGACAGGATCCTGACGTCTTGCTCATAGGGGAGCTGCGGGAGAGGGAGGCCATGGCCATCACCCTGCAGGCGGCAGAGACCGGCCACCTCTGCCTGGCCACCATCCACGCTTCCTCCTCGGTAGAGGCCCTCAGCCGGATTTTGGACGCTCTGCCGGAGCAGGCAGGGCTGGCCGCCCAGTTGGCCGCCGCCCTGGTGGGTGTGCTCAGCCAGCGCTTGCTGATGACCAAGGAGGGCCGCAGCAGGGTGGCCGCCTTCGAAGTGCTGGCCGCCACCCCGGCCCTCCGCCACCTGATCCGCCAGGGCCAGCTGCACCAGATCCACAGCTACCTAGAAACAGGCAGCCGCTACGGTATGCTGACCATGGCGGCTGCCTTAGAAAAACTGCGCTTGCAGGGTTTGATAGAGTAGAGGGGGCTGGGAGGAGCTTCTTAGAGGATGTGGGCCTTGGCCAGGCTGGTCAGCAGATTCTGCCGTCCTAGCAGCCAGAGGAGGTCGCCGTTTTCGAAGACCAGGGAGACATGGGGGTCGTGGATGGTGTAGGCGCCCCGCTCCAGGCCGATGACCATGCCCTGATAGCGGCCTCGCAGGTCTGCCTCCTTCATGGACTTGCCCAGGAGGGGGGACGCTTTGTCGATTTTCACCGCCACGCAGACGAAGCCGTTCTGAGGCTGGGCCAGCAGGAAGTCCTTCAAAGTGAGGGCCTCCCCCTGCTTCACCAGGCCTAGCTGCTTCTGGGCGCTGGCGTTGGCCAGGATTCGCAGCTGGGGGGCGGAGCCGATGAGCAGCAGCTGGTTCCCTCCCTCCAGGGTCTGGTCGCCGCTAGGCAGGTAGACGGGCTCCTCCTCGGTAGTGATCTGCAGCACGTTACAGGCGTATTCGCTGCGGAAGTTGATTTTCGACAGCTGCCTCCCTGCCAGGGAGGAGCTTTCCGGCAGCAGGTAGGTCTGAAGCTGGATGTCCTCGTCGAACCAGGGTTCGGCCCCTTCGCCAACCGCCTGCCGGTGTTCCCGCATGTGCTTTTCGTTTAGGTTCACTAGGAAGCGGGCTTCGATCCGCAGGTACTGGCGCAGGAGGAAGTCGCTATAGTGTATGGCGGCGATGGCCAGGGCGACGGCGGCCGGGGTGAGCCAGACAGGCAGGCCGGCCAGGGTGTGGAAGCAGAAGTGGAGGAAGCCCCCCACCACCACTAGGCGCAGCAGCACCAGCACGGTGAGGGGCAGGTGGTTGGCCCGCCGCTTAAACCACAGCAGGGTGAAGAGGTCGGAGCCCCCCGCCCTGTTGATCAGCAGGGCGCAGAGGAGGGGGGCCATGGCCAGAAAGCCTATCGCCGCCGTCAGCAGGCGGGGGTGGGGCAGGCCCATGGCTGCCAGCTGGGGCAGGACGAAGTGCTCCACGCCCACGGCGATGGCGGTGAGGAGGACGATGTAGATCAGCATGCGGATGCTGTACTGTTGCAAGAAGCTGCGCCAGTCGCTGTCTTCCCCTCCTTCCCCCATGCGGGCGGTGTAGCGCTCCAACAGGCTTTGCAGCTTGGCCGGCAGGTGGCGGCGCAGCAGGCCGTAGGCCGGCTCAGCAGAGCGGATCAGGTAGGGGGTGGCGAAGGTGGTGAGGACGCTCACCGCTACCACGATGGGATAGAGGAAGGGGCTGGTCAGGCCTTGGCTGCTGCCGGTGTTGGCCAGGATGAAGGAGAACTCGCCGATCTGGCAGAGGGCGAAGCCGCAGCGCACCGAGGTGTGCAGATCCAAGCCGGCGGCCAGCACCCCCAGGATGGCCATGCCCACCTGGCCCACGATGACCACGATGGTGAGCACCAGCACCGGCAGGGCGTACTGGCTGAGGAGCTCCGGATCCACCAACATGCCTACGGAGACGAAGAAGACGGCGCCGAAGAGGTCCTTCACCGGGGTGATGATGTGCTCTATCCGCTCCGCATTAGGGGCTTCGGAGATGAGGGAGCCCATGAGGAAGGCCCCCAAGGCGGAGGAGAAGCCCAGGTAGCTCACCAGCACCACCATGCTGAGGCAGAGGCCTAGAGAGGCTACCAGCAGGCTTTCATCGTTCAGCAGCCCCTTGGCTCTCTTGAAGAGGGTGGGGATGAGGTACATGCCGCTGACGAAGAACAGCACCAAGAAGAAGACCAGCCGCATGATGCTGTAGAGGATCTGGTTATTAGAGCCGCTGTCGGACACTGCCAGGGTGGGCAGCACCACCAGCATCACGATGCCTACGATGTCCTCCACGATGAGCATGCCCAGGGTGATCTGGGCGAAGCCCTCCACCTTGATGCCGCAGTCGGCGAAGGCCTTCACCACGATGGCGGTGGAGCTCATGCAGAGCATGCCCCCTAAGAAGAGGCAGTCCATCTCCTGCCAGCCCAGAGCCTGGCCCACCAGGCCGCCTAGGCAGAACATCCCTCCCACCGCCACCGCCGTGGCGATGAAGGCGGCGCTGCCCACGCTTTTCAGCTTGTAGAAACTAAACTCCAGGCCTAGGGCGAACATCAGGAAGATGATGCCGATGTCGGACCAGGTCTGGATGTTGGCGCTGTCCATGACGGTGGGGAAGAGGTAGAAGTGGGGGCCGGTGATGATGCCCGCCACGATGTAGCCTAGCACCAGGGGCTGGTTCAGCTTTTTAAAGAGCAGGGTGGTGAAGCCCGCCACCAAGAGTATGAGGGCTAGGTCGTTGATAATGGCTGGTAAATGTGACATTTTCCCACTATCCTCCAAGAAGGGCAGACAAAAGAGGAAAAGTATGGTACAATTATCCCGTATCGCCTAAGGCTGCCTGTTTTCTCTTCCCCATTATACAATATCTCAGGGGCCCAGGCGATAGGCTTTAAGGAAAATTACAGCTTTTTTAAGAGAGTGGAACATAGAGGAGGCTTATTATGGATAGTCCGGCGCTGGTCTTACTCGACGGAGAGGTGCTGCCTCTGGCCGAGGCCTCCCAGCCCCTAGGGGACAGGGGGGCTAGCTTCGGGGATGGGGCCTATGAAATCACCCCTGTCTATAACGGCCGCTGCTTCGCCCTCCTGCCCCACATGAACAACCTGCTGGCCTCCCTCATCGCCCTCAAGATACCTATGGTCTACATGTTGGAAGAGTTGGTAGACTTTCACGAGCAGCTGCTGGCGGCCAGCGGCCAGCAAAACTGCCTGGTCTACACCCAGGTGACCCGGGGCAGCGGCCCCTACAGCCTGGCCTTTCCAGAGATGGTGGTGCCCAGCCTCACCATGTACACCCTGCCGGTGGACAGGGAGGCCCTGGCCCGGCAGCGGCAGCAGGGGGTCAACCTGGTGACCAAGGAGGATGTGCGCTGGCAGCGCCTAGACGTAAACAGTCTCAACCGGCTGCCGGAGGTGCTGGCCCGGCAGGAGGCGGCAGTCTCCCGGGCCTTTGACGCCCTCTTCGTGCGGCAGGGGAAGCTCACTGAGACCACGGAGGCCAGCTTCTTCATCGTGAAGGACGGCCTCCTCTGGACCTATCCGGAAGGGCCCCTCATTCACAAGAATATTACCCGGCGGCTGTTAAAGGAGCGGCTGGCCCCGGATCTAGACCTGCAGCTCATCGAGCGGCCCTTCGCTGCGGACTTCGCCCTCCAGGCGGAGGAGGCCTTCATCTGCAGCCCCAGCTACGAGTTCCTGCCGGTGAGGAAGCTGGACCGCTCCTTCATCAACCAGGGCCGGCCCGGCCCCCTGGTCCAGCAGCTGCAGGAGGCCTATGAGGCCTTTGTAGCCAAGGAGTGCCCTCGGCCGGCATGAAGCACGAGAGCCTGGTCCGCTACCTTCGGGGGGCCCTGCTCCTAGGCCTGGCCCTGGCTGTCCAGAGCCTGCGCCTCTTTTTGCCCCTGCCCCTCTTCCTCAGCACCTTCCTCATCGGCAGCCTGGTGCACCTGCTGTTAGTGGTGAGCTGGGCCTGCTGCGGCCTGCCTACAGCCCTGCTGCTGGCCTGCCTGCTGCCCTGCACCGCCTACTTACAGGGGCAGCTGGCCCTGGTGGTGTTGATACCGGTGGTTATGGCGGGCAACTGCTGTTTCTGCGGCGTGGTGGCCGCCCTGGATAGTTGGGGGAGGTTCCGGCTGCCAGGCCCCCTCCGGCAGGCAGCCCTCTGCCTTATGCCCCCTTTGGCCAAGAGCCTGTGTATGTTGGGAGCCGCCCTGCTGGCCCTGGAGCTGGCGGCGGTGAGGGAGGAGGGCCTGCGGCAGGCAGTGCTGTGGGCCATGACCCTGCCCCAGTTCGTCACTGGCTGCCTGGGCTGTTATATGGCCGGAAAGGTACGCCGCCTCTTAGACAGAGGGGCGGTGGGATAGATAGGGGAAGGATGCCCGGAAGGGGGTCTTAGCTATTTTAATCTTTAATGAAATAACCCTGGCGGATAAGCCTCTGCTGGACGGCTACCTGCGGGAGGCAGGGGAGCGGGCCAGCGAGCGGGCCTTCAGCAACCTCTTCATCTGGCAGGACTGCTACCACATCTACTGGTGCCAGTACCAGGGCTTCCTGCTGGTGCGGGTGAAGCGGGGAGGAGTGGACTTCTTCCTGCCCCCGCTGGGGGGGAGGACGGAGGCGCTGCCCCAGGTGCTGGAGGCCGTCAAGGCCTACGAAGGCCAGTCCTTCGCCCTCCACGGCATTGGCCAGAGGGCCAAGGAGCGGCTGGAACAGGCCCTGCCCGGCTTAGTCTTTGAGACGGACCGGGACAACTGGGACTACGTCTACCTACGGGAGAAGCTGGCCACCCTCTCCGGCCGCAAGCTCCACGGCCAGAAGAACCACTACAACGCCTTTGTCCGGGAGCAGCCAAACTACGTCTTCGAGCCTATTACGGCGGACAGCCTCCACGAGTGCCTGAGCTTCGCCTACGCCTGGTGCGATTGGCGGGCCATCCACGATCCCTCTATCGGGGAGGAGCGGCTGGCCATCTTCCGGGCCCTCTCCAACTTCACCGCCCTGGGTCTGCGGGGGGGATTGATCCGCATCGACGGCCGCATCCAGGCCTTCAGCTACGGCAGCAAGATCAATGAGGACACGGCAGTGCTCCACGTGGAGAAGGCCAACCCGGCCATCCGGGGCCTCTACACCGCCATCTGCAAGGACTGCGCCCAACAGCTGTGGGGGGATGTGACCTATTTGAACCGGGAGGAGGACATGGGCAACCAGGCCCTGCGCCAGGCTAAGCAGGCCCTCCACCCAGAATTTATGATCGAAAAATATTCCTGTCGCTACTGAGGCGCCTATGGACATAACATACAGGGAAGTAGGCCGGGAAGGGCTGCCCCAGCTGGAAGAGCTGTGGGACTACTGCTTTGAGAAAAGGGAGGACCCCTTCTTCCGCTACTACTTCCACTGCTACTGCTGTCAAGAAAATACGGTGATCGGCGGTTTCCGCCCCCTGGGAAGGGGGGAGGCCCTGGCCAGCATGGCCCACCTCAACCCCTACCAGCTGAGGCTGCGGGGGCGGCAGCTGCCCGTCCCCTACCTGGTAGGCCTGGCGGTGGCCCCAGAGCTGCGGGGCCGGGGCCTCTTACGGGAGCTGGTGCTGCAGGTGTGCAGCCTGCTCCGCGCCCAGGGCAGACTCTTCGCCCTCTTGCTGCCGGTGTACGCCGGCCTCTACCAGCCTTACCGCTTCGCCTACTGCTACCTGCGCCACCACTACCACTTGGATCTAGCCCTCTTGGACCACTGCCTGCCCCAGCCGGGGCCGGACTACCAGTTGGAGCGGCTGCCGGAGGCGGAGGCGGAGGCGGCGCTGGCCCCCCTCTACGAGGCCTACAGCCAGGGCTTCAACGGCGTCCCCCTCCGCGGCCCGGAGCAGTGGCGGAAGCTGCTGGCGGTGCAGGCCCTGGAAGGGGTGGAGAGGGTGCTGGTCCGCCGGGGGGAGGAGGCCTGCGGCTACATGTTCTACCAGCTGCGGGAGGGCTCCTTCCAGATCCAGGAGCTGGCCAGTCTCCGGCCTCAGGCCCAGCTAGCCCTGCTCCGCTATGCCGTAGGCCATGCCAGCTCCGCTACTAAATTGGACTATCTAGCTGCGGCGGACGATCTCACCTACCTCTACCTGCCCCAGCAGCAGGCCAGCGGCAGCCTGGCCCCCTTCATGATGGCCCGCTGCCTCAATCCCCGGGCCGCCCTCCAGGCCCTGCCGGCCAGGGAGGACCTGCCCGAGGGCAGCCTCACCCTGCGGATCAAGGATGATTTCCTCCAAGAGAATAACCAGTTGTTGCTTCTGAACCTGGCCCCAGGCCGCCTGGAAGTCCAGGCCGCCTCAGAGGGGGAGGACCTCAGCCTGGGGGTGGACAGTTTCTGCCAGCTCTACTTCGGCACCTACAGCGCCACGGAGCTGTACCGGGCCGGCCGCTTGACGGCGGCCCCCGGCCGGGAGGGGAGGCTGGCCCTCTTAGAGGCCCTGCTGCCTAAGGCCAGGACCTGGATCAACGAGTATTTTTAACTGACGGCGCCGCCCTGCGGCGCTGAGGAGGGAGCATGGCCCCAGGGATAAGCTACGAAGTGCTGAAAGAGGATAGGCAGACAGGGGCCCGGCTGGGCCTGCTTCACACCCCCCACGGGGACTTTGCCACCCCTATGTTCATGCCGGTAGGCACCCAGGCCACGGTGAAGACCCTCACCCCGGAAGAACTGTACCAGCTAGGCAGCCAGGTGATCCTGAGCAACACCTACCACCTCTTCCTTCGGCCCGGCTCCCAGCTGATCAAGAAGGCGGGGGGCCTCCACGCCTTTATGAACTACCAACGGGGCATCCTCACTGACAGCGGCGGCTTCCAGGTCTTCTCCCTCAGCCCCCTGCGACAGATCAGCGAGGAGGGGGTGCTGTTCCGCTCCCACATCGACGGCAGCAGGCAGTTCCTCTCCCCTGAGCTGGCCACCCAGGTACAGGAGGATCTGGGCAGCGACATCGCCATGGCCTTTGACGAGTGCATCCCCTATCCGGCAGAGTACCAGTACGCCAAGGCCTCCACGGAGCGGACCAGCCGTTGGGCCCTCCGCTGCCTGGCCAGCCATAGCCGCCCTGACCAGGGCCTCTTCGCCATCGTCCAGGGTAGCATGTATCCAGATTTGCGCCGCCTCAGCGTAGAGCAGCTGGCCGCCCAGGACTTTGCCGGCTTCGGCATCGGCGGCCTCTCCGTAGGGGAGGAGAAGGGGCTGATGTACCAGACCCTGGCCCTGACTACGGAGCTGCTGCCTAGGGAGAAGCCACGCTACCTGATGGGGGTGGGCACTGCCGACTGCATAGTGGAAGCGGTGAACCTGGGAGTGGACATGCTGGACTGCGTCTTTCCTACCCGGGTGGCCCGCAACGGCACCGCCATGACCCGCCAGGGGCGGCTGGTGGTGCGCAATGCAGCCTACGCCCAGGACTTTCTGCCGGTGGAGGAGGGCTGCGGCTGCTACACCTGCCGCCACTACTCCCGGGCCTACATCCGCCACCTCTTCAAGGCGGAGGAGACCCTGGCCCTGCGGCTGTTGACCATTCACAACCTGCATTACCTGCTGAACCTGGCTGCGGAGATCCGCCAGGCCATCGCCGCCGACTCCTTTGGAGACTATCGGCGAAGATTTTGGGAAAACTATGGTAGGTAAAAGGATTTTCCCTCTTGACAGCGAATAGTTAGCTTAGCCTGCATTAGGCGGCCCGGCCTGCTGACGCAGGAGTGCTTATTGCTCATACGGAGGTGCTTGCGATGGACGGTAGCCCGATGAACCTTATCAACACCCTGTGGCCCTTTCTCTTGATGGGCGGTATCTTCTATTTCATGCTCTACAGGCCCCAGAAGAAGGAGCAGCAACGGCGGCAGAGCATGCTGGACAGCCTGAGGGTAGGGGATGACGTGATCACCATAGGCGGCGTCTACGGCAAGATTACCGCTATCAGCGAGAAGAAGGTTGTGCTAGAGGTGGCGGAAGGGGTAGAGATGACCTTTACCCGCACCGCCGTCAGCGGCTTGCAGCCTACTAACTGAGGATGCCTGGGCTGGCTGAGGAGAAGGCCGCCCTCCGCCGGCAGTTGGGGCGGCAGGTCCTGGCGCCTGCCTGCCTTGCCGCTGCCAGCAGGGCCTTAGGAGCTCGTTTATTAGCCTGTGACGCCTACCAAAGGGGAAAGCGCATCATGGGCTATTTAGCTTTTACCTCTGAAATCGACATCGACGCCTGCCTGGCCGCCGCCTTGGCGGCAGGCAAGGAGGTCTACGTACCGGCCGTAGGCGGCGGGGGGCAGATGGAGGCGGCCCGGCTCAGCCAGTTGGATGGCCTAGGCCGGGACCGCTACGGCATCCGCTGCGTAGCTGCTCCCAGCAGTTTCTGTCCGCCGGAAGAGCTGGACCTGGTCTTGGTGCCCGGGCTGGCCTTTACCGCCCAGGGGGGACGCCTGGGCCGGGGAGCCGGCTACTACGACCGCTTCCTGGCCCGCTGCAGCAGGGCCTACAAGCTGGGCCTCTGCCACAGCTCCTTCCTGCTGGAGCGGCTGCCCATGGGGGAGCTGGATATATACCTGGACGGGGTGCTGACGGAGGCCGGCCTCCTAGAGCCAGGGAAGCCTTGCCAGTCTGAGGGTCGGGGCGCTGTTTGAGCCCCGTGAGGAGGGCGTCGGGCTCGCAGGGGGCTGCAGGACTACATTGAGACAGGGGAAGCGTATTGAAGCTTATATTTGCAAGCAATAAAGGAGAACGGCGACAAGGGAGGCTGTAATTTTGAGGTGGAGTGAATTTGGCAAATTCTTCATCATCGCCTTGGCCATCGTAGGGGGCTTCTTGGTCTATATTTCCCCCCTGGCTAATTCCATCAAGCAGGGCCTGGACCTGCAGGGAGGCACCCACGTGGTGCTCCAGGCAGTGGACACCCCGGAGCTGAAGGTGGACGATGACGCAGTGAACAGGGCGGTGAAGATCATCGAGCGCCGGGTGAACGAGCTAGGCTTGACGGAGCCGGTGGTGCAGCGCCAGGGCAAGGACAGGATCATCGTGGAGCTGCCTGGGGTGAAGGATCCGGAAAAGGCCATCGCCATGCTAGGCAAGACCGCCCTGCTGCAGTTTAAGGACGACAGGGGCAACGTAGTCCTCTCCGGCCGGGATCTGAAGGACGCCCGGGGCCAGATCTCCCAGGGCAATGCGGCGGTCGTCTCCCTGGAATTTAACGATGAGGGGGGCAAGAAGTTTGCCGAGCTCACCGCCCGCAACGTAGGCCGGCAGATAGCCATCGAGTTAGACGGGGAGGTGCTCACCGCTCCGGTAGTGCAGGAGGCTATTACCGGCGGCCGGGCCCAGATCACCGGCTCCCGCACTATGGAGGAGGCAGAGCAGCTGGCCATCTTGCTGCGCAGTGGCTCCCTGCCGGTGAAGATAGAGATGTTGGAGAACCGCACCGTAGGCCCCACCCTGGGGCAGGACTCTAAGGATAAGTCGGTGAAGGCCTTCACCATCGGCATCGCCGGGGTCTTCATCTTCATGCTCCTCTTCTACCGCCTCTCCGGCCTGGTGGCAGACATCGCCCTGTTGCTCTATGTAATCCTCCTGCTCTTGGTGATGCGCTACCTCAACGCCACCCTCACCCTGCCGGGCATCGCCGGCATCATCCTCTCCATCGGCATGGCGGTGGATGCCAACGTGCTGATCTTCGAGCGTTTTAAGGAAGAGTTGAAGCGGGGCCGTACCCTGCGTAGCGCCATGGACGCCGGCTTCGGCCGGGCCTTCGTCACCATCTTCGACTCCAACCTGACCACCATTATGGCGGCAGCCGTCCTCTTCTACCTAGGCACCGGCCCGATCAAGGGCTTTGCCGTCACCCTGGCCCTGGGCACCGTGCTCAGCATGTTCTCCGCCATTACGGTGACTAAGTTCTTACTCCACTTCCTGGTCTTCAGCGGGGTGGCCAAGAGCCCCCTGTGGTACGGCATCGGCATGAAGGCCCCTGCTAAAGAGGAGGTGGCCCAGTGATGTTTTCCATTACCAAGCACTACAAGATCTTCTTCGCCATCACCATCAGCTTCCTCCTGGTAGGCTTCGGCTCCATGATCTTCAGGGGCTTCAACCTAGGCATCGACTTCACCGGCGGCAGCATCATGGACCTGGCCTTTCAGCGGCCGGTGGCGGTGGCCGAGGTGCGGGAGGTGCTGAAGGACCACGACCTAGGCAACGCCATCATCCAGCTGGAGACCAGCGACGGGGCGGCAGAAAAGGCAGAGGCCGTGCTGATCCGCACCCCGGTCATCGGGGATGAGGCCCGCCGCCAGGTGATGGGGGACTTACAGGGCAAGCTGGGGGACTTCGAGATTAAGCGGGTGGAGCAGGTAGGCGCCACCATCGGCGGAGAGCTGATCCAGCAGGCAGTGCTGGCCATCGTCCTCAGCTGGCTGCTGATGATCGCCTACATCACCTTCCGCTTCCAGTTTAAGTTCGCCATCGCCGCCATCATCGCCCTCATGGTGGACGTGTCCGTCACCCTCAGCTACTTCTCCCTGCTGCAGCTGGAGATGGACTCCTCCTTCGTGGCCGCCCTTTTGACGGTGGTGGGCTATTCCATCAACGGCACCATCGTTATCTTCGACCGCATCCGGGAGAATCTGAAGCTGCGGCGGCGCAGCGAGAGCCTGGGGGAGATGATCGACCATTCCATCTGGCAGACCATGGCCCGCAGCTGTTACACCGTAGGTACCTCCCTCTTCGCCATCATCTCCATCTTCCTCTTCGGCGGGGAAACTATCCGCAACTTTTCCTTCGCCATGCTGGTAGGCTTTACCAGCGGCTTCTACACCTCTGTCTTCCTAGCCGGCCCGCTGTGGCTGCTGCTGAGGGGGAGCAAGGTAGTGAAATAAGGAGGGCTGCCCATGCTCACTATGGCCCTGTGTAACTACGTCGTCAGCCTCCTAGGCGTCCTCATCGGCGGCGCCATTATGGCTGCTGCCGCCACCTTCCCCATGGAGTTTACTGAAAACGGCCCCGGCCCCGGCTTCTGGCCCTTCGCCCTGGGCCTGGCCCTCCTCTTGGCCGCCCTGGCCCTCTGCCTCACCACCTGGCTGGACAGGGAGGCGCTGGGCAAGACAGAGGTGAGGCTGGCCAGCACCGCCAACAAGCGGGTCTACCTTATGATGGGCCTGGCCCTGGCCTTCTGCGTAGTGGTGAACCTGCTAGGCTTCTACCTGGCGGCCTTCTTCCTCATCCCCGGGGTGATGTGGTTGATGGACTACCGGAAAAAGAAGGTGCTGCTCCTCACCAGCTGCGCCACCCTGCTCTTCATCTACCTGATCTTCGGCCTGCTGCTTCACACCCAGCTGCCGCCGCCTATCTTTTTCGCATAGGAGGGGAGAGCTATGGCAGACATCCTTACAGCCCTAGCCATGATAGGGGAGCCCTTGAACATCCTGGGCCTCATCTTCGGGGTGGCGGTGGGCATAGCCTTCGGCTGCATGCCGGGCCTGAGCGTTAACATGGGCCTGGCCCTCCTCTTCCCCCTCACCTTCAGCTTCCAGGGCATCGGGGGCATCCTGATGCTCCTGGGCATCTACTGCGGCGCCATCTACGGCGGCAGCATCAGCGCCATCCTGTTGAAGACTCCCGGCACCCCGGCCAGCGTGGCCACCACCCTGGACGGCTATCCCATGGCCACTGTCCTGAAGCAGCCGGGCCGGGCCCTGGGCCTGTCCACCATGGCCAGTACCTTCGGCGGCATCTTCAGCACCGTCTGCCTCATCATCCTGGCCCCCCAGCTGGCCAAGGTGGCCCTGCAGTTCTCTAAGCCGGAATACTTCGCCCTGGCCATCTTCGGCCTCAGCATCATCACCAGCGTTTCCAGCGGCAGCGTCCTCAAGGGGCTGATGGGGGGCCTGATCGGCCTCTTCCTGGCCACTGTAGGCATTGACGCTATGAGCGGCGCCGTCCGCTTCACCCTGGACACCACCTACTTCTTAGGCGGGGTGTCCTTCATCCCCGTCCTCATCGGCGTCTTCGCCTTCGCCCAGGTTCTCAGCAGCATCGAGGACTACTACCACCACGTGGTGGCAGGGGGAGAGCTGAACATCGACCGGGTCATCCCCTCCTGGCAGGATATCAAGCGGGTGGCGGTGACCCTGCTCCGTTCCAGCTGTATCGGCACCTTCATCGGCTGCGTCCCCGGCACCGGCGGCGACATCGCCTCCTTCGTCAGCTACGACCAGGCTAAGCGCTGGAGCAAGCACCGGGCCAACTTCGGCAACGGGGAGCCGGAGGGCATCGTAGCCTCGGAGAGCGGCAACAACGCAGTCAGCGGCGGCGCCTTCATCCCCGTCCTCACCCTGGGCATTCCCGGGGACGGGGCCACCGCCATCATGATGGGGGCCCTGATGGTCCAGGGGCTGCGGCCCGGACCCCTCCTCTTCGTGGAGAAGGCTCCTGACGTGTACGCCATCTTTATCGGCCTGCTCTTGGCCAACATCATCATGGGCATCCTAGGCTTCAGCCTTATCAAGCTCTTCATCAAGGTGGTGAAGGTGCCCATCCACATCCTGCTGCCCATCATCACCATGATGACCTTGGTAGGCACCTATTCCTACAATAACTCCCTCAACGACGTCTACCTGATGGTGGCCAGCGGCTGCCTGGGCTACGTGTTGAACAAGCTGGGCTTCAGCATGTCCGCCGTGATCATCGGGATCATCCTGGGAGGCATGGTGGAGCAGAACTTCGTCGGCTCCTTGATTATGAGCGACGGCAGTTTGGGCATCTTCTTCACCCGGCCCCTCTGCCTCTTCTTCCTGGCGGCGGCCGCCCTCAGCCTCTTCGGCCCCCTGCTGGCCAAGCTGTGGGGGAAGAAGGCCTAGGCCCCTGCCCTTTACAAGGGAGCTTTTCTTAGATATAATAAAATTACAGCCAGGCGCCAGGGCCGTCCCCTGGTTGGGCCTGTGCGTCCGCCGTGGTAAGATATTTTTAAGATAAAGAGAGGTTATGGCTATGCGCAGTACAGAAGTAAAGAAGGGCTCTACCAGGGCAGCCCACCGCTCCCTTTTCTACGCCTTGGGCTATACGGAAGAAGAATTGAAGAAACCCCTCATCGGCATCTGCTGTGCCGCTAACGAGGTCATCCCCGGCCACATGCACCTAGACGTGATCGCCAAGGCCGCCAAGTACGGGGTGCTGGAGGCAGGGGGCACGCCCATCGAGTTTCCAGCCATCGGCATCTGCGACGGCATCGCCATGGGCCACGACGGGATGAAGTACCCTTTGGCCAGCCGGGAGCTTATCGCCGACTCCATCGAGGCTATGGCCAACGGCCACGCCTTTGACGGCCTGGTGCTCATCCCCAACTGCGACAAGATCGTGCCGGGGATGCTGATGGCCGCCGCCCGGCTCAACATCCCTACGGTGGTAGTCTCCGGCGGGCCCATGCTGCCGGGCCGCCTCCACGGCAAGGACATCTCCGTCTCCACCGTCTTCGAGGCTGCCGGCCGCTTTGAGTCCGGCCAGATCGACAAGGAGGAGCTGGCGGCCATCGAGCACAACGCCTGCCCAGGCTGCGGCTCCTGCGCCGGCCTCTTCACCGCCAACACCATGAACTGCCTCACCGAGGTGCTGGGCATGGGCCTGCCGGGGAACGGCACCATCCCCGCCGCCTACAACGGCAAGCGGATCGCCCTGGCCAAGCACGCCGGCATGGAGGTGATGCGCCTGGTAGAGGAGAACATCTGCCCCCGGGACATCATGACCAAGAAGGCCTTCCTGAACGCCATCACCGTGGACATGGCCATCGGCGGCTCCTCTAACACCGCCCTCCACCTGCCGGCCATCGCCCATGAGGCGGGTATCGAGCTGCCCTTGGAGCTCTTCGACAAGATCTCCCGCAAGACTCCCTACCTCACCAAGCTCAGCCCCGGCGGCAGCCACCACATCATCGACCTCTACGAGGCGGGGGGCATCCCTGCCGTGATGAAGGAGCTGGACAAGCTGAAGCTGATCCGCAAGTCCTGCCTCACCGTCAGCGGTAAGACGGTGGGCCAGCTGATCAAGAAGGCGGCCATCCTGCGGCCGGAGGTGATCCACAGCGTAGAGGATCCCTACAACAAGACAGGGGGCATCGCCGTGCTGAAGGGGAATATCGCCCCTGAGTGCAGCGTAGTGAAGGAGAGCGCCGTCGATCCCTCTATGAAGGTGTTCAGCGGTCCGGCCAAGGTGTACGATTCGGAAGATGAGGCCATCAAGGCCATCTGCGCCAAGGAGGTAGTGGCAGGGGACGTGGTAGTCATCCGCTACGAAGGGCCTAAGGGAGGCCCCGGCATGCGGGAGATGCTCAACCCCACCTCCGTCCTGGCAGGCATGGGCCACGACAAGGACGTAGCCCTCTTGACCGACGGCCGCTTCTCCGGCGCCACCAGGGGGGCCTGCATAGGCCACATCTCTCCAGAGGCCCGGGAGGGGGGCAACATCGCCCTCATCCAGAACGGGGATATTATCGACATCGACATCCCCAACCGCAGCCTCAACGTGCGGCTCAGCCCGGAAGAGTTGGCGGAGCGCCGCTCCCAGTGGGTGTGCCCGCCGCCGAAGGTGAAAAAGGGCTACCTGGCCCGCTACGCCGCCTTGGTGAAGTCTGCCGCCACCGGCGCCGTAATGAGCGTGCCGGGGGAAGAAGATTAGTATAGGGCCCAGCGGCTCTCTGTGGCTCCTGCTCCTGTAGCAGGGGCCTTTTTCTTGGGCCCGTCAGGCTTGGGAAAAGGGATTTAGCAGGGCTAGGGCGAAATAAACAAAACGAGGGTGAGTTTACGCCCAATGTATAGGCCCAGGCGAGGAGAAGCAGATGCTCCGTGTGCAAGTGGCGATTAATCTGCCAGTGAAGAACATCTTTAAACAGTTCACCTACCAGGTGCCGGCCCAGCTCAGCTTCCTCGACCAGGGCTGGCGGGTGGTGGTGCCCTTCGGCGGCCAGACGGTGGAAGGCTTCGTAGTCCGCCGCCTGGAGGAGGGGGAGCCGGCGGGAGCCGACAGCCTGAAGGAGGTAAGCGCCGCCCTAGGGCAGGAGCCTTGGTTCGATCAGGAGATGCTGGCCACCGCCCAGTGGCTGGCCAGCTACTATATGTGCAGCCTGGCAGAGGCCATGCGCCTCTTCGTGCCAGGGAAGAGCAGCATCCGCCGCCTGGTGCTGCGGGATGAGGCCGGGAAGCAACTGCTCCAGGGTTACCAGGAGCGGTTCAAGGAGAAGCTGCTGCTGGCCTACCGCATCAGCCCCAGGGGGGAGGAGGTGCTGCCTGAGGCGGCGGAACTGCTGCGGCGCAGTCCGGCCAAGCTGGCCGCCCTCCGCTTTTTCGCCGCCGCCCCCCAGGAGTGGTTCTGCCTGGCCCGGCTGGAGGAGGCCAAGATCAGCAGGGGCCTGGTGAAGCAATTACTAGAGAAGGGCTGGCTGCTAGAGGGGAAGCAGCGGCAGCTGCGGGACAGTTACGCCGGCCCCAGCCCCAAGCTGGCAGAGCTGCAGCTCACCCAGGAGCAGCAGGAGGCGGTGGCCGCCATCTGCCAGGCTGTGGAGGAGGGGCAGGGGGCCACCTTTCTGCTCCAGGGCATCACCGGCAGCGGCAAGACGGAAGTCTACCTCCGCTGTGCCGCCCAGGCCCTGGCCCAGGGCCGGCAGGTGCTGGTGCTGGTGCCGGAGATCGCCCTTACCGCCCAGCTAGTGGCCCGCTTCAAGGGCTGGTTCGGCTCCCAGGTGGCCGTGGCCCACAGCAAGCTCTCCCAGAGCGAGCGGGCTGACGTGTGGTACCGGCTGCGCAGCGGCCAGGCCCGGGTGCTGGTGGGGGTGCGGAGCGCCGTCTTCGCCCCCTTTGCCAACCTAGGCTTAGTTATCATCGACGAAGAGCACGACAGCAGTTATAAGCAGGAGGACAGGCCCTGCTACCACGCCCGGGAGGTGGCCGCCACCCGCTGCCGCCTGACCGGGGCCCCCTTGGTGCTGGGCAGCGCCACCCCGGACCTAGGCAGCTACTACGCCGCCCGGCAGGGCCGCTACCGCCACCTGCGCCTCACCAGCCGGCCCACCGGTGGCAGCCTGCCCCAGGTGGCCATCGTGGACATGCGCAGGGAGCTGGCTGAGCGGCACTACGGGGTGCTGAGCCGGCTGCTAGGGCGGGAGCTGGAGCGGGTCGCCGCTGTCGGCCAGCAGGCCATCCTCCTGCTGAACCGGCGGGGTTACGCCACCTTCGTCATGTGCCGGGACTGCGGCCACACCATCTCCTGTCCCCACTGCGCCGTCAACCTGGTCTACCACAGCGCCGGCCAGGCCCTGCGCTGCCATTACTGCGGCAACACCGCCCCCATCCCTGCCAGCTGTCCCGTCTGCCACAGCCGCCGCATCAAGTTTTTCGGCAGCGGCACCCAGAAGGCGGAGGAAGAGCTGGCCAAGCTGCCTGGGGTGCGGGTGTTGCGGCTGGACCAGGACTCCGCCATGGCCAAGTTCGCCCACCAGAAGATCCTGCAGCAGTTTGCCAGCGGAGCTTATAACACCCTGATCGGCACCCAGATGGTGGCCAAGGGCCACGATATAGCCAAGGTCACCCTGGTGGGGGTGCTCAGCGCCGACAGCTCCCTCCACCTGCCGGACTTCCGGGCGGGGGAGCGGACCTTCTCCCTCCTCACCCAGGCCGCCGGCCGGGCCGGGCGGGGGAGGGAGCAGGGCAGGGTGGTGCTGCAGAGCTACGACCCGGCCAACCGGGTGCTGCGGCTGGCGGCGGTGCAGGACTACGACGCCTTCGCCCAGGACGAGCTGCGGCGGCGGCAGCGCTACCTCTATCCCCCCTATGTGCAAATGCTGAAGCTCACCGTCCTAGACAAGGAGGAGGCCCGGGCCCTAGCCCTGGCCCAGAAGCTGGTCCTCTACCTCCAGAAGCTCCACCTAGCCGGCTCCCTGCAGAAGCTGCCCTTGGTGGCAGGGCCCTTCCCCGCCTTGGTGGCCAAGGTGAGGGACCTCTACCGTTACAACGTCCTCCTAAAGGCACAAGACCTGGGGGAGGTGAAGGCCGCCCTGCTGGCCAGCGAGTTCTACAGCCTCCGCAATGTTTATTTCGACGTGGATCCGGTTTCCACCATCTGACGCTTTACGCTGACGGCGGAAAAATGTTATAATATAAGATACGGATTAAGCGGCCTAGCTGCTAGAGGAGGACGTTTAGTGGCTAAACTAACTATTTTGACTGCTGGCCACCCCCTGCTGCGCAAGAAGGCAGAGGAAGTGCAGCGGATAGATAAGAAATTACTCCGCCTCTTGAAGGACATGGCGGAGACCATGTACGCCGCAGAGGGAGTGGGGCTGGCAGCACCCCAGGTAGGGGTGTTGCAACGCCTGGTGGTCATCGACGTGGGAGACGGCCTGCTAGAGTTGATCAACCCCGTCATCGTCCGGCAGGAGGGCAGCGTCCTAGGCACCGAGGGCTGCCTCTCCGTCCCCGACTATGAGGGAGAAGTGGAGCGGGCCCAGGCGGTGGAGTGCGAGTTCACCGACACCAAGGGCCGCCGGATGCTCCTCAGCGCCCAGGGCCTGCTGGCCGTGGCCGTCCAGCACGAACTGGACCACCTGGAAGGCATCCTCTTCATCGACAAGGCCCAGACCATCCTGCCCAAGGCCAAGCCGGATCCCCTGGCCGCCTTGGGGGAGCAGAAGGTGTGAGATGGTACGGGTAGTCTTTATGGGTACTCCTGCCTTCGCCGTAGCCAGTTTGGCCGCCCTCTGCCGCTGGCCCCAGGGGCAGGTGGTGGGGGTGTTCAGCCAGCCGGACCGGCCCCAGGGCCGGGGCCGCAGGTTGGCGCCCACCCCGGTGAAGGCCTATGCCCTGGAGCAGGGCCTGCCGGTCTACCAACCCCAGAAGATCAAGGCGGCGGAGAGCGTAGCCCTTTTACGGCAGCTGCGGCCGGACCTGGTGGTAGTGACCGCCTTCGGCCAGATTCTCAGCCAGGAGGTGCTGGACGTGCCTCCCCTGGGCTGTGTCAACGTCCACGCCTCCCTGCTGCCTAAGTACCGGGGAGCCGCCCCCATCCAGTACGCCCTTATGGCCGGGGAGGAGGAGAGCGGCGTCACCATTATGCTGATGGACAGGGGCATGGACACCGGCCCCATCCTGGCCCAGCAGGCCCTGGCCCTCACCCCGGACATGACGGGGGGAGAGCTGGCCGCCGCCCTGCAGGAACTAGGGGCCCGGCTGTTGCTGCCCACCTTGGAAGGCTTGCTGGCCGGCACCGTAACGCCCCGGCCCCAGGAGGCTGCCGCCGCCACCTATGCCACCCTGTTGACCAGGGAGATGGAACACCTAGACTGGACTAAGGGAGCTCAGGAGCTCCACAATTGGATCCGGGCCTTTAACCCGGAGCCGGGGGCCTTCACCCTGCTGCCCTCCGGCAAGAAGCTGAAGCTCTTCGCCAGCCGCCTAGCCGGCAGCAGCCAGGCTCCTGCCGGCACCGTAGTGGCGGTGACTAAGAAGGATATCCAGGTGGCCTGCGGTGACGGCCGCTGCCTGGCCCTCACCCTGGTGCAACCTGAGGGAAAGAAGCCTATGGCCGCCGCCGTCTTCCTCAACGGCCACAGCCTGGAGGTAGGCCAGCGGCTACAGTGAGCAGAGTAGGATGATGCAGATGAGTACGGCTGCAGGAGTATTAAAACCTAAGAAGCGGATCTTCCTGGCCCTGACCGGGGGCAGCGCCCTGCTGGTGGCCCTGCTGGTCTACGGGGTCTGGCGCATCGCCGTGCCCGGGCTGGCCCAGTTGCACCGGCTGCTGCCCACCCTGGTGGGGGCGGTAGGCCTGGCCGTCCTCCTGGCCCTCTTGGCCGGAGTGGTGGGCATTGTGGCGGCCCTGCTGGGAGTTTCCATCTTCCGTTATTTCTATATCTGGGCCTGGAAGGCCATCAACCTCCTCTTTCCCTTCGCCGTAGGCCTAGGCCGCCTCCTGCACATACCCAGGGAAAAGATAGAGCAGAGCTTCATCCAGGTCAGCAACGACCTGGTGCTGCGCCACCACGTGAAGGTGCCGGGGAATAGGATCATGATCCTCACCCCCCACTGCATCCAGCGGGACGTGTGCGTTCACAAGATCACCCGCAATGTAGAGAACTGCCGCCAGTGCGGCGGCTGCTGCGTCGGCCAGATGCTGGCCCTGGCCCACAAGTACGGCTGTCACTTCGCCGTGGCCACCGGCGGCACCCTGGCCCGGCAGCTGGTGAAGGAGGCCCGGCCCAAGGCCATCGTAGCGGTGGCCTGTGAGCGGGATCTGACCAGCGGCATCCAGGACGTCTTCCCCCTGCCTGTGCTGGGGGTGCTGAATGAGCGGCCCTTCGGCCCCTGCTTCAACACCCGGGTGGACGTAAGCAAGTTAGAGGCCGCCATACTCAGCTTTTTAGAGGAGGGAGACAGTGCCAGCAAGCCAGCCTAACTTTAACGCCCGCAAGGCGGCGGCCCTGCTGGTGAGCCAAATCCTCGGCCAGGGGGGCTATACTAATATCGTCCTCTCCAACTACTTACGCAAGCACAGCCTCAGCAGCCAGAACCGCCGCTTCCTCACCCAGCTGGTCTACGGCACGGTGAAGGCCTCAGGCAGCATCGACTGGTACCTGGCTAAGGCAGTGGGCCGGCCCCTGGCCCAGGTGGACGAAGTCCTCCTGCAGCTGCTGCGCCTCTCCTTCTACCAACTCCTCTACCTGGACAGCGTCCCCCCTCGGGCAGTGGTGAATGAAGGGGTGGAGGCCGCCAGGGAGCTGGCAGGGGAGGGGGCGGCTAAGTTCGTCAACGGGGTGCTGCGAGGCTTCCTCCGCCAGCGGACCAGCCCCGTCTACGCCCTGCCTCGGCCGGAGGAGGACCTGGCCGGCTACCTAGCCCTTACCTACAGCCATCCTCGCTTCCTGGTGAAGCGCTGGCTGGGAGCCTACGGGCGGGAGGCCGTGGTGGAACTTTTGCGTTTTAATAACCAGCCTGCCCCCCTCAGCCTGCGGGTGAACAGCCGGCGGCTCAGCCGGGAGGAACTGGCAGAGCGTTTACAGGGGGCAGGCATAGCCACCACCCCCTCTGTCTGGAGCCGGGAGGGGCTGAACTGCACCGGCCCCGGCAGCATCAAGGAGCTGCAGCAGGCGGCTCCCGGCCTCTTCTACATCCAAGGGGAGGAGGCCCAGCTGGTGGCCCCCCTGCTGGCCCCGGAGCCAGGGGAGCAGTTGCTGGATCTGTGCGCCGCCCCGGGAGGCAAGAGCACCCACCTAGCCCAGCTCCTAGGCCAGGGAGGCAGGGTCACCGCCTGCGACATCTACCCGAAGAAATTGCGACTACTCCAGGCCAACGCCCGCTGGCTAGGCCTGACTAATATCGACATCCAGTTGCTCCAAGACGGGCGGCTGGTGAAGGAAGAGTGGCTGGGTGCCTTTGACGGGGTGCTGGTAGACGCCCCCTGCAGCGGCCTAGGGGTGTTGCGGCAGCGGGCGGAGCTGCGCTGGCGCCGTACCCGGGAGGAGCTGAAGGTCTTCGCCCCCCTGCAAACGGCCCTCCTCACCACGGCCAGCCGCTACGTGAAGCCCCAGGGGCGGCTGCTGTACAGCACCTGCACCATCGAGGCCAGCGAGAACCACTACGTAGTAGAGGCCTTTTTAGCCCAGCAGCCCCAGTGGCGGCGGCTGCCCTTCCCCCATCCCCGCACCGGGGAGCTGGTGGAGGAGCTCCAGCTGCTGCCCCAGCAGGACGGCATCGACGGAGGCTACATCTGCCTCCTGCAGCGCCGCCAGGGAGGCGGGCTGTGAGGGAGGACAGGGTGGAGCTCTTCGGCCTGGAACTGCCGGCCCTGGAGCAATTCTTCAGCACTCTGGGCCTGGCCAGGTACCGGGCCAGACAGGTCTACCAGTGGCTCTACCGGCGTTATGTCTACGACTTCGCCGCCATGACCGACCTAAGGAAGGGGGACAGGGAGCTGTTGGCCGCCACCTGCAGCCTCCTGCCCAGCCGGCTCCAGGTGGTGAGGAGCCAGCAGAGCGCCGACGGCCTTACCACCAAGCTCTTGCTCCAGTATCCTGACGGCTGCCAGGTGGAAAGCGTCTTGATGGAGCACGACTACGGTTACAGCGCCTGCCTCTCCAGCCAGGTAGGCTGCCCCATGGGCTGCCGTTTCTGCGCCAGCGGCCGGCAGGGGTTGGAGCGGAACCTGGCCAAGGAGGAGCTCCTAGCCCAGGCCGCCCTCTTCAGCGCCCGCCTGGCCTCAGAGGGGAAGCGCCTCGCCCGGCTGGTGGTGATGGGCAGCGGGGAGCCCTTCTTGAATTACGATAACGTGCTGGGCGCCTTAGACTTCTGCCATCAGCCAGAGGCCTGGGGCCTCAGCTATAGGCATATGACCATCTCCACCTGCGGCCTGGTGCCTGGCATAGAGCGCCTGGCCAGGGAGGGGAGGCCTATCAACCTGGCCATCTCCCTCCACAGCGTGCGCCGCGAGGTGCGGGCCGCCTTGATGCCGGTGGAGGAGGCCTATCCCTTCCCCGCCGTCCTGCAGGCGGCGGCCGCCTACGCGGCGGCTAGGGGGAGGCAGGTGACCTATGAATACATCTTGCTGGCCGGCCTCAACGATGGGGAGGAGGACGGGCGTTTGCTGGCTTCCTACCTAGCCGGCCAGGGGGCAGTGGTGAATTTAATCCCTGCCAACCCGGTGCCGGAGCGGGGGCTGCGACGGCCTACGCCCCAGGCCTGCCAGCGGTTTTGCCGCCTTTTGCGGCGCTTAGGCCTTAACGCCACCCTGCGGCGGGAAATGGGCGGGGACATAGCCGCCGCCTGCGGCCAGCTGCGGGGGGCCGGCCAGCAGGGGAGACGGGACGAAGGAGAGGATGTAAGTGCAGGTAATCAGTAAGACCCATGTGGGCAGGGTGCGGGGCAACAACGAGGACGCCCTGCTGTTGCGCACCCCCTTCCTCTTTGCCGTAGCAGACGGCATGGGAGGTTATGCGGCAGGGGAGATCGCCAGCCGGGCCACCCTCAAGGCCTTCGAGGCGGCCACCTATCCGCTGCGCCATGTAGGCACAGGGAACGGGGAGCCCTTGGCCGCCGAGGTGGGCATCGAGTACGTGCTGCTGGAGGCCTGTGCCAGGGCCAACGCCCATGTCTACAAGATGGCCCAGGACAATGCCCAGTACCGGGAGATGGGTACCACCCTCACCGCCCTCTACCTGCCGGGGGACGGCACCGCCTACGTGGTACACATCGGGGACAGCCGCCTCTACCTCTACCGCCAGGGACAGCTGATCTGCATCACCCATGACCAAAGCGTGGTAGGGGCCCTGCTGCAGGAGGGGAAGATCACCTCGGAAGAGGCCTTCATCCATCCTAAGAAGAACATCCTCCTCCAAGCCTTGGGGGTGGAGGAGAAGGTGGAGCCGGAGCTGAACCGCTTCCAGCTGGCCCCGGGGGATCAGATCCTCCTCTGCTCTGACGGCCTCTCCGACATGGTGCGGGATGAAGAGTTGGCAGCCCTCTTGGCCGGGGAGGAGTTGGAAGGGACGGCCCAGGCCCTGCTGGAGGCGGCCTTGGACCACGGCGGCCGCGACAACATCTCCTTCATCCTTTTGCGGGAACTAGACGCTCCCACTCCGCCGGAAGGAGGTGGAGAGCGTGGCTAAGGAGAGAGAGGGGCAGCTGAACGGCCGCCTCCTGAACGGGCGCTACAAGATAGTGGAGACCATAGGCACCGGCGGCATGGCCCAGGTCTACCTCGGCCATGACGAACTCTTGGACCGGAACGTGGCCATCAAGATGCTGCGGCCGGAGTTTGCCGCCGACAAGGAACTGCTGGAGCAGTTCAGGCGGGAGGCCAAGTCGGTAGCCCGCCTCTATCACCCCTACATTATCAATATCTACGATGTAGCGGTGGACGGCCCGGATCAGTACATCGTCATGGAGTACGTCCAGGGCACCACCCTGAAGACCTTTTTACAGCACCATAAATTGAGCATCCAGGCCGCCCTGACCATCGCCGCCCGCTTGGCCAACGCCCTGGAGCACGCCCACAACCGCAATATCATCCACTGCGATATCAAACCCCAGAATATCTTAATCGACCAGGATCTGAACCCTAAGGTGGCCGACTTCGGCATCGCCAAGATGATCAGCAACCAGACGGTGGTCTTTTCGGCCAACGTGATGGGCAGCGTCCACTACCTCTCCCCTGAGCAGGCCAGCGGCGGCAAGATCACCGCTGCCAGCGACGTCTACAGCCTGGGCATCGTCCTCTTTGAGATGCTCACCGACCATGTGCCCTTCAACGGGCCTACGGCGGTGGCGGTGACCATGATGCACGCCACCCAGCCCATACCCCGCCTCCAGGACTACCTGCAGGAGGTGCCGGAGGGGCTGCAGGAGATCATCGACAAGGCCATGGCTAAGAAGCCGGAGCAGCGCTACGAAAACGCCAGCCAGCTGCGCAAGGACCTTCAGGCCCTGTTGGCCAAGCTCTACGGCAGCGAGGAAGAGGACTACGGCAAGGTCCTAGGCGGTCTGGAGAAGAAGGAGCCTCAGGCCCCAGAGGAGGGGCCCGACGAGGGGGCTACCACCCTGATTATGAAGCGGCCCCTGCCTAGCCAGGACCAGCTTGAGGCCCCTAGCGACACCCAGACCCTGCCCCTCACCGCCCAGCTGCCCACTGAGGTGAGGCAGGTGCCTAAGTCCCCTGTACTGGAGGTGCTGACGGCGAAATTAAAGGGCAATAAACAGCCTCCCTCCGGGGCCCGGCCAGGCAGGCGGGGCACCCGCAGGCGGGTGAACTGGGTGCGGCTCCTCCTCCTCTTCACCCTCTTGGTGGTAGTGATCAGCTTTGCCGCCCACTTCTTCTTCGGGGTGCGCTACCAAGAGGCGGAAGTGCCTAACGTGGTGAACATGACGGTGGTAGAGGCCCAGAAGACCTTGGAGGCGAAAAACTTCCAGGTGAAGCTGGAAGAGAGTTTTAGCAACGACCCAGCCTTCAGGGAGGGCCGGGTGATGGAGCAGAGCGTGAAGGCAGGGGAGAAGCTGCGGGAGCACGCCAGCATCACCCTCACCATCTCCCGGGGGGCGGAGCTGAAGCAGGTGCCGGACGTTACCGGCATGTCCCTGGTCAAGGCTCGCACCCTCCTGGAGGACGCCGGCTTCACCATCGGCCACATCCAGCACAAGTACGTGAAGGGAGCCCGCATCGACACCGTGGTCTCCACCTCTCCCAAGGGCTTGGAAAAGTCCCCCAAGGGCAGTGACATCGACTTACTGATCTGCGAGGGGGACAAGCCGGTGCCGGCCATCGTAGGCAAGAAGCTGACGGAGGCCCAGAGCCTGCTGGCCAAGGCCCAGCTCACCCTGGGGAAGGTGGGGGAGGTCCAGGGCAACGAGCCCAAGGGCACGGTGAAGAGCGTGGATCCGCCGGTGGGCACCAAGCTAGGCAGCGGTGACAAGGTGGATGTAACCGTCAGCGCCGGCCCCCAGATGAAGAATACCTATGTAGAATTCGTGGTGCCAGGGGATAACAAGCGCCACGAGGTGGAAATAGTCCTGGTGGACGCTACCGGCCGCACCAGCCTCTACAAGGGCAAGCAGCGGGGCGGGGTGCGGATCAGGCAGCGGTTGGACTACGCCTCCCCGGCGGTGGTCAGCCTCACCTGTGACGGAGTGAAGGTAGAGGAGAAGAGCCTGTGAGAGCCCAGGGCCGGGTGCTGAAGGCCTACAGCGGCTACTACTACGTGGCAGTAGGCGGCCAGGTCTATCCCTGCAAGGTGAAGGGCCGCTTGAAGCAGCGGCGCTACTCCCTGGTGACAGGGGACCTGGTGAGCATTGAGGTGGCCGGTACGGAGGGCATGGTGACGGAGGTGCTGCCTCGGCGCAACTTCCTCACCCGGCCGGCCATGGCCAACCTGGACCTGCTGTTGCTGACCTTCGCCTGCGCCCACCCTGCCTTCAGCTACCTGCTGGCAGACAAGCTGCTGGCCCTGGCGGAAAACGCCCAGGTGCCGGTGCTCCTCCTCTTGAACAAGGCGGACTTGGTGGATGAGGGCCAGCTAGAGGCCATCGCCCAGGTCTACCGAGGGGCGGGCTATGAAGTCCTCCCCCTCTCCGCTAAGACGGGGAGGGGCCTGGAGGCGTTGCAGGAGCGGCTGGCCGGCAGGCTCTGCGCCCTAGGAGGTCCCAGCGGGGTAGGCAAAAGCTCCCTGCTCAACGCCCTCTCTCCCGGCCTGGAACTCCACACCGGGGAGCTGAGCGCCAAGATCGCCCGGGGGCGGCACACCACCCGCTATGCCCAGCTGCTGCCCCTTCTAGGGGGTTATATCGCCGACACCCCTGGCTTTGGCAACGTCTTCTTGGAAGAGTGGCCCCAGCTGGATCCAGCGGGGGGCTTTCGGGAGTTCGCCGCCTACAGCCGGGCCTGCCGCTACCAGCCCTGCAGCCACAGCCACGAGCCGGACTGCGCAGTGAAGGCGGCAGTGGCAGCGGGGGCCATCGCCCCCAGCCGCTATGAGAATTACTTGGCCATCCTGGCAGAAGCCAAGGCCTGGCCAGGAAGGAAGGTTTAGAGATGCTGATTATCGCCCCTTCGATTTTGTCTGCCGACTTCGCCTACCTAGCTCAGGAAGTTCGCAGGGTGGAGGCGGCAGGGGCGGACTGGCTCCACATCGACGTGATGGACGGCTGCTTCGTGCCCAACCTCACCTTCGGCGCCCCGGTGGTGAAGAAGCTGCGGCGGGTGAGCTCCCTCTTCTTCGACTGCCACCTGATGGTGGAACAGCCGGAGAAGTACATAGGGGCCTTTAAGGAGGCAGGGGCTGACCAGCTCTGCGTCCATGCGGAGGCCACCAAGCACCTGCACCGCTGCCTGCAGCAGATCAAGGAGGCAGGGCTGCGGGCCGCCGTGGCCCTCAACCCCGCCACTCCCCTCAGCTCTGTGGAAGAGGTGCTGCCCCTGGCAGACATGGTGCTGGTGATGACGGTGAACCCAGGCTTCGGCGGCCAGGCCTTCATCCCGGAGAGCGTGGACAAGATCCGCCGCCTGCAGCGCCTGCTGGCGGAGCGGGGCCTGCAGCTGCCCATCCAGGTGGACGGGGGGATCACCGCCGCCACCGCCCCCTTAGTAAAGGCTGCCGGGGCCAGCATCCTGGTAGCCGGCTCCTACATCTACGGGGCAGAGGACGCAGCCGCCGCCATCGCCTCCCTGCGCTGAGAACGGCGAAAGTTTTTCCATTAAGCCTTGCAAATACAGGGGGCCCATTGTATAATCAAAAGGTGTGGAACTGTGTGGGCCGCTAGGGGCGGCTGAGAGTTTGGAGGCAGAAGGCTATGTCAGGACATAGTAAGTGGGCTAATATCAAGCATAAAAAGGGTAAGGCCGACGCCCTGCGGGGCAAGATCACTACCAAGATCTCCCGGGAGATCACCATCGCCGTGCGTATGGGGGGCAGCGACCCTACCGGCAATATGAAGCTGAAGCTGGCCCTCAGCAAGGCCAAGGCCAACAACGTGCCTAAGGACAACATCCAGCGGGCCATCGCCAAGGGGGCCGGCGCCTTAGAGGGCAGCAGCTTCGAAGAGGTTACCTACGAAGGCTACGGTCCCTGCGGCATCGCTATGATGGTGACGGCCTTGACGGACAATCGCAATCGTACCGCTGCCGACGTGCGCCACATCTTCACCAAGCACGGGGGCAACCTAGGGGGCAGCGGCTGCGTCAGCTACATGTTCCAGCAGAAGGGGAGCTTCTGGGTGAGCGCCGAAAGCGGCATCAGCGAGGACGACCTGATGCTCATCGCCCTGGACGCCGGAGCCGAGGACATCAAGAGCGAGCCGGAGGGCTTTGAAATCATCACCGAGCCAGGCAACTTCGATGCCGTGGCCAAGGCCTTGGAGGACGCGGGGATCGAAGCCGAGGAAGCGGAGATCACCATGCTGCCCAACACCACCACGGCCCTTGCCGGGGAGGATGCGGAGAAGGTGCAGCGGCTGCTGGACGCCCTGGAAGAGCTAGACGATGTTGATGCGGTCTACTCCAACGCAGAGCTGCCAGAGGATGAAGAAGAAGAGTGAAGCAGGGTGGCGGGCAGGTCAATGCCTGCCACTTTTGAACTAGGGGGCCGCCTTCCCAGGGCCAGGTTCGGGTGAAGAGAGGGCTATGATCGCTTTAGGAATAGACCCAGGCACCGCCATCTGCGGCTACGGCCTGGTAGAGCTGGTAGGCAACAGGCTGCGCCCCATCGCCTACGGGGCGGTGACCACGGACAAGGCGCTGTTGCCGGAACTGCGGCTGCAGCGGATCTACCAGGAGGTGGGCAGCCTCATCGCCGCCTATAAGCCGGACTTTATGAGCATTGAGAAGCTCTTTTTCAACCGCAATGTGACTACCGCCATCCCTGTGGGCCAGGCCCGGGGGGTGGTGCTGCTGACGGCGGCGAACAGCGGCCTGCCGGTGCTGGAGTTCACCCCTATGGAGATCAAGCAGAGCGTGGTGGGCACAGGCAGCGCCAGCAAGGAACAGGTGATCTTCATGGTGATGCACCTGCTGAACATCCGCCAGAAGCTGCGGCCGGACGACGTGGCGGACGCCTTGGCGGCGGCCATCTGCGGCCTCCACAATGCGGCCACCAGGCGCTGGACGGAGGCGGCGGCCGGGAATGAAGATAGAGGGAGAGTTGTGCGATGATAGGGAGCCTACAGGGCCAGGTGGGGGAGCTAGGCCTGGAGACTTGCATAATCGAAACCCAGGGCGGCGTAGGCTACCGGGTGTACATGGCGGCCAGGGAGCTGGCCCAGTTGAAGCTGCACCAAGAGCTGCGGCTCTACATCCACACCGCCGTACGGGAGGATGCCATCCTCCTCTTCGGCTTCCTCAGCAAGGAGGGCTACGACCTCTTCCTCCTCCTCTTAGGGGTGAGCGGGGTGGGGCCTAAGCTGGCCCTGGGCATCCTCAGCTCCATCAAGCCGGACGCCTTCTACCTGGCCCTGCGCAGCAAGGACGTGAAGACCCTCACCAAGCTGCCGGGCATCGGCAAGAAGACGGCGGAGCGGCTGCTGCTGGAATTGCAGGACAGGGTGGGGAGCTTCACCGACAGCGGCGGCCGGGAGCTGGGCCCCGGCAGGGGGGCCGGGGAGCAGAGTCCGGTGGCGGAGGCCATCGAGGCCCTGGCTTCCCTAGGCTATGCCAACAGCGAGATCCTGCCTATCTTGGAACAGATACCCGACTGCGCCAGCCTGCGGACGGAGGAGATCCTGCCTAAGGCCCTGCGGCTCTTCGCAGCGAAAAAATAGAGGTGGACGCTATGGATTTTCAAGAGCCCCAGAGCCGGATCGTCACCGGCAGCCAGCAGGACGGGGACAGTTGGCAGTACAGCCTCCGCCCCCGGCTCCTAGCTGAATACATAGGCCAGCAGCAGGTGAAGGACAACCTGGCCGTTTTCATCAAAGCGGCGGCGGCCCGGGGGGAGGCCCTGGACCATGTGCTGCTCTTCGGCCCTCCCGGCCTAGGCAAGACCACCCTGGCCAACATCATCGCCAACGAGCTGAACGTGAATATCCGGGTCACCTCCGGCCCAGCCATCGAGCGGCAGGGGGACCTGGCGGCCATCCTCACCAACCTAGGGGACAACGATGTGCTCTTCATCGACGAGGTGCACCGCCTCTCCAAGGTGGTGGAGGAGATCCTCTATTCCGCCATGGAGGACTTCGCCCTGGACATCATCATCGGCAAGGGGCCCAGCGCCCGCAGCGTGCGCTTGGAGCTGCCCCATTTCACCCTGGTGGGGGCTACCACCCGGCTAGGAGCCATCTCCGCCCCCCTGCGGGACCGCTTCGGGGTCCAGTGCCGCCTAGACTTTTACCAGCCCCAGGAGCTGCAGTACATCATCACCCGTTCGGCAGAACTGCTGGCGGTGGACATCGAGCCCCAGGGAGCGGCAGAGATCGCCCGCCGCAGCCGGGGCACCCCTCGGATCGCCAACCGGCTCTTGAAGCGGGTGCGGGACTTCGCCCAGGTGCTGGGCCTGGAGCGGATCACCCAGCAGTTGGCAGAGGAGGCCCTCACCAAGCTGGAGGTGGACAGCCTGGGCTTGGACAGGAACGATAGGCGGGTGCTCCAGGCCATCGTCAAGACCTTCGACGGCGGCCCGGTAGGGCTGGAGACTATAGCCGCCGCCGTCAGCGAGGAGGCGGGCACCATCGAAGACGTAATCGAGCCCTATCTGCTGCAGCGGGGGCTGTTGCAGCGCACCCCCCGGGGGCGGCTCGCCACTAGGGAGTGCTACCGCTACCTAGGCCTGCCCTACAAGGAGAAGCCATGAGGATCCTGCTCCACGCCTGTTGCGGCCCCTGTGCCTGCTACCCCCTGGCCCAGCTGCGGGAGGAGGGGCACCAGGTGGACCTGCTCTTCTACAATCCTAATATCCATCCCTACCGGGAGTTCAAGGCCCGGCTGGCAGCCCTGGAGCAGCTCTGTAAGGCGGAGGGGGCCCGCCTCTACGTGGACAAGCGCTACCCCCTGGAGACCTGTCTAGCGGGGTTGCTGGCGGAGCCCAGCCTGCGCTGTGCCTACTGCTACCGCTGCCGCCTAGAGTATGCGGCAGCCTTTGCCGCCGCTAGAGGGTACGAGGCCTTTACTAGTAGTTTACTAGTTAGTATCTACCAAAAGCATGACTTAGTACAGCAAATAGGTAGGGCAGCAGGGGAGGCGGCCGGCCTGCCTTTTTATTATCGGGATTTTCGCACAGGCTACGAAGCGGGGAAGGCCAGGAGCCTGGAACTGGGCCTCTACCGCCAGACCTACTGCGGTTGCATCTTCAGCGAGCGGGACCGCTACGAGCCCCTGCCTAAGCAGCGGCCGGGGGAGGAGACGGTGGTCAGCAAGGGCCTCGTCCTGCTGAACCAGGTCTACCAGGTTCCCCGGCTCTCCTAGAGGAGGAGGGTATTATGAAAAACTGGCTGCTGAGCCTGCTCATCTTCATCGCCGCCTGGGGCCTGGGGCCCGGCTGCGGGGCCCAGGAGCTGCGCATCGCCCTGGTGCAGGGGCAGTTTAACGCCCAGCTAGAGGCCGAGGAGGACTTCGCCCTCCGCACCGCCCAGGGACAGGAGCTCACCATAGGCAAGGGCAAGTACTTTCTCCATGTGGAGGCAGGCCAGCTGGTGCTGGGAGAGCAGCGCTTCCAGGGCAGGCTGACCATCGCCCCCCTGCCGGGGAAGGAACTGCCTAAGCTGAACAGGGCCGGCTACCGAGGCAGCCTGCAGGTGGCGGCCCAGGGCCAGACCCTGCTGGTGCTCAACCTAGTGGAGTTAGAGGACTACCTCTACAGCGTCCTGCCCCCCAAGACTATGCCGGTGTGGCCGGACGAGGTGATCAAGGCCCAGGCGGTGGCCGCCCGCAGCTACGCCCTCTACCAAGCCCGGCGGCACAGGGCTGAGGCCTACGACCTGGCCGCCACCGATCAGGAGCTGCCCTACCAGGGCCGGGGGCCTAGGCTGGAGAAGTACGCCATCAGCAGCGCCATCCACGCCACCGCCGGCCAGTACCTGGCAGACAGGCAGGGCCAGCCCATCGAGGCCCTCACCACCTCCAGCAGCGGCGGCCGCACCGAGGCGGGGGAGCACTACTATCTGGCCAGCGTCCCTGACCCAGACGAGGACGCTCCCGAACGGGAGTGGGAGCGGCGGGTGGCTCCCTTCTTGGTGCAGGGGCTGTTGGAGCAGAGGGGTTACGCCGTAGGCAAGCTCCAGAGCATCCGCCTCTCCCCCCTGAAGGGGACGGAGCAGCGGCCGGCCCAGTGGGGCACGGACAGAAGCGCCGCTACCGGCAGGGTGGAGTACCTGATCTTCACCGGCGAGAAGGGGACGGCCCAGGTCAGCGGGGAAGAATTCCGCCAGATGCTGGACTTAAACAGCACCCTCTTCGACATCGACAGCGGCCTGCCGGTGCCGGAAAGCCTGCAGGTGCCTATCTCCAACTACTGGGGAGCGGAGGTGGGCCACAAGGACATACCCATCAAGATCAACCCGGAGGCGGATCCAGTGTGGAAGGATGTGGCGGCCAACTACCACCTGATCAGCGACAACAAGGAAGAGAAACTGATCATCAAGGGCAGGGGCAAGGGCCAGGGCCGGGGCCTGAGCTGCTGGGGGGCCAGGGGCCTCTACAACGGCAATACTAAGCTCACCTATCGGGAGCTTCTGGCCTACTACTACCCTGGCACCTCCCTGAGTTCACTCTAAGGGCGGCTATGAAGGTAGCGGACTTTGATTATTACTTGCCAACAGAATTAATCGCCCAGAGCCCTATGGAGCCCCGGGATCATTCCCGGTTGCTGGTGCTCCACAGGGAGGACGGGAGGCTGGAGCACAGGCATTTTTACGACCTGCCCGACTACCTGCGGCCGGGGGACGTGCTGGTCTTCAACGATACCCGGGTCATTCCCGCCCGCTTGCTAGGCCGCAAGGACAGCGGTGCCCGTGCGGAGGTCTTCCTCCTCACCAGGCTGCAGGAGGGGGAGTGGGAGGTGCTGGTACGGCCGGGGAAGAAGCTGCCGGAAGGGGCGGTGATCAACTTCGGCCCGGAGCTGAGCTGCCAGGTGTTGCGCCGTACCGACTACGGCGGCCGGGTGGTGCGCTTCAGCTACCAGGGAGTTTTTGAGGAAATCCTGGACCGGCTGGGGGAGCCCCCCCTGCCCCCCTACATCAAGCTGCCCTTGGCGGACAAGGAGCGCTATCAGACGGTGTACAGCAGGGAGCGGGGCAGTGCCGCCGCCCCTACTGCCGGCCTCCACTTCACTCGGGAGCTGCTGGAGCGGCTCAGGGACAAGGGCTGCCAGGAGGTCTTCCTCACCCTCCACGTAGGCCTGGGCACCTTTCGGCCGGTGAGCGTGGAGCAGGTGGAGGAGCACGTGATGCACCGGGAGTTCTACAGCGTGCCGGAGGAGACGGCGGCGGCGGTGAATGCCGCCAAGGCAGAGGGGCGGAGGATAGTGGCCGTAGGCACTACGGCGGTCCGCACCTTGGAGGCGGCAGGGGCCGGGGGCCGGCTGCTAGCGGGGAAGGGGTGGACCAATATCTTCATCTATCCCGGCTACCGCTTCCGCATGGTGGACGCCCTGGTGACCAACTTCCACCTGCCCCAGAGCACCCTGTTGATGTTGGTTTCCGCCTTGGCAGGCAGGGAGCTGGTCCTGCGGGCCTACCAGGAGGCGGTACGGGAGAGGTACAGATTCTTTAGTTTTGGCGACTGCACCCTCATCGACTGAGGGCGTTAGGGGCCCTAGGGCCAAGGAGGACGGTTTATGAGAATGGCGAGCGTCAACATCAAGCACTGCCGTATGTGCGCCTTTTGCAAATACTGGTACGACCCGACTAATTCGGCCATTGAGCCTAGTAACCCTCTGGCGGGCTTCTGGCACTACGATAAGGACAGGCGGGAGAAGTGCCTCAAGACCAACCTGTCCAAGTCCAGCTTCTCCTCCTGCAGAGACTATCAGTGTAAAATTTGACAGACCCTTCCCCAGAAGGCCTATAAGGGCTTAGGCTGTCCGCCTGTGTAGAGGCGGGCAGTTCTTTTTTATGAGTGAACAGCTGGTAGGCGGCGGCCACCATCCTTTCAGCTGTGGTTAGCCGTGGGGTAGGAGCGCCTTAAATATAACATAGGGGCAGGGCTGGGGCATAAAAAGAGGCAGGGCCTATGACTAGGCACTGCCTAACCCCTAACGGGGAAAAGAGTTACTACTCAGGGCTAACGGCCCCAGTACTGTTCCACCTTGGCTGCAGCTACCTGGGGAGACAGATTGAACTGCTGAACCAACGTTTGTGCCACGCTGTTCTTTTCTATGGACAACTCCTTTAGCGTTGTGACCATGGCGGAAATGCCTTTCTCCATGCCTTCCAACCTGCCGCCCTCTCGGGCCTCTTTGCGAACGTTGTAGTCATGGATCTCCATTACCTTTTCCTGATCAAAGAGCACTACCATGATCTCGATAACCTCCTTTTTCTTCGCCAGCAGGAAGGGCACTAGGATGTCCTCCTCCAGGCACAGCCTTATGGTTTCCTCTACCGCCTCTTGGGTGGGGCCGTACTTGCATCGCTGTTCATCGGCGATTTGGCAGAAGCGCACATACTGGTAAATGATGTCGTCCTTGCTCTCTGCGTTGCCCTGTAGCACCTCCACCTCTAGCTCTAAAGAGCCTTCTCCCTGGTAGAGGTCGGAGAGGTGCAGGGTGTCTGGTACAGATTGCTTCCCTGTGTAGATTGCGTAGACCTCTGGTCTGGGGATGGCGACCGGCTTGGAACTGTACAGATCCAGCTTCTTATCTTCCACGTAGTCCTTGTAGGTGGCCGCCATGTATAGAAGCAGCCGCAGGGCCAGGTTGACTGAAAAGGTGGACTGGGCCTCCAACAGAATGATGATCCTGTTCCGCACTAGAAAACCCAGATCGTTATAAAGTCCATTTGTAAGGATGTTGGCAAGGGTGACGAGGTGGATGTCCTCATCCCGGACATCCGCATCCTCAGGGTGGAGGGACTGGTACAACCTTTTCGTGTACCGGGGCTCATGGAATAAGTAGGAGAAGACGCTGTCTTTGATAGTCCGCTTCATAGTGGGCATAGGCCGCACCTCCTTCTAGTTTATACTTTCAGTATAGCAGAAAGAGGGGAAAAATAGAAGAGGGAATAAACAGGGTGAAGATGTCCTGGGAATATTTGTTTCGCATCCGGGCTAAACGGCCTGGGTGCTATTTGGCATAGCGAAAAGCATAGCAGAGCGGCGTAGATCCAAGGAACTTAAGCAACAGAAAATCTTACTAAGTGGGAGACTATCTATAGCCTTCACCTCAGCCATGCAACATAGCAAAATTTCACTGTCTGTAGCTCAAAGAAGAGAAATGCAAAAAATTTCACAAAACCGTCTTGTTGGGGGGGACATTAGTGGTAGAATATAGGTATTAAAGTTGGCATCAGCCTAGAAGCAGCGAGGCGGCCTTTGTTTCAGACTTAGAGAGGGATGGCGGTGGACCAGGTAACGATTATCGACGGAAAGGTCTTCCAGTGCAGCCAGTGCGGCGAATGCTGCCGGCACTTGGACAGGGTTCCTGAGATGGCCTCCTATGATGTGGGCACTGGGGTGTGTAGATACTTGGTAGGAGACAAATGCTCCATTTATAACCAGCGCCCCCCTCTGTGCCGGGGGGAATACCTTTACCACCGTTATTTTGAAGGCTGGGCTGTAGATGACTACTACAACTTGCTGTATCGCTGGTGTGCTCTGTTGCGTGGAGGTAAGGCAGATTGGCAAAAGACTACATAAAGATTTTTGAGGCTCTGGATGCTAAAAGGATCGCACAGGAAGGGGCCAACATAAAGGCCATGCAGGCTGCCGGGATCTATCCCTTATACCATTCTTTTCCCATCACCCTGCAGTTCGAATTGACCGGTGCCTGTAATCTAAAGTGCAAGCACTGCTACAACAGGTCGGGGGATGCGGATCGGATCCAGTACACCCGTATGACGCCCCAGAAATGGAAGGAGCTGGCCCGGGAGATTGTGGCTGACGGCGGCATATTTCAGTGCATCATCTCAGGCGGGGAGCCCCTGCTGCTAAGGGATGACTTGTTTGAGATTATGGACATCCTCCACGAGGATGGAACCTCCTTCGTAGTTATCACCAACGGTCTGCTGCTCAGCAAGGAAAAGGTCAAAAAGTTTGCTAAGTACAGATATTTCTGGTTCCAAATTTCTATCGACGGCTCCACTGCGGCGTTGCACGATGAGTTCCGGGGAGTTGTCGGCAGTTGGGAGCGGGCTGTCAACGGCGCTATGGAGATTAGCGATAAGGGGATACCATTGGTCATAGCCCATTCGGTAACTCCCAAGAACCTCCCCTATCTTGAGGATATGGTGCAACTAGCCTATAGGGTAGGGGCAGGTGGTATTTTGATAGGGGAGATTTTGCCTAGCGGCAGAGCTTTTTCTCATATGGATACCCTCCTATCTCATGAACAGAGAAATGAACTTTACGGGCAAATAGATACCTTAAACAAGAAATATGCCGGACGTATTAAAATTGAACGTTCCATGAGTATGCGTTTCTCGATGGAACATTATCTTGCTCATCCTAATGGAGGTGGTATCGTAAGGCCTAATGGGGATTTACGGCTAGATTGTATGGCTCCGTTTGTTATTGGCAATGTGTTAGAAGAGCCCATCAAAGAAATTTGGGATAGAAAGGGCAGAGATGCTTGGCATGACTCCAAAGTAGAGGCATTCATTAAATCAATTGATAGCGAAAAGCAGCAGGGCAGTATACTGAATCACGTTAGTGACGACATAAGATTATAAATTTTAGGAGGAGATTAGAATGAAAGAAGAATATTTAAAGCCCCAGGTTATTTCTGGTGACAGGAGAGATGGCATTATGCCGGCAGCCTTGGGTGCATTTGCCTCTGGTGTCATAGCGGGAGCCGCTCTAAGAAAAGCTCTGAGTGGTGGTGTTGACTTGACAAAGGGTGCATGTCTGGTTGAGGGCGGGGCTACCCTATGATTACATGGTCTTGGCTCAGTAACAAAAGACCTGTGGACGTAAGTTTAAAAAAGCGGATAGAAGGCACTGTTACTGTAGCGTACAGCAAACGGCTAGAAATGTGTTATTTAAACAAAGTAGCTGGTAAAGTCTTAGGACTGAGTGACGGCGTAAATACTGTTGAGGACATAGTAAGACAGCTATTGATCATCTATGCTGTCGATGAACAAGAACTCAAGAGTGATGTTGTGGACTTAGTTAGGGACTTACAGTGGAAACGTTTAATTAGATTGGAGGGTTAAGTTTATGGCATTAGAAGAGTATAGCAAGCCACACATTGTTTCCGCAGAGGGTCCCAAGGGTATAATTCCGTTAGCAGCTGTGTCGCTTGCGGAAGCTGCTGCCGTTGCAGGGTTCGGTGTAGGCATGGCTGCGTACAAGGCTTCAGATTATGCAGTGCCTGTTAAATCCAAACTTGTATTGCAGGACTAATTAAGTATCACCTAGTTAGAAGGGGCTGTCCGCCTGTATAGAGGCGGGCAGTTTTTTTACGGCAGAAGAAGCTGCTGCGGAGGCGGGGGCCGTGCCTGGGTAATGGCTCAGTAGCAGAGCGGAGAAGGCGGGCTGCCTTTTCCAGGCAAGGCCAGGCCCCCTCCTTTCCCCCCTTGCTGTAGTTTAGCATTTGTGTTAAAATATAAAAGAACAGACGAAGGAGGC
>CAZXKQ010000003.1:45533-80853 GCA_964641395.1 uncultured Phascolarctobacterium sp. | reverse complement strand
CCTGCACCATCGCCTATATTGTAGCACACTTGTCCCCCCCTGCAAGACAGTTTGGGAATTTTTTTGTAAAAATTTTTAGAAAAATTTTAAGGTTGCGCTGGCGGGGGCTGTGCCGGGGTCTGGTTGTAACAGATGAAAGCCCAGCCTGGAGTAGGCTGGGCTTAAGCTGAACTATGTACTTTGACTGGTGGGTTAAACGGATTGCCTTCAGATGCGGCATCTGCAGTCCTGCTCCTCCCCCCAGGAGTTATAGGCCGCCATGGCCAGGGCAGGCCCTCCTCTCTTTGTACAGCAAAGGCGGCGCAGCCCTCAGGACCACGCCGCCAGAAAAACCCTACTATGGAACTAAGCTAACTTGCCGAGCCACACCGACCCTTACAGGAAGATGCTGAGGATCAACAGCTCTACAAAGCCCACAGCCCAGGCCACGGTGGAGGTGCAGGACCAGTTGCGGATCTGCTCCTTAGTCTCCTTGATGCCCATCAGGTTGTTAACAACCCAGAAGTAGCTGTCGTTGAAGTAGCTGAAGAACATGGAGCCTATGCAGGCAGCGAAGGCGCCCAGCATCATGTTGGAGCCGGCAGCCTGCAGGATGGGGGCGGTGATGCCGGCAGCGGTGATCATAGCCACGGTGCCGGAGCCCTGTACGAAGCGGACCAGGGTGGAGATCAGGAAGGGCAGCACGATCAGCGGAATGGCAGTGCCGGCCAGCAGCTGGGCTACATAGTTGCCGGTGCCGCTATCCTTCAAGATCTGCCCCAGGGCGCCGCCGCCGCCGGTTACCAGGATGATGATGCCGGCAGACTTAATGCCCACTTCCATCTCGCTGATGGCAGTCTTCCTGTCCAGATCCTTGCCCAGGACGAAGAGGGCCAGCAGGAGGCCGATGCCTACGGCGATAATGGGGTTGCCTAAGAAGGTGATGCCGGTCTTCACCGGCCCCGTCAGCTTCAGAGCGGCAGCGATGTTGTTGAAGAGGATGAGGAGGATGGGTACCACCAGGGGCAGGAAGCTGTTAAAGCCGGAGGGCAGCTCCCGGGAGGGAACCAGCTGGCTGTCGCTGACGATCTCTTCAATCTTCTCCGGCCGCTCCCAGCCTTCCTCATTGTCAGCAGGCAGCTGGTAGAGCCGCTTGCCCAGCCACTGGGCGTAGAGAGTAGCCGCAATGGCCATAGGAATGGAGATGACTATGCCTAAGAGGATGAAGGTGCCCACATCGATACCGAAGGTACCGGCTACGCCCAAGGGGCCAGGGGTAGGCGGTATTACCGAGTGGGTGATGACCAGGCCTGCCGCCAAAGGAGTGGCGATGCAGACGATGGAGCGACGGGTCTTCTTAGAGATGGCCCTGGCAATAGGGCTCACTACTACGAAGCCGGAGTCGCAGAAAATAGGAATGGACACGATGAAGCCGGTGAGGGCCATGGCCCAGTGCTCATTCCGTTTGCCGAACAGTTTGATGAAGGTCAGGGCCATCCGCTCGGCTGCGCCAGTCTTGTCGAAGATCTGGCCCATCATGACGCCGAAGCCGATGATGATGCCGATGCTGCCCAAGGTGCCGCCAAAGCCGCTGATAATGGAGCCAGGGATCTTCACCGGATCCATACCGCCTAAGAGGCCGATGATGACGGCGGCGATAATCAGGCCCAGGAAGGGGTGAACCTTCGTCTTCAGGATCAAGAAGATAAGGACGATGATGCCTATTAACAAGGCAATGATCATGCTGGAGCCACCCATAGTTCACAACTCCTCTCACTTGACAAATTCCTTTGATACAGATGCCAGCGGAGCCTCTCAGCCCTGCAAGAACGCCGGTGCGTACTTCACCGCCAGCCGCACAGCCTCCTTCATGCTCACCGCGCTGGCCAGGCCCTTGCCGGCTATGTCGAAGGCAGTGCCGTGATCCACGGAGGTCCGCAGGATGGGCATGCCGGCGGTGATGGAGATGGTGCGTTCAAAGTCCAGCGTCTTGGTGGCGATGTGCCCTTGGTCATGGTAGAGGCTCAGCACGCTGTTGTACTTCCCATGGAGGGCCTGGGAGAAGACGGAATCCGCCCCGATAGGCCCTACCACCTTGTAACCACGCTTCTGCAGCTCCTCCACTGCCGGGAAGACTTCCTTCACCTCTTCATCGCCGAAGAGGCCGTGCTCCCCGCTGTGGGGATTGAGGCCGGCGATGGCCATGGTGCCCTCGGTCACCCCAAGCTTGCGCAGGGCGGCGGTGCAGCGGATCACGTAGTCGATGAGCCGCTCCTTGGTCACCATGTCGCAGGCCTGGCGCAGGGACACATGGCGGGAGAGGAAGAACACCCGCAGGTTGTTCACCTCGAAGAGGGTCAGGGGATCATGGGTGTGGGTCAGCGCACTGAAGATCTCCGTATGGCCGATGAAATTAATGCCTCCTTTTTTCAAAGATTCTTTATTGATAGGCGTAGTTGACACCGCATCAACGATTCTAGCGTTGGCCAGCTCTATGCTCTTGGCGATGTAGTCATAGGCCGCCCGGCCGCACATGCCGCTGACCTCCCCTACCTGGAACTCCTCCATGTCCACATTGTCCAGGTCGATAAGGTTCAGCACCCCTGGCTCATACCTGCCCTCGCGAGGGTCCTGCACCACCGCAAGCTCCAGCTGGGGGCTGCCTGGATAGGTCATGGCGTAGTCCAGCACCTTCTTGCTGCCGATCACGATGCAGCGGGCGATGCTCTGGATCTCCTCCGCAGCCACCGTCTTCAACACTATTTCCGGACCGATGCCGGCAGGATCCCCCATGGGGATGGCGATTAAAGGCTTCATTTCTTCGTCTCCTCTTTCCTAAACTTAACTATCCATCCATCTATAAACGGGCCAGCAGGTAGTCAGTGCAGGTGATGATGGCGTTCTCCCTGCCTACCATGCCTCCCTTGCTGACAAAGGCCTTTCCCGCCAGCCGGCCGCCGATGGCGATGCCGTAGCCGGCCAAGGGCAGCACCTCGTCCAAGAGCCGCAGCCCCACCGTGCCGGCAGCGCTGTGGATGGCGGCAGTGATGTCCCCGCCGGTGGAGTAAACCCCGCCGATACCAGGACAGGCTGCCAAAACACCCAGGGTCACCTGGGCGAAGGCGGTATTGATCAGCTCCGACACCCCTTCTGCGTCCAGGCCCCAGCGCTCCATGTAGGGGGCGAAGGAGATCCGCTTAGCCGGGTCGATGCCGCTGCCGATCACCGCCAGCACATTGCTCTCCTCCTGCCGTTGGATCAACTCAGCCGTCAGACGCTGGATCTCCTGCTCCCGGGCCTCCTGGCTCTCCAGGATGGTGGCAGCGTCCAGGTAGACCGCCGTCACCGGCCGCTGCTCCAACAGCAGCCGGGTCTGGGCCCCGGCTACCCCGTTCACTGAGCCGATGGCGCAGAAGATCTTGCCGCTAGGCTGGTTGCACTCGCAGGGGATGAGGCTCTTGCCCAGGCAGGCGGTGAAGGGCCCGGGATCCACGCTCACTGCCTTGATGCCGGAGGCGGCTACCGCCTCTGCCACGATCTGCAGGTCGTCCTCGCTGACGCTGTCCACCAGCAGGATGCGGGCCCCTGCCTCCTTCTGGGCCAGGATGGTTTGGGCCAGGTACTCTGCCCCGTTGTGCACTGCGTCCAGGTGGATGGGGGCCACCCTGTACTTGGTCTGGCCCTGGAAGAGGGCCAGGGCGTCAGTGGTGTGAATGGGGCACTTAGGATCGGCGGCCGCCTCCGTCTGGCGCAGAGGCACCCCGTTCACCAACAGATGGCTGCCCACTATCACCCGGCCGGAGCTGGGGAAGCAGGGTACGCACACGGCGATGTAGTCCTCCCCCAGGGTGTCCAGGAAGGCATCGGTCTCACTGCCCAGGTTACCCCGCAGGGTGCTGTCGATCCGCTTGGCGTAGAAGCACACCCCCGGCTTAGAGAGGACGGTGAGGGCCTGCCGCACCCGTTGGTAGGCCTCCTCCGGACTGACGGAGCGGCTGTCGGTGGGAAAGATCAGGCAGTCGCAGTCTCCGATGGAGTCGGCCCTGTCTATAGCTGCATGTAGCAAGGTCAGAGTGTCGAACCCGTTCTTCTTCAACAGTACGCCGGTGGCATTGGCCCCGGTGAGATCATCGGCTACAACGATGCACCTTGCCATAAAAACCCCCTCCTGTCTCTCCTGCCCCCAGCCTCCTGCGCTGACTGGCGGCCGAAGGGAAGGTCTATACTCTATTTAAATTATAATATTTACAGCCTTTAATTGTCAATTTCTTTTTAACTCCTCCCGCCTCCCTTCCCCTCTTTCCCCTCTGTATTCCCAGCCCTGCCCTCCTCTTCCCTGCTTTCTACCGCATGTATACAGTATACATGTTGCTTTGCCTCTGGCAAAAAAATTATGCCTACTCCCTACTTTCCTAGGTGGTTAGTTCCCCACCTGGAAGGGGGAAGTAGGCTTGCAGAGCCCTGACGGACCGCAGCAAGAGGGCGTGGCCCCTGCCCAGGCCTAAGCCCCTAGGGCCTCGGCGGCGTGCTCCTCTTCCTTGCCGGCGTACTGGATGTGGTAAAGGTGGGCGTACAGGCCCTCCTTAGCCAACAATTCCTCATGGGTGCCCCTTTCCATCAGCCGCCCCCGCTCCAGCACCAGGATGCAGTCGGCGTTCTTGATGGTGGAGAGCCGGTGGGCGATGACGAAGGAGGTGCGGCCTATCATCAGCCTGTCCAAGGCCTCCTGTACCACCCGCTCGCTTTCTGAATCCAAGGCGCTGGTGGCCTCGTCCAAAACCAGGATCTGGGGATTCTTCAGGATGGCCCGGGCGATGGCGATCCGCTGCCGCTGGCCGCCGCTGATGTTCACCCCCCTGTCCCCCAGCATGGTCTGGTAGCCGTGGGGCAGCTCCATAATGAAGTCGTGGGCGTTGGCCGCCTTGGCCGCCGCCACTATCTCCTCCTCCGTAGCGTCCAGGCGGCCGTAGAGGATGTTGTCGTGGACGCTGCCGTTGAAGAGGATGGTCTCCTGGGGCACTATGCCTACCTGCTCCCGCAGGGAGTTGAGGGTGACCTGGCGCAGATCCAGGCCGTCGATGCGGATGCTCCCCGCCGTCACGTCGTAGAAGCGGGGCAGCAGGCTGGCCACCGTGCTCTTCCCTGCTCCGGAGGGCCCCACCAAGGCCACTACCTGGCCCGGGGCCACCTGGAAGGACACATCGTCCAGCACCTGCTCCTCTTCGTTGTAGGCGAAGGACACATGGGCAAAGTCCACGTAGCCCTTCACCGGCGGCAGGGCCACCGCGTCTGCCGCATCCGCGATCTCTTCCTTCATGTCCAGCACTGCGAACACCCGCTGGGCGGCGGCCATGGCCTTCTGGATGTTGCCGATGACCCGGCTCAGCCTTTTAATAGGGTTGGAGATGTTCACCGCATAGGTGAGGAAGGCCACCAGGGCGCCGGCAGTCATACTGCCGTTGATGACGCTGCGGCCGCCGTACCAAACCACCAGGGTCACCCCCAGGGCCGCCACCAGCTCTATGGTAGGGGTGAGGGTGGCCATGAGGCGGGCGTTCTTCATGTTAGCCTTGAAATTGTTGATATTCTCCTTGTCGAAGCGGCTGATCTCGTAGTCCTGCCGCACGAAGGACTTGATCACCCGGGCGCTGGATACCGTCTCCTGCAGCACGCTGGTGATGTCCGCCGTCACCTCTTGGATGCGGCTGCCGTTCTTCCTGATGCTCTTGCCGAAGGCGTCGATGAAGCCCAGCACGAAGGGGAAGGTGCAGAGGGTGAGGAAGAAGAGCTTCCAGTCTAGGTAGAGCATCATCACGATGGAGCAGACCAGGATGACCCCCTCGGTGATCATCTCCACGATGTTTTCCACCATGGCCGTCTGCAGGGCGTTCACATCGTTGGTCACGTAGCTCATGATGGTGCCGGTCTTGTTCCGGTCGTAGAAGGACATGCTCAGGCGCTGCAGCTTCTCAAAGACCTCCTTGCGGATGTCTATGACCACGTGCTGGCCTACGTAGTTCATCAAGTAGCTCTGGCCGTAGTAGAAGAGGCCCCTGGCGATGAACACCGCCACAATGCTCATGGCTATGTAGTTAAGCATGGCCAGGTCCTTGCGGGAGAGGACGTCGTCCACTATGTCCTTGATGATCCAAGGCAGGTAGACCGTGCCTCCGGTGGCCCCTACGGTGCAGATCCCCGCCCCCAAAAGGAGCATAATATAGGGCTTGATATAGCGTATGGTGCGAAGATAGAGGTTCATCCTGGCTCCTTTGCCACGCGTAAAATCAGCCGCGCCACTTTCTCCACGGCCCCTCCTGCCCCCAGCCGCTGCCGCACAGCAGCCAGGTCCTGCCGCAGTCGGGCCTGCCTCTCCTCCTGGAGGAGGTCCCAGGCCGCCTGGGCCACCTTCTCCGGGGTGAAGTCTCCCTGAAGCAGCTCTGGCAGGATCTGCCGGCCGGCCACGATGTTAGGCAGGCCGATGTTAGGGATGTTCAGCACCAGCCGGGCGATGAAGGCCGAGACAGGGTTGGCCTTGTAGACGATGACGCTGCCCAGGCCGCAGAGGGCCGCCTCCAAGGTCACCGTGCCGCTGGTGGCCAGGGCTAGGTCCGCTATGGAGAAGAGGTCGTAGCTATAGCCCTCGGTGATGCCCACCTGGAGGCCGCTGGCGGCTATGTGGCGCTCCAGCAGCTCCCTGGGTATGGTGGCCGCCCGGGGCAGCAGGAAGTCCGCCGCCCCCTCCAGCCGCTTCTGGAGGAGCTTGGCCCCCTCCAGCAGGGTGGGCAGCATCTTTTCGATCTCCATCAGGCGGCTGCCTGGCAGCAGCACGATGAGCTTCCGCCCCGGCTGCTTGTGGAAGCGGGACAGGGCCGCCGCCGGGGGCAGTTCCGGCCGCACGATGTCCAAGAGGGGGTGGCCCACAAACTCTACCGGCGCCCCTGCCTCCTGGTAGACCTGGTACTCAAAGGGGAAGATGCAGGCCACCTTGCTCACCAGCCTGGCCACCGTCTTCGCCCTGCCCCTGCGCCAGGCCCAGGCGCTAGGGGCGATGTAGCTGACCACCGGTATGCCCTTCTCCTTGGCCAGGGCCGCCAGCTTCATGTTGAAGCCCGGGTAGTCTACGATCACCAGGGCGTCCGGCTTCCTCTCCTCCATCACCTGGGCGAAGGCCCGGCGCAGCCGGAAGAGGGCGGGGAGCTTCTTGATGACCTCGATAAAGCCCATCACCCCGTGCTCCTTGATGTCGAAGAGCACCTCTCCCCCGGCGGAGCGGAGGGCGTCCCCGCCCATGCCGAAGACCTGGCCCTCTGGATCCAGCCTTTTCAGTTGGGCGGTTACCGCCGCCGCATGGACGTCCCCTGACGCCTCCCCGGCGGATATCAAGATCTTAGCCATTATCCCTCACCTGCCCGCCTCCCAGCCCCCGGCTTGGGACGCCTGGGGCCCTTCATTTCATCTTCTAATTATAACACAAAAGCAAGCAGCCTATCAAACCGCTTGCTTGGAAAAGGCAGCTCCTTCCACCCTAGGGCTCAGGGTCTTGTTCCCGCACCAGGATGGTGATGCCGTGGGCGTCTGCCAGGGCCACCGTCTCCTCCTGGTCGGCGATCAGGGTGTTGCCGGCCTCTATCACTATCCCCGTGGCACCGGCCTGGATCATGCTCTCCATAGTCTTCAGGCCGAAGCCCGGCACGTCGAAGCGCTGGTCCTGGGCCGGCTTAGCCGCCTTGGCCACGATGACCCCGCCCTTGCCTAGGTAGCCGCCCCGCAGGATGCAGTTATCCGTGCCCTCGATGGCTTCCACCGCCATCACCGCCCGGTTCTTCACCACCACCGTCTGGCCTATGTCCAGGCCTCCTATGGCCTTGGCCATGCGGAAGCCGAAGTCCATGTCTGCCAGCTCTCCCTGGCTGGGCTGCCGCTTAGTCAAAACCCCCGGCTTCGGCAGCAGGGGTTGGAGCAGCTGGGTTTGATCCACCACCTGGAAGCCCTCCCCCTCCAGCTCTGCCACCAGGGCCAGCATGATGGTGTCGTCTTTGCGGTTAGGCAGCCTGCCCAACAGCTTCAGGGCCCGCAGGTCGGGGACGAAGCCCCCCACCTTGTACAGCACTTCCTTGGAGACCTTGCCGATCATGGTCACCTTCCCTACACCTTCCTGGTGCAGGATGTTGATGATCTTGCCGATGCGGCCCACATTGACGGCATAGTAGGCGGAAGAAGCCGCCTGCAGCGCCTCCTCCTCCACCTGGGGCAGCAGGCCTACGGTTACCACCCGGTAGCCCTGGGCCTGGGCCGCCTTGGCCACTGCCACCGGCAGCCGGCCTAGGCCTGCTAAGACAGCCAGCACCTCCATGCCCTTAGCCCTTGCGGGTGCGGATGATGCCCCGCTCCACGTTGCGCAGGAAGCGCAGCAGGTGCTCTACCGGCTCGCAGCTGTCCAGTTCCTGCTCCATGGTGGCTATGGCCTCCTGCATAGGCAGGCCGCTGTGGTAGAGGATGCGGAAGGCCTTCTTCAGCTGGGAGCGCTCCTCCGCCGGCATCCCGGCCCGGGCCAGGCCTACGCTGTTCAGGCCGGAGACGAAGGAAGGATCCCCGGAGACGATCATAAAGGGAGGCACGTCCTGGGCCACCCGGGCCATGCCGCCGATCATGGCGTTGCGGCCGATCTTGCAAAACTGATGCACTGCCGCCAGGCCGCCGATAATGGCCCTGTCCTCCACCATGATGTGGCCGGCCAGGGTGGCTACGTTGCTCATGATTACGTTGTTGCCTACGATGCAGTTGTGGGCTACGTGGGTGTAGGCCATCATCAGCACATTGCTGCCTAGGCGGGTCTCGTTCCCCTCCCCGGTAGCCCTGTTGACGGTGCAGCACTCTCTAAAGGTGCAGTTATCCCCGATCACCGTGTAACTCTTCTCCCCGGCAAACTTCAGATCCTGGGGGATGGCCCCGATGGAGCAGCCGGGAAAGAAGCGGCAATTCTTCCCTATGGTGGCATACTGGTGGATTACCGCATGGGGCTGCACATCACAGCCCTCCCCCAGCACTACGTCCGGGCCGATAATGGCGTAGGGGCCGATGTGGCAGCCCTTGCCGATTACCGCGCTAGGATCCACCACCGCCGTAGGATGGATAAAAGTTTGCAGCTCCTGCTCTTCACTCATGGTCTTCACTCCCGAAAAGAACTGGGCACGGCTAGCCCGCACGCCTACACTTATAAACATTACTATAGTCCCCCTTCCAGGGGGATTTTGACCCGGCAAAACAGCCCGTTTAGCATAAATAAAAGCAGATTGGAAGGATTAGCTTGCTTTTTCGCCGCTTTCCTACCCAATCTGCCTTTTTTCCCTTTTTATTTTTTTCTCGGCCTACCTGATAGCGAAGGTGCAGTCGCACTCGCAGGCGATCTTCCCCTCTACCCGGCCTTCGCAGTGGATGATGCCCATATTGTTGCGCATGATCTTAGTCACTTCGGCCCTGGTGATGAGCTGGTCCCCCGGCAGGAGCTGGCGGCGGAAGCGCACGTTGTCGATGCGGGCGAAGACGGAGATCTTCCCCCGGTTCTCCTCCGGATAGAGCATGGCTATGCCTCCCACCTGGGCCATGGCCTCGATGAGCAGCACCCCGGGCATAATGGGCTGGCCGGGGAAGTGGCCTAGGAACTGCATCTCGTTGGCGGTGATGTTCTTCACCCCGATGGCGTACTTCATAGGCTCCACGTCTAGCACCTTGTCCACTAGGAGCATGGGGTAACGGTGGGGCAGTATCTTGGTTATTTCGTTGATATCCAGGGTGATGGGCTTTCTCTCCGGTGCTACGGCCTTTTCTTTCTCTTCAGTCATGGCTTCCTTCCTCCTCGCTGGGGCCCCTGCCTGAGCCTTTCTATATGCTTCTACTTCCTTAGTCAGCTTACCGTTCAAGGAGTGGCCGGTCTTGAGGGCCACCACGTGGGCCTTGATAGGGCCTAAGAGGGATAAGTCCCCGATTACGTCCAGGATCTTATGGCGGATCAATTCGTCCTCGTAGCGGGTCTGGGAGAGGACCCTGTCCTTGTCGAAGACCACTACGTTTTCCAAAGTGCCCCCCAGGCCCAGGCCTAGCTTCCGCAGCATCTCCAGCTCCTCCGTAAAGGCTACGGTGCGGGCCGGAGCGATCTCGGCGGCGAAGTTCTCCGGGGTCAGCTCCAGGTCGAAGAACTGGGTGCCTAGGAGGGGATGCTTGTTAATCGAAGTAAAGGAAATGCGGAAGCCGTCGTAGGGCAGCAGGGTGATGTACCTGTCCCCGTCGTAGACGGAGAAGACCCGGTCCAAGGCGTACACCTGCCGAGGCGCCTCCTGCTCCACCCGGCCCGCCTGGGCGATCAGCTCCCAGAAGACCAGGGCGCTGCCGTCGGCCACCGGCGGCTCCGGGGCGGACAGCTCCACCCGTACGTTGTCTATCCCCGCCATGCTCAGGGCCGCCAGCAGGTGCTCCACCGTAAAGACTTCGGCCCCTTCTATCCCCAGGGTGGTGGCCTTCAAGGTGGAAGTGATGTTGGCAGGAACTGCCCTGATCTCCGGCCGGCCTGCCAGGTCGGTGCGGATGAAGGTGACGCCGCTGTCCGCCGCCGCCGGCAACAGCCGCATCACCACTTCTCTGCCTGAGTGCAGCCCTATGCCAGAGTAGCTTACCACCTCTTTGATAGTGTGCTGCCTGGCCTGCTCGTTCCTCGTCATAGTTTGCACTACGCTCCTCATATCTATAGCTCTATAAATCTAGATCAATCTATCTTCCAAGCTTTACTTCTTGCCGCCGTGGAAGCGCTTCCGCCCGTCCTTCCAGCGGTCGTGGGCCCAGAACCACATGGACGGCTCCGCCCGGACCTCCTCCTCCAAGACCCCCACCAGGTAGGCGGTGGCAGCCGCTAAGTCGGCCTCCTTGTCCTTCGTGCGGGGGGTGTGGAAGGCAGGGTGCACCCGGGCTAGGTGGGTGCCGTCCGGCCGGTTGTGGATGAAGACCGGCAGGATGGGGCTGCCGTACAGCCGGGAGAGGGCTGCCGGCCCCGAGGGCATGGAGCAGTCCTTGCCGAAGAGCTTGGTCTTCACTCCCCCATCGTTAGTATCCTGGTCGTACACCACCCCTAGGTGGTGCTTCTCCCTCAGCATGCGGCTGATGGCCATCAGGGAATGGCCCCCATGGTTGTAGACCAGCTTCTGGCCTACCAGCTCCCGGTACTCGTGGATGAAGCGGTCCATCTGGCCGTTGTTCTGCCTCCTGGCTATGGCCAGCAGGGGATGGCCCAGCTTCAAGGCGGTGGCCCCGCCTAGGAGCTCCCAGTTGCCGTAGTGGGCGGTGCACATGATGATGCCCTTCCCCTCGGCAAAGGCCGCCTCATAGCGCTCCCAGTCCTCGTACTCCACCCAGTGGTCCACCTTGTCGGCAGTGAGGAGGGGGAAGCGCAGCACCTCTACGATCATCCGGCCGAAGCGGCGCACGCTGGCCTCGGCCACTGCGGCAGCCTCAGCCTCCCCCAGGCCCAGGCACTCCTGGATATTGGCCACGGCCATGGTCATACGCCACCTGGGAGTAGCCCAGACGGCTATCTGGCCCAAGCAGGCGGCCACCCCTCGCTGCACGGCCCTAGGGGCCAGGCAGAGGAGTTTGGAGCAGAGCTTCATGAGCTGGTACTGGAGCACGTAGTCAACATCCTTTTCCGCATATACTTAAGTTCCGTAAAAGCAGTTCTTAAATTTTAGCCTTAGAGCCTTTTAACCGTTCTACTTCCTTTTCTAATTCTTTAACCCGTTTCAGCAGCTCCCCCACCTTGCGCAGGGAGGCTTCGTGCCGCAGCCACTCCTTGTAGGGCTGGGCGGGGAAGCCTGCCATCTGGGAATTGGCAGGGATGTTGCCGATGATGCCGGTCCTGCCGCCGAAGATGCAGTTATCCCCGATGGTGATGTGGCCGACGGTGGCCGCCTGGCCGGCGAAGACGCAGTTGTCCCCGATGGTGACGCTGCCGGAGATGCCTACGTGGCCGCAGAAGAGGCAGTTCTTCCCCACTATGTCGTTGTGGGCTAGGTGGACCAGGTTGTCCAGCTTGCTGCCCCTGCCTACCACGGTGCTCTTAGTGGTGGCCCGGTCTACGCAGGAGTTATTGCCTATCTCTACATCGTCCTCGATGATGACGTTGCCTGTCTGGAGGATCTTCTTGTGGCTGCCGTCTGCCTCGTTGGTATAACCGAAGCCGTCGCCGCCGATGACCGCCCCGGCCTGGAGGATGACCCGCCGGCCGATGACGCAGTCCTCCCTGATGGTGACGTTAGGGTAGAGGGTGGAGCCGGCCCCGATCTTCACATTGCGGCCTACGTACACGGAAGGATAGATGACGCAGTCGTCCCCTATCTCCGCCCCCGCCTCGATGAAGGCGAAGGCCTGGACCGCCACATTCTTCCCCAGCACGGCCGTCGGGGAGACGTAGGCCAGGGGGCTGATCACCCGCTCTATCTCTAGCGGAGGCCGGAAGAGGCCCAACAGGGCGGCGAAGGCGGCCCGGGGATTGGCCACCCGGATCAAGGGCCGCCGGGTCTTAGGCCTATCCTCCAAGCCTATGACCAGGGCGCCGGCCTTGCTCTCGTGGCAGCGCTCCACATAGGGAGGCACGGCGAAGGACACGTCCTGGGGCCCGGCCGTCACCAGGTCGCTAACCCCGGTGAGCACCAGGTCCGGTGCGTCATTCTCTACCTTCCCCTGTAAAAAAACCGCCAGCTCCTGTACGCTCTTCTCTATCACAGGTCCGTCCTCCACCTAGCAGGCCCCTCTAGCTCCAGGCCTGCCTGCAGCAGCCTTCTGAGGGCCTTTGCTAGGCGGCCCTCCTGGCTCAGCCTCTATTTCATCTTTGCGATAACTTCGTTGGTAACGTCCGTACCTCCCTGAGGCACCACGTCCTTCACCAAGATGGCCCCCAGGCCCTTCTCCTGGGCTACCTGGCTGAGGGCGGAGTCCAGGCTGCTCTTCAGCTTGTTCTGGGTCTCGCTTTGGATCAGCTTGCCCTTGGCGGCGTAGTCTTCGCCGATCTTGCCAGCCTCCTCCTGGCTCTTGCCCTCCATCTCCTTCTTCATCTGGTCCTGCAGCTCGCCCATCTTTTTGGCAAAGTCCTCTTTGATAGTCTTCACCACTGGCGACTCTGCCTCTACCCGCTTCAAGTCTACCGTACCAAAATCTGCATTGCGGCCGAAGCAGCCCAGGCTGCCTAGGGCGCAGGCCAGCATTACTGCGGCCAGCAGCTTCTTGCCCATCCTATCTACCTTCTCCTTTTTCCTTTCCATCCTCAGCCTTGGCCGGGGCCAGCTTGGCCAGCTGGGCCTTCAGCTCCTCGGTTATGTCCTCCGCAGTGCCGGCTGCCACCACGTCCCGGTATACTATGCTGTAACCCCTCTCCTTGGCTATCTTAGTGGTCAAAGAGACGATGTCACCCTCTATCTTCCGACTCAGCTCCTGGTTCTTCAGCCGTTGCTTAGTCTGCTCCCGCTCCAGGACCGTCAAGGCCTGGGTGAGGGCGGCCTCCGCTTCAGGGGGCAGCTTCTTCTGCTGCTCAGCAGCCAGCCTGGCCTCCAGTTCTGCCTGGCCCTTGCTGGCCTCTGCCGCCAGCCGCTCCCGGGAGGCAGCCAGGTCCGGGCCCAGGAAGTCCCGCACATGGCCGGCCTTCTCCGCCTCGATGGCGGCCACCTTGGCATCCCGCTCCTGCTTCAGCTTGGCGCTGACAGCCTCCATCCTGGCCTTGGCATCCCGCTCGTACTGGCGCAGCTCCGCCCGGGTCATGCTGGCGGCCACCCTAGGCAGGGGCCGGGTGTTTTCTAGCTCCAGGCGTAGGTTGAAGAGGCGCAGCCTGTAGTCTTCCTCCACAGCCTGCCGCCGCTGGCTCACCAGCTCCTCAGCCTGCTCCTGGGCCGCCGCCAGCCGCTGCTCCAGCAGGGCGGCTTCCCGCCGCCTGGCCTCGTAGAGCTTGGTGTCGTATTCCGCCGCCAGGAAGTTAGCCGCCGAAGCCGTCTTCAAGCGGGAAAGCTGCTCCAGGCCCCCTAGCTGGGCGGCCAGCAGCCGCCTTTCCTGCAGCTCCCGCCCCTCTAAAGTGCGCAAAACAGCCTGCCCCACGCGCAGTTTGGCCTGGCTGGGGTGGGCGGCGGCCACCTCCTGGTAGCGGAGGTAGGCCGTCTTAGGGCTGTGGGCGGTACCGGAGAGGCCGCAGCCTGAACTGAGGCAGAGGAGCCCCGCCAGCAGGAGGGCTGGGTAAAAGCAGCCTGAGGCCTTGCTCATGCCAACCTCCTCAGCCTAGCTTACTTGCCGCTCTGCAAATCCTTGGCTACTTCGTCGGTAATGTCAACGCCGCCGTAAACCACGGTGCGCTTCTCTACTACTACGGACAGGCCCTTCTTCTTAGCCACCTTCTGGATGGCGGCTTCAATCTTCTTCTGGATGGGCTCGGTCAGCTCTCTCTGCTTGGCCTCCACCCGCTGCTGGCACTGGGCGTAGTAGCGCTGCTTCTCCTGGTCGTTCATGGCCTTGCTCTTCTCGTTAAAGTCTTTCTGAGTCTCTTCCATGAACTGGCGCAGGGTGCCTTCAGCGGCCTTGGTGTCCGGGCTCTGGCTGAAGAGCAGCTGGGTGTTTACCACGCCGATGGCCGATTCGCTAGAGGCGGCCTGCACCACCTTGCCAAAACCGCTCTGGGTAATGGAGAGGGCGAAGCAGCCTATTACGAAGACTGCGGCGATAAAGAGGGAGACCAGCTTTACATTCTTGGGGTTGCGCAACAACTGCATCATAGTTTTAGTGCCTTCTTTCTTCAAAATTACTAAAATAAGCCGTGGCTCAACGCCGTTTATATTATATCAGCCCCAGCCCCTCCTGGCAAGGGGGCTAGAGATTTCCTATCAGCCGCAAGTAGAATTCGTCCCCGCCGTAGACTCCTTCCAGGCTGAGGAACTCATGCACCCGGTAGCGTACCCCGTACTCGTTCCTATCATCGCCGGAGGAGTGCTGGGCCCGCAGCCGCCACTTGGGCCCCAGGCCGTATTCTAGCTTGTACACGTTGTCCCCTACGGGCATCCGCCGCATGTAGCTCCAGCTGCTCTTGCCCCACAGCCGGGCGTAGCCCAGGCCGTAACGCCAGTGGACGTCGTCCAGGATGACCTCCGCCTCGGCGAAGGCCTCGTCCTCCGGGGTCACCAGCTTCCCTAGGTGGGCCTTGCCGGAGAGGTTCTCCTCCTCCCGGCCTACGTCGCCGTAGCCCTCAAAGTAAAGGCGGTATTCCTTGGAGTTCATCAACAGGTCCACCCCCAGGGTGTTACCCGGGGTGAGCACTACGGTGGGGGTAAGGTTGAAGTCCCGCACCTCCCGCTCCCGGCCCAGTTCGGCCAAGAGCTGGGCTTCCAGCTCCTGCTGGTGCCGCTGGATGTAGGCCACCGGCAGGCCCCGGAACCTGTCGCAGAGCTGGCGGTACTTGTACTTCAGCTCCATCAGCATCACGTTGGGGATGGCCTCGCTGCGCATCTCGTAGCGGATGTCGCTGACCAGGGGGCCCACCGGGTAGATGACCACCTGGACCACGGTCCTCTCCCCTTCCTGGGCCAGGTCCACCGCCGCCTTGAACTCCGGCAGTTGTTCCTCCACCTCATCCCGCACCAGCCGGCGCAGGATGCCTCCGGCCCAGTCCCCCACGTCCCGGGAGGCGCCGTTGATAGTGTCAGCCAGCCGCTGGCGCAGGCCGGGCAGCCGCTCTTCCAGCAGGCGGGCGGTTTCCCCGTCGATGCCGGAAAACTGCAGGTCTACCGCCGCATCCTCGATGGTGCCGCTCCAAGGCCGCACGTAGAAGGCCAGCTGGGCGCTGGGACCAGGGGCCAGCTCCACCCCGGCGGTTTCGTAGCCGCTGAAGACCCGGTCGGCGATCTCCTTGAAGAGCCGCTGGTAGGCCTCCCTCTCTCCGGCCACCTGCTCCGCCTCCTTGTCCAGGAGCAGCTGCCGGGCCACCACTTCCATGCTGCCGGCCATCTTCTCCAAAAGGGGGGCGCTGGTGCCGCCGTCGGCATCGTAGAGCCTCACCTGGATATTCTCTATTGGTAGGGAAAAAACAGGCTGCAATGGCAGCATTAGGCTGATGATGCCTACCATTGCAGCCAGACGGGCTAAGCCAAAAGCTGCCATTCCCAAAAACTCCTTTGCCCAGCCGGCCTCAGAACTGGCCGCCGAAGCTGAAGTGGAACTTGCCTCCGTCGTCGCCTACGCCGTAGTCCACCTTGATGGGCCCCAAGGGGGAGTTAACCCGCACGCCTACGCCGACGCTGCTCTTTACCAGGCCTAGGTCGAAGTCGTCCTGGAAGCGCTTATCCCAGGCGTAACCATTGTCGTTGAAGAGTACCCCCTGCACCCGCTTGATGATGGGGAAGCGGTACTCCAACGTAGCCTTCACCATGCTGTTGCCCCGGAATTGATCGTCTTCGTAACCCCTCAGGGTGTCGCTGCCGCCCATCCGGAAGCGCTGGGAGAGGGGCATATCCCCTTCCGCATAGCCTGCCGCCAGGTTCAGGGCCCACACTGTCTGGCCGCCGCCCCTGTAGTAGTAGCGCCAGTCGGCAGAGAACTTGGTAAAGTCAAAGTCGCCGCCCATGAAGCCGGCATGCTCGATGCTGTAGCTGGTGCGCTTGCCTTCGTGGGGATCGTAGATGTTGTCCCGGGAGTCGAAGATCCGGCCTATGGTGATGGACCGGGTGGTACCGAAGTTCTCCTTGCGGCGAGCGTCCGCTGTGGCCGGCTCGTAGTACTTGCGGTGGGAGTCGTAGCTGCTCTCGTAGTACTGGGTACTCCCCTCGTAGCCGTCAGCCACGCCCTTGTAGATGTCCTGCCGGTTCTTCAAGACGATGAAGTTGGAGATAAAGTCGTTGTCCGTCTTACGGCTGAGGGTCAGCTCCTGGCCCCGCCGCTTCTTGTCGTACCTGGCGATACGGTGGTCGTCGATGTCATAGTCCTCGTACTCGTTGGTGATGTCGTAGAGGTTGATGGTGCCCGTGGTCTCCTTGTTGTCCAACCAGGGCCTGGTATAGGTGAAGTCGTAGTTCTTGTTGTCTTCGCCGCCGAACTCCCAGCGGATGTTCACCTTGTCCCCTATGCCTCTAAAGTTCTTGTCGCCGATGGAGATCATGCCGATGAAGCCGTCGGCGTTGCTGTAGCCGGCTCCGATGCCGAAGGTGCCGGTGTTCATCTCCACTACGGAGATCTCCACCTCTACCGCGTTAGGCTCCCGGCCTGGGTTCAGCCTCACGTTCACGTCTTCAAAGTAGCCCAGGTTGTAGATCCGCTGCATGCTGCGGCGGGCGTCCTTGGCGTTAAAGGGCTTGCCCACCTTCAACCGCATCTCCCTGGTGATGACGTAGTCCTTGCACTTTACGTTGCCCTTGGTCTTAAAGCCCTCCACTATGCCCTCGTTGACGGTGATCCCCAGGATGCCGTCCGGGTTCATGTGCACGTCGGTGACCCGGGCCAGGATGTAGCCCTGGGCCCGGTAGGCCTCCTGCAGGTTCTGGACGCACTGGTTGATCTCCCGCAGGTTGGCTATGCGGCCCTCCTCCAGGTCGAAGTAGGCCTCCGGGGCCTTGTCCAGCTTAACCGTGCTGCCCTGGACGGCCACTCCCTTGTAGAGAGGGTTTTCCAGCACATGGTAGACTAGCTGCACCCCTTCCGGCACCTGGACGTATTCCGGCCGCAGATCGTAGAAGTAGCCCAGGCCGTAGATGGCGCTGAGATCCTCGCTCAGCCCCTGCTCCGTCAGGGGGGTGCCGGCCTTAGTCTTCAACACTGCCAGCACTTCCTCAGTGGGCACCAGCTTGTTCCCCTCCACCACGTGCTTGGTGATCAGCTTGCCCAGGTAGGGGGCCATAGGGTTTTCCGCCCCTATTTCTGCCGGCGGGGCCTGATACTGGAGCTCGCTGCTGGGACGGCCGGGGCCCAGGCCGCTGCCTGGGGCCGGACTAGGGCCCTCCACAGGCTGGTTGCTGTTTTCCTTCTTGCCGGTGGAGCCGATTACGTACACCTGGCTGTAGCTTTCATTGCCCTGTTGGGGAGGGGCCGGCTCCGCCTCCGCCCTCTCCCGGGCCTCCTTGTTGGTCATGATCTGGTGGGAGTTAGCCTCCTGCCCCTCCTCGCCGCCTGCCTCATAGGCTCCGGCCTGCTGCCTGGCCTCTCCTTGGCGGGGGCTCTGGTCCTCCTCCCCCTTCTTAGTCATAATCTGGGTGCTGTCGCCGCCCCTGGGGGTGGCGGTGTTTTCTTCCTTATCCCGGTTGGTCTGGCCGATGACGTAGACCTGGTCGTACTTCTGCCCCCGCTTCCGCTTAGGCAGCTGCTTCCCCTCCGGAGCCGGCTCTTCCTTCTTAACCCTCACCTCATGCCTGTCCCCGGCCTCCTCCCGGTTGGTCTCGCCGATGACGTAGACTTGGTCGTACTGCTTCTTCCCCTTCTTCTTGGTCATGATCTGGTGGGTCCTGGCCTCTTCGCTCACGTCCCCCGGCTCCTTGGCCTCCGCGGTATTCTCTTTCTTATCCGCATTGGTCTTGCCGATGACGTAGACGTACTTGCCCCCCTTGCCCCGGCTCTTCCTGTCGGCCTTCTCCGCCTGTTTGCGCAGCTTCACCGGTATGAACTCCCCGTTGCGCACATAGGTATTACTGGTCCTGCTCTCCCCTGTGGGCGCCGCCAGGACGGGAGTGCCAGGGCCAAAGACCGAGGTGGCCAAAACTAGGGCGGTGAGGCCCAGGGTGAGGGTGCCAGCCAAAGCTCTCTTCTTCAAAATACCTTCCTCCTAATATACCTGATATACTAGACAGAACAGTCCTTATTTACTATTGTGCAGCCAGGTCCTGGCGCTCCGCACCAGCACCCGCATCTCCTCCTCCGACAGCCGGGTCTTGCTAGGGCCGGCCTGCTGGGGCAGAACCTTCTTCCGGCCCTGCTCCACCTCCTGGACCCCTGCCTGCTGTCCCTCCTGGGTCTGGGCTGGGGCCAGTTCTTGGGTAGCCACCTTCTGGCTAGCCTCCCCCTCAGCCGGCGCCAGACCTCCCTGGGCCCAGCACCAGCCTCCGAAGCCGGCCAAAAACAGGAGGCAGGCGGCACTGAGGGCCAGGAGCTGGCGGTTCCAGTTCCAGGGCAGGGAGCCCTTCTTCCTCAGGGTCTTCAACTCTGCCTCCGCCAGCATCAGGTCCAGTTCTCCCCGTACGGCTTGGTTCTCTTTAAAACTCTGCTCGGCGTTTTCCAGACTGCTGATGGCGCTGCGTATGCGCTGCATCAGGGATAGGGAGCCTTTAGCCTTCATAGTAAGGGCCCTTCTTTCCCACCGCCAGGGTGGCTCAGGCTTGCCGTACGGCCCCGTAGCCTCAGGGCCGTAACACTATTAAAGTCCCTCTAAGAGCATTTTTTTAACAGGCAAAAACAAGGCATATTCAGCCGCCACGGCAGAATAGCTTCGTCTTCCTTCTTTATACTCCCTGGTTTAACTATTTAAAGGGCCAGTCTCCTAGCCCTTTATTTCGTGGATGAAGCGGCTCAGCATGCCCCGTACCCGGCGCACCCCCCGCTTCTGCAGCCTGTAGACGTGGCCCAGGCTGACGTGGAGCAGCTCGGCCACAGCCTGGGCCGACTTATCTTCCACAAAGATGCCCTGCAACACCGCCTGCTCCCGCTGAGGCAGCCGGGCCATAGCCGCCGCCACCTTTTCGCTGAGCATGTGCCGCTCTGCCACTTCCACAGGGGTGGCTGCTTCGGCGGCCAAAACCTGGCCTAGGGTGAGGCCGTTGTCCAGCTCCCCTTCCAAAGACAGGTGGCTGGTCTGGCCCCTGTCTTTGAGGAAGTCCAGCATGGCCCCCTTGATCCGGTAGCTGGCAAAGAGGCTGAAGGCCACCCCCCGGCGGTAGTCGTAGGTTTCAGCAGCCTCCAACAGGCCTACCATGCCCTCCTGGATCAGCTCCATGGTCTGGGCCTCCCCTAGGTGGAACTCCATGGCCAGCTTGAAGACCAGGGGCTGGTAAGAGGTCATCAGGAGGCGGTGGGCCGCCATATCCCCTGCGGCAGCCGCCTGCCACAGAACTGTCTCCTCTGCCGGCTCCAGCAGCTTGGTCTTGCGCAACTCTGCTAAAAACTCTTGCAGCACAGCCCTTCCTCCTTTGCCTAAAAATCAACCTATCCTCACCATTATACCATAAGCCTAGCTCTTTGACACGGCTATTTTATGGCCTTTAGAAAGATATTTTATATTCCAAACCATACCAGTCCTCCGGCTCCTGCACCGCCTGCCCGTCCCGGCGGGAGTAGGTCAGGTTGAAGTGGCGGGTGATGTCCACCTGGCCGAAGACGGCGCTCTGTTCGGTGTCAAAGCTGGTGGTGTAGCCGAAGAGGAGGGCCGGGGTCAGGTACTTGCTGACCAGGATGTTGTAATTCTGCCGCTCTTCCTCGGTGAGCTCCCGGTTCCTATCCTTGTAGCTTTCAAAGCCTACGCCGCTGCGGGCCTTGCCGGTGTAGACCCGGAACTGGTCCAGGCCGAAGGTCTGCTTCATGAACATCTCCACGTCCCCCAGCACCGTCATCTGCAGGCCGGCGGTCATCAGATTGTTCACGTCCTCCCCGGTAACCTCGTCAGTGCTGGCGCTGTCCCGCTGCAGGGTGAGCATGCGGACGATGGTGTCCTTGCTGAGAGGGGGATTGCTGGTCATGGCCAGGTCCATAGTGTCCACCGGACCGGTGATCTTCATGGCGATGAAGTAACGGCTGAAGCGGGCAGTGCTCTCGATGTTCACATTGGGCAGGAAGCTGCCCGGAGTCACCCAGCTCAGGGAGGCGGCGTTCAGCTTGAAGGGGGTGCGCAGGTAGGTGATGCTGCCCTTCTCGGCCTTGATGGTGCCGTCAATAACCGGGAAGTCGGTGCTGCCCTTGATGGTCAGGCCGCCCTTCAGCCAAATGTCGTACAGGTAGGGGTTCAGCATGTGGATCTTAGGCCCTAGCTCCAGGGCCAGATCCAGGCCCAGGCTGCCGCCCCCGTCTCCAGTTTCAGGGACGGAGGAGATGTTCAGCAGCACGTCGTCCAGCCGCACCTTCCCCTGGATGCGGGGCCGGTAGGCCGCTGCCCTCCCCTGCCCTGTTTCCTTGTTGGCCCTGCGGATGTAGCGCTGGGGCTCTATGACTAAATCGCTGTTCAGCCTGCCGCTGAAGACGGAGCTGACTAGCTGGGCGTCCTGGGCGCTGACGTGGAGCCGGTAGGTTTCGGCGGCGCTGGCCCGCAGGGCATAACTGCCGTCCGCTGCCAGCCGGCCCCGGCCCAGGGTGGCAGACACGTTCTTGATGGCCACCCTATCCCCTTGGAAGTTCATTTCAGCGTCAATATTGTCTATGATGCTGTCCACGTATCTGACCTTCACGCTGCCGCCTTGGACGCTGAGGCCCCCTTGGAGCAGGGGTTCTGCCAGGGTGCCGCCGATGTGGAGCCGGCCCTTGGTATCCCCCACCGCCCACTCTACCCAGTCGGTTAACACGGGCAGCAGTCCTAGCCGGGCCTCGTCTAGGTCGATATCGATGTCCAGTTCCGGATCAGGCTGCCTCTTTTCTCCCCGCTCGTAGAGGAGGTCCAGAGGTATCCTGCCCCTGGCCTTCACCCGGTAGATGTCCTTGGCCAGCACTGCCTCCACCAGGCGGATGGCCCCTTGGTCGATGTCCATGGCCGCGTCGATGTTGTCCAGTTCCACTCCCGCTACGCTGCCGGACTGGATGTTCAGGTAGGCGGTGCCCACTGGATCCACGAAGCTGCCGGCTACGTGGGCGGCCAGGTTCATCTTGCCGGTGATGGCGACAGGCTCCTCCATCACGGCAGTGGCGAGGGCCGGGTTGGCAGCCACGGCCCGCAGGTTCAGGTTCATGGCCTTCTTCCCCAGGTCCACGAAGCCGCCGGCCATGATGCTGCCCCTAAACTCTTCTTCCTTCTTCTCCTGCAGCTTCACGTTTTCCAGGTGCAGCACCCTGTCTTGCAGGTAGCCCTTGAAGCGCAGGCCGTAGTACTTAAGGTCGTGGATGGTTACGTCCTCCACATGGGCGTTGATGTCGATCCGCCCGTCCCCCTTCTCGTTGATCACGATGTCGCCGATGAGGCTGCCGTCGATGTTGTAGCCGTAGTTACAGAGCCGCAACAGGCCGCCTACCCTGCCCCACATCACCCCGATGTTGCCCCGCAGGTCGTGCTTAGGTATGTTCAGACTCAGGCTGGCCTTGTAGATGCCGTACTCCGACTGGCTGTCTGGATGGGGCTGCTTGAATTCCGCCTCCAGCCGGTTCACGTCCCGGCCGTTGCTCTCCAGGGTGCCTACCAGCTCCGTCAGGGTCTCTCCGTTCACGCTTACTGCGTCGCTGGTCACCTGGCCCCGGAAGAAGGGGGCGCTGATGCTGCCGCCGATGTGGCCTTCAGCGCTGACCAAACCGTCCAGCCGCCAGTCATCGCTCATGATGGGCAGCCTCTTCAGGCTGATGGCCCTGGCCCGCAGGTCAAAGTCCAGCTGCCGCTCCTTGGTCATGTGGCCCCGCAGCCGCAGGCTGGAGCCCAGGGTGGTGATAAGGGCGCTGCGGAGGTACACCGCCCCCTCGTCCAGCATGTAGCGGGTGCGGATGCTGTCGATGAGGTAGCCCTGGGCGCTGCCCTCGTACAGGTGGGCCTCCCCCTCCACGTGGAGGTTGCTCAGGGGGCCCTTCACCTGCATCACGTTGTCAAAGTTGCCCGTCATGTGGGTGCTTTCCGTCAGGCCGGCGGCGGCGATGAGGGGCTCCATCCGCACCCGCTTCGTCTCCATAGCCAGGTCTAGGACGGGCTCCGCCCCCCGCAGGTCTACGCTGCCTCCAGCCGTGTGGCTGCCCTGCTCCATGGAGGCTACCAGGTTCTTGACGGTGACCACGTTGTCCTGCAGGGCGATGAAGCCGTGGGCCTCCTTGATCTTCTGGCCCGCCACCTGGGCCCTGGTCAGCTCCACCATCCCCTTAAAGGAGGGGGCCGTCAAGCTGCCCCCCACGGCAAAGGCGGCGGAGAGATAGCCTGAGCCCTGCTGCTGGGCAAAGTCCAGCAGGGGATGGATGGGGAAGCGGGCCATCCGGCCTACCAGGGAGAGCTCCCCCTTGGTGGTGAGGCTGCCGGTGGCGGCCAGGCTCCCCTCTCCCCCTCTCACCCCTAGGTGGCGGAGGGTGAGCTTCTGCCCGTCCCAGTAGCCGTCCAGGGTGAGGTTGGTCAGGTCCAGGCTGCGCCAGCCTAGATGGAGGGTGTCGGCCGCCCCTTCGATCTGGGCGCTGCCGTCCTCCTTGAAGGCTGCCCGCAGGGCGGCGGCCCCGTCTAGGCGTAGGCTGTCCTGGGCCCGGTTAGGAAGGGGGAGGACAACCTGCTGGAAGTCCAGCTGGCAGTCCAGGCCCCTATCCTGCAGCGCATAGCTAAGGCTGGCCCTCAGCAGGCCGCCGCCGGTGCGGACCTGGGCCCCGCCTACGTGTATCAGCTCCTTGCTGATGGTGATAGGTATGTCTATATCCTGGGCCGTATAGCCCTTGTAAGCCAGCCGCTCCGCCTTCACTGCCAGCCTGCCGCCGGGGACGGCCATGTCCTGGAGGTCCAGCTCCCCTGCCAGGGAGATGGGCTGGCCTAGCAGGCTGAGGGCCAGGCCGTCAAAGTTCAGGATGCTGTCCCGGGCCTGGACCAGTCCCTGGAGGCCGATCTTATAGTCCTCTCCCTCCAGCTTATAGACGGCGCTGAGGCCCTCTAAGGAGGCGGTGCCGCTGTAGCGCATCCGGCCTTCCGTATTCCTGTAGTGGACGTGGACGTTCCGCAGGGCTCCCTGGAAGTCCGCCAGCTGGGCGAAGCGCTGGGCCAGGGGGCTGTAGGGAGTGAGGGTGAAGCAGTCGCTGTCCAGGGTCAGGCCCCCCTCCCCCTTCATGTTCAACTGGCCCTTGAAGGCCAAGGTCTCCTGGCTCCCCTCCGGCTGCAGGCGGGCCGCCAGGCTGAAGTCTGGGTTAGCCCCTCCGTTGGCCTCTGCCTCTACCTGGTAGCCCCAGCGGCCGTAGGGAGTGGCCACTTCCAGATAGCCGCCCTTGATCTCTAAGAGGCCGAAGAAGGGGGTCTCTTCCGAGTCGGAGGGCTTCATAAGGTCGGCATAATTCCACTTGTTCTCTTCATCCAGGGCCAGGTAGGCCCTAGGCTCTATCAGGGTGACCCGGCTCAGGGCCTTCTCCAGCCTGTCCAAGGCCAGCCAGGGCTTCACCTCCAGCTCCGTCTTCGGCAGGGCGGCCAATACCCGGCCCTGGGTGTCTTTCAGCACCACGTCCTCCACCGTGAGGCTGAGGCCGCCGCCCCAGCGGGCGCTGCCGATCTGGATGCTGCCGTTGATGAAGCTGTCCGCCTGGCCCTCTATACGAGGCAGGGCGGCCTGGAGCAGGCCGGGGGCGACGCTGTGTACGAAATAGGCATAGGCTGCCCCTAGTAGGACTAAGACGCAGCCTATGATGAGCACTAGCTTGTTCTTGAGCACAGCCATCGTTCCACTACCTAGCTTCGTAATGATGCAACATACCCTGTATAGTTTCGACAGAAAGGGTCTACTTCCTCTCAAAAAACGGCCCTGCCAAAAATAAATCTTGGGGCTGAGAGAGGCATAGGCAGGCTTTTGCCACAATATATAGTGGTGTTTCTATATCTTTTGCTGTGACGGGGTATAGAAGCAGGGACTGTGATAGGCATAAGGAAAGGGGCGACGGCTTCCACCATCGCCCCCTAGGCGCAAAAATGGTGCGGTAGAAAGGATTTGAACCTTCACGGGGTTAACCCCCACTAGCTCCTGAGGCTAGCGCGTCTGCCGTTCCGCCACTACCGCACGTCCCTGCTTTTCAGCAACAAGGAAATTCTAACACAGAAGGCCGGAGCCTGTCAAGGTTTTTCACAAAAATTTTAGGAGCCGCCGCCCCCCTGGGCTCCCTTCCCCGACGGGGCAGGCGGGGGGAGCCGCACCCTGTCCTTGTAATAAAGGTAGTAGCGCTCCCTGTCCTGAAGCACCCTTTCCACGTACTCCCTGGTATCCCCATAGGGTATGGAGGCCGGCCTGTTAAAGTCATAGGTCCAGTGGTTGGCCTCCATCCAGGCCTTGGTCTGGCCCCGGCCGGCGTTGTAGGCCACCAGCAGCAGCACCAGGTTGCCCTGGAACTCCGCCTCCAGCTCTCCCAGGTACCAGCAGCCCAGGCGGATGTTGGTCTGGCTGTTGTACAGCTCCCCCTCCCGGTAGGAGGTGAGGCCCATCTGCCGGGCCGCCCAGGCGGCTGTTTCCGGCATCAGCTGCATCAGCCCCACCGCCCCGACCTTGGACACCGCCTGGGGGTTGAAGCCGCTTTCGTTCTTGATGATGGCCGCCACCAGGAAGGGATCCACCTTATTGCGCTGGCTGTAGAGGAGGATTTCGTCCTGGTACTTCCACAGGTAGACATAGCGCATCTGGATGAAGTCGCTGCGCCAGAGCTGGTAGAGGGAGAAGCCTAGGAGGCAGAGGCCTAGGAGGCAGCAGAGGGGCAGCAGGTACCAGGGGCGCCGGGGCCGTCCCCGCCGCCGTCGGGCCCGTTCCACATTGCTCTCTTTCCCCTTGGGCCTACTCCTTCTAGCTGCGGTCACAGCCTGCCCTCCCTACTCAGTAACTTCACCTGCCGGCTGACTCAGGCCTAGGCCGCGGAGGAGCCCTGCCACCTGCTCCAGGGTGGCCGCCAGACTGCCCCGGTTGTCGATGAGCACGTCGGCTGCCGCCGCCTTCTCCTCTAGGCTCAGCTGGGCCTGCAGCCGGGCCTCCGCCTGCTCCCTGCTCATGCCGTCCCGGGCCATGGCCCGCTCCAGCTGCTGCTCCCGGCTCACCACCACCAGCCACACCTGGCTGCAGTGCCGCTGCCAGCCGCACTCGATGAGCAGGGGCACGTCCAGCACCACCGCCCTGGCCCCTGCCTGCCGCTGCCGGACGATGAAGGCCTGGGCCTGCTGCCACACCAGGCGGTGGATGACGGCCTCCAAGCGTTGCCTAGCGGCCCGGTCGTGGAAGATGAGGGCGGCCACCTTGGGCCGGTCCAACCCTCCTGCAGCCGTCAGGTAGCCCGGCCCTAGGGCCGCTTCTACCGCCCGCAGCCCTGGGCTGCCTGGGGCCACGGCGTCTCGGCTGGCCTGGTCGGCGTCAAAGACCCCCAGCCCTGCCTGGGCCAAGGCCCGGGCCACCGTGCTCTTCCCTGAGGCCATGCCCCCTGTAAGGCCGATGATCTCCATCAGGCCACCTCCTTCGTACCGTTTATTTTTGACAGCGGGGGCAGTACACCGTGCCCCTGCCTGCCACCACCGTCTTCACCAAGGGGCCGCCGCAGCGGCGGCAGGGCAGGCCGCCCCGGCCGTACACCGCCAGATGCTCCTGGTTGGAGCCCTGCCTCCCCTCTCCGTCCCTGTAATCTCTAAAGGTAGTGCCCCTGTTGGCTATGCCCTGGGCGATGACCTGGTTGATGGCCGCCACCAGGGCCGCCACCTCCTCCTCCCCCAGGCTGTTGGCCAGGCGGGCGGGGGCCAGGCCGCTGGCGAAGAGGGCCTCGTCGGCGTAGATGTTGCCTAGGCCGGCGATGCGGCGCTGATCCAGGATGAAGGCCTTCACCGTCTGCCGGGCCCTAGCCGCCAAGGGGGCCAGGTAGGCAGGGGTGAAGCCGGCTGTGAGGGGCTCCGGCCCTAGGCTGTCATAGCCTGCTATGCCCAGCTCCCCCGGCCGGAGGAGGTAGAGGGTGCCGAAGGTGCGGATATCGGTAAAATAAAGGTCCGTATCCCCGCTGAGACTGAACTTCAGCTTGGCGTAACTGGGAGGAGGCAGCCCCCTCTCCTGGGCGATGAGGGCGCCGGTCATCCGCAGGTGGAGCAGCAGGTACTGGCCGCTGGCCAGCTCCAGCCGCAGGTACTTGCCCCGGCGGCCCACCGCCTCTATCCTCTCTCCCAGGAGGCGCTGGCAGAAGGCTGCCGGCTCCGGGTACTTGATCAGCCGGGGCAGGCCCACCTCCACCTGGCTGATGCTCTTGCCTACGATGTGGGGCGCCAGGCTGCGCCGCACCTGCTCCACCTCTGGTAGTTCGGGCATAGGATCCTCCCCTTCCCTAGAGGCTGCGGGGCTTCCTCCCCCGGGCCTCTTCCTTCCGTCTACTTGGCGTCAGCCCAGTTCACTCCCCAGCTGGCCTCTGCCGGCAGGGGGATCTCCAGCTGGAAGGCCCCTTCCATGGCCTCTTCCACCAGCCGGGCCGCCTCCTCCCGCTCCTCCGCCGGCACCTCCAGCACCAATTCGTCGTGGACTTGGAGGAGGATGCGGCTCTTCAGCCCTGCCTCTTGCAGGGCCTGGGCCACCTTGAGCATGGCCAGCTTCATAATGTCCGCCGCCGTCCCCTGGATGGGGGTGTTGATGGCGGTGCGCTCCGCCGCCGTGCGCAGGTTGTAATTGCTGCTCCTGATCTCCGGCAGGTAGCGGCGGCGGCCTAGCAGGGTGGTGACGTAGCCCTGCTCCCTAGCCTGGGCTACCACCCTCTCCATGTAGGCCTTCACGCCGCTGTACCGCTCCAGGTAGCTCTTGATGTAGCCAGCGGCCTCCCCCCTGCTCACCCCTAGCTGGGCGGCCAGGCCGAAGTCGCTGATGCCGTACACGATGCCGAAGTTCACCGCCTTGGCCCGGCTCCGCTGCTCCTTGCCCACCTGGTCCAGGGGCAGGCCGAAGACCTCCGCCGCCGTGCGGGCGTGAACGTCCTGGCCCTGGCGGAAGCTGTCCAGCAACAGCTGGTCCTGGGCGATGCAGGCCAAGATCCGCAGCTCCACCTGGGAATAATCGCAGCTGAGCAGGTAGTCGTAGCCCTCCCCCGGCAGGAAGAGCCGGCGTATGGCCCTCCCCTCCTCGGTGCGGGCAGGGATGTTCTGCAGGTTGGGATCCGTGCTGGACAGCCGGCCCGTCACCGTCACCGTCTGTTGGAAGTGGCTGTGGATGCGGCCGGTGCGAGGGTTCACCAGAGGCCTGAGCCCCTCTAGGTAGGTGGACTGGAGCTTGCTGAACTTGCGGTGCTCCAGAATGGTATCGATAAGGGGGTGCTCCCCCCTGAGGGCCTCCAGCACCTTCACGTCGGTGGAATAACCGCTCTTGGTCTTCTTCTGCACCGGCAGCTGCAGGTGCTCGAAAAGGACTGTGCCCAGCTGCTTGGGGCTCTTCAGATTGAAGACCTCCCCTGCCTGCTGGTAGGCCTGCTCCTCCAGCCCCTGCAGCCGCACCTCCATGGCCCGGGCCTGCTCTTCCAGGCCCTGAAGGTCGGGCTTGATCCCTGCCACCTCCATCTGGGCCAGGAGGGGGGCCAGGGGCAGCTCTATCTTCTTGTAAATAGCGGTGAGTTGTTGCTCTGCCAGCCGCTCCTGGAGGAGGGGCAGCAGGGCGGCCGCCTGGGCGCTTTCCGCCTGGGGGACGGCTGCCAAATAGCGCTGGGCCAGGCTGTCTAGCTGGTAGCTGCTGCGGCCCGGCTGGTCCAGGTAGGCGGCCAGGCTGAGATCCTCCACCACTCCCTGCAGGGGTTGCCGCAGGCAGAGGCAGGCCTTGTACAGCTCCTTGCTGCCGCACACCGCCTTCAGGGCCCGGGGGTCGGCCAGATAGGCGTAAAAGGCGCTGAGGGCCTCCCCCTGGGCTTCCAGGCTGTACACCTGGCCGTCGCAGCAGAACTGGGCCTGGGCCAGGTAGAGGCTGGGCAGTTCCCCGGCTATCGTATAGGTGAGGGCCACCGGCTCCGGGCTGGCGGCCAGGCGGGCGAACACCTCCCCCGCAGCGGCCCCCTGGATGGGCCGTACCGCCACAGGTTCCGGCTCGGGCTGGGCGAAGCTGGCCAGGCCCGCCTCCTCCCTGCCTAAGAGGGAGGCGAAACGCTGGTAGAGGCTGCGAAATTCTAGCTGGGCCAAGAAGGCCTCCGCCTCCGGCTTCAAGCCCCGCAGCAGGTAGCGCTGGCTGTCCAGCTCCAGAGGAGCCTGGCAGCAGATGGTGGCCAGCTGCTTAGAGAGGAGGGCGCCGGCCTGGCCGGCCTGCAGCTTTTCCCGCAGGCCCTTGGCCTTCACCTGCTCCCAGGAGGCCAGCACCGCCTCTACGCTGCCGCCTCCCTCCTTCAGCAGCTTCAAGGCGGTCTTCTCCCCTATGCCGGGGATGCCGGGGATGTTGTCGGAACTGTCCCCCATCAGCCCCTTAAGGTCGATGAGCTGGCGGGGAGCCAGGCCCTGGTAGCGGAGGGCGAACTCCGCCTCGTCGTAGATCTGGAGCTCGCTAATGCCCTTCTTCGTGTAGTAAACCTTGGTGCGATGATCGATGAGCTGGAGCTCGTCCCTGTCCCCGGTGACGATGATCACCTCCGCCTCCGGCGGGGCCGCCTGGGCCAGGGTGCCGATGATGTCGTCCGCCTCGTAATCATCCAGCTCCAAGGCGGGGATGTTCAAGGCCTCCAGCACCTGGATGGCCAGGGGGAACTGGCTCTTCAGCTCCGGCGGGGTGGGCTTGCGCTGGCCCTTGTAGCCTTCGTAGAGGCGGTTGCGAAAGGTCTGCCTGGCCTTGTCGAAGGCCACCGCCATGTAGCAGGGCTGCACCTCCCCCAACAGCCTGACCAGCATGTTGCAGAGGCCGTACACCGCCCCGGTGGGGGTGCCGTCCTTGGTGGTCAGAGGGGGCAGGGCGTAGTAAGCCCGGAACAGCAGGCTGCTGCCGTCTATCAATAAAAATTTATCGGCCATAAACTCACTCATCCTTTCTCAGCTGTACGCTCCCCGTAGGCGGGCCGGGCCCTCAGCCTGGCCCCGGCCTTTATTATAGGGGAGGGAAGGGAAAAAGGCAAGGGGCAGGGGGGAGAAAAGCCCCGGCCCGGGGCGGCCGCCCACCAGGGGGAGTTTTTTGCAAAAATCCTCAAAAACCTCTTGACAGAGGCCCCTTTATCGTGTATCATTATTCAAGCAACGGGGGTGCACCGGCAGCGCCGCTCAAACACGGTCCATTAGCTCAGTTGGTAGAGCACCTGACTCTTAATCAGGGTGTCGTAGGTTCGAGGCCTACATGGATCACCATTTGCGGCCGGTTGGTCAAGCGGTTAAGACACCGCCCTTTCACGGCGGTATCAGGGGTTCGAGTCCCCTACCGGTCACCACCACCGTGGGCGCTTAGCTCAGCTGGGAGAGCGTCTGCCCTACAAGCAGAATGTCGGCGGTTCGATCCCGTCAGCGCCCACCATTTTTTATGTCCAAAATGCCCTCTACGGCCCGGTGGTTCAGTTGGTTAGAATGCCGCCCTGTCACGGCGGAGGTCGTGGGTTCGAGTCCCATCCGGGTCGCCAACTATGCCTCGGTAGCTCAGTTGGTAGAGCAAAGGACTGAAAATCCTTGTGTCCGCAGTTCGATTCTGCGCTGAGGCACCAAAACAGCTTCTCCGCCTCTGGGGTACGCCGCCGCTGCTCTTCAGGGGTGTTTGCTTTTTAGCCCGGCCTGTCAGGCCTACAGAAAGGAGAGATGGCTTATGGGAGGCAGTTCTTGGCTCGACATGATGAGCCACGACACCACCGGCTCTGTAATCTGGTTCATACTCCTGGTCGTAGCCGCCAGAGGCTGCTACGCCATGGTAAGGCGGAAGGACTACAGCATCGCCTTCTGCTTTGCCGCCGTCTTCTGCTTCTCCGTCTACATGGTGCTGGTGAACCTAGGCTTCTTCCCCGCCCCGGAGTAAGGAGCCCGGCACCCTTCCCCATCCTGCTAAAGAGAAAGACAGCCCTCGCTGCCACCGCAGCCTAGGCTGTCTTTTTTTGCTTCTTCCCGGCCTGGCTAGCCCAGGCCGTTGAGGCGGCACAGGTCCAGGTAGGCCAGCTCTGCCAGGCGGCGGCAGGTGGCGCTGCCAGGAGGGCAGAGGCCGCTGGCCCCCACCAGCTCCTCCAGGGCCTCCTTCCTGCAGAGGGCGCAGCAGCAGGGCCGCACCACCTGGGTGATGAGGAAGGCGCAGGCCGCCAGCTCTGCCTCCCTCCCCTCCGCTAAGAGGCCGTCTGATGCCGCCACTCCGGCAAAGGGCCGCAGCCGGGGGGCCAGGACGGCGGCCAGGCTGTGAATGAGGCTAGCCTGCTCCATGGCCTAGCGCATGTTCTCGATGAAGTCTTCGAAGGCGTTGATCAGCACCGGGTGGCCCGTCACCTTCAGGTCCAGCAGGTAGGAGCCGTAGGACTCGTAGGATTCCTTGGCCAGCTCCATCCGCAGGCCCTCCAGCACGTACTCGTCCATCATCTTCAGGATGAAGCGGTTCACCTCGGTGGTGCCGGGCTTCACGTTGAGGGGGATGATGCGGCTCTCCGCCTCGTATTTTTCCACCACTACCTTCCAGCCTCCAGGGATGGGGGGCAGGCGGGTGGCCTTGATCAGGTAGTTGTCGGGGGAGAAGCCTACGTAGGCGTCCAGCTTGTAGTAGAGCTTGGCCTTCTTTAGGGGATAGCCGTTCTCGTTGCCCCATTTCACGATGGCGGCGCTGACCTCGGTGTTGTGGATGACGCTGGAAAAGGTGGTTTCCGCTAAGATCTCCGACATGGTCCGTCCTCCTTGTCTCTTTTGCCGCTGTCAAAAGCTTTTGCTCATACTATTTTACCCCAAGCGGGCCTGGTTTTCAACTAAAAAAGCAGGGTGGAGGGGCCCGCCCTGCTGGCATTATTTTTACCTACAATTGAGCAATAACGATGGGATAGCCCAGGCTCCACCACCCCGCCCCGCCTCACGGCTAGGGCAGCGGCCGGCAGGGACAGCTCCAAAGCCCCCCGCTAACATGATTCTCCTCTTTGCCTATTTACGAATAGACCACCATTACTTTAATGATCTGTTATGGATGGTACAAGCACTATTCAAATAAACTGAGAAGCTGCGCCCATGCATTCTCCCAATTGCGAGAGAAAGGATCTTCCCCAGATATTGACCTCGACCATGACCCTGTATAAAAATAAGCAGTCTTGGGTTGCAATGCCTTTATGCCACTCTTTTTAATGGCTTCTATCAGCATTTGAAGTTTATCTCCGACCATCTCCTCGACCTTTTCATAGTAGGCTTCAATAGCCTCTTCTATTACTTTTCCTAAACCACGGCTACGAAAAATATCGCAACAATTAATGTAAACACATAAACTTTTTATGTATTCGTTAACTAAACGTCCCACACTGCAATAACACCACCTTTCTTCCCAGGGCGAATCACGCCAAAAGCTTTCTCCCACATATTCTAGTTTTGAGTAAACACTAGCGTCCCACAGGTACGCATTTTTATCGTAGCACCTTTGGGTTTTTAACTTTTTCATAATTTTTTCGCTAGTATACGGGCTGTCAATGTGAACCAATCTATGTGTATAGCTGTTGTTCATTAGGTCTTTTTCATAGCCAGGAAAAGCCTCAAACTTGCTAAATTTTTCTGGCAATACAATTTCTCCGTTAGATCTACCCTCAATTTCATTGGCAAATTTAACCAGTATTTTTTCAAATTTCCCATTGGCTTCTCCCCAAAAACTGTCTTTATCCAATGTATAATATTTCCTAAGTTTATCTTCTCTATACTGTATCAACACTTCTGTAATAATGTTTTCACTTTGTGAAATAGCAATTCTATCTAACTCATCTACTGCGGCCTCCTTAGCATCTTGTTTACTGGAATAATCATGTTCCCATTCGCCCTCGGGCTCAGGGGTATTGATCTGATAATTTTCAGCCTTCATTTCTATGTCTTGCAAATAATTAATTGTTAATTTGGGAATAGCTTCAAATTCCTTTTTAAGTTCCTCTAGCATTTGTTTTAACGCTGCCTTATCGAATTTTTCTTCTTCGTATTTAGCAACTATATGAATTGCGTTTACAGGGCATTCGGCTGCTATGGCTTCTATAGTCGGCAATTCTTCCGTCTTAATAATACACCTAGCTGCTGGCACGGCCTTGCCGCTCTCATCCTCTACCAAAAGTTCAGTTTTTTGGGTACAGATACCGCAGCAAACACAGTTTTCGCTTACTTCAATAGTCTTCATAAAAAATCCGCCTCCTATTAAATTCCTTCAACTTCTCGCATAAACTTATTGCCTATTTCCAAAACTTTTGCAGTTTCTGCTGCCAATTCCCCATTCTTATCAATTATAGGTTCGTCGATGATCTGCTTTATTGTCTTGGCTAAGTTGACGCAGGTCATGAGGCATTTTCTTTCGTAGCTGTTATACCTGTCTCCGCTGCTACCGTTCCTCTCAATAATACCGGTGATATTATGCAGTGATTTCACAAAGAGCACATTCAAGCTAGCCAGTAGATTAGCTATCTGATTACATCGTTCTGTAACCGTATCAAGGGCTGTGCCAATGGTCTCTGCTTCTCTATAGGCAACATCAGCCACCCACATTTGATCGTCAGCTGCCGCCATTTTTCGCTTGGATTCCTCCACCATCGCATCAGCTATTCCATTAGCCAAACCTGAGTATGATAAACCTCCAGTATACCTATCAATTATGCCCCTTTTTATTAAAAAGGCTTTCGCTTCATTGTCCTTTAAGGGCTCCGCAATCCTAAGAGATACGCTTTTTATACTAGCAACTTCTTCTGGCAGGATTACAAGGCTGCGCAGTTCCCTCATCCCATCCCCTTCGTGAAATACTATTTTCCTTATCTGCTTATACACTTCTAGGAACCTAAACAAGGAGGTGCCAATAATGCCCCTCTTCCGATTGGCCAACTTTATAACGGCCTTATCGGCTGCCTGCTTTTTCCCTTTTAAGAGGGCCTCTGCTTCATGCTGCCTGTTAAGAGCCTCTGTGTATCTTTCTCTAGCCGCTTTATCAAGCTCATCAGACTCATTAAGACTACGGAAAAAGTTAATTATGGACTTACCATCAGGATTAGGCCCGAACATACTTACCACCTCACAAAACTAACACTGCATTCTCATCGTCAAAGAAGGCATTAAACTCGTCTAGGGTCTTAAAGGCACAGCTCTTATTGAACACGGACAGGTAACTATCCAGGCCTGCTGCGATATATTCCACATTGTCCTGCAAAATGCCACGTTTGATTTGATCGGCCCCCTGGGCAAAGGCCTTGGTAAATTTTTCCCTCTCCGCTATTTGCAGCTTTTCCAGTACCTTCTTCTGTCCGTCTAGGGCGGTCATCGCCTCCCTGACTACCCGCCTAAACCTGGCCTCCCTTTCCGCAGCCAAACGCCTCTGCTGTCGGAGTTGCTCTTGGAAGGTGAGGATGGTCTCTGCGATTTTGCCTACAACTAGGCTTGCGACCACTGCGCCAGCAGGGCCGCCAAACAGCGCCCCTACTTCGCAAGCCACCACTCCTAGTCCGCCCATAAGAATGGCAGTAGCACATTCTTCTCCATTCATCTCCCCGTTAGCATACTTCAAGACATTGTGGGCGACCATGATCCCCAGGGAGATTTCCGCTAACGGCAACTTAGTGGCGATAAACTTGCCCACGTTCTTGGAGATGTGGGTCTGGCACACCTTACCCACCACGTTCTGGGTCAGCTGCATACCGCCTGCCGACACGAAGGTGCCGCCGCACTCCACCGCCACATCCTTCACCGCTTCACCGGCGCTCTTCTTGCCTGCGCCTACCTGGGCTAAATTGTTAGTAGCAGAAACTAAAAGGGTGATCATGGCGGCCTCGCCGCCTACCTTGGCAGCCGAGGCCAGGCTGTCGGCGGCATTAAGCTTCACATGGGCCGCCTTCTGCAGACCCTTGTCGATACCGCTGCCCACCTTCCTGCCTAAGTCTGCAGCCGCTTCGCTGCCCTTGGCGAAGGCGGCATCGGTGGCCACCCTGAACTCTGCGTAGGCTTCTTTGCCGGCCATTTTAAGGGCGGTGCCAGCCTCGACGCCGTCGCCCTTCCTAATCTGCCTAGCCAAGTACTCAAGATTGGAGGAGCCCCCCTTGGCCTTGTTCAGCCTTTCTGCCGTGACGGCCAGGTTGTAGTCCGAGTTGGCTATCCTCTTCAGCTCGTCCTTGCTGATGCTTTCCCCATACCGCTCTATCAGCTCGTCGACGGGAACTATATGGTCCACGTTGGCCGTCTTGGCCGTAGAGTAATGATTTTTAGAGCCGTAATAGATTCTGTCACCAGTGTATTCGTCTGCCGCCGACCTGTGGGTGCCGAAATACCTGTTCTTGTAGCTGTCGCTACTGAGATTGCGTCTGTAGACGTCATCAACCTCTGAGCGCCCCATTTTCCTGCCATCGTCCTTAGCCATCATACCACCTCGCCACAACACAGCCT
>CAZXKQ010000003.1:0-45433 GCA_964641395.1 uncultured Phascolarctobacterium sp. | reverse complement strand
GGGGAGCCTCTGTCATTACTATGCCTTCGTCTTCTCTACTCTGCCGAGAGCCACGGCCCCTGCCTCAGCCCAGCTCCTTGTTGATGAAGTCCCTTATCTCCTTGAACATGGCCCTGGTCTCCTTCAGCTCTGGCAGCAGCAGGGTCCAATCGTGGGACATCCCCCGGTACACGGTGCGTTGCACCTTCACCCCCTCCAGCTTGGCCCGTTCAGCCACTAGCAGGGTGTCGTCCAGAAGGAGCTCATCACCGCCGGCGGTGAGCAACATAGGCGGCAGGCCCCGGAAGCTGCCGTAGAGGGGGGACAGGTAGGGCTCCTGCAGGTCCCTGCCCTCCCCATAGCTGGCACCGTTGACTATCTCGGGAAACAGGCGTTCATTCAACCGACCTAGAACCTTGTCCTTTTCTACTGCCTGCTTGCGGCTGGGCAGGCTGGTGCCCAAGTCGGCCCAGGGGGAGATCAACACCAGGGCCTTAGGCAGGGGCAGCTGGTGATCCCGCAGGTAGAGGGCCAGGGCTAGGGCCAGGTTGCCGCCGGCAGAATCCCCTAGCAGCACCAACTTCTGGGGGTTCACCCCTGCTGCTAGCAGCCCCTGATAGGCCTTGACTGCATCTTCCAGGGCTGCTGGGTGCTTAAACTGGGGAGCCAGGCGGTAATCAGGAATATAGAGCACCGCATTGCCTGCCAAGATGGCATGGTTGATGCCCCACTCCCGATAATTATTGCTAAGGCCGCCTATGTAGCCGCCGCCGTGGCAGAAGAACACCACCCTATCCTTGCCCTTCTGCAGGGGGGCGTATTTCTCCACCGGCACCCCTGCCACCTGGGTCACCTCCCGGGTCCAGCCGTCAGAAACCTGGTAAGGAGGCTGGGCCACAGGCCCGGCCTTCCTGGCGGCGAACAGGGCCTCCATCTTTTGCTGGATGTAAGCGGCCTCAGCCTCGTCCTCCATCACCTTGTAGCTCATAGTGCTGAAAACGTTAGGGGCTGCTTCTAGCCGCCAACCGTTGCCAATGCCGCCTAAGAGAGACGCCAAAAAGGCTACAGCCAATATCTTCCCTACTCTTGCCATAGTACCTCCTCCAACCTGTCTAAACAACTTGATAACCCTTTATCAGCACCCCTAAAACCCCAGGGCCCGGGCCTGCCTGCAGATAGGCAGCCTAAAAGGGGGAAAGGGGCTGGGTGCTGTCCGGCTGCCTCCACTCTGTATAATATAACAAAGGTGCCTATTTGTAAAATACTTCCTCCCTATGAGCGGCCATGCCAAGCAGGCTGTTGGGACCGGCGCAGCCCTAAAAAAAGACCCCCCGCCCGGCCCTGGGGCCAAGCTGGGGAGTCCTTTTAGGGCGTATAACTTTTTGCGGCCCTGGCCTTCTCAAGGCCCAGAAGCCTGGAAGCCCTTAGATCTGGCCCAGCATCTTCAGGATGCCCTGGGCGATGATGGCGCTGAAGATGTAGGTGCCGGTGAAGACGAAGCAGCTGAGGACTATCATCCGCCAGCCGGTCTTGGCAAACACGTCCAGGTCCTTGCCGATGGCGATGCCGGCATAGGCCAGAATCTGGGTGCAGAGGGCTACGAAGTTCACCTTGGCCACATGGGCGTTGAGGAAGTCGGCCCCAGGCACCCCGGGGATGGTGAGTAGGCAGCCTATGGTCACTACCCAGCCGGCGGCGGGGAAGTTAACCGGCACCACCCTGGCCAACAGGATGCCGATGATGACCAGCACGTCCAAGATGATGAGGCCGGGGATGGACTCCAAGATGGTGGCCTTGGTGGCCAGCACGTTGGATACCAGGCTCATGAAGGTGATGATGGCCAAAGAAAGCAGTATGTCCTTAATCTTCTCCATGCTTATTCCCCCTCCTTAGGCTGCTCCTTGTGCAGCTTCTTATACAACCACTCCGTCATAGGCAGGCCCAGCCACACGCTCATGTAGAGGCCGTCCAGGCCGGAGAGCATGTTAGAGGCGGCGCCGAAGGCTGCCAACTGGCCGCCCATCTCTGGGTAGGCCGCCGTAAGGGAGGCTACCGAGGCGGTCATCATAGAAGCGCTGCCTACCCCGCTGGCCATGGCCAGGGCGTAGGGATGGAAGAGGTGGAGGGCGGCGGCCACGCTGGCCATGATGCCGAAGAAGATGGTGCCAAAGACCGTACCGGAGATGTACACACCCATAACCCCCCGGCCCTCAGCGCTGTCCAGGCCGAACCTCTCCCCGATGAGGGCTACGTTAGGCTCCCGGGCGATGGAGTGGGCGGCGCCGATGGTCTCCCGGCCCAGGCCCAGGAAGACGGCCAGAGGAACGCCTAACAGCACCGTGCCTAAGTTGCCGAACTCTTGTAAGATGAGGGCGGGGCTGGCGGCGATGATCTTAGGCAGGGTGGGCCCTACCAGGGTGCCGTAACGGGCCATCAAGAGCATGAGGGTGATGCCTACCAGGCTGCTGGCGTCCGCCATCTCCTTCTTGCCGGAGATCTTCAGGAACTTGGGAGTGGTGAGGATGCCTAGCAACAGGGCATACAACATAGGCACCAGCACGATCTGGCCGATACCGAACTTGAATGCCTTGGTGCCGATCAGTTCAGAGATGATGACCAACACCAAGACTGTGGCGTGCAATTTTATGTTCTTCATTGCTTTGCCTCCTTAAAAAGTTTTTATCTGAAGCCCTCCAGCCTTAATGGCTGAAGTAGCTGGATAACTTGGCGATGTACTCCTCCTTGGTGAGGATGTTTTTGTGCTGGGCCAGGATGGCCCTGGCCTCGGCGGCATCCTCGCTGAGCAGGTCGATGAGGGTGCAGGCGAAGGCCTTGGCCGGCAGCAGGGCGGCGGCGGCGAAGTCCACCATGTGGAAGCCGGCGGTGTGAAGAAGGCCGTCCACCCCGCCGATGTAGGGGTGGATCACCGGCATAATGTGGGACACGTCCCCCATGTCCGTAGAGGCGCTAAAGTGGCCGGCGTCCCGGATCTTCACTGCCGGGTAGGCGAACTTGGCCCCGGCCACGAAGAGGTCGTTCAGCCTGGGGCAGCAGGCCAGGGGGAACATCCCCGGCAGGGTCTCGATGTGGGTGGCGGCCCCTACTGCGTCGCCCCCCGCCTTCAGGGCGGCATCCACCTTGGTGTGGGTCTTGTCGATGGCCTCCATACTGGCCGCCCGCACGTACAGCTCCAGGCGCACGTCGGCGGGGACGCTGTTCACGATGTCGCCCCCCTTGGTGATGATGGGATGCACCCGCACCACGTCCTTCTCCTGGAAGGTCTCCCGCAGGGCGTTGATCCCCATCAGGCCCAGCATGGCCGCATTGAGGGCGTTGATCCCCTCGTGGGGGGCGTCGGCGGCGTGGGCCACCCTGCCTATGTACTGCACCGTCTTCCCTACAAAGCCGTTGCTGGTGTTGCCGATGGAGACGGTGGGCTCCGGGGTGTTCTTGTCGGAGTGGATCTGCATGGCCATGTCGATATCGTCGAAACAGCCTAGGTAGATCAGCTCCCCCTTGCCGCTGAGCAGGTGGAGCCTGCCCTCCTGCAACAGCTTCTTCCTGTAGGCCAGGTCCACGTACTCCTCGGCCGGCACGGCGAAGAAGACGCAGTCCCCGGCCAACTCCGCCAGGGCGCCGCTCTTCAGCAGGCCGCAGGCCGCTCCCAGCATGGCAGTGACCTGCAGGTTGTGGCCGCATTGGTGGGCCACCCCGGTGAGGGGGTCGGCCAGAGGCGCCTCAGGACAGCTGATGGCATCCAGCTCCCCTAGGATGGCTACAGTGGGCACCCGGCCCCGGCCCCGGCCTCCCACGGCCCGGGCCTTCACCCCGGTGAGGGCCAGGCCGGTCTGGGGCTCCAGGCCCAGTTCCTCCCCCAGAAAGGCAGCCACCTTGGCCGCCGTCTTAGTCTCTCTAAAGCCTGGCTCCGGCTCCTGGGCGATGCTGTCGGCGATGGCCCGCAGCTTGGCCCCGTAAGCGTCTACGGCGGCACAGGCCGCCCTCTTCAGTTCTTGCTTATCCATGGCCCTTCCTCCCCTGCCGCCGGCAGGCTGGTAAGGGGCCGGCCAGAGCAGGTATTTGACACAAAAAATTTACATATTATTATAACACAAAAAGAGCCTTCCTGCCTAGAAATATAAAAAAAGAAGAAGAAGTATTTTTTAGCCATATGCCCAAGCCTTGGCCGGAAGAGGGAAGGCCGACCTGGTAAAAATATAGCAGGCAGAGACCTTCCCTCTGCCTGCCGGGTTGCTATTAGACTAGCTAAAGCTAACTAAAGAGCCGGGCCCAAAGGCTGGGGCGGTGGCAGTTGCTGCAGGAGGCGCAGCTGGCCGGGCTGTCCTGGCCGAAATAGGCCAGCAGGTAGTGGCGCAGGCAGCCCTTGGCGGCACAGTAGCCCTGCATCTGGGCCAGCAGCTCCCCCTCCAAGGCCTGCAGGGCCGGGCTGGAGCCCCCGTGGGCGATCAGGTACTGGTTGATCCTCACGTCCTCCTCATTGAAGAGGAGGAGGCACTCCGCCGCCTGGCCGTCCCGTCCCGCCCGGCCTGCCTCCTGGTAGTAGGCCTCTAGATCCTTAGGCATGTTGTAGTGGAGGACGAAGCGCACCTCCCCCTTGTCGATGCCCATGCCGAAGGCGTTGGTGGCCACCATCAGGGGGGCCGGCTCCCTGACGAAGCAGTCCTGGTTGTAGCGCCGCTCCTGGGGGGTGAGGCCACCGTGGTAGCGGAGGGCGGGGAAGCCCTGCCGCTGCAAAAGGCGGCTCACCTCCTCCACCAACAGCCGGGTGGCGCAGTAGACGATGCCCCCCTCCCCCCGATGGCGGCGGAGGAAGTCCAGCAGGGCCCGGGGCTTGTTAGCCGTCTTCTTCACCCCGAGGAAGAGGTTGGGCCTGTCGAAGCCTCCCACCAGCACCTGGGCCCCCTCCATGGCCAGCCGCTGGATGATGTCCTGCCGCACCCGGAGGGTGGCAGAGGCGGTGAAGGCGCAGAGCCGGGGCCGCCGGGCCAGGCCCTCTAGGAAGAGGGGGATCTGATAGTAGGAAGGGCGGAAGGAGGGCCCCCACTGGCTGACGCAGTGGGCCTCATCCACCGCCACCAGGGAGATGGGCACCTGGGCGGCAAAACTGCGAAAGTCCTTCTGGGCCAGCCGCTCCGGCACTAGGTAGAGGAACTTCGTCTCCCCCGCCCTGGCCCGGGCCAGCACCTGGCCCTGCTGGGAACGGCTGAGATGGCTGCCTAGGAAGGCCGCCCCTATGCCCCTGGCCGCCAGGTGCTCCGCCTGGTCCTTCATCAGGGAGAGGAGGGGGGAGATGACCAGGGTCAGATGGGGCAGCAAAAGACCAGGCACCTGGAAGCAGACGCTCTTGCCGGCTCCGGTAGGCAGCACCGCCAAGATAGGCCTGCCTGCCAGGATGCCGTTTATGATCTCTTCCTGGCCTGGTCTGAATGCGTCGTAACCGTAGTATTTTTTTAGGGCGCGGCGAGCGGCTAGGCTCCCCTCTGCTAGCATTTAGCCTGCTTGAGGGCTAGGGCGGCGGCTAACAGCCGTCGGGCCACCTCTGTCTTAGCCATCTTCTCCAAGCTCTCCACCCTGCCGTCCGGGTAGAGGAATTTTACAATGTTGGTGTCGCTGTTGAAGCCGGCCCCTGCCGCCGTCACATCGTTGGCCACGATCAGGTCCAGGTTCTTCTTCTGCAGCTTCTCCCGGGCGTAGGCCAGCAGGTTCTGGGTTTCGGCGGCGAAGCCTATCAGCACCTGCCGCTGCTTCCGCCGGCCCAGTTCCGCCAGGATGTCGGGATTCTTCTCCAACACCAGGGTCAGGCCCCCCTCACCCTGCTTCTTGATCTTCTGGGCCGCCACCTCCCGGGGCCTGAAGTCGGCCACGGCGGCAGCCTTGATCACTATGTCGGCCTGGTCGTAGGCGGCCAGGCAGGCTTCCAGCATCTCCTGGGTGGTCTCCACCTGCTGCAGCCGGACGTTGGCCGGGGCGGGCAGGGCGCTGGGCCCGGAGATCAACAACACCTCCGCCCCCTGCTCCGCAGCCTCCTGGGCCACTGCGTAACCCATCTTGCCGCTGGACCTGTTGCCTAGGTAGCGCACTGGATCGATAGGCTCCCTGGTGCCGGCGGCGGTGACCAGCAGCTTCAAGGAGCGGAGGGCGCCTTCCCTTTTGGCGAAGAAGGCCCTCACCGCCGCCACGATCTCCGCCGGTTCCGGCAGCCGCCCTGGGCCGGAGCTGCCGCAGGCCAGCTGGCCCACCGCCGGAGGCAGCACGGCCACCCCTCGGGCCTGGAGCCTGGCCAGGTTCTCCTGGGTCACCGGGTTCAGGTACATATTGCTGTTCATGGCCGGGCAGACCAGGATGGGAGCAGGGCTGGCCAGCAGGGTGGTGCTCAGCAGGTCGTCCGCCAGGCCGTAGCTGAGCTTGGCCAGGATGTTGGCGGTAGCCGGAGCCACCAGGAACAGATCCGCCCAGTTGGCCAGGGCGATGTGCTCGATGTTGTACTCCGCATTGGCCTCCCACATGGACACGGCCACCTTGTTGCCGCTGAGCTCCTTAAAGGTGAGGGGGGTGACGAACTCACAGGCGTGACGAGTCATGACCACCTTCACCTGGCAGCCAGCCTTCCGCAGCCTGCTCACCAGGTCCACCGCCTTGTAGACGGCGATGCCTCCCGTCACTCCCAGCACTATCTTCTTGCCTTGCAGCATGGCTTTCCTCCTAGGCCCCGCCTAGTCCCTCTCCCTTTCGAAGCTGATCTCGTCCTGGGCTATCTCCCTTAGGGCGGTGCTTACCTCCCTCTCCTTAGGGTTCTGGCCCGGCTTGGTCAGCTCCCTGGCCCGTTTGGCGGCCAGGATCACCAAGGTGTACTTGCTGTCTACTTTTTCTGCCAAATAATCGATGGATGGATCTACCATGGACATGATACAGGCCTCCCCTAGTCCTTATGCTGACAAAGTTCGTCTACGATGAAGTAGGTGCGGGACACCTTGTAGCGCTCTGCCGCCATGATGGTCAGCACCTTGGCCGCCGCCTTCTCTGCTACATCGTTGACGATGAGATAATCGTACTTCCGGGCGTAGCCCAGCTCCGTGGCCGCCCCCGCCAGACGCCGCCGGATCACCTCCAGGCTGTCGGTGCCCCGCTTGTAGATGCGCTTGGACAGTTCATCCAGGCTGGGGGGGACGATGAAGACGAAGACCCCCTCCGGGTAGTGCTCCTTCACCTGCAGGGCCCCTTGGATGTCTATCTCCAGGAGCACGTCCTTCCCCGCCTGGAGCTGCTGCTCCACGAAGCGGCGGGGGGTGCCGTAGTAGTTGCCGTAGACCTGGGCGTACTCCAACAGCTCCTGGTGGGCGATCATGGCCTGGGCCTCGGCCACGCTTTTGAAGAAGTAGTCCACTCCGTCCACCTCCCCCGGCCGGGGGGCCCTGGTGGTGACGGATACCGAATAACCCAGGCCGGGGAGCTGCTTCCTCAGCAGCTCACAGATAGTGCCCTTGCCAGCCCCGCTGGGCCCTGATACTACCAAGAGCAGGCCCTGGGGCAGCTTGTCAGCCATTATTCCTCTTCCTCCTCTTCCTCGTCCGTCCCTAGACGGTTGGCCACCGTCTCCGGCTGTACGGAGCTGAGGATGATGTGGCCGCTGTCGGTGACGATGACCGCCCGGGTGCGGCGGCCGTAGGTGGCATCGATCAGGAGGCCCTTCTCCCTGGCCTCCTGGATGATCCGCTTGATAGGAGCCGATTCGGGGCTGATGATGGAGATAATACGGTTGGCGGCGACGATGTTGCCGAAGCCGATGTTGATGAGCTTGATAGCCATAGCGCCCTCCTTACTCTAGGTTTTGAATCTGCTCCCTAATTTTTTCTATTTCAGCCTTGATCTCCACCACCAGCTGGGCCAGCTGATAATCGTTGGCCTTGGAGCCGATGGTGTTGGCCTCCCTATTGAATTCTTGCACCAGGAAGTCCAGCTTGCGGCCCACCGGCTGCTCCTGGCCTAAGGTAGCCTTGAACTGCTTAAGGTGGCTCTGGAGCCGCACGATTTCCTCGGTGATATTGCTCCGGTCGGCGAAGAGGGCCGCTTCCTGCAGCAGCCGCTCCGGCTCCACCTGCACCTTGCTGTCCGCCAGCAGGGCGGTGAGCCGCTCCCGCAGCCGCTCCTGGTACTCCGCCACCAGCTGGGGCGCCCTGGCCTCCACCAGGGCCAGCTTGGCGGCGATCAGGTCGGCCCGCTGCAGCAGATCCTGGGCGATGTGCCCCCCCTCTGCGCTGCGCATGGCGGTGAGCTGCTCCAGAGCCTGCCGGGCCGCCTCTTGCAGCTTAGGCCACAGCTCCTCTAGGTCGGGGGCCTGTTCTTGGACGGTGATCACCTCGGGACAGCGGGCGATGTGGAGCAGCTCCGCAGCCAGGTTGAGAGGGGCCTCCGGGCAGCCGATGGCCTGGCCTATCTCCTCCAGGGCCTGGTGGTAGGCTGCGGCCAGCCCCCTGTCCACCTTCAAGCGGCCCTGGGCGCCGCCAGTGCTGGCGGCGGTAACATAGACGTCCACCCGCCCCCGGCTCAGGCAGCTGAGGATGAGCTTCCGCAGCCGGTCTTCCAGGGGGTTGAGCAGCCGGGGCAGGCGGATGGCCACCTCGTTGTAGCGGTGGTTCACCGTCTTCATCTCCACTGTACAGCTAAAAACCCCGTCTTCGTAGGCTCCTCTGCCGAAGCCCGTCATACTCTTTACCATGCCGGCACCCTCGTCCTTCCCTCTCCGGAACCCTCTGCTTCTGACAGCTCCCGTCCCTTAGGCCTGACTAAGCCCTTCACTCTTCCCCAGCCACCACCTGGGCCCCGAAGGGCAGCAGGGCCAGCATAGCCAGCTTAAAGTGCTGCAGGCCGAAGGGGATGCCGATGATGGTGACGCAGAGGAGGAGGCCGAAGCCTGCATGGGTCAGGGCCAGCTCCGCCCCGCCGAAGATGATCCATAAGATGTTGAGGAGGAGGGAGCCGGCTCCGCCCCCGGGGCGGACCTCCTTGCCGAAGGGGAAGAAGCTCAGGCAGCCTATTTTAAAACACTGCAGGCCCACCGGTATGCCGATGAAGGTGATGCACCACAGCAGGCCTACCAGGAACCAGATCAGGCCGGCTAGAGCCCCGCCGAACACGAACCAGATTATATTGCCGATCAAACTCATTCTTCCCTACCTCCTATGACTATCTGTAGCGCTGCAGGGGCACCGTCACCCTGGCGTAGCCTGTCTGCCCTGCCGCCAGCTGCACGTTCAGGGCCCACATGGCCTGGCCGGCGTCATCCCTGGTCTGGGCCGCCTGCAGCCGGGGCCGGCCCTTACCAGTGTCGAAGCTCACTATACCCTCCAGTTCCAAGAGGAGGGGCATGTCCCGGCGGCAGTAGCCCTCCAGGTAGAGGCTGGAGAACATGATGGTGGCCATCAGCATCTCGTCCATCCGCCAGCACTCCAGCCTATAGGGCCGGCCGTCGCTGAGCCTGCCTAGGGCGTAGCCCACGTCCAGCACCCCGTTCTCATCCGGCTCCCAGGGAGAGGCCACGTAGCCCAGCCTGGTGGGCCGGGGGTAAGCCGGCTGCCCCATAGTAAGACCTCCTCAGTTCAATCCTAAGTCTCCTCATTTCATTGTACACGAAAAGAGCCCTGGCCGCAAGGGGCAGGGCTGGAGAAAAACCGGTCTGGGGGCTCAACCCGTCCCCCGCAGGTTGATGAGCACGTATTCCGGGGCTACCTCCGTCCGTACCGGCGGCCCCCAGAAGCCGTAGCCATTGCTGGTGATGGCGGTGAGGTCCTGCCACTGGGCCCGGCCGTAGTCCAGCCAGTACAGCCGCTTAGTGACCTGGCGGTTAGGGAAGAGCTGGCCGGTATGGGTGTGGCCGGCCAGGTAGAGGTCGTAGCCGGCGGCGCTGGCGGCGGCGAAGCGGCGGGGCTGGTGATCCAGCACGATGCTGTAGTAGGCCTCGTTGCCCCTGGCTAGGGCGGCGAAGGCCTCCGTCCCCCGGTAGAAGCTGTAGTCCTCTATGCCGGTGAGCTTCAGCCTGCCGTCCACCAGGGCGGAGCTGTTGCGCAGCACATGGATGCCCACAGCCTCTAGCCGCTGCTGCCAGAGGGCGGGCCTGTCTATGTAGTCGTGGTTGCCGTAGGCCATGTAGACCCCCTTAGGAGCCTGGAGCTGGGCCAGGGGGGCCAGGCCCCCCTCCTTGTCCACGTAGTGCTGCATCTCGTCCAGGATGTCCCCGGCGATGAGGATCAGGTCCGGCTGCAGCTGGTTGACCCGGGCCACCAGCTTTTCGCTGTAGGAGCGGCCGTTGATCTGGCCTAGGTGGAGGTCGCTGAGGAGCACTATCCTGTAGCCCTCCCCCTTGGCCAGCTTCCCTGTCTCCACCTCCTCCTGGCGCAGCTCAGGGCTGAAGGCCCGGTAGAGGCCGAAGCAGATGAAGCAGGCGATGAAGGCGGTGACGTAGCAGGCCAGCCGGCCCAGGGGCCAGGCTGAGCCGCTGAGCTTCATCACCAGGTAGAGGAGGAGCTGGAGCAGCCCGGCCCAGAGGAAGTAGTACATAAAGGCGATCCACAGGCCGCTGAGGAAGCCGGACAGCTGCATCAGCAGGGCGGGACAGCCGGGGGGCAGCAGGCGGGCGCCTACGTTGTTAGCCGCCAGCAGGAAAAAGAGCAGGGCGAAGAGGGGGCCCTTGGTAAAGTTGCAGGGGAGGGCCAGGCGCAGGTAGAGATAGCCTATAGTGCCCAAGATAAGCGTCACTGGCAAAATAAAGTATATTACCCGCATCTGATGCAGCTCCTTAATCCGGCGGTCTCCCCTTGGCATCGGCAAGCCCACCCTCCCAGGCCCGGCGGCCTCTTGCTGTTCCTGCTAGTAATTATAGGCGTTAAGCCTAGGTCTAGGTCAAGGAATTTTTTCTGGACTAACCCCGCTGCCGCCGCTGGCAGAGGCTGAACAGATCCACCTTGGCCGGCCCCTTGAAGACGTAGCCCGGCTCTGCCTCCTGGACCTTGGCCAGGGCCGCCTGGAGATCGTGGAACACCGCCCACTTAGCCTCTACCAGGGCCTTGCCGCTCAAGCGCAGCAGGTAGGCCGGATGGTAGGTGGCCAGGCAGGGCAGGCCCGTAGAACTGAAGAACCACTGGCCCCTGTCCCGGCGGATGCGCAGATCGCTGCCTCCTAGGTAGTGGAGGGCTACGCTGCCCAGGGCTACCACCACCCTGGGCTGTAGCAGGGCCAATTCCCGCTCCAGGAAGCGGCGGGCGCAAAAGTCCGCCTCCTCCACGTCGGGGGTGCGGTTGTTCTTAGGCCGGCACTTGATGACGTTGGTGGTGTACACCCTGTCCCGGGTGATGCCCACCGCCCAGAGGGCCTTGTCCAGTAACTGGCCGGAGGGGCCGATCAGGGGGCAACCCCACTCATCCTCCACCCCTCCCGGCCCTTCCCCTACCAGGACCAGGGGGCTGGCCAAGCTGCCGTAGCCCCCCACCGGGGCGATGCAGTCCTGCCGCAGGGGGCAGGCCTGGCACTGGCCCAGCTCTACCTCTAGGGCCGCCAGGGCGGCCTTCTTCTCTTCTTCATTCATCCATAGCCACCTGCCCCGGACGGGTAAACACTAAGTACGGCAGGGCCTCTTTCAGATCCGCCCTAGCCTCTAGGAAGGCCTCCCCTGCCGCCTGGAACTGGCCTAGCTCCTGGCCCACCCGGCGGCCGTAGCTACCCATGGTCATGAGGCCCCCCTTAGCGCTGAACAGGGCCTGCTCTAAGTTGATGTACCAGTAGCTGGCATCCTGGGGCTGCCGGCTGTTGACGCCGCAGATGAGGGCGTAGTCCGCCCCTGCCTCCCGGGTCCGCTGCAGCAGGTCCTGCTGCTGGTAGCCATCCTCCGGCAGGTCTTCCTGGATGATCAGATAGTAGGGCAGGGCCGCCCGGTATTCATCGGCGATGAAACGCTTCAAGTAGGGGCCCAGGGGCCGTTTGACCAGGTTGGGCGCCGCCAGCACCCACACTGCCACCACCGGCTTGCCCTGGGCCACCCGCCGCTGGGGGGGCAGCCGCAGCAGCTTGGCCGCCGCAGCCCGGTCCGCCGCCTGGTAAAAGCCTACCATGCCCTGGTCAAAGTAGAGGGAGATGGGGTGTTGGTAGTCTGCCTCCTGGGCGTTGATCCTGTACTCCCGCTCCCGGCCGAACTGGCGGAAGCCGCTGAAGAAGGTCTGGAGGCTGCCTGGTATGGGATCCAGCTTGTTCACCACCCGCACCAGGTTCAGCCGCTCTCCGTAGGCGGCGGCAAAGGCGGCGTTGGCCACCGCCGGAGCGCCGAAGGTCACCACCCCCAGCTTATCTTGGGGGAAGCCTAGGTCCAAGAGGCGCTGGCCTAGGAGGGTGGCTGCCGCTCCTCCCAGGCTGTGGCCGCAGAGGATGAGGTAGCCGTCCTCCCTGCTGACCGCCTCCTTGAACACCCCCTTCCAAGTCCGCCTGTCTTCCAGGACGGCCTGGTCCAGCACCGTCTGGACGTAGGTGTTGAAGCCCCCGTGGACGGCCGGCACTCCCTTGCCTACCTCCTCCTGGGCCGCCACCTGGGCCATCTCCCGCAGGCTGTGGCCCCCGTAGGCCACCTGGCGGGTGGTGAGGTCCAGCTCCCAGTCCCGGCGGCTGATGCTGCCCCGGAAGGTCACCAGGTAGATCTGTTTGCCCAGGTCGGCAAAGTAGTTGCTGGCCACGGCCAGGCGGGGCTGGGCCTCCTTGCCGCTGATGGTGATAGGCTCCAGCACCTGCCAGCCCCTGTCCCGCAAAAAGTCAAAGCTCACCGCCTTCTGGCCGTAGTAGACCCCGCTGCAGGCGGCGGCAGCGGTCTGGATGAAGTAGGCCTCGGCAAAGTCCTGCCACAGTTCGTCCTGGCTGGTCACAGCCGCCGAGGCCGGAGCCGGGTTCTGGGCCGACGGCGGGGCTGCTGCTGCCTGGCCGGCAGCCCCTGCCCAAAGGCCGGCCGCCAGCACCAGGGCCAACATCTTGCTACAGTTGATCATACCTGCTTCCCTGCTTTCCGTAAAAAAAGACCCCAGCCTGCCCTATCCAGCCGGCTGGGGCCTGGTGCTCGCTATTTCGCATCTCTGAGGCCCTGCACATAGGCCAGAACCAACTCTTTCTTCCGCTTGGAGAGGGCGTTGAAGGTGGTGAATAGCTCCTCCTGCATAGGAGTGAAGTCTGGATAGGCATCCTCCCCGGCGAAGAACTGGGCCAGGGTCATGTCCAAGCCCTTGCACAGCTTCTCCAAGCTGTAGACAGAAGGGGTGCTTTTGCCGTTCAGCATAGAAGAGACTGAGGACTGGGCGATGCCGCTTTTCAGAGCCAAGCGGTAGTGGGACAGCTTTTTCTTCTCGCACAGCTCGTTGATACGGGCGATGATGAACTCGTTGCTTACCATAGTCTGCACCTCGTTTCCTTGCACTACTTCCTAGCCCGCCGGCAACCTGCCAGCCGGGGCGGGACGCCCCCCTGGCAAAGCTCTGGCTGGGGAGGGAGCCAGGTCTTGGCCCCCTGCCGTCAGGGCTGGGTTCGGGCCTGTACCGCCCTCCGGGCCCCTGCCTGGAAGGCCGGAACCCTACTGATCTTCCTTGCTAAATATTCTACAACAAAAGAAGAAAAGTTAAAAGCCGATAAATACCGTAGTATCTGCTTCAAAATAGAGAAGGAAAACTAGTTTTGCATACTGGTACGCAAAGAGATGGCCTCGGCGATGTGGCGGCCGCTGATCTCCTCCTGGCCCCCTAAGTCGGCTATGGTGCGGGCCACCTTGAGGATGCGGTCGTGGCTGCGGGCGCTGAGGTTGAGAGCATTAAAGTACTTCTCCAGCAGCTGCTGGGCCGCCCCGTCCAAGGAGCAGAACTGCTCCACCTGGCTGCGGCCCATCTGGGCGTTGCAGTAGATATCCCCGTCCTGGAAGCGCTGCAGTTGCCGCTGCCTGGCGGCCACCACCCGCTGCCGGATAGCCGGGGAGGCCTCCCCTGCCTCCCGGTGCTTCAGCTGGCCGAACTCCACCCGCACCAAGTTGATCTGCATGTCGATCCGGTCCAGCAGGGGGCCGGAGATGCGGCGGCGGTAGTCATCGATCTGCTTAGGCTTGCAGGTGCAGGGGTGGACTGGATCCCCATAGTAGCCGCAGGGGCAGGGGTTCATGGCCCCGATGAGGAGGAAGCGGCTGGGAAAGCTGAGGGCCGCCCGCACCCGGGAGATGTTCACCGCCCCGTCCTCCAAGGGCTGGCGGAGCATTTCCAGGGTGTTCCGCTCAAATTCCGGCAGCTCGTCTAGGAAGAGCACCCCGTTGTGGCTAAGGGTCACCTCCCCCGGCCTGGGCACGCTGCCCCCTCCCAGCAGGGCGTTGGCGGAGACGCTGTGGTGGGGGCTGCGGAAGGGCCGCTCCAGCATGATGCTGCCTCCCTTAGGCAGCATGCCTACGATGGAATAGATCTTAGTAACCTCCAGGGCCTCCGCCTCGGTCATAGGGGGCATGATGGTTACCAGCCTGCGGGCCAGCATGGTCTTGCCGCAACCAGGAGAGCCTACCATCAGGATGCTGTGGCCCCCGGCGGCGGCTATCTCCAGGGCCCGCCGGGCCACCAGCTGGCCCCGGACCTCGCTGAAGTCGTAGGCGTAGGAGCGGGGTCCGCTCAGCAGCAGATCCTCCTTGGGCAGGGCCGGCAAGAGCTGCTCCCCCTTCAAATGGGCGATGAGGCTGGCCAGGTCCGGCACCCCGTAGACCCGGAGGCCCTGGACCAGCTTCCCCTCTGCCTCGTTGCCGCTGGGGATGTAGACCTCCTGGTAGCCCGCCCTCCTGGCCTCCAGGATCATGGACAGGACGCCGCTCACCTCCCGCAGCTTGCCGTCTAAGGATAGTTCGCCGATGAAGACCTTGCCTGACACCTCTTTTTGGCGCAGGTAGTGGGAGCTGGCCAGGATGCCTACCGCTATGGCCAGGTCCAGGCCGGAGCCCTCCTTCTTCAAATCCGCCGGCGCTAGGTTCACGGTGATGTGGGTGAGGGGAAAGGGCAGGCCGGTGTTGCGGAAGGCCGCCTTCACCCTCTCCTTGGACTCCTTCACTGCCGCATTGGGCAGGCCTACGATGTCAAAGCCCGGCAGGCCGTTGGCAACGTCTACTTCTACAGCGATGCTCACCCCGTCTATGCCTAGGGTGGTTTCGCCTAAAACATGGGCAAACATAGTCTACCTCCTCCATCCTTCTTCTTCCGTCCCTGGAAGCCGCCTAAAAGCAGTGGGGCAGGTGCCGCAGATAGCTGCCCCCGTCCTGCTGCCTGTAGATCTCTACAATCTCAAAAGAGAGGGCCGGCGGGTCGGGGCCGTAGCCCTGGCGCAGCAGATAGTACTGGGCGCAGCGGCGCAGCTTGCGCTGCTTCCCCTTGGTCACCGCCTCGCAGGGCAGGCCGTACAGGTCGCTGCTGCGGGTCTTCACCTCGATGAAGCAGAGAAAGCCTGGCTTGCGGGCTACGATGTCCAGCTCTCCCAGCCGGCCGCAGACCAGGTTGCGATGGAGTATGGTATAACCTTTTTGCAGCAGATAGCGGCAGGCCAGATCCTCGCCGCTAGCTCCTAGATAAGCTCTCTCCTTAGTCAAACCTCAGCCCGGTACTGCCCTGCCAGAGGGGAGAAGAACAGGTCTTCCTCCACCGGGGCCGGCCCTAGGCCCAGGCTCTTCACCGGCTCATAGGAGCGGCGGTGCTGGGGGCAGGGGCCGTAGCGGGCCAGGGCCGCCAGGTGCTCCCTGCTGCCGTACCCCTTGTGCCGGGCGAAGCCGTAGACGGGATAGGCCCGGTCCAGTTCCAGCATCAGCCTGTCCCTGGTCACCTTGGCCACTATGCTGGCGGCGGCGATGGCGGCGCTGCGGGCGTCCCCGTGGACCAGGCTCACCACCTTGCCGACTGCCGCCGGCAGGGGCATGGCGTCGGTAAGGGCGGCCGCGGGCCGGGGGCGGAGCCGCTGGATCACCTGTTGGAAGCCCCATTTGGCGGCCTGGTAGACGTTCAGCCTGTCGATGGTGCTGACGCTGATCAGGGCCACCTCCACCCCGAGGGCCTGGCCTAGGACGGCCTCATACAGCCTCGCCCGGGCGGAGGCGCTCAGCTTCTTGCTGTCGTTCAGCCCTGGCAGGAAGGCGTCCAGGGGCAGGCTCACCCCTGCCACCACCATGGGCCCCGCCAGGGGCCCCCGGCCGGCCTCGTCTACGCCGCAGACGGGGCTGTAACCGGCCTCTGCCAGCTGCCGCTCATAGCTGTAGAGCTGTCCCAGCCGGGCCCTCTCCGCCTCCTGGCGCCGCAGCCGGGCCTGGTAGGCCTGGAGCAGGGCCTGCACCCCCTGGCGGGGATCCTGGGCCAGGGAGGCCAGCAGGGACTGGCTAGCACCCTCCGGCGCCTGCAACAGCTCCCTTATTTCCCTAAGAGTCAAACCACTCATACTAGCAGTACCTCCTCCTTTCCAGAAGTTTCTTCAGGCCCGCCGCGTACTGCCTCAAGGGCCGGCCCGTCCCCGGCCTGTGGCCGGAGAAGCACCAACTACCACCAAAAAACGCATGAGAAAAGCCGCCTTGCGGCGGCCTGCCTAGGCTTGGTCCACAGTGGCCCGGCCCAGTCTGCCAGAGCGAAAATCCCGCAGTACCAGGCTGAGCACCCGTTGGACATCCACGCTGCCGCCGGTTTTAAGACAACCACGAGAAACTGCGATTTTCGCCACTACATCTTCTACCAAATCACTAGTCTCAAGAACAATAGCGTATTTACTTGTCAAAAGCCGGGGATAGGTCTCTCGCAAGAAGCCCAACAGCAGCAAGGCCGCCTGCTCCCGGTCGAAGACCTCCTCCCTGATGGCCCCGGTCACCGCCAGGGCGAAGCCCACGCCCCCGTCTTCCAGTTTGGGGCTGAGCACTCCGGGGGTGTCTAACAGTTCCAGCCCCTGGGCTATGCTCACCCACTGCTGGCCCCGTGTCACCCCGGGCCTGTCCTCCACCGCCGCCTTGTTCTTCCCGGCCAGCCGGTTGATAAGGGTGGACTTGCCTACGTTGGGTATGCCCAGGATCATCACCCGCACCGGCCTGGGCCGTAAGCCCTTCTGCCGCCAACGGGCCAGGGCCGGGCTGGCTGCCTCCCTGATGGCGGCCACCAGCTCCTTCAGCCCCCTGCCCTTCTCCGCAGCCAGCAGGCAGACGGGGCAGCCCTCCTCCGCTAAGCGCTGCAGGTGCAGGGCCGTCTGGGCGCCGTCCGCCATGTCCGCCTTGTTCAGGGCCAGCACATGGGGCTTACCGGCCAGCAGCTGCCTCAGCAGGGGGCTGCGGCTGGAGCGGGGGGCCCGGGCGTCTAAGAGCTCTACCACCACGTCCACCAGCTTCAGCTGGGCCTCCATCATCCGCTTGGCCTTGGTCATGTGGCCGGGAAACCACTGGATGGCCAATTGGGGTCTGTCCATCACTTAGCCCTGCCAGGATCCGGATGGAGGACCCGGGCCTGCTCCACCGGCCAGAAGGCGGCCAGGGCCCGCCCCTTCACCAGCTTGTGGGGCACGAAGGACACGTCGGCGAAACGGCTGTCCTCAGAATTATTGCGGTTGTCCCCCAGCACGAAGATGTGGCCCTTAGGCACCACTGCCTTCCGGTAGTCGCTGTGGTTGGCCCCCTTCGGGTCTTCCTTCCACACGTAGTCCTCCTCCAGCTGCTTGCCGTTCACCAGCACCCGGCCGTCCCGCAGTTCCACCGTGTCCCCTCCTACGGCGATGACCCGCTTGATAAAGTCCCTGCTCTCGTCCTTAGGGTAGCGGAAGACTACGATCTCCCCCCGGGCGGGATCGGTGAAGAAAAAGCTCAGCTTGTCCACCAGCAGCCGTTCGTGGTTCACCAGGGTAGGGTACATAGAGGTTCCCTCTACCATGTAGGGCTCCACCAAGAAGGTGCGGATGCAGAAGGCCAGGGCCACGGCCACGATGATGCTGACCAGCCAATCGCTGGCCGTATCCTGCCAAGAGTGCTTCTCCTTCTCCTTCTCCCTGCGGGTTCTGTTCATAGGGCTGTATCACCTTTCTACACTACGGTTTAGTATAACAGATTAAGCCGCCATAGTAAAGGGAAATAATCCACCCCTAGCTATGAGAAAAGGGACCGCCTGGCGATCCCTTGACTGTGGCTCTCCTGGGAAACCGCTGCTCAGCGGCGCTCCTTGATCCGGGCGGCCTTGCCGGTGAGCTTGCGCAGATAGTACAACTTAGCCCGGCGCACGATGCCCTTCCGGGCTACTACGATCTTATCCAGCCGGGGGCTGTGGAGGGGGAAGGTACGCTCTACGCCTACACCGTAGGAGATACGGCGTACGGTGAAGTTCTCCCGCACGCCGCTGCCGCTGCGGGCGATGCAGACCCCTTCAAAAACCTGGATACGCTCCCGGGTGCCCTCTACTACCTTCACATGCACCCTCAGGGTGTCGCCAGGGCGGAATTCGGGAATGTCGGTGCGGAGCTGTTCCCGCTCTAAGACTTCGATGATGTTCATGCTTTCCTCCTATGCCATAGACGTTCATGTCGTCCAACCCTGCTAGCCGCCAGCCCTCGCAGCGCCCCGGTCCGGGCAGCCAGAGGGGGCCGGCCTGCTGGGAGCCCTCCCCGGAGGAAGGGGCCTCAAGACAGAGGACCGCCCGTATTACCGTCCTATTATACCAAAAGCCCCTGGCCTTGGCAAGGGCTTTAGGAAAAAAAAGCAAACGGCAGGCCGCAGCCTGCCGTCGACAACCCTAGCGCCTAGGGGGTTACATCCTTCAGTCCAGTTTGAACTTGTCGGTGAGATCCACGCTGAGGCCCTTCTTATTGTTCAGGTAGGAACGGTACTCGTCCTTCTCCTGCTGCCTCTTGGCCCGCACGATGGAGAGGCCGATCTTCTTCCCTTCCAGATCCTTCTTCAGCACCGTAGCCTTCACCTTCTGGCCTAGGCTCAGCACGTCGTCAGGCTTGGCGATCCTCTCCTCGGCGATCTCAGAGATGTGCACCAGGCCCTCCAGCCGCTCGCTGATCCGCACGATGGCGCCGAAGGCTAGGAAGCGGACCACCTCTACGTCCAGCACCTGGCCGATGCGCAGCTGCTGGGCCTCCTCCACCCAAGGATCCGGCAGGTTGGCCTTGATGGAGAGGGCTACCCTCTTAGCTTCCCGGTCTATCTTCTTCACCAGCACCGTTACCTCGTCGCCTACATCGGCCACGTCGGCAGCCTTCACGCTCCTATCCCAGCTCAGCTCGGTGTTGTGGACCAGGCCTACCAGGCCGTCGCCCACCTCTACGAAGAGGCCGAACTCAGCCACCTTCACTACCTTGCCTTGGAGCACCTCTCCTTCGGCTACCGAGTTGTAGGCCCGCTCTTCCCGCTCCTCCCGCTCTTGCTGGCGGCGGAGGCGGTTCTCTTCCTTCTGCTGCAGATAGGCTTGGTGCTTAGCCTCCCGCTCGGCCTTCAACAGGTTGCGGCGGGATACTACGATCCGCTTCTTCTCCAAGTCGACTTCGATGATCTCCGCAGCCAGCTCCTGGCCGATGTAGGGAGTGAAGTCCTCCACCCGGCGGAGCTCTACGTGAGAGGCAGGCATGAAGCCGTCCACCCCTTCAACCTTTACGGACAGGCCTACGATGTTCTTAGCCTTGTTCTTGACGATCCGGGTGACAGTGACCTGGGCAGGCCGTCTCTCCCCTTCTTCCAGGGGGGCTACATGCTCCCAGGCAGCCTCTTTGTCAGCCCTGATCTTGGACAGGCGTACGGTGCTGTCTTCGTTTTTGCCAGCCACCACCACGGCCTTCACCTTCTGGCCCACCTCTATGCTCTCCTTGACCTGGTCCAGAGGTACGCCGGCGGCCCACTCACTGTAAGGAATTTTGCCGTCATGTCTATAGCCAAAGCTTACATAAACGCCGTCATTATCCTTGTGAATGACTTCGCCTTCCACGGTCTTGCCTGGATACACCTCCACTTCTCCTTGTTCCTCCAGCATTTTGCCAAAATCTTCGTTTTCCATTACAGCCTTTGCCTCCTTAATTAAACGGTCGGGGGTGGATGCCCCTGCCGTAATACCTACTACCTCACAACCTGCGAACCAGGCCGGCTCCAACTCTGCCGCCGTCTCCACCTGGTAGCTCCGGGGGCAGACCCGCTTCACTATCTCGTAGAGATGCCTGGTGTTGGCGCTGCTCCGTCCCCCTATCACCACCATGGCGTCCACCTGGGCGGCCAGCTCCACCGCCGCCTGCTGCCGCTGGGCGGTGGCGTGGCAGATGGTGCTCTCGATCCGGTACTCCCCGCCCTTGGCCGCCTTGATGGCCGCCAACAGCTGCCGGAACTTGGCCTCCTCAAAGGTGGTCTGGATGATCACCCCGTAGCGGGGCCAAGAGGGGATATTAGCAATATCCTTGTCATCTTCTACACAAACAGCCTGTTTTCCTGCATGACTTAACAAACTTTTTACTTCTTGATGATTTTTTTCGCCGATAATCAGGGGCAGGTAGCCGTCAGCGGCAGCTTCCGCCGCCTTCTTCTGGGCCAGGGCCACGCTGGGGCAGGTGGCGTCGATGAGCCGCAGCCCCCTCTCCTGGATGGCCTGGTAAACCTGGGGCCCCACCCCGTGGGAGCGGATGATGATGGTGGAGCCGGGGGGAAAGTCCCCCACCTCCTCCCGGCAGCCTATCCCTGCCGCCGCCAATTGATCGATGAGCTGGGGGTTGTGGATGAGGGGGCCTAGGGTGGCGCCCTCCTCCCCCCGGGCGGCGGCGTCAAAGGCCAGCTGCACCGCCCGCTTCACCCCGTAGCAAAAACCGAGGGTGGTAGCCAGTCTAACCTTCATCCCGGGCCTCCTTCTGCAGGGCGGCTATCCGCTCCATCAAGGCGTCTGTGTGCTCCCGCAGGATCTCCTTGGTCAGCCCGCCCTGGGGAAAGTAGAGGGGCGGGCCGAAGCGCACCTTCACCTTGGGCCACAGCCTGCCGCTGCGGATCAGGTCCGTGCCTAGGACGCAGGCAGGCACGATGCAGGCGTTGGTCTTCCCTGCCATCAGCAGGGCCCCGGGCTCCGCCTTCCCCAGCAGCCCTGTCTTGCTGCGGGTGCCCTCGGGAAAGATGGCCAGGCAGTGGCCGCCTCGCAAAAGCTCCAGGCCGTGCTTGATGGCCACCCGGTCCGCCCCGCCCCGCTGCACGGGGAAGGCCCCCAGGTAGCGGTAGAAGCTGCCCAGCACCGGCACGAACAATTCTTTCTTAGCCATGAAGTGGACCTTGCGGGTGGCCGCCACCCCTAGGACCGGGGGATCCAGCAGGCTGATGTGGTTGCTGGCTATCACCGTGGCCCCGCGGAGGGGTATATGCTCCTCCCCTTTGATGTCTAGGCGGAACAGCACCCTGAAGATGCCGTATAGGAGTACTTTTAAAAACTTATAAACCATTAACGGTCTGCTTCCTTCTCTGCCGACTGTACCAGGCCTACGATGTAGGCGGCCACCTCCTCTATGCTCATGTGGGAGGTATCTAAATAGAGGGCGTCGGGGGCCTGCTTCAAGGGTCCTACGGCCCTTGAGGCGTCGGCCTCGTCCCGCCTAATTATTTCCTTCTGCAATTCCTCTAGGTCTACCTCTTCCCCCTTGGCCTGCCGCTCCAGGTAGCGGCGGCGGGCCCTTTCTGCCACGCTGGCGGTGAGGAAGACCTTCACCTGGGCCTGGGGGTAGACCACGGTGCCGATGTCCCGGCCGTCCATGATGACGGAGCCCTGCTGCAGCAGCCGCCGCTGCTGCTCCACCAAGGCCTCCCGCACCTGGGCTAGGGCGGCCACTGCCGATACCGCGCCGGTCACTTCCCGGCTGCGGATGGCCTCCGTCACCTCCCGGCCCTCCAGGTAGACCCGGTTCACCCCGGCCTCCGGCTTGAAACAGAGCTCTGCCTCCTGGGCCAGCCGGCTGATAAAGGCCGGATCAAAGGGCCGGCCGCTCTCTAAAAAGGCCAGGGTCACCGCCCTGTACATGGCGCCGGTGTCGATATAGGCATAACCCAGCCGCTCCGCCGCCAGTTTGGCGATGGTGCTCTTGCCAGCCCCTGCCGGTCCGTCGATGGCTACTACTAAACCCTTCATCTCGCTGCCTTTCTAACCCTCCTGGGCCGCCGCCCAGCCGGCCGTCCAGCCGCTGGAAAAGGCCCCCTGGAGGTTGTAACCCCCTGTATAACCGTCTACGTCCAGCACCTCTCCCGCCAGGTAGAGGCCCCGGACCAGCTTGGAAGCCATGGTCTTAGGCTCCACTTCCTTCAGTACCACGCCCCCCTGGGTGACGATGGCCTCCGCCAGGGGCCTGGTGCCGCTTATCTCTATCCCCAGCCCCTTCAGGGTGGCGCCTAAGCGCTGCCTCTCCTTCCTGCTGAGCTGGTGGATGTACTTCTCCCTGTCCAGGTAGGCCCGGTCGCAGACCAGGGGGATGAGGCTGGAGGGGAGGAGGTCCTTCAAGCCTGTCTTCACCTGCTTCCGGCTGTAAAGGGCGAAGTCCCGTTGCAGCCGCAGGTCTAATTTTTCCAAGCTCAGGGCCGGCTTCAGGTCGATGACCACCTCCGGCTCCTCTCCCCGGGCCAGGGCCTGGGCCGCCAGGCGGCTGAGTCGCAGGATGATGGGGCCGGAGAGGCCGAAGTGGGTGAAGAGGAGCTCGCCGAACTCCTGGGCCCGCACCCGGCCGCCCCAGTAGAGGCTGGCGGTGACGTTCCGCAGGGCCAGGCCCTGCAGCTCCCACACTGCCTCGTCCGGGCTCTCCAGGGGCACCAGGCTGGGCAGCAGGGGGGTGGCCCTATGCCCTACGGCACAGGCCAGCCGCACCCCGTCTCCGTCGGAGCCGGTGCCGGGATAGGTGGAGCCCCCGGCGGCCAGGATCACCGCCGAAGCCCTAAAGGCCCCCGCCTTGCTTTCCACCCCCAGCACCCTGCCCTCCTGGACCAGGATCTTCCTCACCGGACAGTCCAGGAGCAGCCTCCCCCCTAGGCCCTGGTACAGGCCTAGCAGGGTGTCTACCACCTCCTGGGAGCGGTCGCTGAGGGGAAAGACCCGGCCGCCCCGCTCCACCTTGGTGGCCAGGCCCGCCTGGTGTAAGAGATCTAACAGGGCCTGGTTGTCAAAGCGCTGCAGGGCGCTGTAGAGGAAGCGGCCGTTCCCTGGCAGGTTGGCAATGAAGCCCTCTATATCGCAGTTATTGGTGAGGTTGCAGCGGCCCTTGCCGGTGATCAGCAGCTTCTTCCCCGGCCGCTCCATCTTTTCCAGCAACAGGCACTGGGCCCCTGCCTGGGCAGCGGCGATGCCGGCTAAGAGGCCGGCCGCCCCCGCCCCGATGATCAGCACCTGCTTCATAGGCCGGCCGCCTGGTAGAGGGCGGCCACCTCTGCTTCAGACAGGGGGCGCAGCCTGCCCCGGGGGGTGCCCTGCAGGGTGAGGGGGCCTAGGCGGATGCGGCGCAGGTCCCGCACCAGGAAGCCCAGGGCTTCGCACATCCGCCGCACCTGGCGGTTGCGGCCCTCGTAGATGGTCAGGTTGAACTGGGTGAGGCCCTTCACCCTGTCCCGGTTCAGCAGCTCGGTAACGGCCGGGGCGGTGGGGCCGTCTTCCAACCGCACCCCCAGCCTCAGCCTGTCTAAATCCCCATCCTCCATCAGGCCCTTCACCCGCACCGTGTAGGTCTTGCCTACCCGGCGGCTGGGGTGGGTCAGGGCCTGGGCCAGGGCTCCGTCATTGGTGAGGAGGAGGAGGCCTTCGGTGTTGTAGTCCAGCCGGCCTACGGGATAGACCCGCTGCCCCAGCTGCTTCACATAGGTGGCGATGCAGGGCCGGCCCTGGGGGTCCTCCATGGTGGTGACTACCCCCTTGGGCTTGTTGAACAGGTAGTAGGCCTTCTGCTCCTGCTTGACGGCCTTGCCGTCCACGCTGATGCGGCTCCTAGGGCCGCACTTATAGCCTAGCTCGGTTATCACCTGGCCGTTGACCTGCACCCGCCCGGCGGTGATCAGCTTCTCCGCCTCCCGGCGGGAGGCCACCCCTGCCGCAGCCAGCAGCTTTTGTAAACGTTCTTCCATACTAGTCCTCGTGCTCGCTAAAGAGGCTTACCGCCTCCGCCTCTACCCCCTGTCCTGCCGCAAAGCTGTCCAGGCCCGGCAGGGAGGCCAGGTTCTTGAGGCCGAAAAGTTCTAAGAATTTAGCCGTGGTGGCGTAGAGCAGGGGCTTGCCCAGGGCCTGCTTGCGGCCCGCCTCGCAGATCAGGCCCAGGTCCAGCAGGGTGTTCACCACCCCGTCTACGCTGACCCCCCTGATGGCCTCCATCTCGGAGCGGGTCACCGGCTGCTTGTAGGCCACTATGGCCAGGGTTTCCAGGGCGGCGTTAGACAGCCGCACCTCCCTGTTCCTGCTCAGCCGGGACAGGAGGGGATAGAGCTCCGGCTTGGTCACCAGCTGCACCCCCTCGGCCACCTCCCGCAGGGTCAGGCCCCGCTCCGGCTGGGCATAGGCCGTCTTCAGTTCTTCCAGGAGCTGCCACACCGTGGGCCGCTCCACCTCCAGGAGCTGGGCCAGCTGGGCCACGCTCAGAGGCTCCCCTGCGGCAAAGAGCAGGCCCTCCAAGGCGGCCAGGGTACCCTTAGGCTCTCTTTCCATCCTCTATCTCCTTGGGGAATATGTAGATAGGCCCGAAGGCCTGGCTCTGGCTAATCCGCACCGCCTGTAAGCGCAGCAGCTCCAGCACCCCTAAGAAGCAGGCCACCTTTTCAGCTTGGGAGCCGCTGGAGCACAGGTCCCGAAAGTCCAGGCCCTGGCCTGCCTGCCGCAAAAGGCCCAGGATCTGCTGCATCTTCTCCTCTACGCTGTAGGATTGGGGCTCTATGTAGCCTAAGACCTGCTCCGGCTGCTCTAAAAGCCCGGCTAAGGCCTGGAGCAGCTGGGCCAGGGGCAGGGGGGCCAGGGTTCTCTCCCCCAGCCCGTCGAAGAGGGCGGGACGGCTGAAGGAGGCGGCCGCCGCCCGTTGGCAGTCCCGCAGCCGGCCGGCCAGCTCCTTAAAGCGCCGGTATTCCAGCAGCATGGCCACCAGCCTCTCCCTGGGATCCTCTTCCTCCTCTTCTCCCTGGGCGGCCTCCTTAGGCAGCAGGAGGCGGGACTTGATGTAGAGGAGGGTGGAAGCCAGCAGCAGGAACTCGCTGCCCAGCTCCATGTCGAAGACCGGCAGCTGGGCCAGGGCGTCCAGGTACTGCTGGCAGACCTCCGCCATAGGTATGTCGTAGATATCCAGCTTGTTTTTTTCTATTAGTTCTAATAAAAGGTCGAGGGGCCCTTCAAAGGCCTGGACCTTTACGGAAAGGGCCATCTTAGAGGACGTTCATGGCCTGGCGGATCTCCGCCATATTGGCTTGGGCCACCTTCTTGGCCCGCTGGTTGCCGTACTCCAGCACTTCCTTGATGTAGCCGGGCCTGGCCTCCAGCTCTTTGCGGCGGGCGTGGATGTGGGCCAGCAGCTCATTCATCCTGGCCGCCAGGCAGCGTTTGCACTGCATGCAACCTATCTCCCCTGCCTGGCACTTGCCGGTGAGGTCCGCCACCTCCCCTTCGTTGAAGACCTTCTGGAACTGGTAGACGATGCACACCTCCGGGTGGCCGGGGTCCGTCTTGCGGATCCGGGCCGGGTCGGTGGTCATCTGCCGCACCCGCTCCCACAGCTCTTCCGGGGAGGCCCCGAAGGGGATGGTGTTGCCGTAGGACTTGCTCATCTTGCGGCCGTCGATGCCCGGCAGCACCTTGGCCTTGGAGAACACCGCCTGGGGCTCCGGGAACACTTCTTTCTTGTAGATATAATTGAAGCGGCGCACTATCTCCCTGGTCAGCTCCAAGTGGGCGCTCTGATCCTCCCCTACCGGCACCCGGGTGGCCTTGTAGAGGATGATGTCGGCGGCCATCAGCACCGGGTAGCCTAGGAAGCCGTAAGTGTGGAGGTCCTTGCCGCTGTCCTCCAGATCCCGCAGCTTGTCCTTATAGGTGGGCACCCGCTCCAGCCAGGAGAGGGGGGTGAGCATGCCTAGGAGCAGGGCCAGCTCCGCGTGTTCCTGGACGTGGCTTTGGAGGAAGATCACGTTCCGCTCCGGATCCAGGCCGGCGCTGAGCCAGTCGATGGCCATTTGCTGGATGTTGTCCTGCAGGGCCGAGGTGTCAGCGTAGCTGGAGGTGAGGGCGTGGAGGTCGACGATGGCGAAGAAGCACTCGTACTCATGCTGTAAGCGCACCCAGTTCTCCAAGGCCCCCATGTAATTGCCCAAGTGGAAGCGGCCGGAAGGCTGCATGCCGCTGAAGATTCTGCCTTTGCTCATGAATAAAAACCCCTTTACGGCGAGTATAGTTAAAAGATAAGGCCCAGGAGGCGGTTCACCAACAGCATGAAGAGCCTGGCCGGCGGGTTGATGAGCCAGCCCATGAGGCCGGAGATCACCAGGGCCAGCAGCAGCCAGAGGCCGAAGCGGCTGACGAAGTTGTCAAAGGACCAGGCCAGCCGGCCCGGCAGCAGCTCCATCAGCAGACGGTAGCCGTCCAAGGGCGGGATGGGTATAAGGTTGAAGAAGGCGAACCACACGTTGTAAAGCTGCAACCAGAGAAAGAAGCGGTACAGACTGTCCCCTAACAGGCCCAGCCGGCTGGTGAGGGCCATGAGGAAGGCGGCCAAAAAGCAGAGGAAGAGGTTGGCAGCCACCCCGGCCACCGACACCTTGATCAGGCCGGCCCGGCGGGGATAGATGTTGTTTAAGTTGATGGCTACCGGCTTAGCCCAGCCGAAGCCGCAGACCACCAGCAGCAGGGCCCCGATAGGGTCCAGATGGGCCAAAGGGTTGAGGGTCAGCCGGCCCATGAGCCGCGGGGTGGGATCCCCCAGGCTGTCCGCGCACTGGGCGTGGGCGTATTCGTGGATGGAGATGGCCAGCAGCAGGGCCGGTATGCGAAAGACCATGCTGGCAAAGTCGAAACCGTTAAACATAAGCTTCCTTTCACCAACCCCGGCCCCAGGGCCAACCTCTGGCAGCCCCCTGGGAGGGTCGGATATGGGCAAGATAGCTATACCAAGTCATTTTATATTATACTCCAAAAGCCAGAACTATACAAGGCGTAATAGGAGGGAGGCCTCCTAGCGGCCTAGGAGCTGGAAGGCCGCCAGCGGCAGGCCGGCATCCTGCCGCAGGCTCAGGGAGCAGTGGAACTGCCGCTCCAGGGCCCTTAGCTCCCCCCGCAGGTGCTGGGCCAGATAGGGGTGGCAGACCAGCTCCAACTCCCTAGAGGCCCCGCCGGTCTTGAGGAGGCTGCCCAGCCTCTCCTTCACCTGCTCCTCCAGCTCCGCCAGGCTGGGCACCCGGCCGCTGCCGCCGCAGACGGGGCAGGGGGCGGTAAGGGTGTGGAGGAGGCTGGGCCTGGCCTGCTTGCGAGTCAGCTCCACCAGGTTCAGGGCGGTGAGCTCTACCAGCTTAGGCTGCATCCTGTCCCGGGCCAGGGCGGCCCTCAGGGCGGCCAGCAGCTCTTCCTTGTAGGCCCCCTGCCGCATATCGATAAAGTCTACGATGATGATGCCCCCTATGTCCCGCAGCCGCAGCTGGCGGGCCACCTCGGCGGCGGCAGCCAGGTTGATGCGGCGGCTGGTCTCCCCCAGGTTGGGAGAGGCGGCATAGGTGCCGCTGTTCACATCGATGATGGTCATGGCCTCGGTTTGGTCTATAACCAGGTAGCCTCCCCCCGGCAGCTCCACCCGCCGGGCCGTCAGGCCTGCCACTTCCTCCTCCAGGCCGGCGTAGGCGAAGAGGGGCTCCCTCCCCTGGTAGAGCTCCAGGGCAGGCCGCTCCCCCTCCGGCAGGTCGGCCAGCAGGTCCTGCAGGCGCCGGTAGAGGGAGGCTTGGTCGCACACCACCCGCTCCAGGCTGCCCTGGCCGTAGTCCCGCACCAACCGCAGGGGCAGGCTCAGCTCCCGGTGGAGGAGGCCGCCCCCACCTTTGAGGCGGCTGCGGGCCGCCAGGGCCTGGTACTCGCCTATCAGGGCCTCTACCTCCTGGCGCAGCACCTGGTCGCTGGCAGTTTGGGCGGCAGTGCGCACCACCAGGCCGTAGCCCGCCTCCAGATAGGGGGCGTAGAGGGCGCTGAGCCGCTGCCTGGTCTGGCTGTCGGTGAGCTTCTTAGAGAGGCCCAGCCGCCTGCTGCCTACCAGGAGCACCGCATAGCGGCCGGCCAGGCTCAGCTGCCTGGTACAGGTGGGCCCCTTGTTGCCCCGGGGCGCCTTGCTGACCTGCACCAAGAGCTGCTGGCCCTCTGTAAGCTTACTGCCCTTCTCCAGGTAGAGGAAGCCGTTCTGGCTCAAGCCCAGGTCCAGGAAGGCCGCCTGGAGGGAGGGCAGCACCCGCTCCACCCTGGCGCTGAAGATGCTGCCCACTAAGCCTCCCCCGTCGTGCTCCAGGGCGTACTCCGCCAGCCGGCCCTCTTCCAGCAGGGCCAGCCGGGTGCAGCCGGTGGTGGCGGTGATCAGTACGGTAGCGCTCATGGGGGGCTCCTTTCCCAGGGAAAAACTTCGCTATTTTTTTATTGTACAACCTTTTACCTCTTTTGGCAAATAAAAGCAGGGGGAGGCGGCCCCGCAGGCAAAAAGGAAAGGCACAGCCGCAGCTGTGCCTAGCAGAACTAGCAGATACTGCCCTTAACGGCCCCGGCGGGCGTTGAAGCAGTCCCGGCAGTAAACCGGCCGGTCATTGGTGGGACGGAAGGGAACCATGGTCTCCTTGCCGCACTCGGCGCAGATGGCGGGGAATAACTCCCGCTGTGGCCGCTCAGAGTTGATGCCTAAGCGCTGCTTGCGGGCCTGACGGCAGGCGGGGCAGCGGCGGGGCTCGTTGGTGAAGCCCTTCTCTTCGTAAAACTCCTGCTCAGAGGCAGTGAATACGAACTCGTTGTGGCACTCGCAACAGGTTAAAATCTTGTCTTCTTTCACTTTTTTCACTCCTTTTGCAGAACTGACATACCCCAAAGAGCACTTTTAGATGTTACTTGCTTCCCTAGTCGTCTACAAAAAGAATGATAGAGAGACAGCGAAGTGAGGAAACCTAAGCGGGCTGCGTGAGATACCTACGTAATAGTATAATGGCAGCCTGGGGAAAAGTCAACGGCTAAAAAGGGCTGGGAAAAAATAATTTCTAAGGAAGATTTTACCTCCGCCGCCCCTACAGGATGGCCGTCCCCTTGGCCTGGCGGCCTATGGGCAAGGAGGAGAAGAAGCCGCTGGGAGGCTCCTGGTAGAAGTCCCGGATGTTGATGTGCTCCACCATGAAGCTGCCGTCCCAGTCCAGGACCACGCTGACGCTGACATTGTGGACGCACAGCTTCCAAAAGTTGTTCAAGGGCAGGCCTAGGATGGCACAGAGCTGGCAGCGGATGATGCCCCCGTGGCTGACGATGGCTATGTCCTTGTCATGGCCCTCCTGGGCGAAGATGTAATCCAGGGCCTGCCGCCCCCGCTCTACTGCCTGGGCGAAGCTCTCGCCCCCAGGGGACTGCCAGTCCCCCGGCCTGGTGAGAAAGAGCTTCATCTCCTCCGGCCAGCGCCGGTTGATCTCATCTAGGGGCAACCCCTCCCACTTCCCGAAGCTCATCTCCTGGAGCAGGTCCGTGCACCTGTAGGGCAGGTTGTGATCCATGGCCAGGGGGGCGGCGGTCATCCTGGCCCGCAGCATGCTGCTGCAGTAGATGGCGTCTAGGTGCACCGGGCGCAGGTAGGCCGCCAGGGCGTAGGACTGCTGGATCCCCTTGGCGTTGAGGGGGTAGTCCATGCGCCCCTGTAGCTGCTTACTGTTGTTAGAATCTGTCTGACCGTGGCGGATCAGGTAGAGCTTACCCATACCAGCCTCACCTCCTAGGCTTTCTCTTGCCGCCGTCTCTCCTCTTCCGCATGGGAGTATTCCTTCATCTCCACGTGCACCCCTGCCTCCTCAAAGGTCTCCATCTCCTTGTAAACCTTGATGCCGGCCTGGAAGATGGTGACGGCCAGGGCGGCGCCGCAGCCGCTGCCCCTGGTCACCTCTAGGCGCAGAGGCGGGGTCAGGCCCAGCTGCCGGAGCAGTTCCTCGCAGCCCTCCTCCCGGCTGGCCTGGCTGGCGAAACAGTAGGCCAGGACCCCTGGAGCCAGGGCTTCCGCTCCTTGGGCCGCCTGCAGGGCGGCCAGCCCGTCGAGGATGAGGGGCAGCTTCAGGCTGGCAGCGGCCAGCACCGCCCCCACCATGGCGCTGTACACCAGTTGGTCAGCGGCCGGGGCCAGGCTGCTGAGGGCCAGCAGGCCCAGCCCCTCTTCCGCCTTCAGTTCCTGCACCAGGGCCACGCCTTCGTTCACAGCCTCCGCCCCTGTGGTACTGGTGACCAAAAGGGGGTGGACCTGGCTCTGGCTGGCCCTGGCCAGGACGTTGAGGGGATCCCGGCCCTGCAGCAGGGCCTCCACCCTGGCCATGTGGCCGCTGTCGGCGAAGACCAGCAGGGCGGGGCGGGGATAGGCCAGCCCCTCCTTGTCTGCGGAGCCTAGGATGCCGCAGTAGCGGCTGGTGTTCTCCTCCAGGAGGGCCAGGGAGCCTACCGGCTTGATCAGCTGGTCGAAGCGCTGCTGGGCCAGCTGGCGGCAACGGGCGGAAGGAGGAGTGATGTTTTGGATGATCTCTTCTATATGCATGTCAGGCTCCTTTAGAAGAGCAGCCTGCCTAAGACTAGCAGGGCCACTAGGTAGACCAGGGTGGCGGCTTCGCTGAGGAAGCCGTAGGTGTCGCCGGTGAGGCCTCCCAGCTGCCCCTTCACGTAGCCGGCCAGCAGCAGGCTGCAGCCCAGGCTGACCAGGGCCGCCAGAGGGTAGGCCGGGCTGGCCGCCCCGCTGAGGAGCAGCACCAAGGCGTAGAAGGCCAGGGCGATGAACACGTAGGCGGCCTTAGCGTGGGCGGCGAAGAGGCGGCCCAGGCCGTCGGGCCGGGCGCAGGGGAAGGTGCAGATGTAGAGCACCATGTGGCTGCACCTGGCTACGTAGAGCACTACCAGGGCCGGGGGCAGCACGTCCGGCCGCAGGCTGGCCAGGGCGGCGTACTTCACCAACAGCAGGGAGCAGAGGCCGATGACCGCGTTGGCCCCTACATGGCTGTCCTTCATGATGGCCAGCATCCCCTCCCTGTCCCTGGCGCTGAAGAGGCCGTCGCAGCTGTCCATAAAGCCGTCGTAGAGGAGGGAGCCGCAGCAGACCAGCTCCCACAGGATGAGGAGGGCGGCCCGCAGCAGGTAGGGGACGTTGAGATAGACCAGGAGGTAGGCGGCCCCTCCCATGGCCAGGCCTAGCAGCAAGCCTACCAGGGGGAAGTAGGGCACGCTGCGGGAGAAACGATCCTCCCGCCAGGGGCCCTCCCCTCCCAGCCGCCACCTAGTCAAAAACTGGAGGCAGGTAGTGAAATCGTACCACATCAGCCTCACCTGCCTAAGTCTCTATACAGATCCAGGGCCGCCTGCAGGATGGGGATGGCCAGGGCGGCCCCGGTGCCCTCCCCCAGCCGCAGCCCGGCCTCTACCAGGGGCTGCAGCCTCAGCTCCTCCAGCATCTTCTCCTGGGAGAGGTCGCTGCTCCTGTGGCTGCAGAACAGGTAGTCCCGGCAGCCGGGACAGAGGCCTACCGCCAGGAGGGCGGCGGCAGTGGCGTTGCAGCCGTCTACCACCGTAGGCACCCGGCGGCGGGCGCCGGCTATGATGGCCCCGGCCAGGCCCGCATGGTCGTAGCCTCCCACCTTGCACAGCACGTCCAGGGCGTCCCTAACCCTGGGCCGGTTCACCGCCAGCCCCCGGGCCACCACCTGGCGTTTGACGGCCAGGCGCTCATCGTTGATACCGCTGCCCCGCCCCACGGTGAGGGCGGGCTCCAAGCCTAGGTAGGCGGCGGCGATGGCGGCGGTGGAGGTAGTGTTGGCTATGCCCATCTCCCCGGTGTAGAGCAGGTTGTGGCCGGCGTCGATGGCCAGGTCGGCCAGCTCCATCCCCACTGCCAGGGCGGCCTCAGCCTGCTGGCGGCTCATAGCCGGGCCCTGGGTGAAGTCGTCCGTGCCCCAGGCCACCTTCTTCTGGTAGACCCCTTCCTGCTCCGCCAGGTTGAAGGCGGTGCCTACGTCGCAGACGTAGACCTGGGCCTTAGCATGGCGGGCCAGGACGCTGGCCCCGGCAGTCTCCCGCAGGTAACCTTTGATCATCTGCAGGGTCACTTCTTGGGGGAAGGCGCTGACCCCGTAGCGGACGATGCCGTGGTCGCCGCACATCAGCAACAGGGCCGGCCGCAGCCGGGTCCACTCCTGGGCGGCCTTGCCTGGGGCCGGCCCCACTCCCCGCATAGCCGCATACTGGCCGGCCAGCACCGGCAGCAGGCCCAGCTCCCCCGGGCTCTCTTCCAGGGCCCCTAGGGCGCCAGCCACCTGCCTGCCTGCCTCTAGGTCCAGCGGCGGTATAGCGTACTTCTCCATGCCTACTCCTTCTCTGCCAGGGCAGGGCTCAAGGGCTGGGCCAGCTGCTTCAGCTCCAGGGCCAAACCGGCCAGGCAGTAATAGACTTCCTCACAGGCCGCCGCCAATCGTTGGTTGGCCCAGCCGGCCGCATCCCGGTACTCCCGGCCCAGGGCCGTCTCCGGCACGATGCCGCAGCCCACCTCGTTGCTAACGAAGACGGTCAGCCCTTCCCGGGCCTGGGCGGCGGCGATGACCTTCTCCAGGGCCGCCAGACCCCTGGCCGCCGCCTCCCCCTCCTCCTGGTTGCTGCCGTACATGGCATTGGCCAAATAGATAGTCACACAGTCGAAGAGGACCGCCCCTGCCTCCTCCGGCAGCTGGGCCCAAACCCTTTCCGCCTGGTAGGGGGCCTCGTAGTTCAGCCAGCGCTGCTGCCGCCTGGCCTGGTGCAGCCGCACCCTCTCTTCCATCTCCTGGTCCAGGATCTCCGCCGTGGCGATGTAGGCGCAGCAGGGGGCTGCCGCCAGGCAGTACCGCTCCGCGAAGGCGCTTTTGCCGCTGCGGGCGCCGCCCAGGACCAAAACCAACTTACCCATAGCCGACTCTCTTTCCCAGGGCCCCCCTGCCGGGGCGGCCCTGCCAGGCTGGTTAAAAAACAGCCACAGGGCCGAAGCTCTGTGGCTGCCGTAAGAAACTGCTTATTTAACCTGGCTCATAACCTCAGCGGCAAAGTCTTCCTTCTTCTTCTCTATGCCTTCTCCCAGCTGGAAGCGGGCGAAGTCGCTCACCTGGGCGCCCTGCTGCCGCAAAAGCTTGGCTACGCTAAGGTCCGGATCCTTGACGAACTCTTGATCCACCAGGCAAACATCCTTGTAGAACTTCTGGATGCGGCCCATGACCATCTTCTCGATGATCTTCTCCGGCTTGCCCTCGTTGCGGGCCTTCTCCTTCTGCACTGCCTTCTCGTGCTCCAGCACGTCAGCAGGCACCTGCTCCCGGTTCAGGTACTGGGGATTGGCGGCGGCTACCTGCATGGCCAGATCCTTGCCCAGCTCTGGGGAGCCCCCTACCAGGTTCACCAGGGTGCCGATCTTGCCGCCCATGTGGATGTAGGCGGCGACCAGGCCCCCCTCGGCAGCCTCTAAGCGGGCAAAGCGGCGCACGGCCATGTTCTCGCCGATCTTGGCGATGGCGGCGGTAACCAGGGCGCTGACAGTCTGGCCCTCCAGCTCCGAGGCCAGCAGGGCAGGGACGTCCGCAGGCTTAGTCAGGGCGATGTGCTTGGCGATGGCCTTGGCCATGTCCTGGAAGCCGGGGGTCTTGGCCACAAAGTCGGTTTCGCAGTTCACTTCCACGATGACGCCCACCTTGGCGTCGGGGCTGACATAGCTGGCCACAGCCCCCTCGGCGGCGATGCGGCTGGCCTTCTTAGCGGCGGCGGCCAGGCCCTTCTCCCGCAAAAAGTCTATAGCCTTATCCATATCTCCGTTGGTGGCGGTGAGGGCCTTCTTGCAGTCCATCATGCCGGCACCGGTACGCTCACGCAGTTCTTTTACTAAAGCGGCAGTAATAGCCATACCCTCTCCTCCTATTCAGCTGCCGGGGCGGCTTCCTCGACGGCGGCTTCTTCAGCCTCTGCAGCCTCTTCTTCCGTCTGCATCCCCTGCCGGCCTTCCAGCACGGCATCGGCCATCTTGGCGGTCAACAGCTTCACGGCCCTGATGGCGTCGTCATTGGCAGGGATTACGTAGTCGATCTCGTCAGGATCGCAGTTGGTGTCCACCGTAGCCACGATGGGGATGCCCAGCTTGCGGGCTTCCAGCACGGCGATGTGCTCCTTGCGGGGATCCACGATGAAGAGGGCGCCAGGCAGCTTCTTCATTTCCTTGATGCCGCCTAGGTACTTGGTGAGCCGGCCCATCTCGTGGCGGAGGAGGATGACCTCCTTCTTAGGCAGCAGCTCGAAGGTGCCGTCGGCCTCCATGGCCTCCAGCTTGCGCAGCCGGGCGATACGGGTCTGGATGGTCTTAAAGTTGGTGAGCATGCCCCCCAGCCAACGCTCGTTGACGTAGAGCATGTTGCACCTGGTGGCCTCTTCCCGCATAGCCTCCTGGGCCTGCTTCTTGGTGCCTACGAAGAGCAGGCTGTCTCCGGCGGCCACTACGTCCTTTACGAAGTTGTAGGCCTCCTCCACCTTGCGTACGGTCTTCTGCAGGTCGATGATGTAGATACCGTTACGCTCGGTGAAGATGTACTTGGCCATCTTAGGGTTCCAGCGGCGAGTCTGGTGGCCGAAGTGCACGCCAGCCTCTAACAGTTGTTTCATTGAGATGATTGCCATAGCCAACCTCCTGTTTTTTCCTTCCGCAGGCAGGCTGCCCCAGGGCGGGGTAAACAGTATTCGCCTGCGTGCAAAATAAGCACATTCCCAAGAACATGCCCTATTATTTTACCACGAGTGGGAGGGGGACGCAAGGGCTTTTTTGCTGGCTAGGGGGGGTAAACCAGCAACCTCCACCAGCCTTCTCTCTTATGACTATTACGAAAAAAGGTGGCAATACACCTAAGTCGGAAATAGAGGTGCGCCGTGATCATCAAATGCGATCTTTATCTGGAACGTTTGCTCCGCCGCGAAAAAAACAGCCTGATAAAAGTCATCACCGGTCTGCGCCGCCGCGGCAAGTCCTATTGGCTATTCAAAAGAGGCCCTCCTGAGGGAGGGCCTCTTTGCTTGATTGGGGCTCGCGAGCCTTATAAATGGCATCGCAGCTACAGGTGCAAAACAGGGCTGCCGCCTAACCTTAGCAGTAAACCAGGGGACAGCCAATTTCTTAGTCTAGCTGCAAACCCTGCTCCAGCGCCCCTGGTAACGCAGCCATATCTCTGCCTCCTAGGGAAAGGAGGCGTCAAAGCAGGTCTTTCTTCCACTTCTTGATAATATCGTATGAGCTGCAGTTCTTCCTGTAATAATCAATCTTTAGCCTAACAGCACTGGCCATAATTATGTTCAACCTATCCCGCTTGAACCTCACATCCTTCCTTACAAGCTCTGTAATTTCATCGTAAAAGCCCTCCACTACGGAGGCAGGCAGCTTACCCTCTTCAATCAAGTTGTTGGACTGGTACCTCCTTCCATCCATCGTACAGTAAAAAATAACCTCGCGACTTGTGGCGGAAACAAGGGCTATCAGTTCCACATCTGACACGCCGTTTTCCTCAAATTTCCTTATGCTATCCTTTATCCTTTCCATGACCAATCTCCTCCAAGTGTGTATGCGTTCAAACAAAGGGCCCCGACGGTTAAAAACAGCCCGTCTTTCGCCCTATACATCGTGTATCGCAGGAGTGCCAGTTATTCATGCCCTGCTCCCAACATTGAAGTCTACACTATATTTTTCACCATTGCTCTCGTCTCTAAACCTGACAGAGATGGATCTTAGCACCCCATTCTTGTCGTAAGCCTTCAGCACGGAAGTTACAGAAACCTGCAAATTATCCTTTTCCATATCTTTTATCCTTTGCTCTAGGTAGTCGGAATCAGTCCTAGGCATTTCCCCTCTAACCTTCGCTAATAGCTCTTGCGAACCTTTTTGATTATCTATCACAAGTTCTTTCTTGCTGCCGTCGATCTCATAGGTTCGCTCAATGCTGGAAGGGCGCAAGGAAGTTCCCTTGTATATTATAACCCCGCTATCCCACACAGTCTTCCCATTTTTTGCCGCTACAGCTATTTCATTTTCAGCCCCTTCATAGTCACCTCTATTCACCGTGTCTCGCATAGGAACAATATTTTCGTTTCCCGGAGAACCGCCCAGCTGCCTGGCCACCAGGTGCCCGCCATCATCTCCTGGTTGCCGATCTTTCCCACCTGCCTCACTCTGTGCTTTCACATCTCTTCCTGCATCCGGAGTGTAAGCAGGCTTGCCTTCCCAGGAGACAGGCCTCCCCAGTTGATCAGTTTTATAGTTAAATTCTCTAATTCTGTATAGTATATTGGGGTTTAATTTCCCATTTGTTTTATAAATTTGCCCGTCATCGTCGGTCTCGTAAAAATTGCCACCAATCTCATAGGTAGTGCCAGGCTCCAACTTCTTGGGCAACTCACCACTTGCTCTCGCTCTCTTAACTACCCATTCTGCGGAAATTTCCTTAGCTATTGGTTTATCAAGCTCTTTGACGTCCTTTATTTTTTCCATATAACGAGCTTGCTCCAAAAGCTGGTTCTCCATATTTTTAGCAACAAGCTCCCCCATGGCGATATTAACCACAGAACATTCCTCCCTTACAAGCATTTTGTTGCCTAATGGCGCAACCAAACGGCAGGTTACGCCATTCCTTTTCCGTCATCACCACTACATAATTTTTTTCTCACGCAGGCGGGTGACCCAGGCGGCATAAAGCTCGTCATAGCCATCTTCAGCCTCTGCTTCCGCCTTGAGCAGGCATTGGGCCGCTGCAAGGACATATTCACCTTCGAGCCCTGGCGCTAAATCTTCAATGTGCTCAAAAACTGTAGCCGTCAATTCATCAAGACCTCTAGTCGAGCCCACGATAGGCCTAAGCCAAAGACCGCCTTCCAGGAGTTCCCTGACTAGCTCTGACAGTTTAGCAAAGTTATCCTCCTTCCAGAGCCACAAATCCTTATGCAATCTGTATTCTTGCAAGACTTGCCAAAGGCCTAACTTGTTACGGGTCGCTAGTTCGGCCTGCTCTAGAAGGGTATAGATGTCATCTATATTCACATCTACTGGCTCCTTCACCCTGTTTTGCAAGAGGAATTGTAGCAATTTTTTCCTTACCATACCTGTGGCAAGATTCAAATGGACTACTGGACGATACTGATACCTGCCTTCCTCGCCTTGAAACTTTTGGATGCTACAAAGCAAGGGCTCAACCCAGTCGTTTTGATACACGACCGCAACACCTCTGGGCAACTTGGCAATTTCGTCTAATTGCTCATCTTTAAGGCAGGCTGCTTTGCCTGCTAACCGCCTATCGCCTTCATCTGGTAGCCGCATAATGATCTTGGTATTGGTATTCCTAATGGTTGCCACATCAACTGCACTAGGTGACTGATCAACGATAACGAAACCTTCCCCGTAGGTCCGCATCTCTGCAATGGCATTGGCCAGCATCTCCACAGACTTCCCTGCCACATTGGCACCTTCCAAGCTCTGCTCTGTGCTAGTCTTCCTTAAAATATGATGGGCTTCTTCTAGCACTGTCAAGTGCTTAAAGGGCATATTGATGTCTTCCGCCGTGGACATGCGGTGTTCGCCCAACTTCATAACAAGGATGCCCATAATCAACGCCTTTGTTTCTGAAGAGCCCACCCTGCTTAAATCAACTATCGCATTCTCGTCAAACAAAGTACCGTTATCTATCTCCCTAGCAGTGAAAAGCTCTCCGTTCAAACCATTGGTTAAGGACTTCACCCGGGTAACTAGGGAGCCCGTGTAATTACTCTTCACCTCCTGAGAGTAGGCAGAGCTATTGATTACGTCCACTAGCTCAAGCTGCAGATCGGCAAAGGAAGGAAACAGGTTTTCGCTGTATGCATTTTTAGATGTGGAGAGGTTCCAGCCACAGGCCTCATAGGCCTGCAAAAGGGCTTCCTTCAACACTGCCGGCATGGCGGCGTACATGGGCCAGCAGACATTAAAAATCTCTATCAGCCTGTCTACGTGTTCTAGGACATGGATCCCTGAGGGGAACTTAAAAGGATTGATCTTCAGAAGATCAGCATACTGAGGATTGGTGCCGTATACATGCACATCTGGACGGTTGCCAAACACGTGCTTGTACTCCCCCTTAGCCGGTTCAATAACCAAGAAATGCCCACCAGCGTCAGAAACTTGGCGGATTAATTCATATACCGTATTGCTCTTGCCTGAGCCTGTCGCCCCTGTAACAAAGGTGTGCATTGACAAACTGCCCTTATCCAGCAGAACCCTGGTAGGAGCCTCATTCCCCATATTAAACACCCTGCCCAGTTTGATGCCTGCCTTGCTTTTCCCCTGCCCGTAGCGCACCACTTCTTTGCCAAAAACAGAGTGCTCGATGACGGGCAAGCCGCACACCGACTTTCTCGGCAGGCCCATATGGAGGGCCAACTCATTGCCAGTCACCATAGAGCTTGGGGACACCTCTATGTCCCCCATCAAACTATGATATTTGAACACAGGGTGCATAAAATTTTTCACATACTGTTCTACTAAGGAAGCCTTTTCTCTTTCAAAACGGTCTTCTACATAACGACTCCAGGAGTTAACAGCGGCTCCTTCCACCCCAGAGTGCTCTCCCACCATTATAGCCTTGTAGGAGGTGGCAGCCATTTCTGCAGTAGGCGGATCCTCGGAAAGGAAGTAGGCTGCGCACTCATACATACCCAGGCTTTCACCCTCATCCAGCCGCTGCAGTTGCTTATTAATCCTAGCCAGCAAGGCCTCGACAGACTTGTCGTGAGCCGTGAGGGTTAGACTCTGTGTCTGTCCCTCGCTAATGCTACTACCAGAAGAGAGGGTGTGTGTCTCGCCCTTGGACGTCGTTTTGCCTACAGTCCTTCCTTGGGAGCTGCCGGTAGCTTTAGACTCGCTTACAGATTTTGAATCACTTTCCATTCCAGAAGCGGCGCTTCCTAGCAGGCCTAAGCCCCCAGCCACTCCGCCATACACGAGCAGACTAGTACCACCAGTAGCCAATGCCGCACCAAGGAAGGAAGCTGCCGCACCCACGCACTTGATTACTTTAGCTGTCGTATTTTCCCGCGAAGTGCTATGGGAGGTAGATGAGCTATGGGTAATGGTCTCTGTCCTAGTTGTTGTCTTGCTTACTGTCGTAGCTCTTGTATTGCTGACTGCATCGCTCACATTTTCCGTCTTCGCTGTTGAGGTATTTTGCCCATAGTTAAACTGCCTGGTAGCAAGGGGAGACAACTGGGTGTATAACCCTTCATAGACTCGCCGTAACTCTTTCAGTTGCTGGGAGCTAGCAGCATTCGCTATGATAATGCCAGTGTACTTCTGCCCTTGTAAGGAAAGGACCAATTTCTCCAAGCCCTGCACGAAGTTTTGGTTATTGTTCAAATCTTCTTCTTTGTTATTGGCCACACAGGATACAGCTGCAATACTGTAACCCTTGATCCTAGCCAGAGTTTCCTCTATCTCCTCAACAGTGTATTCTTGCGTCTTAGTTCCTGGGAATTGGCCACGTACAGCATTTTCCAGCGTATCACTAAGGGAGCTAATCGTCCTCTTGGAATCGAGGGCTCTCACCCCTAAATAAAAATCTGTCTTCTCGCCATTGCTGTCCACTATGACAAAGATGGTGGCATTAGAGGCTGGCAGACTATTAAAAACACTGGCAAATTTATAAATTGCAAATTCATCCTTCTCGTACACCAACTCTGTGATTTTGAAAAACAAAACGCCCTCACGGACATTTTCAGCCAAAACGTCCTTGTCGAGAGGGACGACTTCCATGTCAGACAAAAGTGTAATGTAATTTTTCAAGATAACGTCATCTACTACCTGAAAGGCGTCCTGATAACTTGCGACAAGAGAGTCGAATTGCGGTACGGGTAGGCCCCCCTTCGCTCTGTCAAGTTCCTGTGCCATAGACCTAAACCTCCTCATGCGTTACAGCCCGCCAACAATCTGGGCAGTTAAGCTGTAAGTTTTTCGATAATACGACCTTTCCCTAAAAACAGCCGACCCCGCTTTAATGGCGGCTGAGCAGATAGGCCACGGCCGCTATTGCGAGCACGGCAATGATGCAGCCGCCGATAAGCTTCCTGTTTCTTTGGCCGGTGTACTGGAGGCGGCTGGGTATCTTTGCTACCTCGGCCGCTCTTGTGTTCAGCTTTTCCCCCTCCCTGGGGTATAATTTCCTCACCATTTTCTGCAAAAGGCCTATGCGCTCCTGAGAGAAATTACTAACTAACCTTACCAACTGTTGGTCCAGGTAGTCCCTAGTCCACTCTTCCTCCTCAGCCTTAAGGCGTTCCCCATCGTGGGCATCCATCAAGTCCGGCAACTTCTCTTTCGCATAATTTAGCATATCGTCAAAATCTTCCTCTGAAGACGACAGCAACAGACTGTTTTTCAACATAACCCTAACTAGGATAGTATCCTTTCTCTCTACAGCCTCTTTAAATTTTTTGTCTAAAGTCACCATCAAACCCTCCTTTGTTACGACCACAGAGCCTCTCTTTTGCCACTCATCCCAACCCAGTGCTAGACAATGGGGCCTTTGCCTGTAGATTTAGCCACTATACCTCATGCTCTCCTTTGCTTAAACTAGCCATCAAAATTCCGACGAATGCTTTCTTTCGTATCCTTATACACATTTAACACTTTCTTTCCTGTCTCAGCAACTTTCTCAGCAGCTCGTTTAAGAGCTCGTTTTAGGCGTCCTCCTTTGCCTGTACTAGGGCCACCATTCCGTGGCGGTCTCTCCCCATATAACTTCGTCACCATTTCCTGTAAAAGGTGTATGCGTTCCCGAGAGAAATTACTTACTAACCTTACCATCTGTTGGTCCAGATAGGCTCTGTTCCATTCCTTTCTTGGCTTAGGTTCTTCCCCATCGTGGACATCCACCAGGGTCGGCAGCTCCCTTTGGGCATAAGAAAGCATCTCATTAAAATCTTTCTCGGAGGCCAGCAGCAGACAGTTTTTCAGCATAATTCTGACTTGGAGTGTATCCTTTTGACCTACCGCCTCTTTAAATTTTGTGTCAAAGGACATCATAACCCCCCCTTCGTTGCGGCGCGCTCCAATCCAAGAAAGCATCTGGGAAGCAACCTTGTGGCTCCGTCTAAATCTCTAGAACAGCATCAAGTTCCCTTTGGATGCCTTTCAACCATTCTAGCCGCCTCTCCGCTTCAGTGCGCTTATCTTCAGCTTTCTTTGCATCGGACAAACAGTCTTGCAGTTCTGCTAGCTTGACCCCAAGAAGCCGATCCAGGTCAGCAAATTTTTCCCTAAACTGCTCTTTTATTCCCTCTGTCTGGTTCTTCGCATACATCTCTGCGGCATCACAATGCTCCCTCAGTACAGCCTCAACTGGAGCAAGCAAACTATTAGAAAGTATTTCCATGTTCATGTACTCGACATCCTCAGTAAATTTTTTATAGAAATAGTCGATGCAAAACAATGGGAAGGCTAAATAGTAAAAAGGATTCTTTATCTCTCGCCTATGCTCAATAGCATCTTGCGGATCGTAGGTAATCTCTCCCTGCATAAGCTGGAAGGGATCGAGCTTAATATCCCCCACCTTGATTTCTTCAGTGAGGCCCGTCAGTTTCTCTTTGTACTGTCGCAAAAGCTCTTCAGCGCTCTTCTGCACATTGATCTTGATCAAATTCTCCAGTTCTACTTTGACCTTCGCAGCTAGAAAGTTGGCTAACTTACTAAAGTCAGAAATCAACTTTTTACCATCCTCTGCCGGTAATAACCCGCTTTCAGTTGTATTTAAAAGGACTGAAAGGGTGAAATAATCGGTAAGTATGCTTTGAGCCTCTTTAAGTATGTTCTCTTTACCCTCTTTTATTTCCTCGTCGAAATTGATAGCATCAATTTTAGCATTAAACTTCTTAGCTTCCTCCCCGCTCTGAATCTTACTCATAATAAGATTTATTTTCTGTCCCACTACCGCCCTATCCTTCTCTCTCGATGCTATCTCCTTTTTGACCCGTTCAAAGGATTGGGCGCTTTCTAACCTTTGTTGGAAAGTATCTACGACATTCCTAATCTTGGCTGTACGGGCATACTTCAGAACATAGACTTTAATCGCTTCTTCTAGGGGAACAATACCGGAATGTATCAAAGCCTGTTTCCTCTTATCCCCCTTCCTTATCGCCTCAGCCAGCCTGTCCTCTATATGTCGTCTGATTGAAGCGGGTAGGGGAGCGAGTTTCTCAAGATGCATATGCTCAGCCTCATTAAATTTATCTACCTTGCTTCTTGCATTGTTAACAACATAGCTGGGATAATCACCGCTGTCGGCCAAAATAGTCCTTATGTCCAGCGCCGTCAAAGCCGAGGCTAGGTAAATGTTGGCATCCTCTATACCGCCAAATTTTTTAAGGTAGTCTTTGGCATTCTCAAGGGTTTCCTCCGGTGTCTCATTCTCATCATCTTTAAGCTCATCCACCTTGTTGACGACGAAGATGAACCTGTCCCTAGACTGCCTTCCCCCCACCTTCATACTCTCTGCAACCATATTTAGCAGATTGCTATCGTCATTTGTCCCCTGCTGGGAGCAATTCATAACGTAGAGCACCAAGGGCTTAGATGATTCCTTAATCATTCTGATGGTAGCCTGCTTATGCTCCGGATTCCGCGAACTATTCGGCCCGGGGGTGTCCACCAGCACAAGAGCCATGCCCTCCGCCTTAAGAAAGGGGATATCCCCTTCTACATGTATTTTTGACACCTCTGGATCAGAGTTCAGCTCTCTCATTTCAGCATAGGTTAACTTAGTCTGTTTTTTAAGCACTTTGCCTGCCTTGTCAAAGACAGTTGCCTCAAAGTGATCGGCATCGTTGTCTTTGACTTCCGTAATCGTAGCGGTACAGGCTGCCTGTTTAGCCGGCATGAGTTTTTGTCCAAGGAGGGCATTGATAAGGGTAGACTTGCCCGAACTCATGGTAGCTATGACATCCACCTCAAATTCACTGTTGTTTGCTTGCTCAAAAGCATGTTTGACAGCAGGGTCCCTTAACTCAGCAAAGGGCCCCTGCTGTACCTCGGCAAAGATACGTGCAATAACCTTCTCCCTATCCTTGACCTCTTTAGCCGGTATGTGGGCCACCCTGATTCTGTACCCTTGTTTATTCGCTTCCTCTACTACAGACTGTAGATCCTCATAATCCAAGTTCGTACCTAAAAAAGTAAACTCAAACTCTCTCGTCCTGTACTCGTCAAATAAAAGCCCAGGCAGCTCATCAACCCATTCTTGCAATCGCTTATCAACAAACTTCTGAAGCCTGCTATTCTGCTTCAATTGCTTGTTATCAACAGTTATCCTAGTAATCAGCTTAAAAGGATTGTACTCGATATCTACCTTTCTCATTGTCATCTTCCTTTCATCTATACAGTATCTGCTCTAAAGATAGGAGGCCTGAGTGCAATAATAGAGTGGCGCTAGGATCGGTCCGTCCAACGGTATCCACCTGCACCGGATAGTACCTTTCAAAGGAATATTCCTCTTCTTTCAGCTTCAGCTCAAAAAATCCCTTATCATCCTCCTCGTCCTTAGTTAACGGTTCTCTATAAAGTGCCAGCTTGGCTAAATAGGCCGCATAGGCTGAAAGAGGATAAACCTCTGGCTGGGCAAAGCCTAGCCCTGCCAAATCCTCCTTCACGGCAGCCAAAGTTTCTGGCACAGAATCTTCCTCTGCCCGGTACTTATCAAGGCGGTTCACCAAGAAAACAATCTTCCCCTTAAAGTTATCTTTGATAAAGCACAGGTGCTTAGCATCGTCGTCTGAGCCGATATTCTCACCGTTGAACACATACAGGAGGAGCCCGCAGTCCTCCTTTTGTAACGCAGACCGTGCAATGTCTCTGTGGCCCTGATGTATGGAGGAGTTGACTCCTGGCGTGTCAATAAGGCACAGCCTTCGATCTATCTCCTGCAATGATCTAAACCTGGTCCCCACTACGATTTCCGTGCCCAGGTTGTCTTCGTTATCTGTCATCAGGGTTTCTAGGGAGGCGTCCAACTCTAGAGCAGCATCTAATTCATAGGTGAAACCGTCTTCCCCAGCCTTATTGTATAGGTAATGAATTTTAGCTGTGCAGGCGGCGTTTTGGGTCTTGTTCAACTTTTTACCTGCCAGGGCATTAATCAGGGTGGATTTGCCCGCACTCATGTTGGCGGTAATCAACACCTTGCGCAACGGTTGCTGCAAGAAACGCCGATTATTCCATATAACCCTGTAAATAGCCTGCATCTTTTTAAAGATACGCTCAAAGCCCTCATAAGTTTCTGCATAAAAGGCCTCATAGAGCAGGACCAGCTTGTCCCTATAAGACTTCCCGAATACCTCGCTGATTTCAGCGCAGAGGGCCTGGCCCCTTTCCTTATCAGCAAAGGCCGCAATGAAAAGGCAGTCCGTCAATAAGTAATAGGGGTAATCTGGGAATCTAAACTTTTCCCACCAATTAAAAACCCTCAGTTCTGCAGAGCCCACTTCTACAGCAGAGTCGGCAAGCTTGTGAACGTACAGTTCAAATAATTGCCTAACCCACAAGTCGTCGCTGTTTTGGGGTCTGACAAAGTAGGCAATCATGCCGACATATTTCCGCCTCAACTTAGCGCCCTTGTGCAAAAAGGGGTGTATCTGCAAGTACTGCTGCAGTTGCAACCTCTCCCAGTCCATTCTCGCCTCCTGATGCCTAAAAACTCGCTATCTGCCACCCTGCTGTTCCAGTCAAGCTGGCAAAAATAACAGTTCTCCACACCATATTAGTGACAGTTTACAAAGAAAGATACTGCCTTTCTAGCTCGTTCCACTGCTCATCTTTGATTTTCATTCACTAAATAAACTGCACACATCCTGGTAACTTATATTCTAGGCACTGAAGCCCCCCACCCTTCAATCTAGAACAACTCTTTTCACCCTTCGCTGCCTAACTGGTCTCCAGGTAATTAACCATCTGCCCACCTGTCGTGCCGTACCTAGCAGAAACTTTTTCTTCTTCCTGCCAAAAAGTATTCGCTACAGTCCCCAACCATATTTGCCTCGGTTTTTTTGAAAAGGCTCCCCCCAAAAAGAAGGTCTGCAGGCCCAAGCCTTATGGGGCGATCAAGCAAACAGGCGTGAAAAGGCAGTTAGGTGTAAAGTTCGTCCCCAAACTAATTACGACGATTATAGCACCATCTTTCACCTTTAGCACCCCT
>CAZXKQ010000002.1:60415-83207 GCA_964641395.1 uncultured Phascolarctobacterium sp. | reverse complement strand
TGCCGCCCCTCCGCAGCCCTCCTAGGGGCTTGCGAGAAAGAGGGCTTAATGCTACAATAGAGGACATGAAACAGCAGAGTCTTTACTTTTACATAACTGCACACCTAGACAAGGACGGCTTTTACACCCCGGCCACCCTCCCAGACGAGCCCCAGCCCCTGCTGCCCCAGCCCCTGGGAGCAGAGGATGCCGGCTTTTACAGCAGCCAGATGCCGCCAGACGTGAAGGGCGCCCACAAGCTCCGCCAGGCCCTGGCCCTCTGTCTGCAAAGTGACAGCCCTGCCCACCGCCGCTTCCTCTACGAACTGTGCCGCCAGCTCTCTATAGCGGCCGTCTGCGACCCCTTGACGGAGAAACTTGCCCAGCACAGCCCCTCTGTCAAGGAGCAGCTACTGGCCCTGGCCCAGGCCTTCTTCTATCAGGCCCTCCACCGAGGCCCCATGAAGCTGGCCATCCTCCTCTGCGGCGTCTACGGCATGGAGCGTTTAAAGGAGCATAATCCTGTGCTGTGGCGGGATCTGCTGGACGTGGCCCGCTGCGAAGAATTCACCTTCTTCTTCCTCTACGCCTGCCGCCTGGGCAACTTCATGCCCCAGCACGATGTGTGGGTGCTGCTGGACTGCACCAAGGGCTGGGGCCTGGTCTACGCCCTGAAGGAAGCCCGCTGCTCCAGCATGGCCCAGCGTTGGTGGCTGCTGCACAGGGGAGACCGGCTGGAAGTGGACTACCCTCCTCTAGCAGCCAAAATCGTCCAAGAAAGCCACCTGGCCGACCTTCTCGCCCAGGGCAGCCTCTCCATGGAGAGCCTGCGCTGTGCCGCCACGGCCCTGGCCAGGCTGCTCCTGCTGCTGAGCGAATACCCCAGCAGTCTGCTGGAGGGCTGCCTCCATCCGGAAAGCCTGGATTTAGCAGCCATGTTGCGCAATTTCCTCCACCAGCTGTGCCAGGCCGCCCGCTCCACCCTGGACTACCTGCCTGCTGCCAGCCTGGCCGGCCAGCTGCGGAACCTCAGCCAGGCCCAGTGCTGGTACCTGCTGACAGAGGTCCAGGTGCAGGAACTGATCGCCGCCTACGATGCCGTCCTCCTCCGCCAAGACTGGGAGGAGACCCTCCAGAACCACCTGCTGCTAGACGGCCAGGTGAACTACCCCCTCTTAGACTATGCCCTCGACCTGGACTACGACCTAGGCCCCGGCCTGTTGGCCCTGTTCCAGGAGCGGCCGGGGGAATACCAGCTGCTGCCCTACCTTTTAAGCAACAGCGAAGAGGTGGCTGCCGCCGCCCTCCAGGTAGTAGAGGAGCACCTAGCCTCCTACATGGGCAGCCAGGAGGCCTTCGTAGACGTCCTCTTCTACCTGAAGGACAGGCCTGGCCAGGGAGAGCGCCTCCTCTGCAGCGCCCTGGCCGCTATGTATGACTGGCCCAGGAGCCTGGCTGTGGACATCCTCTACAACTGGGGCCCCGCCTACCTGACCCCCACCCTCCGCCAGGCCTTGAGCCAGGCCCGGGCCTTCTGCTACAGCCCCCTGCTGGGCCGGCAGATCGACGAGTTGCTGGCCCTGTGGCAGGCTGAAGAGCCAGAAGCCTGGGAAGAAGAGTCTCCCGGGCCTCGGGCTGACAGCTGAGGAGGGAGCTATGCTAGCCTTTCTCCAGGAACGGGTCAGCGTTTGGCAGCGAATCCTAGACGCCGCCCAGGCCGGCCAGCCCTTGGCCCTCTACGGCATGGGGGACGGGGCGGACAAGATCCTCGCCTGGTGCCAGGCCCACTCCGTCCAGCTAGGGGGCATCTTCGCCAGCCCCGGCTTCGTCCGCCACCAAAACTTCCACGGCTTCACGGTGGAAAGCTACCAGGAGGTGGTGGCCAGGCTGGGTGTGGACTGCCTCATCCTCATCGCCTTCGCCAGTGAGCGGCCTGAGGTGCTGGCCGCCTTTGCCCAGCTGGACCGCCACCATCCAGGCGGGGTGCTGGCCCCCCACCTGCCCCTCTACCAAGAGGAGGAGGTCTTCGATCTAGCCTACCTGGCCCGCCACGAGGAAGAGCTCACTACCGTCTACCAGCTGCTTGCAGATGACGCCTCCCGGGCCGTCCTGGCCGCCGTGCTCAATTACAAGCTCAGCGGCAAGATCTCCTACCTCCAGGCAGTGTACAGCCGACGCCGCCAGGACCTGGAGCAACTGCTGCAGCTAGGCCCAGAGGAAAGCTATCTGGATCTGGGGGCCTACGACGGGGACACTGTAGAGGAATTCCTCCAGCTCACCGACGGCCGCTACCGCCACATCCTGGCGGTGGAACCGGACCAGCGCAACTACCGCCGCCTCCAGGCCTATCTGGAGCAAAGGAGGCTGGAGGGGGTGGATCTCTACCCCGGCGGCCTGTGGAAGGAGGCCGGGCTGCTGCCCTTCTCCGCCACAGGAGGCAGGCAGAGCAGCCTGCGCACCCGGCCCAAGGCCTCCGTGCCGGTGACCACCCTGGATCTTTTAGCCGGAGAGCTGGCACCTAGCTACATCAAGCTAGACGTAGAAGGGGCTGAGTACGAAGTCCTCCAGGGAGGGGCGGCCACCATCCGTAAATACCGCCCCAAACTGTTGGTGGCGGCCTACCACTACGACGGAGACTGCTTCCGCCTACCCCTCTACCTCCGCTCCCTGGTACCCTCCTACCGTTTCTACCTGCGGCAGCACCCCTACGTCCCAGCCTGGGAGCTGAATTACTTCGTCCTCCCCCCTGCCTAGCCAGGGGTATTTTTTTGCCTAGGCAGCAGAAAAAACTTGCGCAATGGCCCCTAGCAGGATAAAATGATATTATATACATTTTTTCGTACTAGGCTGAGCCCAGGCAGCCTGGGGAAGAGCTGTCCAAGCCGGGCTCATTGGAGGAAGTGGTGTCATGCAAAGCAAGAAAACAGTCGTGGAGACGGCCTATGCCAAGATAAATCTAGGCCTACAGATTCTCGGCCTGCGGGAGGATGGCTACCATGAAGTGAGCCTCATCATGCAGAGCATAGGTTTGAAGGACGATATCACTATCCAAGCCGGAGAGGAAGGGCGGCTAGAGCTGACCTGCGACCTGCCCGGCCTCAGCTGCGGCGGGGACAATATGGCCGCCCAGGCTGCCAGCCTGTTGGCGGCGGAAGCGGGTATGGCCCCCGACCTCCGCATCCACCTGCACAAGAACATCTTCCTCAGCGCAGGCCTGGCCGGGGGCAGCGCCGATGCGGCAGCAGTGCTGCGGGGCCTTAACCGACTGTGGAACCTGGGCCTGGAGAAGGAGACCCTGAAGAAGCTGGCTGCCCGCCTAGGCAGCGATGTGCCCTTCTGCCTGGAAGGAGGCACCGCCCTGGCCACCGGCCGGGGGGAGATTATCGACCACCTAGGGGACCTGCCTACCACCCACGTAGTGCTGGCCAAGCCTAAGGGGCTGAGCGTCAGCACCGGCTGGGCCTACAAGAACTACCAAAGCGGCCGGGTCATCAACCATCCTAAGATCTGGGCCATAGTGGATAAACTACGGCTGGGCGCCCCCGCCCTCACCCGCTACATGGGCAACGAGCTGGAGACGGTGACTATACCCGCCTACCCTATCATCGCCCAGATCAAGGCCGCCATGCTGGGAGCGGGAGCCTATTTCGCCATGATGAGCGGCAGCGGCCCCACCGTCTTCGCCCTGGCCCACAGCCAGGAGCAGGCGGAGGCGGTAGCGGCGGCCGTGGCGGACTACAAGGTAGACATCGCCGTAACTACTACGGTGGGAAGGAGGGAAGGCTGATGACAGGACACCTAAGGCCCATACGTTTAGACAGTTATAAACCCCTGCGGGAACTGGTGTGCGAAACCATCAGGCAGGCCATCACCGATGGCACCTTCAGCCCTGGCGAGCGGCTGATGGAGATCCAGCTGGCAGAAGAAATGGGGGTGAGCCGCACCCCGGTCCGGGAGGCCATCCGCAAATTAGAACTGGAGGGCTTCGTAGTCATGGTGCCTAGGCGGGGCACCTATGTGGCGGACATCTCCATCAAGGATATCAGCGACATCTACGAGATCCGGGTGGCCCTGGACGAATTGGCCGCCGGCCTGGCGGCAGAGCGGATTACCGACGAAGAACTGGAGCAGTTGGACCGCTATCTAGTTGAGATAGACAAGTACGTAGCCGTGGCAGACCTGCCGAAGATCGTGGAACTGGACACCGCCTTCCACGACCTCCTCTACAATGCCAGCCGCAACGAACGGCTGTGGGGCATCATCAACAACCTGAGGGAACAGCTCACCGGCATCAGGAGCCGCAGTATGAGCTACCCCGGCCGCCTGGCGGAAACCATGGCGGAACACCGCCACCTGGTGGAGTGCATCGCCGCCCGGGACGTGCGCCGGGCCCGGAGCGCCGCCCGCAGCCACATAGAAAACGCCGAGCACACCCTGCTTCTCTCCATGAAGCCCAAGAAGGGCAAATGACCGCCCCTAGCTATAGCGCCGTCATCCTGGGAGGCGGCCGCTCTCCCTGGCTGCAGCCCTTGGCGGGCACCCAGGTGCTCTGCCTAGCCAGGCTCCAGGGACGGCGGCTCCTGGATTGGCAGCTAGCAGCCCTGCGCAGCAGCGGCAGGGTGGGAAGGATAGTGGTGGCCCTGGATCAGGCCGCCCTGGGCCAGGCTGAGCCCCTGCCGGAGGGGGTGACGGCCATCGCCGCCGGCCGCTCCCTGCCTGACACCTGCCTGAAAGCCGCCGCCTATCTGGCCGAACCAGCCAGCAAGCTGCTCTTTCTCTGCCAGGACATACCCCTGGTCACCCCCGCCGCCATTCAGGACTTTTTAGCCCAGTGCGAGGCCCGCCCGGAAGGAGAGCTCTACTACCCCATCATCCCCAAAGAGGCCTGCCTAGCCGCCTATCCAGGGACGCAGCGCACCTTTATCCGCATTAAGGAAGGCAGCTTCACCGGCGGCAACATGATGCTGGTGGCTGCCTCCGTCATTCCCAGGGGTCAGGCCAAGGCGGAAGAGCTCTTCGCCCTGCGGAAAAAGCCCTGGCAGTTCTGCCGCTGGCTGGGCTGGGACTTTATCTTCAAGCTGTTCTTCCACCGTTTGGCCGCCGCCGAGGCGGAGGTGAGAATGACCCGCCTGATGGCCATGGAGAGCAAGCTCATCTTCTGCCCCTACCCAGAGGTGGGGGTGGATGTGGACAAGGCGGCAGACTGGGCCCTGCTGACGGAGCTCTCAGCCCCAGGCCCAGCGCCACAGTGACGATAGGAGGTGTAGGTTATGGAGAAGGCCAAACGCAGCGAACGGGTGGCGGCCCTCACCAAACTCTTAGTGGATAGGCCCCGGCACCTCTACCCCTTCAGTTTTTTCTGTGAAAAATTCTCGGTGGCCAAGTCCACCCTCAGCGAAGACGTGGCCACCATCAAGGCAGGCTTAGAACTCCACGGCCTAGGCCGGGTGGAGACCCTGGCCGGCGCCTCCGGCGGCGTGCGCTACCTGCCCTGCCACAGCCCCCAGGAGGAGCAGGCCTTCTTACAGGAGGTGGCCCAGCTTTTGGCCGCCCCGGAGCGGCTGTTGCCGGGAGGCATGATCTACACTACGGACCTCCTCTGCCAACCGGCCACCGTCAGCCGCCTAGGGGAGCTGCTGGCCGCCCGGGCCCTGGCCAGCCTCACCGCCCCCGGGGAGGAGGGAGGCGCCAAGGCCAAGAGCCTGCTGCCTGACTGCGTGATGACCGTAGCCACCACCGGCATCTCCCTGGCCCTGGCCGTGGCCCACAGCCTCAACGTCCCCCTGGTGGTGGCCCGGCACGACAGCAACATGGCGGAAGGCTCCACTGTCAATATCAACTACATCAGCGGCTCCTCCAAGAGCATCCGCACCATGGCCCTGCCCCTGCGGGCCCTACGGCCTGGCAGCAGGGTGCTGATCGTAGACGATGTGTTGAAGGGAGGGGGCAGCGCCAGAGCCATGCAGCAGCTGGCGGCGGAGCTAGGGGCCCAGGTCCTGGGCCAGGCCTTCCTGTTGGCCGCCGCCCTGCCTACGGAGAAGTTAGTAGAGGATTACCAGGCCTGCTTTATCTGGCACAACGATAGGGCCGGCCAGCAGGATTCCATCACCATAGTCAGCAGCCCCCAGGCCTAGATCCCAAGAGAGGAAGGAAGACGCTATGAAGGATATGGTAGCCATTATACTAGCAGCAGGCAAGGGCACCAGGATGCGCAGCAAGCTGCCTAAGGTGCTCCACAAGGTGGGAGGCCTGCCCATGCTCCAGCACGTCTTGGCTGCAGCCGCCGCCGCCGGCGCCGTGGATAAGCTGGTGGTGGTGGGCCACGGCGCCCAGCAGGTCAGCCAGCTGGTGGGAGAGGAGGGCCGTATCGTCCTGCAGGAAGAACAATTAGGCACCGGCCACGCAGTCTTGCAGACCAAGGCCGCCCTCCAGGGCTTCCAGGGCACCGCCCTCATCCTCTGCGGCGACACCCCCCTCTTAGACGGGGCCGAGCTGGCCCGCTTCTGCCAGGCCCACGCCGCCAGCGGCAATGCCGCCACCGTCCTCACTACCATCATGGCCGAACCCCAGGGCTACGGCCGCATCCTGCGGGACGGCCGGGGCCAGGTCCGGGCCATCGTAGAAGAGAAGGATGCCAGCCCGGCGGAGCGGGCCATCCAGGAAGTGAACAGCGGCATCTACTGCATCGACTGCCCCCTGCTCTTTGATATACTGGCCACCCTCACCTGCGACAATGCCCAGGGGGAGTACTACCTGACCGACGTGCTGGCCAAATTGGTGGCAGCAGGCTACGGGGTAGGCGGCGTAGTCTGCCAGGACAGGGACATGGTGATGGGCATCAACAGCCGCCGCCAGTTGGCAGAGGCTGAGGCCCTGCTGCGCCGCCGCACCTTGGACCGGTTGATGGAGGCGGGAGTAACCATCATGGATCCCGCTTCCACCTTCATAGATGCCTCCGTCACTATCGCCCCCGACACCGTCATCTACCCCTACACCTGGCTGGAGGGGACTACCAGCATCGGGGAGGACTGTGAAATAGGCCCTAACGTCCGCCTCAGCAACGTCCAGGTGGGAGACGACAGCCACCTGCAGTTCCTCTACGGCCATGACTGCCAGGTGGGCAGCCACATAACCGCCGGCCCCTACGTCCACCTCCGGCCTGACACCGTCCTCCACGACAGGGTGAAGATCGGCAACTTCGTGGAGGTGAAGAACTCTTCCGTAGGCTGCGGCACTAAGCTGCCCCACCTCACCTACATAGGGGACAGCGACATAGGCAGCTCTGTCAACATGGGCTGTGGCTGCATCACCGTCAACTACGACGGCAAGCACAAGCACCGCACCACCATCGGCGATAACGCCTTCATCGGCTGCAACAGCAACCTCATCGCCCCCGTCCAAGTGGGGGCCGGCTGCTACATCGGCGCCGGCAGCACCATCACCAAGGAGGTGCCGGACAACGCCCTAGGCATAGCCCGTTCCCGACAGCTGAACCTGGAGGGCTGGGCGGAAAAATACCGCTCCAAATAAGGAAAAACCTTGTATCGGTCTAGCTTTTTGGTATATAATTAGGCTTGAGAGGTAAGGTTCTGGGCCAGCCCCCGGCTGGCGGAAGCGGGGAGGAACGCATAAATGTTATCGGACGAAAATCGTTTCAGAATTTTTGCTGGCAACGCCAATCCTGACTTGGCCAGGGAGATAGCCGCCTACCTAGGCACTACCGTAGGCGATGCCATCATCAACCGTTTCAACAATGGAGAAATCCAGGTCATGGTCAATGAGAGCGTCCGGGGCAAGGACATCTTCATCGTCCAGCCTACCTGCGGGCCCCTGGTCAATGACAACATTATGGAATTGTTGATTATGGCTGACGCCTTCAAACGGGCCAGCGCCGCCCATGTTACCGCCGTCGTCCCCTACTACGGCTACGCCCGCCAGGATCGGAAGGCCAGAGGCCGGGAGCCCATCACCGCCAAACTGATGGCCGACCTGATGGAGGCTGCCGGCATAACCCGGGTGGTTACCATAGACCTCCACGCCGCCCAGATCCAAGGCTTCTTCAACATCCCCTTCGACCACATGCCTGGCGGCCCCCTGCTGGCTGAGTACATCAAGGCCAAGGAGCTAGACAACATGACGGTCATCTCCCCTGACCTGGGGGGTGTGAGCCGGGCAAGAGGCTTTGCCGAGATCCTGGAGTGCCCCATGGCCATCATCGACAAGCGCCGCCCGGAGCCAGGCCAGTGCGAAGTGATGAACATCATCGGCTCCGTGGAAGGCAAGACCTGCATCATGGTAGACGACATGGTAGACACCGCCGGCTCCCTCACTGAAGGGGCCCGGGCCTTGAAGCGCTTCGGCGCCAAGGACATCTACGCCTGCTGCACCCATGCCATCCTGACGGATCCGGCCCTCAGCCGCATCACCCAGTCCCCTATTACGGAATTGGTGGTGACCAACACCATCCCCCTGCCCCCCTCCAAGAAACATCCTAAGATCAAGGTGCTGACCATAGCCCCCATCCTGGCCGAAACCATCTTACGCATTTATAATGACTGGTCGGTAAGCCAGCTCTTTAAGTCTATTAGATAGACCTATCCCCCGCGGGGCTGTCGCACTGCTTAGGTGCGGCAGCCCTTTGTGCTTGCCTCCCTGAGGCCCTTGGCCGCCTGACAGCTAGTCAATGGGAGGAGGCGCCCCCTGGCGTCAGAAATGAGGGATGAGATGAAACTAATCGTCGGCCTCGGCAATATAGGCAGGGACTATGCCTCCAGCCGCCACAACATCGGCTTCATGGTGGCGGACGAACTAGCCCGCCGCTGGGCGCTGGGCTTTGAGCGCCAAGCCCGCCACAGTTACTACCTGCAAAAGGTTATGCCGGAGAAGGTGCTGCTGATCAAGCCCACCACCTACATGAACCTGAGCGGGCTGGCGGTGGCGGAGTGGGCCGGCTTCTACCAGCTCCAACCCCAGGACGTGGCCGTCATCCAGGACGACATGGACCTGCCCGTAGGCAAGCTGCGCATCCGCCGCCGCGGTAGCGCCGGCGGCCACCGGGGCCTGGAGTCCATTATTGAGCAGCTGGGCAGCAGCGACTTCCCCCGCTTTAAGATCGGCATCGGCCACCCTGCCCGCCAGGAGGCCGCCGTCATCGATCATGTGCTACGCCCCTTCCAGGCGGAGGAGCGGGCCTTGATCGCGGCCGCCATCACCGATTTAGCAGATGCGGTGGAACTCTACCTGGCAAAGGGTATAGAGGAGGCTATGGAAAGATACAACGGCCCTAGCAGGATCCTCACCGGCCCAGAGGGGGCGGTGGATCATGGCTGAAAGGGTCAAAGGCCGCTTCGCCCCCACCCCTAGCGGCTTTTTACACCTGGGCAACGTGTTCTGCAGCCTCTTGGCCTGGCTGTGGGCCAGGTCTGCCGGCGGCACCATCCTGCTGCGGATAGAGGATCTAGATGCCCGCCGTTGCCCCCGGGCCAACGCCGACGCCCTGGCCAGGGATCTGGCCTGGCTGGGGCTGGACTGGGACGAGGGAGCCTACTGCGGCCCAGACGGCGACGCCTTTTTCCAAAGCCGGCGCAGCAGCATCTACCAGGGCTACTTCCAGCAGCTCTTGGAGGAGGGCCTGCTCTACCCCTGCTTCTGCAGCCGCAATGAACTCCATGTGGCCATGGCCCCCCACTACAGCGACGGCCGGGTGGTCTATCCTGGCTACTGCCGCCGCCTAAGCCCGGCGGAGCAGGCTGCCAAGGCCCGCTTGCGGCCTCCTGCCTACCGGCTGAAGGTGGCAGATGAGGTGGTGAGCTTCACCGACGGCCACTACGGCAGCCAAGCCTTCGCCATCGCTAAGGAAAACGGGGACTTCATCGTCCGCCGCAGCGACGGGGTCTTCGCCTACCAGTTGGCAGTGACGGTAGACGACGGCCTGATGGGGGTCACTCAGGTGGTACGGGGAGCAGACCTGTTGAGCTCCACCCCCCTCCAGCTCTACCTCTACCGGCTGCTGGGCCTGCCAGCCCCTAAGCAGTACATCCACATTCCCCTGCTGGTGGCTAAGGACGGGCGGCGCCTGGCAAAACGGGACGGCGATTGCGAGCTGGCGGTGCTGCGGCGGCGCCTAGGCAGTCCCGAAGCCATTATCGGCCACCTGGCCTACCTAGCCGGCCAGCTGCCTAAGCCGGAGCCCCTCAAAGCCCGGGAGCTGCTGCCCCTCTTCCAGCCGGCCAAGCTCCCCCGCCAGAACATCGTGGTACCAGAGGCCCTCCTCCAGGCCTAAGGAATAGAAGGTGCAAGAAAGGAGCCCTTGTCATGCGGGAAAAACTCTTAAATATCAAGCTGAACTTGTTCATCATCGTCGTCGCCACCATCATCGCCGGCATGGTCGGCCACTACTACCTAAACAACCGCTGGCTGGGCCTCATCTTCGTAGGGCTGCCCCTCTGCGGCTTCTACTGCTGGCAGCAGTACAGCAAAATCAATGACGAAACCAAGAAGATGAATAACAAGCACAAGAATAAGTATAGATAAGGCCTAGCAAAGAAGGCCCTTCCCTCCGCAAAAAAAAGACAGCCTGACGGCTGTCTTTTCCTTTTCCCCTTCGCTAAACCCCTGCCCGCCTGTTGTACTCACAGAAGGCCGGGCAGGTAGACATCCTCTAGGTAAACACAGGGCTGCCCTAGGGGCCGGCCTGGCACGAAGCCTCCATGGCAGTCGCTGCCGCCGCTGATCAGCAGCCCCCGGGCACGGCAGTAGGCCACCAGCCTGGCCGTATCCTCAGGGCTGTGGCCGCTGTGGTAGCATTCGAAGCCATCGAAGGGCTCCTCCGCCAGCAGGGCCAGCTCTGCCTCCAGCCCCGGCCCGTGGAAGGCGCTGGCCGCATGGGCGCAGAGGGCCACGCCCCCCGCCTGGTGGATCAGCTCTATTACCCGGGAAATAGAGGGGAAGGGAGGAAAGCCCAGATGGTTCTCGGCTGTGAAAATGTCCCTGAAATAGTCGTCAACCCCTGTGCAGAAGCCCTTGTCTATCAAGTAGGCCAGGGCCTTCCAGCCCCCTCGCCGCCGGTCGTAACTGTAGCGGGCGAACTCCTCCTCGTCTACCTTCCAGCCGGCAGCGGCCAGGATCTTGATGCTCTCTACATCCTTGTCCAAGAGCAGGTTCCAATTATGCCGTAAGAGGGCCAGCAAGGGTTGATTGGCGATGTCTATGCCATAGGCTAGGATGTGGAACATCTGGCCTGCCTTAGTGGCGCAGATCTCACTGGCCGGCAGGCAGGTGATGCCCGCCGCGGCGGCCAGACGGCAGGTCTCCGCCACATTGTCCACGCTGTCATGGTCGCAGACGGCGATGGCCCCCAGGCCTAAGGCCTGGGCCTGCTGCACCAGTTCCGCCGGCGTCCAGGTGCCGTCGCTGGCACAGCTGTGGATGTGGAGGTCCACCCTGAACCCTGGCTCCTTCCCCTCCTCAACTCTGCGGTCCATGCTCCCCCTCCCCTCCTAGGTCTGCACCGCACACTGCGCAGTGGCTCTCCGGCTGCTGCCCCGGCCGGGGGCTTCTGCCCAGCAGGAAGCTGAGGGCGAAGAGCAGGGTGCCTGTCAGCACGATGCTGCCCCCAGGGGCCAGATCCAGGTAATAACTGGCCGTAAGGCCTATCACCACCATGGCCAGGCCGTAGGCTACCCCCTGGCCCAGGGTGGCGGCAAAACTCTTAGCCGTCTGCAGGGCGCAGGCCACCGGCAGCACCAGCATGGCCGCCACCAAGAGCAGGCCTACGATGCGCATGGCCAGGGCCACCGTCAAGGCAGTCAGCAGGGCTAACAGCAGGTTCAGCCTGGACACCGGCAGCCCTGCCACCTGGGCGCAGACCTCGTCAAAGGCCAGATACTGGAGGGGGCGGTAAAAGAGCCCGATGAAGAGCACTATGGCCAGGGCTAGGCCGCCGATCAAGCACAGGTCGGTCCAGGAGACGGTCAACAGGCTGCCGAAGAGCAGGCTGCTGAGGCTGAAGCCGCCGCCCCTGTTCAAGCCCAAAAAGATCGCCGCCAGGCCCATGCCGCTGTAGAAGAAGATGGCCAGCACCAAGTCGGCCGCCTCTGGCAGCTTGCTGCGGATGGCCTCTATGGCCAGGGCCCCTGCCACACAGGCTACGGCGGCGCTGAGCACCCCGTTAACCCCCGCCAAAACCCCCAGGGCCACTCCGGCGAAGGCGATGTGGCCCAGGCCGTCCCCGATCAGGGACTGGCGCCTTAAAACTAAGAAGGTGCCGATGAGGGGACAGACCGCCCCCATCAGCAGGCCGGCCAGGAAGGCCCGGCGCATAAAGTCCATGGCTAGAAGCTCTGGCAGCAACATGGCGGTTAACTCCTTTAGTGCAGGCGCCCCGGGGGAACAGGCCCCTGGGCGGCTGGGCTGTAGGGCGGCACCCTTAGAGGATGGTGCCGTGGCGGTGCTGGTGGGTGAGGGCCAGGGCGGCCGGCCCCCAGAAGCAGATGCCGTGGTCCAGGCAGAGGGCGTGCCGGGCGCTCTGGGCCGCTAAGTCCAAATCGTGGGAGACCATGACGATGGTGACTCCCTTCCTGTTCAGCTGTTGCAAGAGGCGGTACAGGCCGGCCTTGGCCTGGCTGTCGATGCCGCTGGCAGGCTCGTCTAAAAGCAGGATGCTAGGCTCCTTGACCATGGCCCTGGCCAGGAACACCCGTTGCTGCTGGCCGCCGCTCAGCTCCCCCAAGCGCCTCCCCGCCAGCTGGCTGAGGCCGAACTGGGCCAGACAGGCCTCTATCCTGGCCCGCTCCCCCTGCTGCAGCAGCCCGCTACAGCGGCCTGGCCCTAACAGCCCTAGGGCCACCACCTCGGCTACGCTGATAGGGAAGCCTTTCTGCTGGCGGGCCGGGTTCTGGGGTACGTAGCCCACCTGCTCCCAGCCCTGGAAGCTGGCTAGGGGCTGGCCGTAGAAGTAGATCTGCCCCTGGCTGGGGGTGAGCACCCTGGCCAGCAATTTCAGCAGGGTGGACTTGCCTGCCCCATTGGCCCCCACTACGGCTACAAAGTCCCCTGCCTCTATGGCCAGGTTGAGGCTGTGGAAGACCCAGCCCTCTCCGTAGTTGAAGCCTAAATTTTCTATGGTTATGAGCGACTGCATCATTGTAAGCCCTTTGCTAGGTTGCGTAAATTCCCTTCCATAATCTCTAGGAAGCTCTGGGGCTGGCCAGGAGGGCCTGAGCCCTCAGCCGGATTGAGGGGCAGCACCTGCACCCCTGCCTCCTGGGCTAGCAGGGCGGCCACCTTGCCGGAAGCCTGGGCCTCCATAAAGACGTAGCTCAGGCCCTCCCGCCGTACCAAGGCCGCCAGGGCCTGAAGGGTGGCGGCGGTGGGCTCTGCCTCCGGGCTCAGCCCCAGCAGGGCCTGCTGTTGAAAACCGTAGGCGGCGGCCAGGTGGCCGAAGGCCGCATGGCTGCAGACGATGGTCCTGTGGCGGCTCTTCCGCCCCAGCTCCTTATAGGCCCCGTCCAGCCTGGCCAGCTGGGCCCCGTAGGCTGCCGCATTCCGCTGGTAGGCGGCGGCATGGGCAGGATCGGCCTGGCTGAAGGCGGCGCAGATCCGCTGCACCTGGATTTGGGCCTTGGCTAAGTTGAGCCAGACGTGGGGATCCTGGGTGCCGTCCGGCAGCTGATAGAGCCCCTCTCCAGCACAGAGGGCCAGCACCTGCCGCTCGGCCACCGCCTGCAAGGCCCCTGCCGCCCAAGGCTCCACTAGGCCGTTGTAGATGAAGACCTGGCTCCGGCCCAGGGCGGTAATAGCCCGGGGAGAGGGCTCAAAATCGTGGGGTTCCACCCCTTCCGGGGCCAGGGTCTGAACATGGACTAGCTCACCCCCCACCCCCTTGGCCAGTTCCGCCATGGGGTAGAAGGAGGCGCTGACCAGCAGCCTCCCCTCCTGCTGAGGGGCTGGACCAGAACAGCCGCCCAGTAACAGCCCCCCTAGGAGGAGCAAAAACAACAAGAAACTTTTTTTCATCTCTATCCCTGCTTACAAAAACTGCGCAGGAGGGGTAACCCCCTTGCGCAGCCTCTGTTTTCTCTATGAGCCTAGCGCTCCTTATAACTGGAAGGTACGTCTGTGTTCCCCATTGCCCAGGGTTAAGAGCTGGACAATGATGTAGGATAAGAACTTCACGCAAAACACCTCGGTTGTCACAATCTAGCCTCTTCGTTCCTACTGTGCTCTAAAACGTCGTTCTAGTTTGATCCACGCCTACCCTTCTGCCTACGGCCTCATTCTTGTGGCTTATTACTGTTGCAGAATCTTGGCACTCAACCCCCTATGGCTACCGCTGCCGTGGCGAAGACCCGGCCGGGCCTGACAGCGGCCTTCTAGCTACTATCATACCACGGGCCTGGGTACTTGGCAAGTTTATTCTTGGGCCCTTCTCCCTAGCTGCACACCCTCAGCTGACAGCAGCTCCTGCTCCTCCTGGGTGAGGGGATGGGAGGGGCGGCCGGCCTGGAGCCCCTTGATATAGGAGCGCTGTTCCTCCCGGCCGCAGATGTTGGTGAGGATGACCCCGTCCTGGTGCTTGTCTGCCAGCAGAAGGGAGAAGCTCAGCTCCCCTCCCATGGCGTCAAAGGCATCGTACCGCTTCATCTTCACCACCTGCAGGCAACCCTCCGTCTGCTGGGCCAAGGCCTGGTACTGTTTTTCTAGTTCGGCCCGGGCTGCCTCCTCTGTCCGCAGTTCCTGCAGGACGGTGGTCAGCAGGCCGTCGATATTGGTGCGTTTACCCCGGGTGAAGAAATCGTATTTCTGCTGGAGGCGGGCCAGCCGGCTCCTAGTCTGGAGCAGCAGCAGGAGGAGGACCAGGCAGAAGAGGCCCAAAAGGCCCCAGAGCACCGCTGCATGATTGATGAAACTAGCATTTAGAGCTTGCATTTTATCCCTTCTTCTCTCTTGCCCGTGGCCGCCACAGCCTTACACAGGAAGCTTGACAGCCCTGCTAGGCTGGGCTTGGCCCCTCTCTGGCTGGAGCCGCTCCTGCAACAGTTCGTAGATGCGCTGCAAGTCTTCGGGACTGTAGTATTCTATCTGGATGGAGCCAGCCTGACGGCCCTTCTTATCCGTCAGCAGGGGCAGCACCTTGACCTTGGTTCCCAGCCATAGCCGGGCCTGGCTTTCAAACTCCTGGCTGAAGGCCGGCGGGGGCGGGGCTGCTGCCTTGCTTCCTTTCTTCCCCTTGGCGGCCACCACCTCTTCGATTATTTCCCGGGTAATTTTTACCTGCTTGCCTTCCTTCAAGCGGCGCACTACTTCTTCAGTCATCCTGGTGCTCCAACCGCTGTCTATAACCGCTTGGGCTACTGCTTCCTGCTGCCCCTCCGGCAGGCCTAGAAGGGTGCGGGCCTGGCCCATGCTTATGCGGCCCTGCCGCAGCAAGTCCTGCACAGCCGGGCAGAGATTCAAGAGACGCAGGATGTTGGTCACCGCCACCCGGCTGCGGCCCACCTTCTCCGCTACCTGCTCCTGGGTTAGGCCGCAGTCCTCCATCAGGGCCCGCAGACCTTCCGCCTCTTCTATGGGGTTAAGGTCATGGCGGTTGATGTTTTCCACCAGGGCGATCTCCCTGACCTGGCTGTCGCTGTAGGGCCGCACCACCAGGGGCACCTTCTGCAGGCCGGCTAGTTTGGCCGCCCGCAGCCGCCGCTCACCAGCTACTAATTGGTAGCCCTCCTGCAGAGGCCGGGCTATCAGGGGCTCCACCACCCCGTGCTGGGTTATGGAACGGGCCAGCTCCTCCAGGCCCTCTGGCGCAAAGTTCCGCCGGGGCTGGAAGGGATTGGGGCTGATAAGGTCGATAGCCACCTCTATGGCCTCCTTGGCAGCCGCCGCCTCTGCTCCCACCAAGGGCTGGCTGTTCTCGCCGAAGAGGGCCCCTAGGCCCCTGCCTAGGCCCCCTGGGCCGCTTCTCTTACTCATCCCCTATCACCTCCTGGGCTAAGGCCAGGTACACCTGGGCACCCTTGGACTTTTTGTCGTAGGCCAGCACCGGCTGGCCGTGGCTAGGCGCTTCGCTGAGCCGCACATTCCTAGGTATGATGGTGCGGTACATCTTGGCCTTAAAATAGCCCTGCACCTCGCTGACCACATCCTGGGACAGGTTGGTCCGGGCATCGAACATGGTCATTACCACCCCTTCCAGCTTAAGGGCCGGGTTGAGGTTGCGCTGCACTAGGCGGATGGTGTTCATCAGCATGCTCACCCCCTCCAAGGCGTAGAACTCGCACTGGATGGGCACCAGGACGGAGGTGGCGGCGGTGAGGGCGTTCACCGTCAACAGGCCTAGGGAGGGAGGGCAGTCTAATAGGACGTAATCGTAGTCGTGCTTCACCCGCTCTAAGGCGTTCTTCAGCCGTCCTTCCCTGTTCAGCATGGCCACCAGCTCTATCTCGGCTCCCGCCAGCTGGATCCGGGCCGGCACCAGGTCCAGCCGGGGATAGGCGGTGGGGAGGAGGGTCTCCTTCATAGGCACCCCGTTGATAATGTTGTCGTAGATACAGGTCTTCAGCCCTCGCTTATCTATTCCCAGGCCGCTGGTGGCATTGCCCTGGGGATCGCAGTCTAACAGCAGGGTGCGGCGGCCCAGTTCTGCCAGGCAGGCAGCCAGATTCACCGCCGTGGTGGTCTTCCCCACCCCTCCTTTTTGATTGGCGATGGCTATTACCTTGACCATGCTGCACCCTCTCTTTCTCTCCCTTGCTGTCCCCTATATTCTATCACAGATTAGGCCCCCTGGGCAGTTTTAGGGGAAAAAATAGTTGTTTTAGCAGCTTGCTTGTCCCCATTTGCCACAGCTTTATCCACAGTTTGCTAAATTACCGAAGTAAGGGCTTTTTTCTACTACAATAGGACGGGCTAAATTCTCCGTTTTAGCGAAGTATTTTTTCCCTGCCTTGACTGTGGCGGTCCCAGCAGGCGGCTGGCCGCCCCTGTTCCACGTGAAACATAGCCGGTAGCAACCAGGGTCACAGCCGCCGGGACGGGGGCAGAGCCGGCTTTGTTGCCGCTAGTTCCAGGCCTGCCAGGTTTCACGTGAAACCTAACTAGTAAAACACCTCCCCCCGTCTTCAGCCACAGGGGGAGGTGTAACGTTGACCGGTAGGGAGCAACCTCCTCCTCACTTAAAGAGGGGGGTGGAGTTGGCGTCTACAGGCTTCTTCATATTCTTAATCCGCACCGTGATGATCACATCCTCGGCCTCTATGCTCTGCTCCATGCTGACCGGGATGCCCGCCTCCTTCACCGCCGCAGCTATGCGCTTGATGCTGTTCACGTAGACCCTCACGTCATTGACGATCACCCGCCGCCGCTTCCTTTCCTGGATGAGCTGCTGGAGCAACTTGTTGATGTACTCCTCCGTCTGGCGCACGCTGTACCTGCGGGTGTGGACCACCTTCAACACTGCCAGCTGCTGCTCCTCTGCTTCCAGGGCCAGCAGGGCCCGGGCATGGCGCTCGCTTAAGTCGTAGTCCAAGATTTTCTGCCGCACCGCCCCTGGCAGCTTCAACAACCGCACCTTGTTAGCTATAGTAGACTGCTTCTTCCCTACCCGGGCAGCCATGGCCTCCTGGGTAAGGTGGAAGCGCTGCATCAGCTGCTCGTAGCCCTCCGCCTCTTCTAAAAAGTGGAGATCCTCCCGCTGTAAGTTTTCGATGAGGGAAACCTCCGCCTTCTGCTCTTCATCGTAATTGCTGATCAGCACCGGCACCTCTTGCAGCTCTGCCAGCTTGGCAGCCCGCAAGCGCCTCTCGCCGGCGATGAGGGTGTAGCAGCCAGCCTCAGCCGGCGCCACTAATAAGGGTTGGAGTATGCCGTACATGGCTATAGAGGCCGTTAAATCCCTCAAGGCCCCTGCTTCAAAATTCTTGCGGGGCTGGTAGGGATTGGGCAGGATCTTGTCTATGGGGACCTTCACCACCTGGCCGGCAGCCTTGGGCTGGGCTAGCTGGCTGAAATCCCCATCTAATACGGAAAACCCATCTTCTAGCATCTTAGTCCTCCCTTCCCTCTAAGGGCTGCTTCAGCGCCAAGCCGGCCCGCCGCGGGTAGGCGGAGGGGGTCTTGCCCACCTTCACAACCTTGATAATAGCCCTTCCTTCCCCCAGGCCCGGCAGCTGGAACTCCCTGACCGCTGCTACCCTGCCCCCCAAGGTGCGGAGGGCCCGGCCGGCAGCTGCTAATTCAGCCTGGTAGTTACCGCCCTTGAGGGCGATGAAACTGCCCCCTAGCTCTACCAGGGGGAGGCAGTACTCTGCCAAGACGGAAAACCTGGCCACTGCCCTGGCCGTAACCACCTGGTAGGCCTCCCGCTGCCCAGGCAGCCTGCCTAGATCCTCCACCCTGCTGTGGAGGAGGCTGACCCCGGTCAGCCCTAGGGCGGCCACTACCCTTGCCAAAAAGCGGAGCCGTTTGGCCAGGCTGTCGATAAGCACCACCTGGAGGCTGGGGCAGTAGATCTTCAGTGGTAGGCCGGGAAAGCCTGCCCCGCTGCCTACGTCGGCCAGCTTCTTACCGGCGAAGCCAGGCTCAAAGGCCAGCAGGGAATCCACTATGTGCTTCACCGCCACCCCCTCCGGCTCGGTAATGGCGGTAAGGTTCATCACCTGGTTAGTCTCCAACAAGAGATCGTAGTAGAGCTGGAACTGCTCCAACTGCTGCTGGCTGAGGGCCAGCCCTGCCTGGCCCGCCCTGGCGGCCAGAATCTGCCTAAAGTCCATTTCAGCCACCCCGCTGCCGCCTCAGTGCCAAGGTAAGGAGCAAAACATTGAGATCAGCCGGGGAAACGCCGCTGATGCGGCTGGCCTGGCCTAAGGAGAGGGGCCGCACCCGCTCCAATTTTTCCACTGCTTCAGAGCTCAGTTCCTTGATGGCCCGGTAGTCCAGCTCGGCAGGCAGGAGGCTGTCCTCTAACTGTAAAAAGCGCTCCACTTCTTTCCGCTGCTTGGCTATGTAACCTTCGTACTTGATATTGATTTCTACCTGTTCCGCCACCTGCTCCGACAGCTCAGGCAGGCCCAGGGCCGCTGCCAGAGGTCTATAGTGGAGCTCCTTGCGGCGCAACAAGTCTACCACGGAGCTGCCGCTTTTCAGGGGGGGGCTGTCTAAGGCGGCTAGGGCGGCATTGGCCTCCTGGCTGGGCCCGATATTGATGGTCTGCAGCTGGGCCAGGGCCCGCTCTACAGCCGTCCGCTTCTGGGTAAAAAGCTGGTAGCGCTGAGGGCTGACTGTGCCTAGCTGCCAGCCCAGCTCGGTGAGCCGTAGGTCCGCATTATCCTGGCGTAGGAGGAGGCGGTACTCCGCCCGGGAGGTCATCATCCGGTAGGGCTCCTCTGTGCCCTTGGTCACCAGGTCGTCGATCAGCACCCCTATATAGGCCTGATCCCGCCGCAGGATGCAGGGAGGCAGGCCCTTGAGCTTGCGGGCCGCATTGATCCCGGCCATCAGGCCCTGGGCCGCCGCCTCCTCATAGCCGCTGGTCCCATTGCTCTGGCCGGCGCTGAAGAGGCCGCCTATGGCCTTGTGCTCCAAAGAAGGCTGCAGCTGGAGGGGATCCAAGCAGTCATAGTCGATGGCGTAGCCGGCCCGCATCATACGGCAGTGCTCCAGGCCGGCTATAGTCTGTAAAAACTCCAGCTGCACCCTGGCCGGGAGGGAGGAGCTCATCCCCTGCACGTACATCTCCTGGGTGTGCCGCCCTTCTGGCTCCAGGAAGAGCTGGTGCCTGTCCTTGTCGGCAAAACGGACCACCTTGGCCTCGATGGAAGGGCAGTAGCGGGGGCCCACCCCCTCTACCATGCCGTTGTAGAGGCCGGAGAGGTGGAGGTTGTCCCGCACCACCCTGTGGGTGGCCTCATTAGTATAGGTGAGCCAACAGGGCAGCTGCTGCCGCGGCAGGGAGGGGGAAAGGAAGGAAAAATTGCGGGTTTCCTTATCTCCCTCCTGGATCTGCATCTTACTGTAGTCCAGGCTGCGGCCGTCTAAGCGGGGCGGGGTGCCGGTTTTAAACCGTTGCAAGACTACCCCTGCCTGCTCCAGGGAGGCGCTGAGCCGTTGGGCGCTGCGCAGGCCGTTAGGCCCGCAGGAGTAGCGGCTCTGGCCGCAGACCACGCTCCCCCGCAGGTAGGTGCCGCTAGCCAGGATGACGCAGTCTGCAGCGAAGACTTCGCCGCTTTCTGCCGCCACCCCCACTACCTGGCCCTGCTCTACCAGCAACTGGTCGATCATCAACTGCTTCAACTCTAACCTGTCCTGGCCCTCCACCACTTCCTTCATCAAGCTGTGGTAGACGGCCTTGTCCTCCTGCCCTCTGAGGGCGTGGACCGCATAACCCTTGCCGGTGTTTAAAAGCCGCATCTGGAGGCAGGCCTGGTCGGCTATCAGCCCCATCTGCCCCCCTAAGGCGTCTAGCTCCCGCACTAAGTGGCCCTTGGCCGGGCCGCCGATGCTGGGGTTACAGGGCATCAAGGCCAGGTTGTCCAAGGACAGGGTGGCTAATAGGGTGCGACAGCCCAGCCTGGCTGCTGCCAGGGCTGCTTCCAGGCCGGCATGGCCTGCCCCGATTACGATTACCTCATACCTATCCGCTATAGCGTCCATCAGTCCAAGCCTAAAAAGCCTCCTACTTGCCGATACAGAAGCGGGCGAAAAGCTCGTCTATGACCTCAGCCCCCACCTCCTGCCCTGTCACCGAGCCTAGGGAAGCAGCGGCAGCGCGGAGGTCCAGCTCCAGGCAGTCGTAGGGCAGGCCGGCTGCCAAGGCGGCCTCTGCCTCCTGCAGGGCGGCGAGAGCTTGGCGCACTAGGTTTTCCTGCCGGCCGTTCTGCACATAGGCCCCCTCCGTCAGGCGGCCTTCCTGGCCGAAGACGTAGCCGGCTAAGGCCTGTTCCAGGTCTTCCCTGCCGGCTCCCGTCCTCGCCACAAAGGGAAGGACGGCCAGGGCGGGGTGAGCGGCTTTTATGTTAGCTATGGCTAACTTAGTCGGCAGATCCTGCTTATTGAGGATAATAAACCTATCCTTGCCAGCCGAGGCAGCCAGTACCTCCTCATCTTCAGCACTCAGATCCTGGCTGGCATCCAGGACGCAGAGGACTAACTGGGCCTGTTCCAAGACGGCCAGGCTCCGCTCCACTCCCAGCCTTTCCACCCCGTCCCCCGTAGGCCTGATGCCCGCCGTATCTGTCAGCAGCAGGGGCACGCCGGCCAGCAACAGCTGCTCCTGGATGGTGTCCCTGGTGGTGCCGGCTGTGGCACTGACGATGGCCCGCTCCTCCCCTAACAAAACATTCAAGAGGCTGGACTTACCTACGTTAGGCCGGCCGATAATGGCGATAGGCAGGCCCTCTTGCACCAGCCTGCCGCTTCTGGCCCGGGCTAAAAGCTCCTTCAAACCCAGGACTATGCCCTTTATCGTCTCACCTACCTGCCGGTAGGTCAAGTCAGGAAGGTCCTCTTCGGGATAATCTATGCAGGCCTCTAAGTGTACCAAGAGATCCAGTAACTGCCGCCGCCAGCCAGCAATGCTCCGGGCCAGCTGGCCCTGTTGCTGGCGGGCTGCCAGCTTCAAGGCGGCCTCGCTCCTAGCTGTGACGCTGGCTAGCACTGCTTCCGCCTGGGTGAGGTCGATGCGGCCGTGGAGGAAGGCCCTCTTGGTGAATTCACCTGGCTCCGCCGGCCTGGCGCCAGCTTGATAAGTCAGGCTGAGGATCTTGCCCAGGGCCCCTACCCCGCCGTGGCACTGGATCTCCACTACGTCTTCAGCCGTGTAGGAATGGGGCGCGGCCATGTAGACTGCCAGCACCTCGTCTACTACGCTGCCGTCCACGTCGTAGACGTGGCCGTAGGTGAGGAAGTGGGGGACGGCGGCACTCAAGGGCCGGCCCTGGGCTGAGGAGAAAAGCCGGTCGGCTATAGTCAGGGCCTGGGGACCGCTGAGCCGCACTATGCCCACGGCCCCTTGGCCTAGGGCCGTGCTGACGGCGCTGATAGTGTCTCCCCCCACTAACTGCTCCAACATCCTCTACCTCCCGGTACTCCAGAGAAGGAAAAAGCCCAGCAAAAACAGAGTTTACTGGGCTGGAAAGGCAACTTACTTCTTTAACTCGATTACTACGTGGCGATAGGGCTCCTCCCCTTCGCTGAGGGTAGTAACCTTCCTATCCCCCTGCAAGGCCATGTGGATGATCTTGCGCTCGTGGGGATTCATAGGCTCCAGGGCCACCCGCTGGCCGCTTCTCTTCACCCTGTCTGCCAGCCGGTAGGCCAAACGGTTCAGGGTTTCCACCCTTCTGTCCCGGTAATCTTCCACATCGATCACGATGCGCACCCTGTCGCTGCTGTTCTTGTTAGCCACTAAGTTGGTCAGGTACTGCAAACTGTCCAGGGTCTGGCCGTGCTTGCCGATGAGGATGCCCATATCGTCACCGTGGAGGCGGAAGGTTACAGTGCCGTCGTACTTGCTGACAAACTTCTCCAGGGCTACTTCGATCTTCATAGCGCCAAAGATCTCTTGCAAGAACTCCTTCGCTACGGCGATGGCCTTTTCGTCTACCGCATAGTGGCGGGGCTCCCGGTGATAGGGACGGTCGTCCTTCTCCCTGAGGCTGTCCAAGGCTTCAATAGCCCCGTCGATGGCATCGGCCTTGGCTTCGGCAAAGCGCTTGCCTGCCTCTTCCTTGGCTTCGTTGAACCTACGGCCGGCTTCATCCCTGGCCTCGTTAAAGCGACGGCCGGCTTCCCGGCGGGAGGCGTCAAAGCGGCGGCCCGC
>CAZXKQ010000002.1:45379-60315 GCA_964641395.1 uncultured Phascolarctobacterium sp. | reverse complement strand
CGGCCCGCCTCGTCCCTGGCTTCGTTGAACCTGCGGCCTGCCTCCCCCTTGGCCTCATTAAAGCGACGGCCTGCCTCTTCCTTGGCCTCGGCGGCCTTTCTGCCGGCGGCGGCGGCAGCTACAGAGGCGGCATTCTTCACCGCTTGGACCGCTGCATCAGCCGCAGCCTCCACCCCTGTCTCATCAGCAGGAGAAGAATCAGCAGTAGAGGCCTCTTCTTCCTGCTCCTTCTCACCCTTAGGCCGGACCCCCACCTTGGCTTCCTTGCGGCCTATCCCTAAAAAGCCCTTGCTGGGCCGTTGCAATATCTCTACGTCCGCCTCTTCCGCCCCTATATGCAATTCAGCCAGGGCGGCAGCTATGGCGTCTTCCACATTACGACCTGTTTTTACTACATATGCCATAATCTCAACTCCTTAACCTTTTACGCACCCTTACCTGTACTTGTACCGCTCAGTCTGTTCATGAAAGCTTGCTGGCCGATCTGGACGATGTTCATCACCGTCCAATAGATAATCAGGCCGATAGGAAAGTCCTTGCTGATATAAAGGATGAAGAGGGGCATGAAGTACAGCATCATCTTGCCCTGGGCTCCACCTTGGCTGCCGCCGCTAGGCATGCTCTGCTTAGATGCTATAAAGGTGGTGATGCAGGAGATGATGGGCAGTATCATGTAGATGAAGAAGGCAGAACTAGCGATGACCCCTCCTGCTGCCTCAGTAGGGGTAACAGAAATATTCCAGATCAAGAAGTCTGGATGCTGGTCAAAGACATGGGCGGCGGTCATATCCCTGATGCCGTAGAAGATGCCTATCATAATGGGAAACTGGATCAAGAGGGGCAGGCAGCCGGAAAGGGGGTTCACCTTCTCCGTCTTGTATAAGTTGGCCAGTTCCGCATTCAGCCGCGCCTTATCGTCCTTGTACTTGGCCCGGAGGGCGTCCATCTTAGGTTGCAGCCTCATCATGGCCCTAGTGGATTCAATCTGCTTCTTGGTGAGGGGGAAGAGGACGATCTTGACGATGATGGTCATTAAAATAATGGCCACGCCCCAGTTAGGTATCCCTACCGCCTTCGTCAAAGTGAAGCAAAACATTATGATCTGCTGGGCTAAATTACTGAGTATGCTCAAAATATCACTCCTTCACAGAAAGGACCCTGCTAGGGCACTGGATCGTAGCCTCCGGGATTGAAGGGGTGGCAGCGCAGTATCCGCCGCACGGCTAAATAACTGCCCTTTAGCACGCCTTTCTTTTCTATAGCGCTGATGGCATAAGCGCTACAGGTAGGGTAAAACCTACAGGTAGGGGGAAAAAGGGGAGAAATAAACTTTTGGTAGAACTTAATCAAACCGATGAGCAGCCTTTGCATGGCCGGCCTGCTTCCTCTCTTGGGCAGCCTTCCTGGCTAAGCGCAGGAACACCCTTTCCACCGTGGCATAACTGGCCCCGATGAGGGGCCGCCGCGCCACCCAGACAAAATCATAACCTGTGGCTAGTTCTTCCTTGTGCCGCCTAAAGACTTCCCGCATCAACCTCTTACTGTGGTTTCGAACTACTGCGCAACCTAGCTTCTTACCTACGGCGAAGCCTAGCCGCCGCTCCCCTTCCTTGCCCGGCAGGAGGTAAAGCAGGGCCCAGCCGTCGTAGATGACCTGGCCTTGGCTGCAGACTCTCTGGAAGGCCCTCTTGGCCTTCAACCGCTCTGACTGCGTAAACTTGTGTCCTGCGCCCATGCCGGCTCCTTAGACAGTCTCCCCTCCATGGGAAAAACAGGCCGTCGTTGCGGCCTGTCCTCCTAGGCAGATAAAACTTTTCTGCCCTTAGCCCGTCTTCTCTTTAAGACTTGGCGACCGCCTAGGGTCCTCATCCTTTCTCTAAAACCGTGGGTTCTCTTCCTTCTCAAATTATTAGGTTGGAAAGTACGTTTCACAAAGCTCCCTCCTTCTCTCAGTAATAAGCCGCCGCAGGGCGGTATATTTTTTACCGACAGCTGCCCCGGGCCGGGCCCTGTCACAAAAATATGCAATAATAGAGCTGTCACGACAGCTTTACTGAATCATTATATGCAAAAACTAAACAGCCGTCAAGGAAAAAAGCGGGAAAAGGGGAAAAAAGCCGGCACAGCCCCCTCCGGACTGAGGGGTAAAAGAAAAAACTCCTTCCGTCCTCCAAAGGAGGGAGGAACTGGCAAGCCCCTCCTCGCCAGCAAAACCTCCCTAAAAAATACCGCAAATAAGTTGCCTAGCCCTCCTTTGTCTGCTAAAATATAGGGTGGGAGGGGAGGCAGCACAGGCCGGCCCTTCCCCTAATCTACAGCTGGCAATCCTGCCGCAGAGATAGGTAAGGGACAGTGCAGCACCTTAAACTAACCGCCAAAGGAGGCTGATTATAGATGGATAAGGACAAGGAAAATGAAGAAAATATGGTTGTAGATAACACCCTCCTGGCACAGATCTACATTTGCGCCCTCTCCAAGAACGGTTTTACCTACGATAACAGCAAGGCCTTCCGCCAAGTCTTCGAGGACTTTTTAGCCATTCTCGGCGACCCGGAGGAAGTAGCCCGCATCCGCCAAAGCATGGCTGAAAGAGGTTTCAACCAACCTATCAGCCCCTATCTAAGCTGAAGCCGGCCCCTCCCCAGCCTTTGAAAGGGATGTTCCCACCATGCAAGGTTATGACATGTTTGAAATCTGGATGAAGGTCCAGGAGAAAGTAAGGCGGCAGGTCTCTGATAAAATATACGAAGTCTGGTTCAAGCCCATCACCCCCTTGGCCCTGAGCCAGACTACCTATACAGTATCAGTGCGGAACCAGTTTTTTAAACAGATGCTGGAACAGAAGTATGCCGGCCAGATCGAGGCCCTCCTCCAGGAATGCAGCGGCCGCCCCCTGGGCTTACAGATAGAGTGCGAGGAAGAGCCACTGACCAAACAGGCGGAGGAGCCCAGTCCTCCCAAGGAGCAGGCCCCTGCCCAAGAGGCGGAGCCGGGGGAAGAGCCTAGCAACCTCAACCCTAGGTACGTCTTTGAAAACTTCGTCATCGGCAATTCCAACCGTCTGGCCTGGTCAGCCGCCCAACAGGTGGCAGAAAGGCCCGGTTATTCCTACAATCCCCTCTTCATCTACGGGGGCGTAGGTCTGGGCAAGACCCACCTTATGCACGCCATAGGCAATAAAATCAAGGCTAACAGCCCTGCCACCAAGGTGCTCTACATCTCCAGCGAGCAGTTTACCAACGAAATCATTAATTCTATCTACAACAAGACCACTGAAGCCTTCCGCTCCAAGTACAGGCGGATAGACTGCCTGATTATCGACGACATCCAATTCCTAAAGGGGAAGGAACAGACCCAGGTGGAATTTTTCCACACCTTCAACACCCTTTACGAGGCCAATAAGCAGATCGTCATCTCCAGCGATCGGCTGCCGAAGGAGATAGAGACCCTAGAAGACAGGCTGCGAACCCGTTTTGAAAAGGGGCTGCTGGCCGACATCCAGGTTCCCGACCTGGAAACCCGCATGGCCATCCTGCGGCAGAAGGCGGCTGAAGACGGCTTAGAACTGCCGGGAGACGTAGTCACCCTCATAGCCGCCAACGTAACCACCAATATAAGGCAGATCGAGGGAGCCTACACCCGCTTGAAGGCCTTTACCTCCTTGATGAATATGCCCATGAACGTGGCTACCGCCCAGCAGGTGCTGACCGCCATCGGCGTGCGGGAAAAGCGGCGGCAGATCACCTTCAGCGACATCGTCAACGTGGTTGCCGAATACTACAATTTGGATCCAGACGAACTTTTCAACAAAAAGCGCAACCAAAACATCTCCTATCCCCGGCAGATCGCCATGTACATGTGCCGGGAATACGCCGATATGTCCTATCCGAAAATCGGGGAGGCCTTCGGCGGCCGGGATCACACCACGGTGATCCACGCCTATGAAAAAATCAGCAAGAGCAAGGAGAAAAGGCCCCAGTTGCAAAAGGACCTGGAAAAAATGAAGGAACGCCTGCAAAATTAGGCTTTATCCCCAGTTTCTGTGTATAAACTTCCCGTTTCCTGTGTATAAGTCCCCTTCCTCTGTCAATAATTATGCCCCCCTGTGGGTAGGGGGTAGAAGGAAAGGGCTTATCTACAGCCTTATCTACAGGGGAAGACCCTTGCAACTAAAGGCCCGCCCCTCCTTATCCCCAGCATCTACAGGCATTACTACTAAGACGGCTACCTTATAATATATATATTATTAGCTAAAACAACGAGGAGGTCTGTGTATAAATGAAAGTGCTCTGTGATAGTGAAGCCTTGAATAAGACCCTGCGCATCGCCCGCCATGCCGTACTCAGTAAAAGCAGTACCCCCATCTTTTCCGGCTTCCACCTCCTGGCCCATGGCTACCAGCTAGAGGTGGTGGGCATGGACCTGAATATGGCTATCTCCTGCTCTATGGAAGCCCAGATAGAGGAGGAGGGCAGCGTGGTGGTCAATGCCGCCCAGCTGGGCAATTTGTTGGCCAAGCTCCCTAGCGGCGCCGTAAACCTAGAGACCGCCGCCAACGGCTCCCTGCTGGTAAGCTTCGGCCAAAGCGAGTACCGGCTGCTGATGATGAATGAAGACGACTACCCTCCCTTCCCCTCTTTCAGCGGCACCCACAGCCTCACTATCGATGACGTCAAGTTGCAAGAGCTGATTAAAAAGACCCGCTTTGCCTGCGCCGCTGACGAATCCAGGCCCCTCTTCACCGGCATCCTCTTAGAAGTAGAGGGGGAGAAGATCACCTTCGTCGGCACCAATACCCATCGTCTGGCCATCAGGACCCTGCCTCTGGCAGGGGGGGAGGATATGAGCGTCATCATACCGGCCAAGGTGCTGGCGGAAATCGCTCAGGTGCTAGGGGGGGCTGTGCCCCAGTTGGTGAAGCTAGATATTTTAGACAACCAGATCATGGTCTGCGTAGGGGAGATCAAGATCGTCAGCCGACTGATAGAGGGCCGCTTCCCTAACTATCGGGCGGTCATTCCTCCCAGCTTCTCCATTACCGCCGACCTGGACATCGCCGACTTGACTGCCGCAGTGGAGCGGGTATCCCTCTTCTCTACCGAAAATGATTACAGCATCATCCGCATGCACATAGAGGAAGGCCGGCTCACCCTCACCAGCAATAATGATGCCAACGGCGGCGGCCGGGAGGTGCTACCGGCAGAGACTGCCGGAGGAGAGCTGAAGGTAGCCTTCAACGCCAAATATGTGACGGACATCCTAAAGAATTTAGAAGGGGAAAAGGTGCGTTTCTCCTTCAACACCTCCTTAAAGCCGGTGTGCGTACAAGAGCTGGACCTGCCGGATTATACCTACATCGTCACTCCGGTGCGGGTAAACTTCAACTGAGGCCGCCCTAGGCTGGCTTTTATTATAATTTATTATATTCCAAGAACCTATGCAGTTCCTCTCCCTCTACAGCTATAATTTTCGCAATTTAGCGGCCGGTACCCTGGCTACTCCAGCCCTGATCAACGTCTTCTACGGCGCCAACGCCCAAGGCAAGACTAATCTTCTGGAGGCCTTCTACTATGCCGCCTGCGGCCTCAGCCACCGCACTAAGAACGAGGAGGAGCTGATCCGCCTAGGCTGTAAGGAGATGGCGGTGGCCCTGGACTACCGGCTGGAGGGCAGCAGCCACCAGTTAAAGCTTAAAAGGTATGCGGAGCAGCCTGCTTCCCGGGGGAGGAAGGAGATCAGCCTGGACGGGGCCAAGATCCCTCCCAGGCTCCACTATCGGGCCTCCTCCGTAGTCCTCTTCGCCCCTGAGGATCTGTCCATGGTGAAGGGAGAGCCGGCCCTCCGCCGCCGCTACCTGGATATGCAGCTGAGCCAGACCGACCCTCTTTACTTAGACCTGCTGCTACGCTATAACAAGGTTTTGCAACAGCGCAACAAACTGTTGAAGGAGCTTAGGGAGGCAGCCCTGCCTCCTTCTCTTTTACAGCCCTGGGATGAGGAGTTCTGCCGTCTGGCCGCAGCCTTAGTGGAGAAAAGGGTGGCGGCCGTGGCCAAGCTGAGGGACCTGGCTGCTGCCATCTACGCCTCCCTAGCCGGTAATGGGGAGGCCTTGGAGCTGAGCTACCAGGCCAGGGTGGACAGGGAAGACTTTACTACGGTTAGGAAGGGCTGGGAGGCAGAGGACTATGCCTCCCTCTTGGGGAAGCGGCAGCAGGAGGATATAGCCAGGGGCAGTACCGGCCTGGGCCCTCATCGAGATGAGCTGCTGCTGGCCTTGGGAGGGGCTTTAAGCCTGCGCTCCTTCGGCTCCCAAGGCCAACAGCGCAGCTGCGCCCTGGCCTTGAAGCTGGCCCAGCTGGAATACAGCAGGGAGGAGAGGGGGGACTATCCCGTCCTCCTCCTAGACGATGTTATGAGCGAATTAGACAGCCAGCGGCGGGAGCACCTGCTCCGTTTCATCGACGGCAGGGTGCAGACCTTTATCACTGTCAATGATAGGGAGTTAATACCTGAGCTGGCAGGCAGCGCCTTTTTTCAGATCAGGGACGGCCAGGTAGAGGCGGTATAGGCTGGCATGTACCGCGGCCGGCGGGGAAGGCAGAATGGAAGCTACTGGGGCCATCATTGAAAGGTTGTTCAATATACAGGGTAAGGAGGCAGTTATCAGCCGCAGCCTGAAGGCTAGGTACCTGCTCTTTTATCTGTCTCGCCACTGGACGGAGGTGGTAGGCGGCCTCTTAGCCTCCCAGTGCTGTGCTGAAAGGCTGGAGAGGGGCGTCCTCTACGTGCGCACTGCCGACAGCATGCTGGCCCATCAGCTTTTTATCATGCGCAAGGACTTCCTGGCCAAGGTGAATGCGGTCTTAGCAGGAAAGGCCAAGGTGAGGGGGGTGAGCTTCTTTGCGGCTACCCTGCCTCCCCTTGAGGGCCAGGCTGGGGAAGAAGGGGGACTACAGCCAGGGCCTGCCTACTCCCCTACCCCCTGTCCCCGCTGCGGTGCCAGACGGTGGCAGGGAGAGGAGCTGTGCAGCATCTGCCGCCGGGAGCTAAAAGAAGAAGAGGCGAAAAAAATCGCAGAACTCCTCCAGGCAGAACCCTACCTGAGTTACCAGGAGGCCGACTTCATCCTAGGCGGCTGTCCCCGCCTCCTCTTCCAGGAGGAGAGGGAGAAGCTGGTGCATTATTACTGTGAAAGGGTGAGGAACCAGTTGGCCTCAGAGGAGGAGGAGCAGCTGGCTGTGTTGTTACTGACCGGCAAGCGGCCGGCCCAGATCAGCAGCAGCCAGTGGCAGAACTGCCTGCAGCACCTGAGGAGAAAGGAAAAAGAAGATGTATCTGCATCTAGGCTCTGATTACATGGTAAAAAACAGCGAGATCATCGCCATCTTCAATCTCCGCCGCCCTGAAGCCTCCCTGGTGGAAACCTATGTGGAGCCGGAAAGGCAGCGCTACCAGGTGATAGACTTGGCAGCCAGCCCGGCAGAGCGGGCCAGCTGCGTCCTTACTTCCAGCAAGATCTATCTCTCCCCCATCTCCTCCTCCACCCTGAGGAAGAGGCTGGAAGGGGGTTTTAGGGAAGATGACGTCTATTTTAGCTTTAGTGAGAGAAGGGGTGAAAGAGTGTGAGGAAGGATAGCGATATTGAGAAGGAGATAGCCGCTTCCACCAAGGTGGAGGCGGAGTACACCGGCAAAAAGATCCGCACCCTGAGCGGTTTGGAAGCGGTGAGGGAGCGGCCGGCCATGTACATAGGCAGCACCAGCGAAAGAGGGCTGCACCACCTGGTCTACGAGGTGTTGGACAACAGCATCGACGAGGCCTTGGCCGGTTATTGCACCGACATCCAGGTCTTCATCCACCAGGATAACAGCATAACCGTGGAGGATAACGGTCGGGGCATACCGGTGGATAACACGGTGAAGGAGAAGAAGCCTGCCGTGGAGGTTATTATGACGGTGCTTCACGCCGGCGGCAAGTTCGGCGATGGGGCCTACAAGGTATCCGGCGGCCTCCACGGGGTGGGAGTCACCTGCGTCAACGCCCTCAGCGAGCATTTAGAGGTGGAAGTGCGGCGAGGGGGCAAGTGCTACGGCATAGCCTTTACTAGAGGCAAGACTACTACCCCTCTTTACGTAAAGGGGGAGGCAGAGGGCAGCGGCACCTCCGTCACCTTCAAGCCTGACAGCCAGATCTTCACTGAGTTAGTCTATAGGTACGATACCCTGCGCCACAGGGTGCGGGAATTGGCCTTCTTGAATAAGAATGTTTCCATCACCATCACCGATGAAAGGCCTGCTACTCCCCTGTCGGAGAAGTTCCACTTTGCCGGCGGCATCGTAGAATACGTACTCCAGCAGGACGAGAACAAAGACTTGATCAACCCCCAGCCCATCTACCTGGAAGGACAGAAGGACACAGGTACTGACGGGAACAGCAACATCATCATCGTAGAGGCTGCCCTCCAGTACACCGACACGACTAATGAGAATATCTTCACCTTCGTCAATAATATCAACACTGAGGAGGGAGGCACCCACCTCTCCGGCTTCCGCAAGGCCCTCACCAGCGTCTTGAATAATTACGCCAAGAAAAAGGGACTGCTGAAGGATAAGGACGACAGCCTCAGCGGCGAGGATGTACGGGTGGGGCTCACCGCAGTGCTGAGTTTGAAGATACCTAACCCCCAGTTTGAAAGCCAGACCAAGATTAAATTAGGCAATGCAGAGGTGGCGCCCTTGGTGGAAGGCCTGGTCAGCGACGCCTTAAACGAGTATTTGGAAGAAAATCCTGCCATTGCTAAGAAGATCATCGACAACGCCATGCTGGCCTCCCGGGCCCGGATCGCCGCCAAGAAGGCCAGGGATCTGATCCGGCGGAAGAATGCCCTAGGCAGCGGCGGCCTGCCAGGCAAGCTCAGCGACTGCCAGAGCAGGAACAAGGAAGAGACGGAGATCTACCTAGTGGAGGGAGACAGCGCCGGCGGCAGTGCCAAGCAGGGTCGGGATAGGCGCTTCCAAGCCATCCTTCCCCTCCGGGGCAAGATACTAAATGTGGAGAAGGCCCGTTTAGATAAGATGCTGAGCAGCGAGGAGATACGCAACATGATCACCGCCTTCGGCTGCGGCATCAGCGATGACTTCGACATCGAAAAAAGGCGCTACGATAAGATTATCATCATGACTGACGCAGACGTGGACGGGGCCCACATCCGCACCCTCCTCCTCACCTTCTTCTACCGCTACATGCAGGATCTGATCAAGGAAGGCCACGTCTTCATTGCCCAGCCCCCCCTCTACCTGGTGCGGAACGGCAAAGAGCACCGCTACGCTTACAGTGATGAAGAGTTGCAGACGGTGCTGGACCAGGTAGGCAGGGAGAAGAATCCCTATGTACAACGTTACAAAGGCCTAGGGGAGATGAATCCGGAGCAGCTGTGGGAGACTACCATGGATCCTGCCGGCCGCACCATCTTACAGGTGCAGTTGGAAGACGGGGAAAGGGCCGACCAAATATTCAACATCCTCATGGGCGAAAAGGTGGAGCCTCGGCGGCAGTTCATCCAGGAAAACGCCCACAAGGTGCGGAATTTAGACCTCTAGGAAGGCAGGGGGCAGGCTATGGCTAAAATCATCAAAGGGCTGTCCGATGCGGACATGCTGAAGGGCTACAAGGAAAGAGAGAGCTTTGAAAATACTGTCTACCAGGAACAGGACGGTAGCAGCAGCCGTCCCAAAAAGGCGGCAGCCAAGCCTAAGGGCCTGCTGCTCCCTGGGGAAGAAGTAGAGCGGTTGAACCGTTTTCTCTTAGAAATCAGCATGGACTGTTTAAAAAAACAGCAGCCCTGCTCCTTCAAGGTGACTAAGGAGGGGGCTACGGTAGTGATTAAAACGGTGAGTGAAAAGTAATGGGGGAAGTCTTCAACCTGCCCCAGCTCAGCTGCACTCTCACCACTGGTAAGCTAAGCTTAGGCAGGCCTAGTTTGGCGGTGGCAGGGGGCAGGCCGCCCCTGCCTGGCTATCTGGCGGCTGTGGCCAGGCTCAACCCTGGCTCCACCCTTTACTGTGCAGACAGGGGGGCGGACTACGCCCTGGCTGCCGGCCTAGTGCCCCGGCTCTTAGTGGGGGACGGGGACAGCGGCTCCCAGGCCGTCTACCTGCGCTGCACGGCCCTAGGCACTGAGGTGGAGGCCCACCCACCCCTTAAGGATGCTACCGACCTGCAATTGCTGTTGCAGAGGCTTCCCCCTGCCCCCCTCCTGCTCAGCGGCATCTGGGGGGGCCGTTTTGACCATCTCTACAGCGCCCTCTTTTCTCTGCTGGCCTGGCAGGCCAGGCAGGACAGCCCCGTCCTTTTGGCTGATCAAGAAGAAGTAATGCTCCTAGCCAGGGGAGGGGAAGGCTGGCGCTTCGCTATTAAGGAGGGCAGCCAGGTAGAGGCCCTTTCTCTGCTGCCCTTCAGCAAGACGGCCAGGGTTACCCTGGCAGGGACCTACTGGCCCTTGGCAGCTGCCCGGCTGCGCCAGTTAGAGCCCTACGCTATCAGCAATGTTTTGGCAGCCGGCAGTTCTAGCTTTACTGTAGACTGTATAACTGGCTCCTTAGGCATCTATGTGAAATTTAGTGGGGAAGAAGCTGGTTAGCTAAATAAACAGGAGCTGAGCTGGGGGCCAGTGTAGCCCTGCTCTTGTGAAAGAGGCGCACCAGCGAGCCAACTGGAGAAGGGAGCTGTTATATGGACGCCTTCGTGCCGGTTCTAGACCTTTTCACCGTCCCCTACCTTCTGGTGGCCGGCTTCATCGCCGCCTTTGTGGACTCCTCTGTAGGCGGCGGCGGCCTGGTTACCACTCCTTCCCTGCTGGCCCTAGGCATGCCGGTGCCCTATGCCCTAGGCACCAACAAGCTGGCCTCCACTATGGGGGCGGTCACCAGCTTCCTTTCCTTCTGGCAGGCGGGGAAGCTGGCCAAGAAACTGGCCCTCTGCCTGATGCCCCTTTCCTTCCTAGGCTCCGCCCTAGGGGCCTATGTAGTCTACCTGCTGCCGGAGGCCTTGTTGAGGCGGCTCATCGTCCTCCTCCTTATCGCCGTAGCCGTCTACACCTTCAAGCGCAAGGATTGGGCAGAACTGACCACGAAGGAGAGGCTCAGCGCAGCCGCCTACGTTGCGGCGGCCCTGATGGCGGCGGTAGTAGGCTTTTACGACGGCTTCTTCGGCCCAGGCACCGGCAGCTTCCTCATCTTCGGCTTCCTCTTCCTAGGCTTCGACTTCGTCACCGCCGCCGGCAACGCCAAGGCCCTTAACCTAGGCAGCAACCTAGGAGCCCTGCTCAGCTTTGCCCTGGCCGGCACCATCTACTGGCAGTACAGCCTGGTGATGGGCGGTGCCATGATCCTGGGGGCCTTTTGCGGCTCCCGCCTGGCCATCAGCAAGGGTACGGCCTACGTGCGGCCCCTGTTCCTAACGGTGACCACCCTCTTGATCGCCAAACAGGTCTACGATATCTTTTGGAAGTGATACTTTTCCTCCTGCATAGCTGGCTGAGCTGCCGGCTATGCTCTTTTTTTGCCGCCTGTTTACCCTAGAGAAAGCTGGGGCTGAGGGCGAGGGGGCAAGGGGGGCCGGTCTAGATTAATTTCACCATATCTTGCGTATTTGGTAATAAAATGCTATAATGTTACTAGATGTGGTGGACGAGCTCCACCACTCAGCTTTCAAGAAGGACACGGGTAAGGGCAGTGGACGATAATAATTTTAATCTAGCTAACAGCAAGGTAGTGCCGGTCTGCTTAGAAGAGGAGATGCAAAAATCCTATATCGATTACGCCATGAGCGTCATCATCCAGCGGGCCCTGCCTGATGTAAGGGACGGGCTGAAGCCGGTGCATCGGCGCATCCTCTACGCTATGCAGGAGGCCGGCATGGCTTCCAATAAGCCGTACAAGAAGTCGGCCCGTATCGTCGGCGAGGTGCTAGGCAAGTTCCACCCCCACGGAGACAGCTCTGTCTACGAGGCCATAGTGCGGCTGGCCCAGGACTTCTCCACCCGCTACCTCTTAGTAGACGGCCATGGCAACTTCGGCAGCGTGGACGGTGACGGAGCTGCCGCCATGCGTTACACGGAAGTGCGGATGGCTAAGATGGCGGAGGTAATGCTGGAGGACATAGAGAAGGACACGGTAGACTTCGTCCCTAACTATGACGAATCCTTAAAGGAACCTGCCGTGCTGCCGGCCAAGGTGCCGGAACTGTTGATCAACGGTTCCAGCGGCATCGCCGTAGGCATGGCCACTAACATACCTCCCCACAACCTGGGGGAGGTTATCAACGGCCTGGTGATGCTCATCGACGACCCGGAGGTAGACATACCCCAGCTGATGACGGCCATCAAGGGGCCGGACTTCCCCACCGGCGCCATCATCCTAGGCCGGGAGGGTATAGAGAGCGCCTACCTCACCGGCAGGGGGACCTTGAAGGTGCGGGCCAAGCTCCATGTGGAGGAGATAGGCAAAAGCGGCCGCCAGCGCATCGTGGTGACGGAGATCCCCTATCAGGTAAACAAGGCCAAGATGATAGAGGACATCGCGGAAGCTACCAGGCCCAAGGACAAGGATAAACGGCCTGATATAGAGGGTATCAGCGACATCAGGGATGAGTCCGACCGCAGAGGGCTGCGGGTGGTTATCGAGCTGCGGGCCGGTGTAGGGGCAGAGCTGGTCCTCAACCAGCTGTACAAGCACAGCCAGTTGCAGAGCGGCTTCGGCATCATCATGCTGGCCCTGGTAGAGGGACGGCCCAAGGTGCTGAACCTGAAGGAGATGCTGGTCTACTACCTGGCCCACCAGAAGGACGTCTACACCCGCCGTACCCGCTACGAACTGGCCAAGGCCAAGGACAGGGCCCACATCTTAGAGGGCTTGAAGCTGGCCTTGGACAACTTAGATGCCGTCATAGCCACTATTAGAAGCAGCGCCACCGGGGACAGCGCCCGGGGGGCCCTGATGAGCCAGTTCGGCTTCAGCCAGCGCCAGGCCCAGGCCATCCTGGACATGCGGCTGCAGAGGCTCACCGGCCTGGAGCGGAAGAAGATCGAGGAAGAATACATAGACATCCTAGGCCGCATCGACTACTTGGAAGGCCTGCTGGCCGATGAGCACGAGCTGATGGAGACTATTAAGGAAGACCTGTTGCTGTTGAAGAGCCGCTATGGGGATGACCGCCGCACCACCATAGAGGCAGGGACAGACGAGGTAGACCCGGAAGACCTGATCCGCCAGGAAGACATAGTGGTGACCCTGAGCAACAAGGGCTACATCAAGCGCCAGACCTTGGACAACTTCCGCAGCCAGAAGCGGGGCGGCCAGGGGAAGAAGGGGGGCAGCGGCAAGAAGGAGGACGATGTATCGGAGCACTTCTTCAAAGCCTCCACCCATGACGACATCTTCTTCTTCACCGTTAAGGGACGGGTATTCCGCAAAAAGGGCTACGAAATACCTGACTACGGCCGGAACGCCCAGGGCAACTTCATCAAGAACCTGCTGAACCTGGGGGAGGGGGAGAAGATTACCGCCGTCATCCCGGTGGGCCAGCAACTGAAAGAAGAAAGGGCTGTGGAGGAGCAGGTGCTGGACTTTGGCCAGGAGGAGTACGGAGAAGAGCCTAAGGGGCCCTTCCTCTTCATGGCTACCCGCAAGGGCATAGTGAAGAAGACGGACCTTCAGGAGTTCCGCAACCTGCGGAAAACGGGCATGGTGGCCCTCACTCTGGGCAAGAACGATGCCCTCATCGGCGTAGAGCTCACCGACGGCCGGCGGGAGATAGTGCTGGCCAGCAGGAAGGGCATGGCCATACGCTTTGACGAGCAGCAGGTGCGGCCTATGGGCCGCAGCGCCCGGGGAGTGAAGGGCTTTGACCTGGAGGCCGGTGACGAAGTGGTGGCTATGGACAGCGTGGCCAGCCAGGAAGAAGAGGTGCTGACGGTGACGGCCAGCGGTTTGGGCAAGCGGACGGCGGTCAAGGCCTACCGGAAGCAGTCCAGGGCCGGCAAGGGGGTTATCAACATCAAAATCTCCGAGAAGACCGGCCCGGTCATCGGCATGAAGGTGATAGACCCTAGCCAGGAGATCATGGTGATTACCGCCAAGGGCATCATCCTGCGGGTGAACGGGGACGAAATCTCCAAGTTCAGCAGGGCGGCCCAGGGAGTGAAGGTGATCAGCCTGGCGGAAGGGGATCAGCTGGTGAACCTGGCAGCCATCTACCACGATGAAGAGTAGGCGGGGCTGCTTTAGCTGGCAGGCTGCAGAGGTAAACAGGTAGTCAGTAAAGAAGGCAAACAGAAGGGCCGCGGCTCTAGCCGCGGCCTTTACTATTGGCTGTGTACAGCGGGATCCGTCTACCACCAGGGGCCGATGCCGATGTAGGGGCCGTCATGGTGGTGGCCGCCGATACCGATGCCGATACCGATGCCGATGCCGCTAGAAGAGGACTTTTCCTTAGGCACCCGCATGAACCAGCAGCGGTAGACGATGACTCCGTTAGGCAGCACCTTGTTCAGCTCCTTGTCTGTCAAGATGCGGTAGGCGCCTAGGTCTCTGCTGCCCTGTTGGTAGTCCTGTAAGCGCTTGTACATCTGCTGGAAGGTTGCCTTATTATTGGTGTAGAGCCGCAGAGTAGCCCCTAGGGGGGCGCTGGCGGCGATGCGGGCCCGCAGCCCCTTGTCAGAGGCCACATCGTAGTAGACGGTGATCTGGCCGTCTGCGTCTATGTAGAGGATGTCGCCCTCCTCAGTGGCCAGCCGCTGCTCCATGGTGGCGGCATCTATGATCTCTTCGGCAAAGGAGGAGTCTTCACGGTCGGGGGCCGTTGCTGCCGACTCGTCAGCTGGGGCTGGGTCTTGGGCAGGCGGGGCAGCCTCAGCGCCTTCGGTCTGGCCTGGGGTG
>CAZXKQ010000002.1:0-45279 GCA_964641395.1 uncultured Phascolarctobacterium sp. | reverse complement strand
GGCTGGGTCTTGGGCAGGCGGGGCAGCCTCAGCGCCTTCGGTCTGGCCTGGGGTGCTGCTAGGGGCAGGAGAGGCGGCCTGGCCTCCTAGGGGGGCCAGCCAGAAGAGGGCTGCCAAGGCGAGGCTCAGCAAGGAGTGGGCTTTAGTCATCTACATCACATCCTTAGGGGGTACAGGGATAAGGGAGGGGTAAGAGACAGAAGTTACAGCCCTATTGTACCACAGAGCAGGAGAGAATGCTACTATGCCGCTCTTTTCCCCTTTGGTAGGACTGATATTTTATAAAGCGGCTATATAATGGGAAAGCAAGTAAGATCTTACCTGTCAATTAGAAGAGTTAACTGAACTTAGGAGGAGGACATAAGGCAGCAGTTGCCCAAAATGAAGCAGACAAAGGCATAAGATTCTAGAGCTTGCACAGTTATGTTTCGATAGTGATAAATTTTAATTAAAAGAAACTCAAAAAACTATCTGTTTTTTGCCGCATTTTTTACGCAAGTATTACTTGCGCAAATTTTTACATACATCGCAAAAAAGGGGTAAAAACACTGATTGGCATTAATTTCATGTAGGTAAATCCTTGCATTTTCAACAAATTAATGATATCATAAAGTGCAAGGGGGTATATTTGATGGAATTACTTTCTTTTTATGTAGATGGATTTGAAAATCTATCCAAGGTAAAAATAGGACTAACTGGTATCACAGCTCTCGTAGCCCTGAACAGTTATGGCAAAAGCAATGTCCTAAGAGCTATAGATTTCGGCCTAGCCTTTATCAACGCACCCCGTCGGGAAATTAAAACCTTCTTCATGGCAGCGAAGGAATTTATACCTTTACACCAAGCCATGTTTGCTAGGAACTTTCATTTTGCGGTGGAATTTTCCCTGCAAATGGGAGAAAAAACCTATATTGCCTTGTATGGGTACGAATTTGTTTGGGCTAGGGATGAAAATACAGAACCGCGCGTGATTGCCGAGTATTTGCGTTATCGGGCAGAGTCTGCTAAAAGATTTACTACTCTGATAAAGAGAGAGGAAGCTAAGGCATATTATAGGGCCTACCCTCAGGGAAGGTGTGCCAACCCTATTGCCGTAACAGGGGCTGAATTGGTTGTTAACCAGCTAGAAAACCGTCCCAACCTATTTTACAAACCCATTCTCCAGGCTATCAACCAAATGGCTCTTAAGATTGATTTTGGGTTGTGGTCAAGGGAGTCCCTAGAAGTGAAACAGTCCGACCTCTCTATAGCTAAGGATTCAGCTTCTGATTTGGCTGAGTTTATATTTAAACTTAAGAAGCAACAGCCTCAGAGGTTTGCCCTTTTGCTAGAAGCCCAACAAAAGTTGTTCCCGGAAATAGAGTCGATTAGCGCCCATCGTTTTGATATCGGCGCTGAGGCTGATGAAGGGCCGAACCAAGAACGAATACACAATTATTTCTTCTACCTTACGGCTAAACTATCCAACCTCACTACCTCTATTAATTTTTCCAATCTTTCAGCGGGCACGCAACGGGTCTTTAAAATTCTGAGCCGTATAATATTAGCCAATCTTAATAATGTGATCCTTGTAGGCGTGGAAGAACCAGAAAATAACGTCCACCCTAAACTCTTGTTATCCTTTCTGCGCATTATAAGCAGTTTGAGAGGTTCCAGCAAGATTCTTATCACTAGCCATTCACCCTTTATAACTAGCTGCCTTGGTCCTGAGGAACTCTATGTAGGGACGAGTCGTGAACCTGGTATTGCCCAATTTTCCGGCTTTAAAAGAGAAAAGGGTAAGGGCTGGACCCTGGCGGAAGATGCAGCAGAATGTGAAATGAGCACGGGAGAATACATTTTCAGTATGCTGGCAGACGACGAGGCCCTGTGGGAGCCTTATCTGGAGGCCCCATGAATAGCATTTTGTTGCTGTACGTAGAAGGGGCCACGGAAAAGGTATTTTATGAGCACCTACTTGCCAAGGTGTATAGGCTGGCCTCAAGGACGAATGTAGAGTACAAGATTGTAAATCTTGCAGGACAGGGAGGCTTTCAAAGGGCAGCTATTCGTCATTTCTATGGCCTAGTCAAGTATCGGAAACTTTTTACAAAGCATAAACAGGTGTCGGTTGCCCTCTGCTGGGATACTGACGTGGGGGAACTTTGGGAAAGAAGAGCGATAGATGAAGAAAAATTAATCAGGCTTTTGCAGGGCAAGGGGGTTAATAGGGCCTTCGCTATCAAGGCCAGGCAATCAATAGAGGATTGGTTTTTACTAGACTTGGAGGGTGTTCTCCGTTTTTTAGGACTTCCTGCCCATGTAAGGCCCACAGGCACAAACGGAGTGGAAAAATTAAAAAATCTTTTTCGGCGAGGGAAGAAAGAATATTACAAAGGCGTCAGGGCAAAAGGTTTCATCGAGCAGTTGGATTTGGACAAAATTATCCGTTCAGAGTACCAGCAGCTGTTACCCCTATTCGAAGTCCTTGGGGTGAAGGAAAAAATCATAAGCACCTATGAGTGCAACAATTTAGAAGGGCATGAGAGATCATTGTGATGCTGCACCAAACAGCTACGGTCGCTGTTACTTATTTGTGCTTTTTTATTTTTGCAAAAAAAATATTGCAATCTTAATTTCTACTCTCTTTTTTAACGCAAGGATTTTCTTGCGTGAATTTTCAAAAAGGTAGCTGAAATTCCCTGTTTTGCTAGTTCTTTTATAAGTTCATGCAAGTAATAGTTACGTTTCAGGAGAAAGCTTATCAGTAATAATATTTAATATAAAACATTAGAAGTTTTTAGCTGATAGTTTTAGCCTTTCAACGACAAGGTCTTCACTACCTTGATAGCTTTTGGGTTGCTGTCAGAGTAAAATTCTCCTTTTAGCCCTGCCTGCCCTTGCCAGAGCCGGCAGCCTGTGGTATAATAACTATTGTTCAGCAGACGGCGCCCCGCCGCCTGCCAAGAGTTGCGGGTGTAGTTTAGTGGTAAAACATCAGCTTCCCAAGCTGAATTTGTGGGTTCGATTCCCATCATCCGCTCCAGAGCATTCAGCAGCCCTGCCCTAATCGGCGGGTTGCTTTTTTTGTTGCCGGCCGGGCAGCACCTGTTCCAGGCCGCCCGCTCTAGCTAGGGCTGGCGCTCCCGCCCTTGCAGCCTTCAAGCTCCCTCCCCCACTCCCCTGGCCAGGGTTTAGGGAGGAGTAAAATTAATCAAAATTAGTAAAAGGGGCAGTCCACAAAATGAGCTATGCCAGGTTCCGGCCTTGTCAGCCCTTATGCACAACAGTCACAGGCTTATCCACAGATAAGGGTCGGCGGACAGCCCTTTAGCAGGGCAAAACAGGGGCTATGGGCCTGCTTTTACAAGCCCTGCCTGCCGCAGGCCTCTGGTTATCCCCAGTTTATCCCCAAACTGTGGATAACTTTCTGGTTCCCTCTCCCCTTATCCCCACCACAAAATGTAGGTTAACCCCCTCCGTACTCTTTCCCAAGGCATAAAAAAGCCCTCTTGTCAAGGGCTGTAGAGAAAAAATAGGAGGTATGTAAAAAATTTTTTACACGGGTGCGGGGGTCAGCCCTTGCGGAGCTGGGAGCTGATGTAGCAGGCCAGGCCCAGCCAAATACAGCCGAAGCTGCAGGCGTGGGTCAGGGTGAAGGGCTCGTGGTAGAGGAAGATGCCGATGAGGAGGGTCATATTGGGGGAGATGTACTGTAAAAAGCCCACCATGTTCAAGGGCAGCAGTTGGGCGCAGGCGGTGAAGAGGAGCAGGGGGGTGGCGGTGACCACCCCGGCACCCAGCAGATAGGCGGAGGTGATGGGGCCCTGGGTCTGGAAGGCGGCCTCGCCTGCCTGCCAGAGCCGGCCTAGGTAGTAGAGCATGAAGGGTGAGATGAGGAGGGTCTCCAGGAGGATGCTGGTAAAGGCGCTGATACGGAGGCACTTTTTCAGCAGGCCGTAGAGGGCGAAGGAGCCTGGCACTACCAGGGACACCCAGGGCAGGGAGCCGTTTTTTACCACTAGGAAGGCGATGCCCAGGCCGGCCAAGGCCACTGCCGTCCACTCCAGCCGGTTCAGCCGCTCCTGGAGGAAGACCAGGCCCAGGAGGACGCTCATCAGAGGATTGATGTAGTAGCCCAGGCTGGTCTCTAAGATGCGGCCGTTTTCCACTGCCCAGATGAAGACCCCCCAGTTGATGGCGATCATCACCGCCGCTGCCACCATGCAGCAGCCGCTGCGCCAGGTGCTGAACACCTGCACCGTCTCCCGGGCGAAGAGGCCCAGCCGTCCCCTCACCGCCAACAGCAGGATCAAAAAGACTACAGACCAGATGAAGCGGTTGGCCAAGATTTCCAAGGCGGGCACCGCCTGCAGCTGCTTCCAATAGATGGGCAGCAGCCCCCAGAGAAGATAGGCCGCTACTCCGTAGAGGATGCCTAAGCGTTGCTTGTTCTCCACCTTCCTGCCTCCTCCGCATGGTTACCATCGGGGCCCTGCTCCTTTGGCAAGGAGAAAGACGGCTCCAGCAGGGCGCCGGAGCCGTCCCCTTCGGTAGAAGTATGTTCCTTTTTAGGCCTTAGGCAGGTTGCGGCTGGCCACTATGTCCACTCCCAGGCCTAGGATGTCCTCCACTACCACCTGGCCGCAGGCCACAGGGGCCGCCACCTCCACCTGGCGGAGGTAGGCGGCGCAGTCCAGCACCCTGTCCTTAGGCAGGGGCTTGGCGCTTACCACTGGCAGGAGGGGCAGCAGGCCCCCGGTGCAGGCCACGGTGCCGGTGAGCATCCGCTTAGGGGCGGTCACCTCGTCCTTGCCGTAGGCCGCCCCCCTAGGGCAGCTGTTGCCGCTGACGCTGACAAAGGCCCCGTCCGCCAGGGTCACCGTCAGCTCGCAGCCGATGGGACACATAATGCAGTTCATCACTCTAGTTTCCACGGCCATCTCACAGACCTCCTTCCAAGCCTACTTCTAGCTCCTCCCCTAGTAAGGCGCACTTCGGGGCAGGCAGGGTTATGGTGATCATCTCGCTAGGCTTGGCCACCGGCAGGAACTTGCTGGCCACCAACTGGCCGCCGCTGTGGAGCACCAGCTTGCACTTCCGCCTAGGAGCGGCCACCCGTAAGAAGAGCTGGATGGGCTCTCCCTGGGCGCCTAGGTGCAGGACCTGGGGCACACAGGTGCGCACTCCTGCCGTAGGCCGCACCGCCACCTCTCTTACCGTCTCTGGCAGCAGGCCCAGGGCCTTTAGGGCGGCGAACTTGCCGGCTATTTCCGCCTCTTCCGAGACGAAGTCCACCAGGTCGTGGACGTGGACCACGTTGCCGGCGGCGTAGAAGCCAGGGAGGGAGGTCTCCCGGTGCTGATCCACCACCGGGCCGGAGGTGAGGGGGTGGAGGGCGATGCCCAGGCTCTTGGAAAGCTCATTTTCAGGTATCAGGCCCACGGAGAGCATCACCGTATCGCAGTCCAGGTCGAATTCCGTGCCGGGGATGGGCCGCATCCTCTCGTCCACCTGGGCCACGGTGACGCCGCTGACCCGGGCAGAGCCGTGGATGCTGACGATGGTGTGGCTCAGGTAGAGGGGGATGTTGAAGTCGTTCAGGCACTGGACGATGTTGCGGGTCAGGCCGTTGGAGAAAGGGCAGATCTCCAGGCAGGCCACCACCTGGCAGCCTTCCAGGCTGAGGCGGCGGGCCATGATGAGGCCGATGTCGCCGCTGCCCAGGATGACGATCTTATGGCCAGGCAGGTAGCCCTCCATGTTCACCATGCGTTGGGCGGCACCGGCGGTAAAAACCCCTGCCGGCCTTGTGCCGGGGATGCGGATGGCCCCCCTGGTCCGTTCCCGGCAGCCCATGGTGAGGATGATGCTGCGGCCCTGGACTTGGAAGAGGCCCAGCTGGGGATTGACTGCCATGACCACCTTCTCCTGGCTGATGTCCAGCACCATGCTGTCGGTGCGGCACTCTATCTCCGCCTTGTCCTTGATAAGGTCGATGCATTTCTGGGCGTAGCCAGGCCCGGTTAATTCCTCCTTAAAGTGGTGGAGGCCGAAGCCGTTGTGGATGCACTGTTGCAGGATGCCGCCTAACTCCCTGTCCCGCTCCAAGACCAGGATGGCCTTGGCTCCGTTCTGATAGGCGCTGTAGGCTGCAGTAAGGCCCCCAGGGCCGCCGCCGATGATGATTACGTCGTAGGTCTTCATCTTACGCCTCACCGCCTTTCTTGGGGAAGTAGAGATAGGAACCGGCCTTCTCCTTCAGCACCTCCGGGATGGTGATGCCTAACTCCCTGGCCAGGAGCTGGGTGACCCGGGGGCCGCAGAAGCCTCCCTGGCAGCGGCCCATGCCGGCCCGGGTGCGGCGTTTCACTCCGTCCACTGTCAAGGCCCCCACCGGGGCGTGAATGGCGGCCACGATCTCTCCCTCCGTCACTGTCTCACAGCGGCAGATGGTCCGGCCGTAGCGGTTGTCGGCGGCAATAAGGGCGGCCTTCTCCCCTGGGCTGAGCCGGTTGAAGCAGGGCTGGGCAGGCAGCTGGGGCCTGAAGTCCGGCTTTTCTGCCGCCCCGCCCTCCCAGGCTATGGTGCGGGCGATGAGCTGGCCGATGGCAGGGGCCGCGGTGAGGCCGGGAGACTGGATGCCGGCGGCGTGATAGAGGCCTGGCACCAGCTGGCTGTTGCCTATGATGAAGTCGCCGCTGCCGGAGGCTACGGCCCGCAGGCCGGCAAACTGGGTGATGGCCTGGCCTAGGGGCAGGTTGGGCACTAATTTACGAGCGGCGGTGATGAGCTCGTCCATGCCCTGGGCGCTGACGGAGGTATCTTCCTTATCCGTTTGCTCGTTAGCGTTGGGGCCGATGAAGGTGTTGCCGTGGGTGGTGGTGCAGACCAGGATGCCCTTGGACTTTTTGTTAGGGCAGGGGAAGACTATACCGTACACCAGGCTGGAGCAGGCGGTTTTGTCAAAGAGGATGTACTCCCCCTTCCTGGGGGTGATGGTGAAGCTGTCATCCCCCGCCAGCTGGGCGATTTGGTCGGCATACACGCCGGCTGCGTTCACCACATAGCGGCAGCCTATCACTCCCTTAGGGGTGACTACCCCTTTTAGGGCCCCCTCTTCCTTGATGAAGCCGGTTACAGGGCAGCTGCGCCACACCTCTGCCCCATTTTGCACGGCGCACTGGGCGAAGGCCAGGCAGGCGGAAAAGGGCCAGATCACCCCGGCACTGGGAGCCCAGAGGGCGGCCCGGGCGGTGGCCAGGTTGGGCTCCTTGGCCAGGACTTCCTCCTTAGTAAGGATTTGCAGGCCCTCCACCTTATTGGCCCGGCCCCTCTCCAGCAGTTCCTGGAGGACTAGCTCTTCTTCCGGGCTAGTGGCCACTACTAGGGAGCCGGTCCACTTAATATCCAGGCCCAGTTCTTGCTCTAGCTGGTGGTAGAGCTTGTTGCCCTCTACATTGGTGTAGGCCTTCAGGCTTCCAGGAGGGGCGTCGAAGCCTGCGTGTAAAACAGCACTGTTGGCCTTAGTAGTACCCAGGGCCAGGTCAGGCTCCCTTTCCAGCAACAGGCAGCTCAGCTGGTATTTGGACAGCTCCCTCAGGATGGCGCTGCCTACGATGCCGCCGCCTATAACTACCACGTCCACCGTTTTTATACAGTTCATTGTTTCACTTCCTCGCCGCAACTAGGCACTCCAACCCACCAGCCAGGAGGGTAGAAAAGCGTCTATAAGATAAACCTATTGTACCACGGGTATAGACAAAATTAAACAGCTTAAGGACAAATTTGTTACCCTCGTCTGCTAGAGGGCAGATGGACAGCAAAAAGGCGGGAGCTAAGCAGCTCCCGCCTGCCAAGGCCTAATCTTCCGCTCTGTACCAGAAGGGACGGAGGAACTTCAGGTAGCAGACCTCGTCAGCCCCAGGGCCGGGGTCTCTGCGGCCTATCTGTACCCGCACCTGCTGGTCGCCGATGTGCACCAGGTAGTCGATGATCTCCCCTAGGAAGGCCCGGCGGACCACCTGGCCCCGGACGCCGTTAGGGTCGTCAGCGTTGGTAAATTCGATTTCCGTAGGCCGGCTGGCCAAGTTGAACAGGGCCTCCCCCTTCATCTCCTCCGGCACTACCAGGCCGGGGGGCAGGGGGTGCTGGCTGCCCTTGATGAAGGCCTGGCCGTCCTGCCACAGCACGTCGGCGAAACTGGAGACGCCGATGAAGCTGAAGACGAACTTATTGGCCGGGTGGGCGTAGATGTCCAAAGGCTTGTCGATCTGCTGCACCACGCCCAACTTCATAACCAGGATGCGGTCGGAGAGGGCCATGGCCTCGCTTTGGTCATGGGTGACGTAGATGATGGAGAAGCCGTACTTCCGCTGCAGATCCTTGATCTCAAAGCGCATCTCCTCCCGCAGATGGGGATCCAGGGAAGACAGGGGCTCATCTAGCAGCATGACGTCAGGGTTGATGGCCAAGGCCCGGGCCAGGGCCACCCGCTGCTTGCCGCCGCCGGAGAGGCTGTCCGGGCTTTCAGCTGCCGCCTTGGTCAGGTTAGTGGCCGTCAGGGCGTCCTTGGTGCGCTGGTCTATCTCTGCCTTAGGCAGGCCCCTCAGCCGCAGGGGGAAGGCCACGTTTTCGTATACGCTCATGTGGGGCCAGACGGCGAAGGCCTGGAAGACCATGCCGAAGTTACGGTTTTCCGGCGGAGTGTAGTGGTGTTTCTTAGGGGAGGACAGCAGCCTGTCGCCGACCCACACCTCCCCTTCGCTAAGGTCTTCAAAGCCGGCCACCATGCGCAGGGTGGTGGTTTTGCCGCAGCCGGAGGGTCCAAGCATGGAGAAGCATTCGCCTTTGCCGATTTCCAGGTTTAGGTCGTTAACGGCGGTGACATCGCCGAAACGTTTGGTTACGTTGACTAAGCGTATGTACGACATGGCTGTTACTCACTCACTTTCTTGGTAAAATGGTTGATGAGGGTCTGGCCTACCACGATGAGGATCAGGGCCACGCCGGCCAGGGCCGTAGACATAACGGTCTCGCCGTCTTCGTTCAAGGTGTAGATGGCTACGCCTATGGTACGGGTGGTGGGGGCGTACAGCATGATGGATACGGTCAGCTCCCGCAGGGCCGGCAGGAAGATCAGGAAGAAGGCGGAGATCATGCCCGGCTTTACCAAGGGGATGACGATGTCCTTCAAGGACTGCCACATGGTGGCGCCGCAGGAGCGGGAGGCCTCCATCAGGGAGTCATGGACCTGCTCCAAGGCGGCGGAGTTGGCCCGCAGGGAGAAGGCCATGTAGCGGGCGATGTAGGCCACCAAGATGATCCACACCGTATTGTAGAGGTTGATGCCGAACTTGCCGCTCCAGGCCAGGATTACGCCTAGGGCGATTACGGAGCCCGGTACGGAGAAGGGCAGCATGCCCAAGAATTCCAGGATGCCCTTGCCCCGCACCTTCATCTTGACGATGACGTAGCTGATCATAACGCCGGCGAACATGGTGATGATGGCGGCGGCCAGGCCCAGGGAGAGGCTGTTGAAGATAGCGTCCTTGGTTACGTCATACTCGGTGAGGATGTACTTGTAGTTGGCCAAGGACAGGTTTTCCCAGGTGAAGGGCAGGCCGTAGGTGCTCAGGCCTCCCACTAAGAAGATGACCACGGTGGGCAGGACGATGGTGAAGCCGATGTAGGCCAGGCAGAAGATCAGCAGGGGCCAGCGCAGGCCTCTCAGCTTCAGCTCCATAGGACGGAAGCTCTTGCCGCCGATAATCTGGTAGTGGCCCCGGCTCAGGACCTTTTGCTGCCCCCAGATGATGATGGCGGCAGTGACTACCAGGACGGTGGCCAAGACGGTGCCGGTGCGGATGGACTGGAAGCTGCCGGCGCTTTCGTGGATCTTCTCATAGATCAAGGTGGGGATGTTGTAGATCCCCTGCTCTATGCCTAGCACCGCCACCGTGCCGAAGTGGGCCATGGAGTAGAGCATGATCAACAGGGCGCCGGACATGATGGAGGGCAGCACCAGGGGGATGGTGATCTTCCGGGTGATGGTCAGCAGGCCGGCCCCGGAGATACGGGCCGATTCCTCCAAGGTGGGATCCATGCGCTCCAGGGCGCCGCACACCTGGATGAAGACGAAGGGGAAGAGGTACATCACCTCTACGGCGCTGATGCCGTAGTAGGTGTAGATGTCAAAGAGGGGCTCGGTGGTATTGAAGAAGGACATGAAGGCCTTGTTGATGTAGCCGGCATGGGGGCTCAACAACATCTTCCAGGCCAGGGCGCCGATGAAGGAGGGCAGCATGAAGGGCACTAGGAAGAGGTTCTTCATGAAGTTCTTGTAGGGCAGGTCCGTCCTGGTTACCAGCCAGGCGAAGAAGGTGCCTACGATGGTGCTGCCTATGGTGGTCATGCTGGCGATGATCAGGGAGTTGGTAAGGGCCTGGAAGGTTTCCGGATCCGTCAACACCCGGTAGAAGTCCAAGCTGTTGAAGGAGCCTTCCACAAAGAAGGCGTTGAAGAGGATCAACAGCACAGGCCAGGCTACGAAGATCACCAGGATGGCGATGGACAGCAGCAGGATTAGCTGGGCCACGCCGAAGCCAGAATCTTTCTTGATGGTAGAAGAACTCACAGTTCACCCACCTCCTCTAGTTGTTTTGCATCGAACCAGTGCAAGGCTTTGAAGCTGATATAGCACTCCTCGCCTTCCTTAAACATCAGGTTCTCCGTGATGGCCTTGTGGGCTACTAACTCGGTGCGCAGGTGCTCCCCGTCTACCTCTATGGCGTAGTCCATGGTAGAGCCTAGGAAGTTGGCTCGCTGGATGACGCCCTTCAAGCCCTTAGGCTCCCGGCTGATCTCTATGTCGGAGGGGCGGAAGCCTACCACCCACTTTTCAGCCTCGCCCCTGGGCCCTTCTGCCCAGGGCACCTCCTGGGTGCCGCTGCCTACGTAGTGCTTCCCACCTTCGGAGCGGATGGCCAAGAAATTAGCTATGCCCATGAACTTGAAGACGAAGAGGTCCGCCGGTTTTTCGAAGATCTCGTAGGGGGTGCCGGTCTGGCGGATGAAGCCGTGGGCATCCATGATGGCGATACGGTCGGAGATGGCCAGGGCCACCTCTTGGTCATGGGTTACGTAGAGGACGGTGATGCCGAAGCGGCGCTGCAGGGCCTTGATCTCGAAGCGCATCTCCTCCCTCAGGTTGGCGTCCAGGTTGCTCAAGGGCTCATCCAGCAGCATTACTGAAGGATCTGCTACCAGGGCCCGGGCCAGGGCCACCCGCTGTTGCTGGCCGCCAGACAGTTCGCTGGGCAGCCGCCTATCCAAGCCTTCCATGCCCACGGTGTTCACCATGGCCATGACCAGCTTATTGATTTCATCCTTAGGCCTTTTCTCCATCTTCAGGGGATAGGCGATGTTTTGGGCCACCGTCATGTGGGGCCAGACGGCGTAGTCTTGGAAGACGATGCCCAGGCCCCGCCGTTCCGGCGGGATGTAGGCGCCGCTGCCGCTGTCTGCCACCACTGTGTGGTCGATTTCGATCTTGCCTGCATCAGGCACCTCGTGGCCGGCGATAAGGCGGATGGTTACCGTCTTGCCGCAGCCTGAGGGGCCTAGCATGGTAAAGCATTCGCCCTTATGGATGGCCAGATCCAGGTTTTGCAATACCTGGTGGTCACCGTAGGCCTTGCATACACCTTCTAGCTTGATGATGTCTTCCATTAAGATACCCTCCGGTAAATAAGGCTCTTGTTAGGAAAGGGGCAGAACAGGAAACCCCGTTCCGCCCCTGACTAATGTGGCTGTGCGATTGCTAGGAAAGCTTCCCCGGCTTAGGCAAGCTTATTTCTTAACCTGCATAATATCGGAGAATTTCTTAACGATGGCTTCCTTGCTGTTAACAACTTCCAGATAGTCGATCTTGATAGACTTCTCCAGAGCTGCCTTAGGAGCCAGCAGTTTGAACTTAGGATCGATGGTTACGTCCTCACGAACCGGGATGGTGCCCTGGGCGGCAACCATGGCCTGGGCTTCCTTGCCTAGCAGGTAGTCAACGAACTTCTGAGCGGCCTCCAGGTTGGGAGTGCCCTTGAAGATGGCTACGGGGGAAGGAACTACCAGCAGTTCGGGGGGATAGTTCATGGCGATGTGGGCGCCCTTCTTAATCTTGTCGTTGGTGATGTAGTCAACGGCCAAGGAGGCGGTCAGCTCGCCGGAAGCGGTGTCGTCGATAACCTCGCCAGAGCCCTTGCCTACCCGGCCGCCGTTGGCCTTAACGTCCTCGAAGAACTTCCAGCCGAACTGTTTCTCCAGCAGGGCGATGCTCATGTAGGCGGTGCCGGACAGAGCCGGGTTAGCTACGCCGAAGCCGTTCTTGTACTCGGGTTTCAGCAGGTCTGACCACTGGGTGGGCATGGTCTTGATCTTGTCAGTGTTGACGATGATGCCCAGGGTGCCTAGACGGGCGGCATGGAAGGAGCCGTCATAGTCTTTGAAGGGGTTGACGATCTCTTTGAAAACAGGGCTCTTGTACACTTCCAAGATGCCTTCTTGCTTCATCTTGTAGAAGTCAGGAACCTCGCTGGTCCAGATAACGTCGGCCAGTATCTTGCCGCTCTGCCGCTCGGCAGCGATCTTGGCCATCAACTTGCCGGCGCCGGCAGACTGGTAGTCCACTTCCACGCCAGGGTTGGCCTTCTTGTAGCCCTCTACGATGCCTTTGATCAGGGACTCCTTCATAGAGGTGTAAACGATGAGCTTTTTGCCGGCGGCCGCCTTGGGGGCGTCAGCCTTTTTTTGCTCGCCGCCACCGCCGCAGCCTACCATGATCATGCTGGCGGCAGTCAATGCGGCCAGGGCAACGATGCCTAGTTTCTTCATAGAAATACCTCCTCTACTATGTTTGCCGATCCCTTCCCCGCATCCTAGGCCCCTGCCTAAGAGGGCGGGATCCGTGCAAGCTGACTGGGCTCACTATCTCCAGGCCGGGCCCCTAGAGGCCACAGCCCTACAGCTAACATGATACCACAATCATAGGTAATTGACAATGCGCTATTTTACAAATATTTTACTTTTGCAGAAAACAGTAGGGTTAGAGCTAAGTTCATACCCGGAGAAGGAGTCCCCAGACCCGCAGGGTGGGAGGGCCGGCCTACAGGGCCCGGAGCAAAAAGGCTAGGTAGAGGGGGAGGGTGAGGATAGCTCCTGACCTGCCGATATTGTGGTCTCCCAGCTTAATAGCTTGGCGGACTTGGTAACGCTCAGGCTGGGCTAAGATGTTTCTCACGCTCTTAGCATTCCCCGTGCCGGACTTGACTTCCACCAGGGTACATTGGCCGCAGTAGCGTATCACGAAGTCAACTTCTAGCCCGCTGTCCTTGTGAAAATAGTATAATTTACGCCCCATCTTAGCAAAGACGTCAGCTATTAGGTTTTCGAAAATAGCCCCTTTGTAAGCGGAAAGCCTGCCTTGTAAAACGTCGTACTGGGTTCCGTCTTCCAACATGCTGAGAAAGAGGCCGCAGTCCCCCATATAAACTTTGAAGATGTGGTCCTGGGCGTTTCCGTCCAAGGGCAGCTGAGGGGTGGAGAGATTATAACAGCGGGTAATCAGGCCGGCATCCTCCAACCATTGCAGGCTGCCCGCATACTTGGCCCCGCTAGCCCCCTTTTTTACTACGGTATATTGAAATTTTTTGTTCTCTTTACTCAGCTGCCTAGGTATGGACTGGAAACACTCTTTGATATTGCTCCTATCCTTCTTATCAGCGTATTTTACCATATCATCTTCGTAGGAGCGGACAATGTCTCTTTGAACGGCTAAGACCTGGGCTATCTGTTTGCTATCGATGAAGGTCTGCACGGCTTCCGGCATACCCCCCACCACTACGTACTGTAAGAGCAACTGCCGCATACGTTGGTGCAGGGCTGCTGGGACGGGTGCTTCTTCTGCCAAATATTTTTGCAACAAGGCTATTAGGGGCGGGGTAAGGCCGCAGGCCCACAGGAATTCTTCAAAGTCTAGCGGGTACATATCCAGTACGGTTTCCGCCCCCACGGGGATGGACCTAGGCTCTTTGCCATAGCCCTTTACTCCCAAGAGGGAGCCGGTCCCTATTACATCATAGCGTCCGTCTAGATAAAAGAACTTGAGAGCGGTACGGGCCTCAGGGCATTCTTGGATTTCATCCAGCACTAAGACGGTTTCACCGGCACTAAAGACCGCCTTGCTGCCTAGCAGGGCCGACAGGAGCATGACTACATGGTCAACTTCCAGGGCATCGTTAAAGGCGGAAGCGTAGGCGGGATTTTCATAGAAATTCAGATACACTACATGCTTGTAGTTCTTTTTGGCAAAGTCCAACACTGAGAAAGTCTTACCACACTGACGGCAGCCCTTAATTAGTAAGGGTTTGTGCCCGCTGGTGTTTTTCCAAGCTAAAAGACGCTCCTCTATCTTCCTCTTTAGCACGGCGGGTGAGCCTCCCACTGTAGATTATAGTCTTATTATACCTAAAACCGCAATTTTTTCAAGGGAGTTTTTGGGAAAGTCGCATATTTTTCAAGGGAGTTTTTGGGAAAATTGAAGTTTTTTCAAGGGAGTTTTCGACGAAAGTCACAACTTTTTCCAGGGACTTTTTCGTTAAGGCTTACTTTCTTTCGATGATATCACTGTGGATTTAGGTAAAAAACAAACCCCTGCTTAGTAGCCCAAAGGCGTTGCTCTGCAAAGGATTAGGGGCCTTTTAGAGTTAATGCGCAGACTAAAGAGGGGCGGGTGGGGCTTACAAGTTAGGCAGGTTTGGCTAGACCTAGATCAGCCCCTAGATATTTTACGCCATCTTTTAACAATAAATTTATGCTTTGGAGATAATCAAGCCTTTCCTTGTCGGCGTAGTCTGCCTCTACTAGCACATGGAAGTTGATGTTGGCCAGCCGGGTTCGCAGCACATAGTACAGCCGCTCCTTTTCCCGGCGGAGTTGTTTATCTTTCTGCGCAACTTTAGTGACAGGCAAAGGCAAAACTCTTGGATGGAAGGGGCCGCCCCGCAGCCTAGGGTAGGGCTGACGCAGCAAGGCCCCAGGAGGTTCTATAGCATGGAAAATAAAATCTTGACTATTGCCTGTAATATGCTAAGATTAACGTATCCCCTACAGACTGGCCCTGTCCAGCCTAGGCCCTGCCCCAGGCAGGGGTTGGAAGGTACGAAGGAGCATGCCCTATGACTAAGAGAGCTTATAATTTTAACGCCGGCCCCAGCGCCCTGCCCCTGCCCGTCCTAGAGGCGGTGCAGGCTGAGTTCACCGATTACGCCCACACAGGCATGAGCATCGTGGAGATCAGCCACCGCAGCAGCGAGTACGCCGCCCTCCACGCCGAGACCAAGGCCCTGTTGCGGCAGCTGCTGGGCGTTCCTGAGAACTACCACATCCTCTTCCTCCAGGGAGGGGGCAGCACCCAGTTCTTGATGAGCGCGGCCAACTTCCTCCGCCGGAAGGCGGCCTACGTCAATACCGGCGTCTGGGCCAAGAAGGCCATGGCCGAGGCCAAGTACTACGGCCCCGCCTACGAAGCCGCCTCCAGCGCAGACCTGGACCACAGCTACATACCCAGCAGCTTCACCTGGCAGCCGGACACGGACTACGTCCACATCACCAGCAACAACACTATCTACGGCACTGAGTGGCCTGCCTTTCCCGACTTTCCCGTGCCGGTGGTCTGCGACATGTCCAGCGACATTTTAAGCCGGCCGGTGGACGTCTCCAAGTTCGACCTGATCTACGCCGGTGCCCAGAAGAACCTGGCCCCGGCAGGGGTGGTGGTGGCCATTATCAAGGATGAATTCCTGGCCCAGGCCAGGCAGGACCTGCCTACCATGTTGAGGTACAGCACCTTTGCGGCTAACGACTCCCTCTACAACACCCCGCCGGTCTTCTGCATCTACATGCTTAACAAGACCCTCCGCTACCTGGAGGACCAGGGGGGCGTAAGGGCGGCGGAGCAGCGGAACATAGCCAAGGCCCAGCTGCTGTACGACGTAATCGACGGCAGCGGCGGCTTCTACAGGGGCCATGCCCAAAAGCCCTACCGCTCCCGCATGAATATCACCTTCAACCTGGCCACCCCGGCCCTGGAAAAGGACTTCGTGGCCCAGGGCAAGGCCCAGGGCTTTGTAGGCATAGGGGGCCACAGGCTGGTAGGCGGCTGCCGGGCCAGCTGTTACAACGCCGTACCCTACGAGGCCTGCCAGGCCTTGGCGGACTTTATGAAGACTTACCAGCAGCAGCACGGCTGAGGCCCCTGCCCAGGCGATGAGCGGTACCCTAGGGAGTTATTGGGAGGAGGAAGGAACATGGCCTATAAGATTTTGGTTTCGGACGATGTGAGCGAGAAGGGCGTAGCCCTGCTGAAACAGCATTTTGACGTAGATGTGAAGACTAATATGACGCCGGAGCAGCTGGTACAGTGCATCGGCGACTACGACGGACTGGTGACCCGGTCCCAGACCAAGGTCACGAAGGAGATTATCGACGCGGCTGCCAAGTTGAAGGTCATCGGCAGGGCCGGAGTGGGGGTGGACAACATCAACATCCCCGCCGCCACCGCCCGGGGCATCGTGGTGCTCAACGCCCCTGAGGGCAACACCATCGCCGCCACCGAGCACACCATCGCCCTGATGATGAGCATGACCCGCCACATACCCCAGGCCCACCAGTCCATGCAGGAGGGCAAGTGGGACAGGAAGAGCTTTGACGGCATCCAGGTACAGGGCAAGACCCTGGGCATCATCGGCGTTGGCCGGATCGGCAGCCGGGTGGCCAGGCGGATGCAGGCCATGGAGATGACCACCATCGGCTACGACCCCTACATCACCGAGGAGAGGGGCCGCCAGGTAGGGGTGGAGCTGGTAGACTTCGACACCCTGCTGGCTAAGTCCGACTACATCACCATCCACACCCCCCTCACCAACGAGACCCGGGAGATGTTGAACGCCGCCGCCATCGCCAAGATGAAGGACGGGGTGCGGATCGTCAACTGCGCCAGGGGCGGCTGCATGGATCCGGCGGCCATCGCCGCCGGCCTGAAGAGCGGCAAGATCGCCGGAGCCGCCATCGACGTCTATCCCCACGAGCCCTTGAAGAAGGAAGACAACCCCTTCCTAGGCCTGGCTAACGTGGTACAGACCCCCCACCTGGGAGCCAGCACCGTGGAGGCCCAGATCGGGGTGGCCGTAGACGTGGCCTACGGGGTTATCGACGCCCTGGAGGGGCGGCCGGTGATGACGGCGGTGAACATGGCCCCCATACCCAAGAGCGTGGCCACCGTCATCGCCCCCTACTTCAAGCTGGCGGAGCGGATGGGCACCCTGGGCATCTACCTAACCGACGCCCCTATTAGCGACGTGGAGGTGGAATACACCGGCGACCTGGCCCAGACGGAGACCCAGGCCCTGACCACGGCCTTCTTAAAAGGCCTGCTGAATCCCATCCTGCAGGACACGGTGAACTTCGTCAACGCCCCTGCCATGGCCAAGAAGCGCAACCTGAACGTCAAGGAGAGCAAGTCCCACAAGACCGGCTACTTCTCCACCGCCGTCACCGCCACCATCCACACCCAGAAGGGTGATCACGTGCTGGTAGGCACCCTCTTCGACGGCAAGGAGGCCAAGATCGTGGAGATCGACGGCTACCGGGTGGACTTTAAGCCGGAGGGCTACCTGTTGCTGGCCCCCCACATCGACCAGCCTAACATGATAGGCCAGATAGCCACCATCTTAGGCAGCGCAGGGATTAATATCAACGGCATGCAGGTGGGCAGCGCCAAGGCCGGCCGGGGCACCAACATCATGGCTATCGCCGTGGGGGACGACATACCCAACGATATCATGCTGCGGCTGCGGGGCATCCAGGGCATTCTCGATGTGAAGCTGATCAACTGCGAGGACTAGGCCATGGTCCGCATCATCCTTGTGCGCCACGGGGAGACCACCTGGAATATCGAAGGCCGCTACCAGGGCCAGGAGGATACCCCCCTCAGCCCTAGGGGCTTAGAGCAGGGCCGCCTGCTGGCCGCAGGCCTGCGGGAAGTGCCCTTGGAAGGGGCCGTCTCCAGCCCCCTCCAGCGCTCCCTCCTCACCTGTAAGCTCTGCGCGGACTTCCACGGCCTGGCAGTGGAAACCGATGAGCGCCTGCTGGAGATCAACCACGGGGCCTGGGAGGGGGTTCTGGCTAAGGACATAGCCGCCGCCTATCCCCGAGAGTTCCAGCTCTGGCATACTGCCCCCCACCTGGTGCAGATGCCTGGCGGGGAGAACCTGGAGGACGTGCGCCGCCGGGTGCGGGCCGCCTTTGAGGACTACGCCTGCCGCTACCAGGGCAAGACCATCCTGGTGGCGGCCCACGACGCGGTGAACAAGGCCATCATCTGCGACCTGCTAGGCATGGGGCAGGAGCATTTCTGGCAGGTGAAGCAGGACAACACCTGTATCAACGTGCTGGAGTGCCAGGCAGGGGTGTGGCGGGCCGTGCTGCTGAACAGCACCCTCCACATGGGCTACCTCTACAGCGGCATAGAGCAGGCCGGCCTCTGAGGCCAGGCCCTTGCCACCTAGTTACAGGACTAGCGATAAACAAAACCCATCTTCGGCAGCTGTGGCTGAAGATGGGTTCTTTCTTAGGGGGCTGTTCCAGGTGCTGAGGCAGGCCAGGCCTGGGCAGCCCTGGAGGGGGACGCCCGTAGTTAAGGATGGGCAGGCCGGCCCCGGACCCGGGTGAGGTAGGTATAGGCGGAGCTAGTCAGCAGCACGCAGCTGATAAAGACGAAGACGAAGCGGGTCTCCACCAGGTTGCCTAAGAAGCCTCCCAGGATGGGGCCTGCCACCCCGCCCATCTGCTGGGCGCTGGTGAGGAGGCCGAAGGCCTTGCCCCGCTCCTCCTTGCCGGTGATGGTGGCCACATTGGCGTTGATGCTGGGCACGGCCCCGGCTAAAAAGAGGCCGTAGGTGAATTGCACCAGGGCGAACTGGCCTACGCTGCTGACAGCCACCTGGCAGAGGTCTACCAGGCCCGCCCCTAGGCAGACCAGGCAGAAGATCCGCATATAGCCGAAGCGTTGGCCCCGCTTGCCCCAGAAGGGGGCGGCCAGGATGCCGGCGATGCCGGCCAGGGAGAAGACCACCCCTGCCATCTTGATGGCGGCGTCATCCATGCGCCCCATCAGCTGGCCTACGTAGAGGGTGATCAGGGGCTGGACCAGCATGACGCAGCTCTGCACTGTGAAGAACATGGCCATGGTGTAGACCAGCTCCCTGTTCCGCAGGGCCAGGCCCAGGTCGTGGAAGAGGTGGAGGGCCTGCCGCTGCCTCTCCTTGCTGAGGGGCACGTCGTGGACCAGGAAGACCACCAGCATGGTGGCGACGGAGAGGAAGACCGCCCCTACGAAGAAGCTCATGCGCATGCCGAACCAGCTGCTCAAATAGCCCCCTAGGAGGGGGCCGGTGATGCTGCCGCTGGCGGCGGCCGTCTGCATCAGGCCCATGCCCCAGCCCAGCCGCTCCTGGGGCAGGGTGGAGGAGACCAGGCTCATGGCGGCAGGGACGAAGCCGCTGATCAGGCCGCAGAGGGCCCGCACCAGGAAGAGTTGGTATTCGTTTTGGCAGATGCCGGTGAGCCAGTAGGTGAGGGCGAGGCCGAAGCCGGCCCTGATGGCCATCTTTCGCTGGCCCACCCTGTCGGCCAGGGCCCCCCAGCAGGGAGCCATCAAGGAGGAGCCTAGGAAGGTGATGGCGTAGACCAGGCCGCTCCAGAAGCGGACCTGCTCCTGCTCCACCTGGAGTTCTTTTAGCAGATAGACAGGCAGGAAGGGTATGCAGCTGCTAAAGCTGGCGCAGGCCAGGAAGACCCCCAGCCACAGGACGGGGAGGTTGACCTTCCAGTTGGCCTTGCTGCCAGGCCGCTCGTCGAATATAGACATGGTTCCCCTCCCTCCTTGGCTACCATTATACCATAAAAGGGGGAGCCGGGGCCCTTTTTAACTGCCGGGGGGCCTATTTCTCCCGCCCCCTGCCCCCTGGGCCGCCGCCCTGCGGGAGGGGGCCAAAAAATATCCAAAAAGCTATTGACTATAATTCACAAGATGTTTACAATTGAACTGTAGCAGGCAAAGGCGTCTCTAGTGTGTCCTTTGCCTTTTTTCACAGCTAGCGGCGGTTAACATAGTACATAATTAAGGAGAAGGAGTAGGAAAGGAGTAGAGAGATATGCAGGATTTAATCAAGTATGCCGGCGACATCAACAAGCTCTTGGCTCGCTATGGTGTTAAGTTCGGCATCTACAAGAACAACACCTTCCACGAACAGCTCTTCCCCTTTGACGCTATACCCCGGGTCATAACCGCAGAGGAGTTTGCCACTATGAGCCGGGGCCTGGTGCAGAGGGTCACCGCCCTCAATATGTTTTTGCAGGATATCTACCACCAGCAGAAGATCCTCAAGGACAAGGTGATCCCGGAAGAGTTCGTCTTTTCCTCCAAGGGCTACCTGCCCCAGTGCGCCGGCATCACCCCGCCTAAGGAGGTCTACGCCCACATCGCCGGCATCGACCTGGTGCAGGCCAAGGACGGCAACTGGTACATCCTGGAGGACAACCTGCGCATCCCCTCCGGAGCCTCCTACCCCCTCATCGCCCGCAAGCTCTGCCGCATGGCGGCTCCCCGGACCTACAGCCAGTACAGCGTCATCGACAACCGCAACTACGGCGCCCTGCTCCTGGAGATGATGAACTATGTGAACACCGGCGGCATCAACGTCATCCTCACCCCGGGCCGCTTCAACGCCGCCTTCTTCGAGCACGCCTACCTGGCGGAGATGACCCACAGCGTGCTGGCCATGCCCAGCGACCTCTACGTGGAGAATTCCCAGGTCTACTACCGTTCCATAGACAAGCCTATGCGGGTGGGGGCCATCTACCGGCGGATCAGCGACGAGTACCTGGACCCCCTCACCTTCCTGCCGGAGTCCGTCATCGGCGTGCCTAATTTGATCAGCGCCTACCGGGCCGGCAACGTGGCCCTCATCAACAGCCCGGGCAACGGCATCGCCGACGACAAGGGCATCTACTACTTCGTACCGGCCATGATCAAGTACTACCTGGGAGAGGACAGCATAACCCACAACGCCCCCACCTATTTGATGTACTACAAGCAGGATAGGGACTACGCCTTCTCCCGCTTTGACGAACTGGTGTTCAAGGACGTATCTGAGGCTGGCGGCTACGGCGTCCTCTTCGGCCGGGATCTGACCCAGGAGAAGAAGGCGGAGTTCAAGGCCCTGATCAGCGCCGAGCCCCGCCGCTTCATCGCCCAGGAGATCATCGACTTCATCGACCTGCCCATCATGGAAGGGGGCCAGGAGGTGCTGCGCAAGGCGGATCTGCGGGCCTTCGTCCTCAGCGGCAAGTACACCCAGGTTTGGCCCAGCGGCCTGACCCGCTTCTCCCGCAATCCGGATTCCTTCGTGGTTAACTCATCTCAAGGAGGAGGCTTTAAAGACACATGGGTATTATCTCGTTAGAAAAATCCAACCACCTTTACTGGCTGGGCCGCTACAGCGAGCGGGTCTTCACCACCATCTCCATCTTCATGGAATGCTACGACAGCATGATAGACAAGGATCCTGAAGCCTACAAGGAGGTGTGCGAGAAGCTGTCCATCCCTGACGTCTACGGCAGCAAGGAGGTCTTCGATGTGAAGTACCTCTTCGACGCCCAGGATCCTAACTCCGTATACAGCAACCTGAAACGGGCCTGCGACAACGCCATGGTGCTGAGGGACCAGTTGAGCTCCACCGCCCACAGCTATGTGGAGATGGCCCTGGACGTGATGGAGGGGGCCGCTGCCGAGCCTAACTGCCTCTTAAAACTGCAGGAGGTGCTGGACTACCTCTACGCCTTCTGGGGCAGCATCGACGACGTGATGGAGAGTAGCGAGTCCCGCAACATAATGAAGTGCGGCCGCTACATTGAAAGACTTGACTTATACATTCGTTTAGATTATGATAAGCGTGCAATGAGCCTGGCCTACAACCGGATGGTGTACCGCTTGCAGCGCAGCCATTGCGAGTTCAACGCCCCGGATTTTAAAATCTTCAGCGATGCCTATAAGCGGGGAGAAGATTTGATGCCCTATCTGGATCAGTTGAACAATATAGTTAAGGATTGATCTAGTTGCGCAAACTCCACTTTCATTATGAGATGCGGCTCCGCTTCAGCGACGAGGTGGTGAAGCACAGCTTTTCCCTGCGCTGCCTGCCTAAGGACACCGAGTACCAAAGGATCAGGGAGCTCTCTCTAGAAATTAATCCCATAACTTCCATTACCAAGACTAGAGACGCCTTCGGCAATGACCTTTGCTTCGGTTACATAGAGGAAGCCCACAGCTACTTCAACTTCAGGGTGTCGGGCCTGGCCCTTACCAACAGTGAAAACATAGATACGGGCCCCTTGAACCCTATGTTCAAGTTTCCCACCCCCCAGACCACCCTGGCCAGGGGAACCGAGCCCTACATGGCCGCCACCCTGGGGCTGAGGGATCCGGTGCAGAAGACCCTGGCCATGTGCGACAGGCTCTACCAGCGTTTCAGCTACAGCCCTAACACCACCTACACCACCACCACCGCCCAGCAGGCCCTGGATCAGGGGCGGGGGGTGTGCCAGGACTACGCCCACATCATCATCGCCCTCTGCCGCCGGCTGGACATACCGGCCCGTTACGTGGCCGGCTTCATGATCGGGGAGGGGGCCACCCACGCCTGGCTGGACATCTACGCCAGGGGCCACTGGATAGGCATAGACCCTACCCATAACTGCATGGTGGACGACCGCTACATCAAGATCTCCGAGGGCCGGGATGCGGGCGACTGCCTCATCGACAAGGGGGTCTTCTTCGGCAGCCCCCTGCGGCAGGAGCAGAAGGTGCTGGTAAAGGTGAAGGAGCTGGAGCTAGGGGCCTTGTAGGCCCTCCGCCGGCTCAGCGCTATGGACGGGGCGTCCCCAGGGGCGCCCTTTTTCTGTAGACGGTTAGACACCAGCCGTGATATAATCTGTAGTACATGAGCTTTAAGGCGCCGGGGTGAAGACAGTGGAAGGGTATGAAAAGCAAAAATTAGAAAGCAGCGGCTTTTTAGGGGGCCTCTTAGGAGGCAAGCCCAGCGGCAACGCTTGGAAGGAGCTGAACAACCTGCTGGCCGAGGCGGACAATGCCGGGCAGGTGGATGCCGCCACGGTGAAGCAGGTGTGCAAGAAGTGGGGGGCCAAGCTGAACGAGGAGAGCAACCCTCAGCGCAGCGCCCTCTACCGGGTGGCGGTGGAAGCCGCCTACAAGAAGGCCCTGGCCAAGGACGACCCCGCCTTCCAGGAGGCCGCCCAGCTGGCGGAGGCCCTGGCCCTCTCCCCCATCCTGGTGAAGCTGGCGGAGAGGGGGGCTAAGAGCGGGGCCTACCTCTACCGCTGCCAAAGGCTGCTAGAGGGGACGGAGCCCCTGGACATAGGCCGGATCAACCAGCTCTTCGGCTATGACTATGAGGAGGGCCTGGCGGTGCGCAAGCAGGCCTTCCAGGATTACTTCCGGGGCTTCTTTACCGCCCTCACCAAGACCATGCGCTTCTCTCCGGAGCAGGAGGAGGCCCTGCAGCAGAACTGCCGGGCCCTGGACATACCCTATGAATTCAGGAGCAACATCCAGAACGCCCTGGACCATTACCGGGAGCTGTGGCGGGCGGAGCACGAGGAGCTGGGGGAGATGGACGTGGCCCTGCCTCTGCGGGAGGGGGAGGTGTGCAGGTGCTACACCAACGCCGGGGCCTGCGCCAAGAAGACGGTGGAAAGGGAGGACAACCTGCTGGAGGTGACCCGCCGCTTCGACATTGCTGAGACGGTGACCTTTGCCGGGCAAAAGCTGCAGCATCCCAAGCTGCAGGAAGAGGTGGTGGTGGTGACCAGCCTGGGCTACTTCTTCCTCACCAACCAGCGCCTCCTCTACATCACCGACAAGGCGGCGGTGAGCACGGAGCTCTCCGCGGTGACAGGGGCCGACTTTGACGGCAGCAACATCATCACCTACCACACCCAGGAGGGGGACCTGCTCTACAAGTACGCCGATGAGTCGGCAGACGTGCTCTACCTGCTCTTCCAAAGGGTGTACGCAGAAGGGAAGCAGGAAGGCTAGCCAGGCTGCCTGGGCCTCGCCTAATAGAAAGCAAAAAAACAGCCATGCTCAGCTTGGAGGCTGGGTATGGCTGCTTTCTTTCGTCGTCTGTCTGGCACTACCCTGGCCGGGCCTGTCGCCCAGGGAGGGCGGCCAGCTAGGCTCCTAGGAAGGGGCTGGGCTTATTTGTCCATAACCCTCTTGCGGAACTCTTCTTTGATCTGGGCGTTGTTGTTGGCCAGCTTCTTCCAGTCGACTTTGATACGGCCTTCGGTTATGCCCTTGGTGGGAGGTGCGCCGGCAGGCTCCTTAACGTCGGCACGGACGGAGTGCATCCAGCCCTTGACAACGGCCTCCTGGCCTTCCTTGCTCAGCCACCAGTCAACGATGGCCTTGGCGCCTTCAGGATTCTTGGTGGTGTTGAAGATGGCGATAGGAGAAGGAATCTGCACTACGCCTTCCTTGGGATAGGCCACCTTCAAGGGCTCCTTCTTGGTGGCGGCCAGCTTCAGGATGTTCTCTTCCAGGATCATGGCAACGGCGTACTCGCCGGTCAAGAGCTTGTTCTGGATGGCGGAGTTGCCTTCCTCTACCCTGATGCCGTTAGCCTGCAGCTTGTCGAAGTACTCCCAGCCGAAGCGGTCGGCCAAGGCGCCAACTGCTACATAGGCGGTGCCGCTGAGCATGGGGTTAGGCATGGCGATGCGGCCCTTCCACTTGGGGTTGGCCAGGTCTTCCCAAGACTTGGGTACGTCTTCCTTGGGCAGCTTGTCGGCGTTGTAGGCCATGATCATGTTGCACACCCGCACTGCGTACCAAGCGCCGTTAGGATCCTTATCGTTGATGATGGCGGCATCTTCCTTAGCCTTGTAGGGCAGCAAGAGCTTTTGATCATCCAGCTTCAGGTAGTAAGAGGGGTCGGCTACCATCAGGACGTCGGCGCCGATCTTATTGGCCTTGATCTCGCCGGTGATCTTGGTCATAACCTTCTCAGTACCGCCTTGGAACCAGGTTACCTTCATGTCGGGGAAGGCCTTGGCTACATTGGGTTTGCACATGTTGTCCACGATGTCAGGGTAGATGGAGGTGTAAACCATCAGCTCGCCCTTGACGCCGGCGGACTTTTGATCAGCGGCCTTCTTGTCGCCGCCGCCACCGCAGCCTGCCAGGGCTACAGCCAAGGCCAGCATAGCGGCGGCACCTAGTGCCCATTTGGATTTTTTCATTTGCTTTCACTCCTTTGCATCTCTAAGTACCAAGTAACCGTGCAAGCTAGCGCGGTCAAAAGCTACTTCAGGGCAGGAGCGCCGGCGAGGCAGCCACTACCCCTTCTCTCTACAATTCTCCACGCAACACCCTTTTCCTGCCAATAGTTTACAAATTCTTCAAAATCTTTCCCCATCCCCCGCCCAGCCCTAGCCCAAACTCTGCCGGCCTCGGCCCTCCTTCTTCCCCCCTGGGGGAGGGAGCCAGGGACTGGGAGGGCAGGGGGCGGGGATAAAAGTTCACATAGATTTCACAACTGTGACAAAGCATTAAAGGAGTAGCTAGCTAGGAGGAAGAATTAAGCCAGGGAAAGGAGGGATGACCTATTCCCGGCTCAGACCTAGACCTTGAGGGCCAGAGGCGAGCGAGAGGGGCGGCAAGTGGGCAGTATGAAGCCGCCACGGCATATGGTTATCAGAGCAGTCTGAAGACGCTGAAGCACCATCCGGATAAGCAGTTCAAGGATGGCTGGTTCAGGTCCCTCAGGCTGTTTTTTATCTCCAGGGATAGGCAGAGGGTGGTTTTCTTCCGCCGCCTCAGCGTCCTGCTGACGGGAGGCCTCTCCCTCCTCACCTCTCTGCGGCTCTTAGCCTCGGGGGAGGATGGGGAGACGGCGGCCCTCTGCAGCCGCCTCCTGGCCGCCCTGGGCAGGGGGGTCTCCCTGAGCAGGGCCATGGCCCTAGAGGCAGGCTACTTCGACTTTACCGCCCTCACCCTGGTAGAGGCGGGGGAGAGGAGCGGCCAGCTGGCCACGGTGCTGGAGCAGCTGGCAGCCTACTACAGGGAGCAGGCCGCCCTAAAGGCCTCCCTGGGCCAGGCCCTCCTCTATCCCCTCTTCCTCCTAGCCGCCTCCTGCCTCCTGTCCTTCTTTTTCTTGCTCTACGTACTGCCCGCCCTGGCCAAGACCTATGCCGCCATGGGGGCCCAACCTACCCCCGAACTAGCCGCCGCCTTGGCTCTGGCGGCCTGGTTGGCCGACTATGGCTACCTAGTCCTAGGGGGCCTCCTCCTGGCGCTGCCCCTCCTGGGGGCGGGGAAGGCACGGTTTTCCCGCCTCCTGGAACGGCTCCCCTACCTAAGGGGGCTGAGGCGGCAGCTGCTGGAAGAACGATTCTGCCGTCTGCTGGCCCTGCTGCTTAAAAGCGGCATCAGCCTGGGAGAGGCCATAGGCCTGGCGGCAGAGGCCTTGGGCAGGAGCAGGTACAGACAGGGCCTGGCCGCCTTCAGCTGGGGCCTGGGCCGGGGCATGAGCATTGAGCAGGGGGCGGAGCTGGCCAAGCCCCTCCTCTCCCCCCTGACCAGGGAGCTGGTGCGGGCAGGGGCGGCCAGCGGCAGCCTGACGGAGATGCTGGAGGAAGCGGCCGCCCTGGCGGGACAGGAGCTGGCAGCCCGGCTGCGCCGCTGCCAAGAGCTGCTGGCCCCCTGCCTCCTGCTGGCCACGGCCCTGATCATAGCCTTGGTCCTCTGCTTCATGCTCCGCCCCCTTTTCTCCCTCTTCACGGTGCTGCCGACTTAGGCGGGGCGGGGGCCGGGGCTGCCCAGGGGCAGATGCAAGTTTACTCGTTTATGTTTTCGGAGGTGATGGAGATGAAAGAAGATAGGGCGCAGAAGGAGCGCCGCAAGGAGGAGAAGGGGCAGGCCGGCTTCACCCTGATAGAGGTGGTGGCGGCGGCAGCCCTCATCGGCCTGTTGTTCACCATGCTCACCCCTTCCCTCTCAGGGGCCTACAACAAGGTGAAAAACTCCAAGCTGAACAACGACCTGGCCGCCATCGACCAGGCCTTGGAAGTGTACAAGATGGAAAAGGGAGGCCTGCCGGAAAACCTGGCGGTGCTGAAGGAGGAGGAATACTTCAGCAGCAAGGCCGAATTCACCGACGCCCAGGGCGGGGAGCTGACCTACAGCAAGGTGGATAATGTCAATTACAAGTTAAGCGGCAAGAACAGCAAGGGGGAGACTATTACCAGCGTAGGTTCCAGCGGAGGAGATTGATGGGGGCCAGGAGAGGGGAGCGGGGCTCCTTCTTGGCGGAGCTGTTGGCGGCGACGGCCCTGCTGCTGGTAGTAGGCAGCTTCATCCTCCAACAGGGGGCCAGCTACCAGCGGGCCTACCGCCGGGCCCAGGTGCAGACGGCGGCAGAGGGGCTGGCGGCAGACCTGCGGCTCCTGCAGCAGCAGGCCTACTTCAGCGAGGGCAGCATGGAGTCCATCCGGGGAGCCGGCGACAAGGCGGGCTACGTTTGGTACGCCGCCTCAGGCCAGCGGCCCCGCAGCTTCGCCGCCATGGGCTGTGACGGCGTGGAGCTGGTGAGAAGCTCCACCGTCCGCTTCAACAAGGGAGGCGTCCCCAGCAGCCAGGCCAGCTACGTGCTAGGCCACAGGGCGGAGCCAGCCTGTCAGTACCTGATCGAGGTACAGCCGGTGACAGGCAGGGTGGTGGTCAGTGCCAGGTAGGAGGCAGGGAGGCTTCTTCCTCCTGGCCGCCCTGGGGGAAGTAGGCCTAGCCGTCCTGCTGGTGGCGGCAGCCACCCTCAGCTTTGCCGGCGGCCTCAGCCTCCTGCACAAGCAGCGCAGCCTCCAGGCCGCCCTGGGCTACGGCCAGCTGCTCCTCTGGTCGGCGGGGGAGGAGGCGGAGCCGCCCCCAGGCCTGGACTTCCAGGTGGGGCAGCAGAGCCAGGGGAGCTGGAGCATAAGGGAGGTGAAGTGGAGCCATGGGAAGGAAAAGGAGGCAGGCAGCCTCTATCTGGTCCTGCCTAAGGGGTCAGGGGACTGAAGCGGGAGGCTATCTGCTGGTGGAGGCCGCCGGCGCCGCCCTGCTGGGGGTGCTGGCCGTCGCCCTCCTCAGCGGCTGCTTCTTGCGCCTGCTGCCCCTGTGGCACTACCTGCGGGCCCAGCACCAGCTGGAAGACGGGGCCAGGCACCTCTGTGCCAGCTTGGAAAAGCAGCTGGGGGTGGACAGCGCCGCCATCACCCTCTCCCGGGAGGGTAAGTTTTCCGCTGCCTACTGCTCCCACATCTGCGCCGCCAAGGCCCTCCGCTTTTACTACAACGCCCCCTACCAGGCCATCTACCGGCGCACCGAGAAGCTGCTCCTAGGGGACAGCGGCGTCAACCCGGCCTGCCTGGAAGGCTTCACCGTCAGCCAGTGGCGGCTGCGGCCCCTGGGGGACCGGGTGGTGGCCCTGGACTTCACCCTGGAGCAGGGGGGCTACAGCGCCTCCTTCAGCCACGTCATCTACTGCGTCAACGGGCAGGTGACGGGGGATGGCTAGGCAGAACAGGGGCAGCGCCGGCCTGGCCCTCCTCTGGGGCTGCCTCTTCCTCCTGGCCCTGGGGCAGATCGTGCTGCTCTTCGCCCAGCGCTCCTATTCGGCCACCCTGGCCTACTTTCGCGGCTACCAGCTGCGGCTCCTAGCCCACTCGGCCCTGGTCCGGGCGGAGGAGGACCAACTGGACAGGAGCGGCAGTTGGGAGCAGGAGCTGGCCCAGGTGACCCTGCAGCCTGGAGCCAGGGAGGCCAAGGTAGTAGTGGCCCATACTACCGAGGCTACGGCCAGCTTCCATCATTGGCAGGCCCGGGCCAGCCTGGAGCAGGCCCTGGCGAAGGAGGTGGTATCGGAACAGGTCTTACAGCGTTTTACAGTAGACTTTCCAGAAAACTACAGACACTTGGCCGCAACCTACGGCCTGGTGTGTGGCGGGAGCCTGAACGGCGCAGAGTATCTGCCAGAGGAAACAGTATATGCAAGCAATAGGGAAGTATCTTATCCTCAGACGGATTTCTGGCAGGGTAGGGCAACCAACTATTTGACGGTAGAGGAGATCAAGGATAGCGGCTTGGTACGCCAGGTCTATTACCTGGACGGCGGCGGCACCTTCTCCATCCCTGCCAGGCAAAAGGTGTGGGGCAGCGCCCTGCTCATCACCGCCACCAATACCACCCTCTCCCTGGGGGCAGGTAGTGAATTCAGGGACAGGGTCATCCTAATCTGCGGCGCACCTCTGCTCATCGGTGACAACGTCCGCCTGCCGCAGGCTCTCATTATAGGCAAGCGGGGGGTCACCATAGGCAAGAACTGCGTCATCAACGGACTTGTAGCAGCGGGGGGCAGCATAACCATCAAGGGCCCCTGCCAGCTTACCAGGGACGAAACTGTGGTAGCGCCTTTTTCGTCCGTCGCCTTCATCGCTGGCGGCTCCGACAACTTTTGAACAGACCACAAGGCAGCCCGTCCCTGCAGAGGGACGGGCCTGTGTTTCCTTCCCCGCCTGGTACCTAAGGGGAGAAAATTTTTCCCTGATGAGTCCTAATAGATGGATAAAATTTCGCTTTTAGAAATACTCTGCGAACAATATTTCAAAGCTAGCCCCAGGGCCTTAAAAATTTGTCCAAGGTGAAAGAGAAGGCTGATATTTGTTGCAAAATTAGGAGTATTACACAAGAAGTTTGCAATAAAGTACATAATTTTTACAAAAGAATATCGTCCTCCCACCGTTGCTTTTATCCTTTATTATGATATAATAATAAACAGGAGGACTTCCCGGCAGAGGATAGAAGGGTGGCAGGATTGAGTAGGGGCTGTGGCCAGAAGGGAGGTGCGTGATGCGCAAAAGCGATGCCTACGCAGTGGTCAGCCACATTATGGCGCTGCCTCCGGCGAAACAGAAGTTACTCTGTTCCTTCTGCAAGGCCCTGGCCTTGGCGGAGGAGGATGAGGCGGAAGGGCTGTTCCGTCTCTACTCCCTGTTCTACAAGCACAACTACCGTGACAAAACAGAGCCTCAGGAGGACTAAGCGACCTAGGCAGAGAAAAGCGCCCAGACCCCCTTGCTTACAGGCAGGGCAGAGGCTGGGCGTTTTTTTGCTTCCTCAGGAGCGGCAGAGGTCTAAGAACCAGCTATGGAGGGCAGGGTCCGGGTCTAGCTCCGGGTGGAAGGACAGGGCTAACTGCCGCCGGTAGCGCACGGCCACTATCCGGCCCTCTAGCCGGGCCAGGACCTCCACCCCCGGCCGGACGGCCTCGATGTAGGGGGCCCGGATGAAGGTCATAGGCAGGGGGCCCAGGCTGCCTAGGGGGGCCAGGGTGTGGAAGCTGCCTAACTGGCGGCCGTAGCCGTTGCGCCGCACCCTTACCGGCAGGGTGCCCAGGTAGACGTTAGGGTCGTTGCTGAGCTTCTCCGCCAGGAGGATGAGGCCGGCACAGGTGGCCAGCACCGGCAGGCCGGCCTGGATGTCCCCTTTGAGGGGCTCCAGCAGGCCTAGGTCCCGCAGCAGGCGGCCCTGGGTGGTGCTCTCTCCCCCAGGCAGCACCAGGCCGTCGTAGCTCTGGCCTGCATAATCGGCCAGCTTGCGGATCTCCCGGCAGGAGGCCCCCAGTTCCCCCAGCCGCCGCTCCTGCTCGGCGAAGGCGCCCTGCAGGGCTAGGACGGCTATCTTCAGGGGGGCGGCCACGGCCTACTGGCCCCGTTCCGCCATCAGGAGGCGGATCTCTTCCTGGTTGATGCCTACCATGGCGGAGCCTAGGTCTTCCGACAGGGCGGCCAGGATCTGGGGCTGGTCGTAGTTGGTGACGGCCTTGACGATGGCGGCGGCCCGTTTGGCCGGGTCTCCCGACTTAAAGATGCCGCTGCCGACGAAGACCCCCTCCGCTCCCAGCTGCATCATCAGGGCGGCATCTGCCGGGGTGGCTACCCCGCCGGCGGCGAAGTTCACTACCGGCAGCCTCTGGTGCTGGCGGACGTAGAGGACTAGCTCGTAGGGCACCTGCAGCTCTTTGGCGGCCTCGTACAGCTCGTCCTGGCTGAGGGCGGCCAGCTGGGCTATCTCCCTGTTCAGCTGCCGCAGGTGGCGCACCGCCTGGATGATGTCCCCGGTCCCCGGCTCCCCCTTGGTGCGGATCATGGCCGCCCCTTCGTTGATCCGCCGCAGGGCCTCTCCCAGGTTCTTGGCGCCGCAGACGAAGGGCACCTTGAACTGCCGTTTGTCGATGTGGAGCCGGTCGTCGGCAGGGGAGAGGACCTCGCTTTCGTCGATGTAGTCGATCTCCAGGGCCTCCAGGATCTGGGCCTCCACGAAGTGGCCGATGCGGCACTTGGCCATGACCGGGATGGTGACGGCGGCCTGGATGGCCTTGATCAGCTTCGGGTCGCTCATGCGGGCCACCCCGCCGGCGGCCCTGATGTCCGCCGGGATCCGCTCCAGGGCCATGACGGCGCAGGCCCCGGCGGCCTGGGCGATGCGGGCCTGGTCAGGGGTGGTCACATCCATGATGACTCCCCCCTTCAGCATTTGGGCCAGTTGGGCGTTCAGGGCATATCTTTCGTTCATTCTACTCCCTCCCTTGGGTGATGGGTTCGTGGCTGGCAAAAAGCCTTTGACAGCGCAGCATAAGCATAGTATACTAGCTTCTGGTCATATTTATATAGCCATTTTTTAACATATTATTAAGACCAGAAGGTGGTACCATGCTCACTTACCCCCTGGAAGCAGGGAGGGGCAGCCTCTACATCCAGCTCTACGCCCTGATCAAAGACGACATCAGCCAGGGCCGCCTGGCCCCCCGGGAGAAGCTGCCCTCCAAGCGCAGCCTGGCCAAGCACCTGGGCCTGAGCCTCATTACGGTGGAAAACGCCTACGCCCAGCTGGCGGTGGAAGGCTACATCTACACCCGGCCCCGGCAGGGCTACTACGTGGCGGACCTCTACCAGGGGCTGGCCCGGCGCCCGCCCCTGCCCCAGCCGCAGCTGCCGGAGGCAGGGGAGGAGCCCCCTCCTGCAGGGGAGGCTCCCGCCGGGGAGGGGGTCATCGACCTGGTTAAAAGCGGCCTGCCTGCGGCCGCCTTCCCCTTCCACCTCTGGGCCCGGCTGCTGCGCCGCACCCTGACGGTGACGCCGGAGGAGGAGCTGATCACCCCTGCCCCTGCCGCCGGCGCCCTGGTGCTGCGCCAGGCCCTCAGCGGCTACCTGTACCAGTTCAGGGGGGTGAGGGTGGAGCCTCGGCAGCTCATCGTAGGGGCGGGCACCCAGACCCTCTACAACATCCTGGTACAGCTTTTAGGCCGGGACAGGCTGTACGCCCTGGAGGATCCAGGCTATCCTCGCCTGGCCCAGGTCTACGCCGCCAACGACGTAGCCTGCTGCTTCCTGCCTATGGACGGGCAGGGGGTGGACGGGGCCAGCCTCCAGGCCAGCCGGGCCCACATCCTCCACATCACCCCCTCCCACCAGTTCCCTACCGGGGTGGTGATGCCTGTGAGCCGCCGCCTCCAGCTCCTGGCCTGGGCGGGAGAGGCGGAGGGCCGCTACATCATCGAGGACGACTACGACTGTGAATTCCGCCACCTGGGCCGGCCCCTCCCCTCCCTGCAGAGCAGCGACAGGCAGGAGAGGGTGATCTACATCAACACCTTCAGCAAGACCCTCTCCCCCAGCCTGCGGCTCAGCTATATGGTGCTGCCCCGGCACCTGGCCCGGCTCTTCCAGCAGCGGCTGGGCTTCTATTCCTCCACGGTGGCCAACCTGGAGCAGTACGTCCTGGCGGCCTTCATCCGGGAGGGCTACTTGGAGCGGCACATCAACAGGATGCGCACCTACTACCGAGGGAAGCGGGACAGGCTGCTGGCCCTCCTGGCCCAGCCTCCCTGGGCGGGGCGGGTGGAGGTGCGGGGGGAGGAGCAGGGCCTCCACTTCCTCCTCCGCCTCCACGTCAGGGGGCGGGGAGGGAGGGCCGTAAGGGACCAGGAGCTGGCGGCGGCAGGGGCCAGGGAGGGGCTGCGGCTCAGCTTCCTCTCCGCCTACTACCACCAGCCCCCGGCCCAGCCCACCCACACCCTCCTGGTCAACTACGCCCAATTAACAGAAGAGGCCCTGCCAGCAACCGTAGCACGGCTGTGGCGGGCCTTGGGGCCGTATTTAGAGGAGGGCTGCAGTTAGGCGGAGCAGGGTGGCCGCTTCTTTACGGGGGTCGGAGGCCTGCATCAGGTGGGAGGCCAGGCAGATGCCCTTGATGCCGCTGCCCTGGAGGACCCCCAGGTTGTGGGAAGAGAGGCCGCCGATGGCCAGGCAGGGGAGGCTCACCGCCTGGCAGATGGCCTGCAGGACGGCTACCGGGGTCAGCTGGGTGTCCGCCTTGGTGGCGGTAGGGTAGATGGCCCCCACCCCCAGGTAGTCCGCCCCCTGCCGCTGGGCTTCCTGGGCCTGGGCCACCGTCTTGGCAGTGGCCCCGATGATGAAGCCGGGGCCTAGGAGGCGGCGGGCCACCTCCAGGGGCAGGTCCTGCTGGCCTAGGTGGACCCCCTCGGCCCCCACCGCCAGGGCCAGGTCCAGCCGGTCGTCGATGAGGAGGGGGACCTGGTAGGCTTGGGTGAGGCGGTGGACCTGGCAGGCCAGGGCGTAGAGGGAGCGGGCCTCCCGCTGCTTTTCCCGCAGCTGCACCAGGTTGACCCCTCCCTGGAGGGCCCCTTCGATCTGGCCCAGGAAGGCCTCCTCAGAGAGGCCGCCGCTGTCGGTTATCAGGTAGAGGATGGGGGCCGGGGGCAGGAGGCGGCCGGCCGGGCTGGCCCCTTGGGAGGTTGGCGGCATGGGATAGTTAGACATCTTAATCCTCCTTGCAGTATAGGGCTTCCATCCCTGCCCTAGGCAAGGTGCCTCGGGGCAGGGCTTCTTCCTACCCCTTAGTATAGGCGGTTTCAGCCCCTTTGGCAAGGCCGGCGGCCCTTCTGGGGTCCAGAAAGGAAAAGGGCCGCCCTGGGGGCGGCCCGGCTCACAGGTAAAACCTGTCTCCTAGCCTAGGTAGCGGTGGAAGAAGGCAGCCAGTTTGGGGAAGGGGATGGCGTCCTTGCCCCCGCCGTCGTAGAGGTCGGTGTGGGAGGCGCCGGGGATGGTGAGGAACTCCTTGTTAGCCTTGTAGGGGTTCTCCTCCTGCAGCACCTGGTAGGCATCCTTGCTGAAGTAGTAGGAATGGGCCTTGTCCCCGTGGATGAGGAGGATGGGGGAGCGGACCTCCTTCAGGTAGCAGTTGATAGGCTGGTTCAGGAAGGACAGGCAGCCGGTGACGTTCCAGCCGCCGTTGGAATTGAGGGAGCGGGGGTGGTAGCCCCGCTGGGTCTTGTAATAAGCGTAATAATCCTTCACGAAGAGGGGGGCGTCGGCCGGGAGGGGATCCACTACCCCGCCCCCTAACTTGTAGCTGCCTGCCTGCAGGTCGGCCAGGCGCTGGGCGTTGAGGGCGGCCTTCTTGGCGTAGCGGGCGGCTTCGCTGTCCTCCCCGTCAAAATAGCCCTTGGCGTTGACCCGGGCCATGTCGTACATGGTGATGGCGGCAGTGGCCTTCACCCGGGTGTCCAGGGCGGCGGCGTTGAGGGCCAGGCCGCCCCAGCCGCAGATGCCTACGATGCCCACCTGGCCCTCTGTCACTAGGTCAGAGAGGAGCAGGTAGTCTACCGCGGCCTGAAAGTCTTCCGTATTGATATCGGGGCTGGCTACGTAGCGGGGGCTGCCGCCGCTTTCCCCGGTGTAGGAGGGGTCGAAGGCCAGGGTGACGAAGCCGGCCTTGGCCAGGGTCTGGGCGTAGAGGCCGGAGGCCTGCTCCTTCACGGCGCCGAAGGGGCCGCAGACGGCGAGGCCGGGCAGGGGGCCGGTTGCTGCCTTAGGACGATAGAGGTCGGCGGCCAGGGTGAGGCCGTAGCGGTTCACGAAGGTGACCTTGCTGTGCTGGACGGCAGGATCCTGGGGGAAGGTCTTATCCCATGCTTGTACCAAGGCTAGTCTTTCCATCTTTATACCTCCTACTGTGCTCTGGGCAGGCGCGGCGGCCTGGACCGGGGGGCTGGCGGTGGCGGCGCCTAGGCTCAGCAAGGCCAGGCCGGCCAGGACGAGGGCCAGCCTCCGGGGGAGCTTGCTAGGCTGCCGGCTAATACTTTTTGCCATTGCAGGGCCACTCCTTTACTACTGGACTGAGGGCTTCACCCTCCCCTTATTGTATCAGCCCCCGGCCCTCCTGGCTAATGGTTATTTCTTATATCATGTTATGAATTTGTTGCATAGGCCCTAGGAGGGGGCTATAATAGAGGAGGAGGTGGAGGAGATGGAATTAAGAACCCTGCGCTACTTCCTGGCGGTGGCCAGGGAGGAGAGCATGACCAGGGCTGCCGCCTACTTGCACGTGACCCAGCCCACCCTGTCCAAGGCCCTGGGAGGCCTGGAGGAAGAACTGGGGAAGAAGCTCTTCCTCCGCCACAGCTTCAGCCTGGAGCTGACGGAGGAGGGGAAGCTGCTGCGGAAGCGGGCGGCGGACCTGCTAGGCCTGGCGGACAAGATAGAGGAAGAGTTCCACAGTTTGGAGCAGGTAGGGGGCACCATCTATCTGGGCCTGGCGGAAACCTACCAGGTGCGGCACCTGGCCCGGGTGCTGAAGGGCCTGGAGGCGGTCTACAGCAACCTGCGCTACCACGTGACCAGCGGGGACACGGAGCAGGTGACGGAGAAGCTGGACAGGGGGCTGCTGGACTTCGCCCTGCTGGCGGAGGAGCCTGACAGGGCCAAGTACCAGGGGCTGGCCCTGCCGGGGGAGGATAGGTGGGGCCTGCTGCTGCGGGAGGAGGATCCCCTGGCGGCCAAGGAGGCCATCACCTTTACGGACCTGCTGCAGCGGCCCCTCTTCTGCTCGGAGCAGGCCCTGCGGGCCGACCTGCCCCGCTGGTGCGGCAGCAGGGTGGAGGAGCTGGACTTTCGCGGCTTCTTCCGCCTGGCCTACAACGGCTCCATCTTCGCCAGGGAGGGGCTGGGCTACCTGCTGGTGCTGGAGGGGCTCATCTCCTGCGGCCCAGGCAGCGGCCTGGCCTTCCGGCCCCTGGAGCCTCCCCTCACCACTACCATCTGGGTGGGCTGGCGGAAGCAGCAGGAGTTCACTCCCCTGGCCGCCGCCTTCCTGGCCGCCCTCCAGGCCTACTGCGGCAGCCCTAAAGAGGCCTGAAGAGGGGCGGAGCAGGGTTTTTTGCTGTTTTTTCACAATCTCGCTCTTGCGCCTAGCCCTGTGGCACTGTATAATGAGTAAGGAATTCATAGTAAAAACCTAGGGATTAAAAAACCCTTTCTAGGGAGGCAGTTTATGGCAGACTTACTGGTGACCCAGAACCTCTGTGTCAGCGTGGAGGACAAGCCCATCCTCACTGACATTAACCTTACCATCAGGCCGGGGGAGACCCATGTGCTGATGGGGCCCAACGGGGCAGGCAAGTCCACCCTGGGCTATGCCCTGATGGGCAACCCTAAGTACCGGGTAACCGCCGGCAGCATCATCTTCGACGGCCAGGACATCACCCGGCTCAGCACCGATAAGCGGGCCAAGGCCGGCCTCTTTTTAAGCTTCCAGAGCCCCTTGGAGGTGCCAGGCCTTTCCCTGGGCAGCTTCCTCCGCACTGCGGCGGAGGAGGTGCGGGGCAGCAGGGTGAAGCCCTGGGCCTTCCGCCGGGAACTGAACGGCCTGATGGAGCTGTTGCAGATCAATCCCAGCTACCGGGACAGGGATCTCAACGTAGGCTTTAGCGGCGGCGAGAAGAAGAAGGCGGAGATCCTGCAGCTGCTGACCCTGAACCCTAAGCTGGCCATCCTGGACGAGACGGATTCCGGCCTGGACGTGGACGCGGTGAAGGTGGTCTCCCAGGGCATCAAGGCCTACCAGGAGCGGCAGGGAGGCGCCCTGCTGATCATCACCCACAACACTAAGATCATCGAGGCCCTGCACGTAGACAGGACCCACATCCTGGCCCAGGGCCGGCTGGTGCACCAGGGCGGGGCGGAGCTGATCGAAGCCATCAACAGAGGGGGCTTTGAGCAGTTCCTCAACGGCGCCGAATAGGAGCGGCCTGGTTTATGGAAAACAAGACCTTTGTAGACGATATAGATAGGACTAGGTACGACTTCCGCAACGAGGATAAGGACGCCTACCGCATCCAGGAGGGGCTGACGGAGGCCATCGTGGAGGAGATCTCCCGCTCTAAGAAGGATCCGGCCTGGATGCACGACTTCAGGCTCCGCTCCCTGGCCGTCTACCACCAGCTGCCCCTGCCTGACTGGGGCCCCTCTATAGCAGGGCTGCACATGGAGAACATCGTCACCTACGTACGGCCCAACACCAAGATGCAGGGCCGCTGGGAGGATGTGCCAGAGGCCATCAAGGACACCTTTGAGCGGCTGGGCATACCCCAGGCGGAGCGGCTCTCCCTGGCGGGAGTGGGGGCCCAGTACGACAGCGAGCTGGTGTACCACAATGTGCGCCAGGAAGTGGCGGAGCAGGGAGTGGTCTACACCGACCTGGAAAGCGCCCTCCACGGCCCCTACGCAGAGCTGATCCAGCAGCACTTTATGAAGCTGGTAACCCCCTACGACCACAAGTTCGCCGCCTTGCACGGGGCGGTGTGGTCCGGCGGCTCCTTCGTCTACGTGCCCAAGGGGGTGAAGGTGGCCATCCCCCTCCAGTCCTACTTCCGGCTGAACGCCAAGGGGGCGGGGCAGTTCGAGCACACCCTGATCATCGTGGATGAGGGGGCGGACCTCCACTTCATCGAAGGCTGCAGCGCTCCCAAGTACAACGTGGCCAACCTCCACGCCGGCTGCGTAGAGCTCTTCGTAGGCAAGGGGGCCAAGCTGCGCTACTCCACCATCGAAAACTGGTCTAAGAATATGTACAACCTGAACACGAAGCGGGCCATCTGCGCCGAGGGGGCCCGGGTGGACTGGGTGTCCGGCTCCTTCGGCTCCCACGTCTCCTACCTCTACCCTATGAGCATCCTCCAGGGGGAGGGCAGCGGCTGCTCCTTCACCGGCGTCACCTTCGCCGGGGCGGGGCAGAACCTGGACACCGGCTGCAAGGTGGTGCACCAGGGGAGGAACACCACCTCCGTGGTGAACACCCGCTCCATCTCTAAGTCCGGCGGGGTCAGCACCTTCAGGAGCAGCGTCCAGGTCCTGGCCAGCGCCACCGGCAGCAAAACCAGCGTCAGCTGCCAGTCCCTGATGATCGACAGCATCTCCCGCAGCGACACCATACCGGCCATCGACGTGCGCACCTCCCAGGCGGATGTGGGCCACGAGGCCAAGATAGGCCGCATCAGCGACGACGCCGTCTTCTACCTGATGAGCAGGGGGCTGAGCGAGGGGGAGGCCCGGGCCCTCATCGTCAGCGGCTTCGCCGACAATGTGTCTAAGGAGCTGCCCCTGGAATACGCCGTGGAAATGAACAACCTGATCCGCATGGAGATGCAGGGCAGCATCGGCTGACCCGGGCGCCTGCCCCTGCGGGGCAGGCAGGAACACAAGGAGGCTTTATGGATATTACGGTAAACAGGCTGCCGGCCCCTACCTGGAAGCGACTCCGCCTTAACGAGGCCCTCATCCAAGGAGCGGCCTTCCAGGGCCAGGCCGCCGCAGCGGCCCCTGTCTCTGTGGGCCTAGGCCCGGGCGGGGAGCTGAGCCCCCTGGCCGGCGGCATGGGCAGCCAGTTGGACCAGCTCTTCGCCCAGCAGGGCGGGGAGGAGCTCCGCCTGCGCACTGTGGCCCAGGAGGCCCGGCTGCGGCTGGACTACAGCTACCAAGGGGCGGAGGCCGCCGCCTTGGCCATCACGGTGGAGGCGGGCCACAGCCTGGACCTGACCCTGATCTACAGGGACGGGGCCCAGGCCCCCGCCCCAGGCAGCTATGCCGGGGCCCGGCTGCGGCTCAAGGCCCAGGCCGGCAGCAGGGTGAGGCTGCGGCAGCTGCAGCTGCTAGGTCGGGGCAGCACCTTCCTCAACGACGTAGGGATAGAGCTGGCCCCGGGAGCAGACTGCCAGATCTACCAGTTGGAGCTGGGAGCAGGCAGGGTCTACGGTGGCACCAAGGCCCTGCTGGCAGGGGAGGGCAGCTCCTTCGCCTACCGGCTCTGCTACCTGGCCAAGGCCCAGCAGCAGTTGGACTTCAACGTGGTGGCGGAGCACATGGGGAGGAAGACCGTCAGCAACATCATAGCCGACGGCTCCCTGGACCGGGGCAGCAGCAAGACCTTTAGAGGCACCATAGACTTTAAGCAGGGGGCTGCCGGCAGCGTGGGAGAGGAGCAGGAAGCAGTGCTCCTCTTGGACGACGGGGCGGTGAACCGCAGCGTGCCCCTCATCCTCTGCAGCGAAGAGGACGTGGTAGGCAACCACGGGGCCAGCATCGGCCGCCTGGACCGGGACCTGCTCTTCTACCTAGGCAGCAGGGGCATAGAAGAGGGGGAGGCCAGCGCCCTCCTCTCCGAGGCCAAGCTGGCCGCCTTCCTCCAGGCCGCCGGGCCGGCTGCCGCCGACCTGGACCTAGGGCCCCAGGGAGGGGACGGGGAGGCCCTCTGCCTGCTGGAAAAGATTGTCCAGGGGGCCTGCCCCTTGGAAGGCTCCTGCCACCGCCAGGAGCAGGCTGCTAACGCTAGGGAAGATTAGAAGGTGGAACTATGTCGACAGCCAATCTCATCCGCGATTTTAAAAAGGACTTTCCCCTGCTCCAAGCCCGGGAAGTAGCCTATTTGGACAATTCCGCCACCAGCCAGCGGCCCCTGGCCGTGCTCCAGGCGGAGAGGGACTTTTACCTCCAGCACAACGCCAACCCCCTGCGGGGGCTGTACGCCCTGGCAGTGGAGGCCACCCAGGCCTACGAGGCGGCTAGGAGCAGGGTGGCCCGCTTCATCAACGCCGCCAGCCCGGAGGAGGTCATCTTTACCCGCAACGCCACGGAGAGCCTGAACCTGCTGGCCTACAGCTGGGCTAGGAACAACCTGGGGCCGGGGACGGAGGTGCTGGGCACCATTATGGAGCACCACAGCAACCTGCTGCCCTGGCGCAGCGCCTGCCAGGCCACCGGGGCCGCCTTCCGCTACCTGGACTGCGACGCCCAGGGTCGGATAGCCCCGAAGGACATAGAGGCCGCCATCGGGCCCCAGACCAAGCTAGTGGCGGTCACCGTGGTTTCTAACGTGCTAGGCTGCCGCAATCCGGTGGAGAAGCTCATCCAGAAGGCCCACCAGGTGGGGGCGCTGGTGGTGTTGGACGCCGCCCAGAGCATCCCCCACCTGCCCCTGGACGTGCAGGCCCTGGGGGCGGACTTTGCGGCCTTCAGCGGCCACAAGCTGCTAGGGCCCATGGGCATAGGGGTGCTGTACGGGAAGAAGGCCCTGCTCCAGAACCTGCCTCCCTTCCTCCAGGGGGGAGAGATGATCGAGTGGGTGAGCAGGGACAGCTGCGCCTACGCCCCCCTGCCCCACAGGTTCGAGGCGGGGACGGTGAATGCCGCCGCCGCAGTGGGCCTGGCCGCGGCCATGGACTACCTGGAAGAGGTAGGCTACGACGCCATCAAGGAGCGGGAGGACGACCTGACGGCCCTCCTCTACCACGGCCTGACGGCCCTGCCCCATGTGCAGGTGCTAGGCAGCCAGGTGGCGGAGGAGCACCACGGCATCATCGCCTTTACGGTGGACGACGTCCATCCCCACGATATCGCCGCCATCCTGGACGCGGACGGGGTGGCTATCCGGGCCGGCCATCACTGCGCCCAGCCCCTGCTGGAGCACCTAGGGGTGGCCTCGGCGGCCAGGGCCAGCCTGGCCTTCTACAACGACGCGGAAGACGTGGAGCGCTTCTTGACTAGCGTCAGCAGCCTGAGGAAGAGGATGGGTTATGGCAGATAACAGGAGTTTTTACAACGAGATCATCATCGAGCACAATACCCGGCCCTACCATAAGCACCCCCTGCCGGGGGCCAACCTGGAGCTGCGGGGCTACAACCCCAGCTGCGGGGACGACATCGTGCTGCGGCTGCAGGTGGAGGAGGGCAGGATAGTAGACGGGGCCTTTACCGGCAGCGGCTGCGCCATCAGCCAGGCCTCGGCGGACATGATGCTGGACCTGGTGCTGGGCCGCCCGGCGGAGGAGGCCCTGGAGCTGGCCCAGCTCTTCCTGCGCATGATCAAGGGCCAGATCAGCCCGGAGGAGAAGGAGCGGTTGGAGGAGGCCGCCGCCCTGGAGGACGTGGCCCACATGCCGGCCAGGGTGAAGTGCGCCGTCCTAGGCTGGCGCACCCTGGAGCAGATGCTGGGCAAGGAGGAGTGAGGGGCCGCCCCGACTAGGGCTAAGGTTTGCAGAGTGCTGCGGCGTGGTGAGCGCCGCAGTTTTTTTAGCGGATACCCCTTGTCAGCAAGGCTGATGGTGGTATAATAGTTATCAGATTACTTGATTAGATTAGATTTGATTAGATTTGATTAGATTAGGTTTACTGAGGTTCTTGACAGGGAGGCAGGTGCAGTCATGCTGGCAGAGAGCGGCACGGTGGAATTGAAAAGGGAGTATGTGGAGGCGGTAAAGAAGACAGTCATCGCCTTTGCTAACTGCCAGGGAGGCACTGTCTACATCGGGGTGGAGGATGATGGCTCGGTGCGGGGCGTAGCAGACCCTGCTGCCACCCTGGCCCAGGTGGCTGCCGCCCTACGGGATGCTGTGCGGCCCGACGTGATGCTGTTTGTGGAGCTGGGCAGCCAGCTTATGGACGGTAAGCAGGTGGTTACAGTAACAGTACAGCGGGGCACGGCCAGGCCCTACTACCTTTCTGGCAAGGGCCTCCGGCCTGAGGGGGTGTATGTGCGGCAGGGGACGGCCACCGTGCCGGCTTCTGAGGCGGCCATCCTCAGCATGATCAAGGAGACCAGCGGGGATAGCTACGAGGAGGCCCGCTCCCTCAACCAGGAGCTCACCTTTGCCCAGGCGGCGGCCGTCTTCCACAAGAAGGGGTTGAAGTTTGGGCCCCAGCAACGGCGGACCCTCCAGCTCCTGGGGAAGGATGGGGCCTATACCAATCTGGCCCTGCTCCTGTCAGACCAGTGCCCCCACACCATCAAGCTGGCGGTCTTCCAGGGCAGCAAAAAGACGGTCTTCAAAGACCGCCGGGAGCTGACAGGCTCCCTGCTGGCCCAGCTGGAAGCGGCTATGGACTTTTTGGGCCGCTATAACCGGGTGCGGGCGGAATTCCAAGGCCTCAACCGCATCGACTGCCTTGATTATCCTGTGGAGGCGGTGCGGGAAGCCCTGCTCAACGCCATCATCCACCGGGACTATTCCTACAGCGGCTCCACCTTAGTCAGCGTCTTTGATGATAGGCTGGAGTTCGTCTCCCTGGGGGGCCTGGTGAGGGGCCTCTCCTTTGACGACATCCTTTTAGGCGTATCTTCCCTTAGGAACCAGTACCTGGCTAACGTCTTCTACCGCTTGGACTTGATCGAAGCCTACGGCACCGGCATCCTCAAGATCCAGGAGTGCTACCAAGATTATCCCGTCAAGCCCCTCATCCAGACTAGCAGCCATGCCTTTAAGCTCACCCTGCCTAACGTCAACTACCAGAAGGAAGGGCTGGGGGCCAGCCCCCGGCAGGGCGCAGGGGCCGCCCCTGCCCGGCCGGAGCAGGAGGAGAGGGGGAGGGCCGTGCTCCGCCTCTGCCAACAGCAGGGCTCCCTGGTGCGCCGGGACGTGGAGCGAGAGCTGAAGCTGTCCCAGAGCACGGCCGTCCTGCTGCTGCGCAGGTTGGTGGCAGAGGGCCTGCTGGAGAAAAGGGGCGGGGCGAGGAATCTGCGCTACTATTTGGCAGGCACGGGGCAGGCTGCTGCCAGGTAGGGCGGCTTTCCCTTTTGGCGGGATAGTGTTATAATAAGGAAGAAGGGCCTCGCCAGGATAGGGAGGTCTATCTGTACAGGCTTGAAGATAAGCAGATAAAAAAGGACTAGGAGGGATGGATTATGGACGAGAAGAAAAGTTTGCTGAGCGAAGCGGAGATTGAGGCGGAGGCGGAACAGCTCTGCCGCTGGGGAGCCGCCCGGGCCGGCCTCATCGTGGTGGCCCCCCTGGTAGGCACCATGGCCCTCATCGCCAACGAAGTGTACATGATCGTGCGGCTGGGGAAGCTGAGAGGGGTAGACATAGAGGAAGGGGCTGCCAAGGGCCTGATAGCCGGCCTAGGCGCCACCTTCTGCGGCCAGACCCTGGCCACCCTGCTGCCCCTGGGCCCCTTGAACATCCCCTTGGGGGTGGCCATCACCTACGCGGTAGGCAAGGTGGCCAATGCGTGGATCAAGGCCGGCCAGCCGGAGGACATCGCCAGCTTCAAGGAGCTCTACCAGGAGGCCTACCGGGAAGGGAAGGCTAAGGCCAAGGACTTCGCCTCTATGGACTGCAAGGAGGAGCCCCTGGGGGACGAGGAGCGCAGCTTCAGCCAGGAGGAGGACTTGGAGCAGTCCTTCGCCCGCCTCTACCAGGAGGCGGACGGCCAGGAGGCAGAGGGAAAGGAGACAGTGGGCCGCTCCTAACCAGTAACTTGGGACTGGGGGCCGACTGAGGAGGCCGGGCCCGGCAGGGCCTAGAGTCCTGCTGGGCTGACAAGGAAAGAGCAATAAGGTACTGAAACAGTGGGTTATGGCCCGCGGCTGTTCCAGTACCTTTTTTTCACGGCAGGGCGCTTTCCCAGGGGAAAGGCAAGAAATAAACAACAAAACCAGGCCGTCTTGTGCTATCCTATATAAATTGGTTGTACTTCTATAATCAGAACTATAGAGTACTGCCGACTGTATAGGAAGGGAGAAGTAAAAAATGCTAAAGCACAAGTTAAACGAAGAGTGCCTGGCGGCCTTCCGCCAACACCTCTACCAGGAGGAGCGGGCCGCCGCCACCCTGCAGAAGTACCTGCGGGACATCGAGCTGTTCCTGGCCTGGCTGGGAGGCCGGGCGGTGAGCAAGGAGGAGGTGCTGGCCTGGAAGGCCTGCCTGCTGCAGCGGAGCCTGGCTCCCAGCACGGTGAACAACAAGCTGTCCTCCCTCAACGGCCTCTTCATCTTTTTAGGCTGGCATGATTGCCGGGTCAAATTCCTGCGGCTGCAGAAGCGGGTCTTCCGCAACCAAAGGCTGGAGTTGACCCGGGAGGAATACCGGCAGCTGGTGGCCACGGCCCTGGCCCAGGGGAGGGAGCGGCTGGCCCTGGTGATAGAAACCATCTGCTCCACCGGCATCCGGGTGTCGGAGGTGCGCTACATCACAGTGGAGGCAGCCTGCCAGGGCTTGACGGAGGTGGCCCTGAAGGGGAAGATACGCACCATCCTGCTGCCGGCCAAGCTGTGCCGCAAGCTGCGCCTCTACGCCCAGGAGCAGGGCATCCCCCAGGGCCAGCTCTTCCGTACCGCCTCCGGGGAGGGGTTGAGCCGCAGGCAGATCTGGGGGGAGATGAAGCGGCTCTGCCAGGCGGCCCAGGTGGAGCCTAGCAAGGTCTTCCCCCACAATCTGCGGCACCTCTTCGCCCTCACCTATTATTACAGCCACAAGGACCTGGTGAAGCTGGCGGCCATCTTGGGCCATTCCAGCATCGAGACCACCCGCCTCTACCTTATCTCCAGCGGCGTGGAGCACGCCAAGAGCATCGAAGAGCTAGGGTTGGTCTACTAGGGGCAGAAAAATAGGACAGAATTCACATTCTGTTTACTGCCTCGGCCGCCCCAGGCGGCGGCAACCCCCTTGAGGCGGGGGAAAAGGCCTCCTAAAAAGCAAAAAAAGGCCTAGCAGCAAGCCGGCTGTAGGAGGGAACAACCCTTATAGCTGTGCTTGTGCTAGGCCTCTTCCTAAAAACCCGTCTAGAAAGGCCAAATTAGGAAAATCTTGTTGCATAGCCCTTCTTGAGTATGGTATAATTCTGCTAGCGCAGGAAGGATTTGCGTATTTTTTTGGCGACGGTATGGGACAGAATGTGAATTCTGTTTATTGACGCTAGCCAGAACAAGACGGTTTTGGCAAC
>CAZXKQ010000001.1:0-115074 GCA_964641395.1 uncultured Phascolarctobacterium sp. | reverse complement strand
AGCAGTGTTTTCTAATAGGGCGGTGAGTTCGTACATAGAAGGGCTCCTTGGGGGTTAGATTATTTTAAGAATAACAATAAGAGGTTAGTTGGGCATGTCAAATGTCCATGGTGTTTAAAAGCGCTTTCAATTTAGTTAGTTCCTCTTTCGAGAGGGTAACACCTTTGCTCATTCTATCGTGATCTGGAGACCATTCACGCAAATCGTATTTGGCTTTTGCTTCACCCCAAGTTATAAGATTAAGTTCTTTCTTCCAACCTTTTCTACTTTCTGAAAGTATGCCAAGATTTTTTTCAATTTCAAATTTAATGTCATTAGCCATAATATTCCTCCTTTTAGTTGGAATTAGAAAAATCCTTGGGCAAAGACAGGGCAGGAAAAACAATGACAAGTTATACTGTCATTGCTTTCTTTTTGCGCAAATACTGCAGCTTTAATTGGTTGACTGCTCTTTCAGCATATGCCGCCATATATTCATAATCTGGGTTCCCCTGGTCATCGACAGGCAAAAGAATTCTGCTCCTTCTCAATCGAGTAAGCGTTGCCCCGTTTCCTCCCCAGCTAAAGATGGATAAAACATTCTTTACAAGCGGCACAAGGAATTTGGCGTTTGAAGAATTCAAGTGCGGATTGCGCAAAATTTGAATGTTTTGACCCGTATAAAACCTGTGATTCTGGTAAAATGCTGTTTGTGTATCTAAACCAACTGTAATGCAATTTCCCTCATCAATGGAATAATCAGGCTGTTCACAAACATAGTCATTTATCCCGTTGCCAATATCAGAGCGTGTTACATACGGATATTTTCCCAGTTTTCTAACCAATTTATTTTTATCAATACTGCTTGATGTAGAACTAATGGAAAAAATATCTCGCAAGAAAAATTCCTCCCATTTCTTTTCATTCAATGGAATTATTACCCCCCCATTTTGCAATTATTACCAATATAAGCAATATAATTTTGTATAATTTGCTGTTCTCGTTCCCTTATGTACTGTTCCATGAAGGCATAATCGGGCTTGCCTTCTTCGTCGACTGGCAATATAATTTTTTCTTTGTTAATACGTACATCATTAATTTCTCGGTTAAAGCTGTATTTTTCTGAAAGTCGGGAAACGATTACCGCAATAAACAAATAGCTATATTCATTCAGCTTTTCTGACTTCAAAGCGGTAACATGATCGCTTGCTACAAACGAATAGCCATGATAGAAAGCTGTCCCAACGCTGCCGCTGTTTGTTAGTGTCAGGCAGTCGTTGAATATTCTGACTTTATGGGAGTTACTGACAAAATCATCAACCCCATTGTTAATTGCTGACGAGGAGACATAGGGCATATTTCCAGGTATATGATCTGTTGTTTTTAAACGCTTGCCACGCTGTATATGCTCAAATATTCCGTTAATATAAAATTCTTTCCACTCTCTATCAGTTAGCGACAGCATTACCTATCACCGTCCTTATCAAACAGGTAGCCACGCCCATGGGTTATCATATTAAATTCAAACGTCAAATAATCTGCAATACTATTCATAAAGTCTTGCTCCGCTGGTATTTCATCATTGTAGTAGTAGAATGAATGCAACCATTCATCCGTAGCTTCAATTGACGTTTCTACCATAAATTTTGAAGGGTAATCCGTTATATTTCCACGCCAACAATCAAGCATATACTGCCTTCTGTCTTTTGCACGTTCTGTTTCCACTAAACCGAGATGCTTTTTCACTTCAAAGCCATCGTCTTCAAAATTAATGAATTTTGACAGCTTATCTTGGGGGTGGGGTTCACCAGTCGTAAAAACGGCAATGCAGGGAACTGTTCCGACGCGGTAAAAGGTATCTTTATTCAAACTGATAACACCTTCTAATGTATGGTGTTTCAGTATATAGTCCTTAATTGCTTTATCTTCCTTTGTCTTTCCGATCATGGCAGAAACTGGAACTATGACAGCCACCCGTCCGCCTGCCGTGACAGAATCAAGTAAATGTCGCACAAAACACAATTCGGATAAATGCGCCGTGCTCTTGTCCTTTGCCTGTGAATAGGGCGGGTTCATAAAACCGACTGTAATCCCGCCGCCTTTTAGCTGTAACTTTCCTGTGTCCTTTGCAAGAAAATCATCACAAAGCAAATTGCTTTGCCCGTCGCCGCGTAAGATCATGTTGGTGGTAGCGATTGAAAACATATCATCACGAATTTCTATTCCGTGAATCTGGTTTTGCCTTATATGCTTTCCTTCCGCCTCGTTTTGTGCTGCCAGCAGCATTTTGTGCATCCCAGAAATGAGAAAACCACCTGTCCCGCAACACGGGTCAAAAATAACGTCTGTAGGCTTTAAGTCTACCAAATCACAGAAAAGTTCCGTTATATGGCGTGGCGTTAATACAACGCCCAACGACTGACCATCACCGCCGGAGTAGGAAACAAATTCTCCGTAGAAACGGCCCAGGTAATCTTCCGGTGAATTTGTTATAACCGCCTTGAAGATGTTATTATTTATATATTCAGCATAAAATTTCAGCGGTGTCTTCCCTAAATCATCCCGGACAGTATTTAGTAGCGGCCTGTCCTTGATCAAAGTAAATTGATTCAGAACGCGCTGTTTTTTGACTTCAGGAGCGACTCTTGCCCGCTTCAAATTGTTTTCAAGCTGTTCAAAGAGTTTGTCGCCGTCTGTCTTGATTGTGTCGCCCGTTAGTTGCGAGAGGTCGAAACCGTATTTCTGTTCACGCAATGCCAACAAAATAGCAGACACAACTAGCGGTTTTTCGTTTTCACCCAAACTGCCGTAATTGCGCAGATATTCATGTAGATCTTTTGCCTTTTTAAGAATGTTCGCAAGTTCAATATCTTCCGAAGGCGTTTCACCTAAGACGATGCGCCTGTAATATTCCTCGATGTGGTCTTTTGAAAAGTTCTCAAAAGTTTCAATTTCTGGCAACAGCTTAGGCCCGGAACTATCGACGAATAGGGGCTGAATGGTATGGTGTTTCTTATCGCCAGCGTTGCCGAAAGCGAATACTTTTTTATAGTTGGTTTTCTCTAATATCTTCTGGGCATAGAACAGGGCACCGTTTACGGCGTAATCCTGCGTAGCTTCAACAGACATTGAAATATTTTCGTCCTTGTCCCGTTTTATAAGGTATGAACGGTCTGCTTTATCTTCCATGACCAGCACGTAACCACGCACAACTGCTGTATATTCGGGATAACCTACTTTTCCTGTTTGATTCTTTGATGCGGTTTTAAGTGCGTTGTTTATCTCAAGGACATTACTGCCTTGCGTGTCGGCTTCTATGCCGGCTTCATCAAGCAGATCATGTATAAAAAGATCGAAGCTAGCTTCTTTCTTTGCCATTATTCGCACATCCTTTTCATTCTACTCCCTCGGGCTTATGTTGACGCAACACCCCAAAATAATTATAACGAAAACAGGCTAAAATCTCAATAGACAGTATAGTAACTTTTCCTCTTAGCATGTAATAATGCCAGCGGCCTTTGGTAAATTTAGCTGATAAATAGGCGTCGCTATGGCATAGAAACGGCTAGAACACCTTAATTTGCAAAGATTAAAGATTCTAGATGTTTTTAACATTTCCCCTTTCAGAGCAGGCTAAGACACTGAGCGGCGATAGTGACTAAGCGAAAAAATTGGAACAGCGCCTCGCCTCCAAGGTCATCCTTCTGCGAGATAGAACCCTGATCAAGGAGGACGCAGCAGCAAGCATCAGCCGGGATTATAAATTGCCCCTAGGGTAGTTAATGGGGCAGTGGAGCTGTGCTGGGAGCAGTGGGCTAGTATCTAAGCGGCACAGAACTAAGTGTTAGCAGAAGAAGCAGATAAAAGGCAGCCAAGGCGGCATAGGCCCTCCCACACAAAAAGCCCCAAACACCGCTCCAACAGCAGTGTTTGGGACTCTCAGCTCTTCTAAAGTCCAGCCCTACTTATTCAATTCAGTCTCGCCCTTCCCAAAGGGAATCGGCCACGGGGTGGGGGAGGGCAGCCCCCTCAAAGCCTCCTCTTCTCACACTGCCCACAGCCGGAGCACCCATTACAGGTGAGGCGGCTGGCGCACTCCCGGCAGCTCACCGGGTGATAGCGGGGGACGTAGAGCCGCTCCGGCGGCACCTCATAACCCCAGCTGTCGTACAGCTTAAACTCCAAGGGCCGCCCCCGGTGCTGCAAACCGCTGCGGTAGGCCTGCTGGGCCTGGAGCTGCTTGTTGGGCATACGGTAGGCCCGGCCATCCTTGATGAAGACCGTACCAGTTTCGATAAAGTTGAAGGTGACGTCGTGGGCCCGGCACTGCTCATAGAGCTGCTTGACCCACTCGTAGCGGCAGGGCCTGCAGCCGTCGTAGTTCTCCCCGCCGCAGAGCACCTGCTCAATCTGCCCCTGGTCCAGGTAGGCGTCGATGTCCACAGGGCCCAGCAGGGGGGCGCACATCAGGCCCTTGTGCTTGAAGGGCAGCCGGTGGAGGAGGGGGATGCGCTCGTCCGCCCGGCGCTGGTTTTCGCAGGTTACGTTGAAGAACACGTTCTCCCAGCCCTCGCCCCAGTCCGGAGGCAGGCAGGCCTCCACCCGCTGGGGCCGCTTAGTGAGGAGGAAGAACTTCACATCCCGCCGCCGGCGGATGATCCGCCAGGCCTCCGGCCGCCAAGGATCCGCCTGCTCCAAGAAGAAGTCGGAGGTCATGCAGACCCGCAGCATCTCGCCGCTCTGCACCTTGTACTCCCCGTTCCGCCGCTTCTGGAGGGGGTAGTTGAAGCCGTTCTTGGTCTTGTAGATGGCGGACCCGTCTTTATCCCGCAGCCGGTCCAGGTAGTACATGTAGCAGTGCTGGCAGCCTTCGCTGCACTTGACGCAGCCGTGCCAGGGGTTCCAGATGTCGTGCACCGCGGCCGCCTCCCTTCTCCTATGCCTGTTCGTCACTTTTACAAAGGCCCCAGCCTTCCCCTTGGCCCACTGGTCTGTCCGGGGGAGGGGAGGAGGAACTTCCTTTTCCTGCTGATCGTTGGCAGCTTGGCAAATAGGGTAAACACTGTTTAACCAATACGCACCAGGGCTTGCCTATGTGGTGCACCCCGGCCGCCTCCTTCTCCCGTGCCTGTTCGTCACCCTGCAAGGGCCTTCCGCCTGGCCCGCCGCAGAGCTGGGCCGAGAGGCGGCAGCCTCAGCCCTCCTGTTCCAGCTTCTCCGCCACCATGGCCGTCAGGGCGTAGGGCAGGAGGGTCTCCGGCAGGGTGGCCGGCGCCAGCCACTCTTCCAGCCTGGCCTGGGGCAGGATGAGGGGCATGCGGTCGTGGATGTAGCGGATGTCCTCCGCCGCCTCCCGGGTGAGGACGGTGAAGGAGGGCAGGCCCTCCTCCAGCCGGTAGAGGCCGGCCAGCCAGGCCCTGACCTCCCCCTGGGGCTGGAGCATGTACTTGGCCCCCACCACCTTCCGTCCCTGGCGGTCCACCAGGTGGGACCACTCGTAGTACCAGGAGGCGGGGATGAGGCAGCGGCGGCTCCGCCAGGCCTCCCGAAAGGCAGGCTTGCTGGCGGCAGTCTCCACCCGGGCGTTGACGAGGAGGGGGCCCTTAGGCAGCCGGAAGCCCCAGCGCATGGGAAAGGCTCCAACCTTGCCCCGCCGGTTGGGGGCCAGGACCGGCACCACTGCCGTAGGCCGGATCTCACCAGCTCCGAGAATGGGGCAGCCCGCCCTGATGAAGCTGTCGGCCAGGGGGGAGCGGAGGACCTGGGCCTTGAGGGCCGCCAGCTCCTCATCCTCCCCGCTGAGGTAAAAACGGGTGCACACTGCAGCCACCTCGCTCCCGCGCCCTAGTAGTCGATGCGCTCTATTTTGAAGATCACCGGCCGGGTGCCGTCAGAGCAGCAGCAGATCATGGTGTTCTCCTCCCTCATCCAGCCCTTCATGATGGAGCCTCCCTGGAGGCCGGCGTAGATGTAGCGGGCGATAGCGTCCCAGGCCTCGGAGCAGAAGGGCAGCTTGGGGCCGCCGGCTACGCTGTCCGGGTCTGCGGCGGTCTTCACCAGGGTGCCGAGGCCGCCGTGCCAGAAGTGGTCCCTGTCCCCGTCCCGCTCAAAGATGAATTCATCCCCTACGTTGTAGCAGGGGCAGGGGCCGGACTGGGGGTCGGCGCAGTAGCGGGCCTGCAGGTCAGGGTAGAGCTTTTTGTCGATGACGGTGACTTTCACTTTATGCTTCATAGCCTTTCCTCCCACGGATTTTGCCTTCGGCCCTCTGGCAGGGCCACTTAAAATTCTAGCATAGCCCCGGGGCTTTTTCCATTCTTTTTTCTCGCCTCTCCCAGGGACTGGGGCTGGCAGGGCAGCCTGGGCAGAAAAAGGCCCCCGCCGCCAGGATGGCAGCCGGGGGCTTGTAACCTTTTCTAGCCTTAGAGGGCCTGGGCAGCTGTACGGAGGGAGCAGCGGGGGCGGTACCGACCGTCCCTGGCTGGCGGCTGGCAGGCTCTAGAGCATTTTGGCAAACTTAGGCCGTTCGGCCGGGGGTACCTGCAGGGCCTCCATGGCTTCTTCCAGGGTCAGGTGCATGGTCTTCATCAAGTTCTTGAGGGAGAGGGCGATGCCTTCCTCTACGCCCCTCCTCCTGATGCCTTTGCTTAAATCGCACATCTCTTTCAACTCCTCCTTCAGTCTTAGCGTCATAGGCAGGCGGCATTCACCTTCCGCCACTCGCAACTTCTCCTCTACGCTCAGCCGGGGGGACAGGAGGACGGACAGCAGCCGCAACAGGCTGCCGTTTGCAGCCTCTTCTACTTCTTCCCCCAGTTGCTCATGCTGTCCCCTTGGAACTCCACGTGCCCCCGCACGCCCTTTAGGGGTATGGCCGCCAGGGCTGCGTCCAGCTTGTCAAACTCCTCTTTAGACAGGATGACCTGGCTGGCCTGAAGGTTTTCCAAAATCCGCCCCTTGTTCTTAGAGCCGGGGATGGGCACCACGTTAGGATACTTGTACAGCATCCAGGCCAGGGAGAGCTGGGCCATGGTGGCCTGCTTCTTGGCCGCATACTCCGCCAGCAGGGCCAGGATGGGCCCGTTGGCCTCGATGTTGTCCTTGGCCAGCTGGGGCACGTACTTTCTCACGTCATCGCTGTGGGAGAAGTCCGTCTCCTTGGTGACCTTGCCGGAGAGCAGGCCGCTGGCCACAGGGGAGAAGGGCACGAAGCCGATGTTGTGCTCCAGGCAGTAGGGGATGACCTTCTCCTCGCTGGTGCGCTCCACCATGGAGTAGATGTTCTGGATGGCGGCCAGGGGGGTGACGGCCTGGGCCTTGGCTATGGTGTCCACGTCCACCTGGGAGAGGCCCCAGCCCCGGATCAGGCCCTCCTGGAGGAGGCGGCCCATGCCTGCAGCCACCTCTTCCACAGGGACGGCCCTGTCCACCCGGTGGAGGTAGTAAAGGTCGGCGTAGTCCGTCTGCAGCCTGGCCAGGGAGGCGGCCAGGTGCTCCTTCAGCAGCTGGTAGATCCCCTTTTCCTGATACTCCTGGACGGTGGCGTGGAGCTTGGTGGCCAGCACCACCTCCTGGCGGCAGGCCTTGAGGGCCTTGCCGATGATGAGCTCGTTGTGGCCCTTTCCCTGCAGGTTGGGGCTGTAGGCCTCTGCCGTATCGAAGAAGGTGCAGCCAGCTTCGTAGGCGGCCTGGAGGGCTTCGATGCTGCTCCGCTCGTCGGGGATCTCCCCGTAACCGTGAGACAGGCCCATGCAGCCCATGCCCACCTCCGACACCACTAGGTTGTTCAGTAGACGTTTCTTCATAAATGATCACAACCTCCTTAAGCTCTAAATAGCCTGAGATCCTAATATGATGAGGGCGACTGCGAAAGGGAAGGCCTGTTCTGCCAGGCTTCCTCGTTTTGGAGGGCGCAGAGCCGGCCTTTGTTCCAGCTAGCCGATCTAGGCTGGGCTCCTAACGAAGGAACTTCCAGTACCCGTTTACATCGCTACCCTCCCTTTGGAGGCAGCCCTTTGCTTTCAGGCCCTTCAGGGCCCGGTAAACGGTCTTTTCCGACCTGCCGATTTGGGGCGCCAGCTGGGCGATGGTCAGATAGTCCCTTTCCTTCAAGCACTGGTAAACTGTCTCTTCCGTCTTGGTCAGCTCTGGAACCGTCCTATGACCGAGAGGGCGGTGGAAGACGAAGCGGAAGCCGGTTTTCGTATTTTCGTAGGAATAGGCCACCCCGGCTTCCCTGCAGGCGGCGAAGGTCCTCTCATAGCCTGTGCCAAAGGACTCTATCAGCGCTGCCGTAAAAAGCACCTTCACGATCTTAGGGTTGAGCATGATGGGTTCTGCGGCCTTATTGGCGAAGTCCTCCGGCCTATACCCGTTGGGGAAGAGGCCCGGGCTGTAGATCAGCACCCTGTCGCTGAACACCTCGATGGTGAAGGCGGTGTTGGCAAAGTAGCAACCGTGGGCGAAGGCGTTGACCACTATCTCCCGGATGGCCGCCTGGGGTATTTCCGGCTCTTCCCTCCGTTGTGGGCTTCCATTTAGGACGATGCGCCAATTAATGGCGGACATAATGAAGGAGATGCCTTCCTCTATGCATTCAAAGACGTTGCCTTCAAAGTGATTGAGCTTGAGAAAGGTCAACCTTGTCTCTGAAGCATAGACCGCCGTTTTTAACAAAACAGGGCGCTGGGCAGAAAACAGTACGTTTCCGGCGTTGGTGAGCAGGCCTGTGTCAGGATTGTACAGGCCTAGCTTGGACAGCAGGGCCGCTGCGGCGGTATAGTCGTACCTGAGCCTGCCGCTCTCGTTTCCCGCGGCTATGACCCTTTGTAAGAGCCTTTCATCAATAACGGCCAGGCCCTCAGAGGAGGGGGTGTCTTCCCAGGCAGAGTAATCTTTCTGCCGTAGCCGGAACAGGCGCTCCAACTCAGCGTCGGCTATCTGCCTGTCCTCGTCCGCAAAGCGTTGAAAATATCTTCCGTAAGCTGCGTAGGGGGCATTTGCACCGCTGAAAGCAACTTCGATAAAGAACCTGCCGTCGTCTGTCTGCTTCGTCTGCACCTCATACCAGAGGGAAGGCTTGATATTTTCCCTTATGTCCCGGGAGAGCTTCCTTTCCGTATCCTTTCCCAGTTCCTGGCCCACCACGTCGCCGTTATCCTGCACGCCAAAATAGATGGTACCCTTCCCATGCTTGTTCAAGATGCTGGCAATGGAGATGATGGCTTCTTTGGTCTCAGAAGTCGACCTTTTGAACTCGATGAATTCGTTTTCCCTGCCGATATTCATATGACTGCCTCCAAAATGTCCTATCATGGACATTTTACCCTGTCCAAGAGAAAAAGTCAAGCCGTCCATCAGACAGATGATGGGCAAGAAGCCCTTCCGCCGGCAGGACGGCCCCTTCCTGTCTTTGCATAAATACTGAATATAGTCCAGGGCGGCTGCCTCGTCCGTTGAGGACAAGTTAGGCTGCTCAGGGGACAAGGTGAGGGACAAGTTAGGGGACAAGCTTGCCCTGTGTGCAGGCCAAGAGCGGCACTTTCTCTTGCAGGTGAGGGGGTATTTAGGCAGGATATACTGCACATTGCGGACAAGTTGAGGGATAAGTTAGGGACAAGACAGGGGCCGGGCTGAGCCTGGCCAGCTATATAGTTATGCAAAAATAGCCCCATTATAAGGCTATTTTCTCGATATTATACATGCTCTACAGAGCAGGGAGCAAAAGTGGAGGCTGAGGCCCCAAAGAGGGACAAGCAAGGGACAAGTTGCGGACAAGTTAGAGACAAGTTTCCCATATTTATACGAATAGCAGGGCGAATTTCTGCATATCGGCCATATTATGCAAGATTTATAAAAATTTTAGGGACAAGTTTGGGTCAAGTAAGGGGACAAGTTGGAGGAGTAACGGAAGGAAAGTGACAATTAAAGTGACATTTTTGTCACCTGAGATGACATTTTTGTCACTTTACAACCTCCCAGCCGGCATCTTGCTTAGAATCGGTCCGTTGGATGTAGCCCTTATCCTTTAAGGAAGCCAACGCCCTCTGAACTGTGCGCACCGTCTTGGAAATCATCCCGGCAATTTCCTCCCGGGTAGCAGCCGGCTTCTTCTTCAAGATGGCCAGGACGGAGATCTCGGTCCCATTCAAAGTTCCGTTTAAAGAGATGCCGGACAAGTCGCCGGGCAGCGGGTTCCTGTAGAGGATGAACTTAAAGCCTTGGGAACTGCTCTGGTAGGAATAGCGGACCGAGGCGTCCTTACAGAGGCTGTCAATGCGCTTAAAGCCGCTGCCGAACTGCTCAATGGACTTGTTTAGGTACAGTATTTTGGCAATGGTAGCGTTGCGTATAACCGATTCATAGTTGCCCTTTACGTAGTCTTCCGGCTTATGCGCACTGGCATAGGGGCCGGGGCTGTAGACTGTTATCATCCCAGGATGAATGCAGACTTCGTGCCTGGTGGGACTGTTGTAAACTGCGTGAGCAAAGCTATTGGCTAGCACCTCCCTGATGACCGCCACAGGGATCTCAGGAGTCTCCACCCTTTGGAAACCGATGATTTCGTTACTCCAGCGGATGTTCTGCAAAATGTAGGCCTCTGCCGCCCTTAGCAGGTTGTAGATGTTGTCCTCGAAGAGCTTCATGTCCAGAAAGGTGAGTTTCTCATCGGTGGCGAAGACGGCGGCCTTCAAGGTGACCGGCTGGGTGCTGCCGAAGAGGTGCTCCCCGGCCTGAGTGAGCCTCTCTTCAGCCACTAGGCCGTACCTTTTGAGGATGATGGGGCAGGTGTACCGCCCCGGAGGCATGCGCCCAGCGCTGACGGCCTTCTGCCAAAAGGCCTTCACCGCAGCCCTATCCACCTGCTGCAGGGTGGCGGAGGAGGGGGAGTTTTCCCATTTTTCCCTATATTCGTTGGCGATGAAAAAAGTCCTCAGTTCCTCCGGCGTCACCTCCCGATCCTCGTCGGCAGTGCGCAGGTAGTACCTGCCTGCCGCAGAATAGGGGGTGTTACTGCCAGCAAACTCCACCTTGATTAGGTGCCTATCCTCAAGGACTACTTCTTCAATGGCAGGGTAGATTTGGGGCCTTATACTTTCGTACACCGCCCGGGACACAGCCCTGAGGGAAGACTCGGCTACAGTCTGTCCCACTACGGATCCATTGGGCTTTACACCGAAATAGAGGGTGCCCACGCCGTGCTTATTCAAGATGGCCGCTATAGAGATCATGGCCTCCTTCATTTCGCCGGTGGTCTTTTTAAATTCCAGAGTTTCTGTTTCCTTCCCTAGGTTCATAACCCGTCCTCTCTTTCTTGCCGTTGGTCTCATTGTACCATAAAGTGACATTTTTGTCACCTGAGATGACATTTTTGTCACTTACCCAGTTGTCACTAGCAGCCCTGGATGCAGGAGGGAAGCATAAAAACTGAATATAGTACAGGGCGGCCGCCTTGTACACCAAAGACAAGTTAGGCTGCCCAGGGGACAAGTTGGGGGACAAGTTTGCCCTGTGTTCTAGGCAAGAGAGGAAATTCCCCTTGCAGATAAGGGGTTATTTAGGCGGTATTTGCTGACTGTTACGGACAAGTTGGGGACAAGTTAGGGACAAGGCAGCGGGCCGGCCGAGCTTGGCCCGCTATACATTTATGCAAAAATAGCCCTATTATGGGGCTATTTTCACACTATTATACATAAGTTGCAGGGCGTAGAGCAAAAGCGTGAGTTGAGGGTCAAAAGAGGACAAGCAAGGGACAAGTTGCGGACAAGTTAGGGACAAGTTTGGGTCAAGTAAGGGGATAAGTCGGGGGAGGAACAGGGGCTTGCTTACTCCCCTAACCGCACAATAAACCACTTAGCCGCACTGGTCCTGCCTGCGCAGTAAATGCGTTCCTCCCTGCGCAGCTCGTCCAGCAAACTGTGAATCTGCCTGCGGTTATGCCCTGGCAGCACCTGCTGTAATTCTTTAAAGGGTGCGCCCTGGGAGCCTTTTTCACGGATGTGCCTAAAGAGCAATTCTTTATTCGTGCCCCTGTCAAGGCCCACCCTGCGGGTATGGACGCCGGCCTTCCCTGCAGCAGCGTACAAGCCCCTAGCCAAGACGTACTTATTAGACCCCATCTGCTCCACGATGCCCATCTCTGTCAGCCGTTTAAGGCAGGGGCGGAGATTCTTGGCAAGAGGCCTTCCTCGGTAGAGGGCATTGATGACCAGGAGGGCCTCAGTGGAAAGCAGCTCCATGCGTTTGGCGCCTATCTGCTTCAGCAGGGCCAGCATGCGGGGGTCTAGCACTAAGCCGTGCAAGGTAAGGCTGACAAAACTGTCGTCAGTTCCGGTAAAGTCTGGCAGTTCTTTGCCTTCTTTAACGCTCAATTCATACATGAGGTTCATGCCCTGGCCTGAGCGCTCTACCAGTCCGCAGAGGGCTAGGATCTCCACAATGCGCCGGTTGCGGGGCAGCTGTCTGTTCAAGATGTTGGACAGGGAGATGCCGATGGGGAAGCCGCCGGGGCTCTCCACAGTGAGCCTTTCCCGGTACTGCTTGACAAAGACGCTGCCACCCATCTGGTAGCTACGGTGGCTTACGGCGTTTAGGATGGCCTCCCTGACAACCCGTTCATTGAAGGTGGAAATGTCGCCGAGGAAGAAGCCCGTTTGGTAGTGCTGTTTGTCGTTACGCAGGTTTACCAGTTCCCACAGACGATCAAAATAGGAGAAAAAACCTTCTTGAAATTCTACCCTTTGATTGGCCGGCCCGGCTAAGTCTGTTGAACGATACTCAAAAATTAACTCGGCTTGGGGCAGAAACCTTCTCAGAGCCTCCCTTTTACCAAACAAAACAAGGGCGGCATAGGTAACGCCGTCATCAGTTATAGCTTCACAATCGCAGAGGAGTTGCTCAGCCGATAGGGTCAGAAGCCGTCTGTTGCCGCTCTTTTCTACCCATTTTTCGCGAAAGGCATTAATTGCCCCCTCCTCTAAGTCGGCCATGGTGGCAGAGGGGCAGATGCTGCTGGAGTAGTCAAGGCCGGTTTCTGCGTATACCTTCCGCCTCACCTCCTCAGGCATGGGGATAAGGCTGTCTCCTGCATACCACCAGGCGACTCCGTCAACCTGTACAGGCAGGCCGAGGGGGCGTGCTGCCACATTGAACAGCAGGACCCGCTTGCCCTCTTCCTCAAGCAGGGCAAAATCCACCATCACCCGCAATTTGTCCATTAAGCCTTCCCTGACGCGCTCTGGTTGGGCAAAGGCCTCGCTCCCTACCACCTGGCGGGGGCGCTTGTCACTAATGCCGAACACCAGCTGGCCGCCGCCGCAATTTGCCAGGCCACAGCAGCATTTGGTCGCCTCTTCGAAGGAAAAACGGTGCTTGGCCTCCTTAAATTGGATCTGTTCGCCTTCCTTGGCTTTTAACAGTTCGGCAATTGTCGTGGGGTTGTACAAGGCTTCTCCCTCCGTTTCTCCTCCGGCCGGTTCGTTTTCTTAACTCCTTTTATTAAAACCTGCTTCTTAGCTTCTAGTCTAGCATACTTAGCGCCAGTGGTCAATTTATTATTGCTGGAGTATAGGTAGCGGAGCCAGCCTTGCCTTTCCGCCGGCCTATCTTTGCATAAAAACTGTATATAGTCCAGGGCGGCTGCCTTGTCCGTTGAGGACAAGTTAGGCTGCGTAGGGGGACAAGATAGGGGACAAGTTTGCCCTGTGTGCGGGCCAAGAGCGGCGCTTTCTCTTGCAGCTAAGGGGGCATTTAGGCGGGATAAACTGCACATTGCGGACAAGTTGAGGGACAAGTTAGGGACAAGGAGGCGGCCAGATCGAGGCTGGTCAGCTATGTGTTTATGCAAAAACAACCCTGCTATCGGGCTATTTTCACACTATTATACATAAGGTGCAGGGCGTAGAGCAAAAGGGTGAGTTGAGGTTCAAAAAAGGGACAAGCTGGGGACAAGTTGCGGACAAGTTAAGGACAAGTTCCCCATATTTATACGAATAGCAGGGGATATTCCTGCATATCGGCCGCTTTATGCAAGGTCTATAAAGGCTTTGGGGACAAGTCTGGGTCAAGTTAGGGGATAAGTTGGAGGAGGAATGAAATAAAAGGGACAGCCAAAGAGACCTTTACTTCACTGCTTTACCTTCCCATCACCCAAGGTGGCAGGGGAGTGCTTGAACCCGGACGGGGCAGGAGGCTTACAGTAGTTTAGCGTATTTGGCCCTTTCTTCCGGAGGAACCTTTAAAGCGTCCATAGCCTGCTCCCTGGCCAGGTTCATAGTTTCCATTAAGTTAGTAATAGAAAAAGCAATACCCTCGGCCTCGCCTAGGGCCAAGTTCCTTGCTGCAATTTCAGAAAGCTCTTTGGCCAAGTTTTCCTCGAAGTTCTTGATGTAGCATTGGGAAAAGCCTTTGGTAAAACCTTCCTCAAAGCCAGTTTCCCAGATAGAGGTGTAGTACTCGCCCATATTTACCGTTCCTCTTTACTCTCTGCTAGCTCTATAGGCCTTTGTAGCAATTTGGCGTATCCAGCTCTTTCCTCCAAGGGTATCTTCAATGCGTCCATGGCCTGCTCTCTGTCTAGGGACATAGTTTCCATTAGGTTAGCAATCGAAGAAGCAATACCTTTAGCCTTACCTAATTTAAGACTGCTAGCTTCAGCACGGGCCTTAGCTTTGGCGACCCAGTCAGCAGAGGCTTCTTCAAAGCTCTCGGCGAAGCTTTCTGCAAAGGCTTTGGAGTAGCCTTTCGCAAAGCCCCTCTGCCAAATACTTTCGCCCCAACTGCTCATTCCTTCCAACTCCCTCCCACGCTAGACTTGGAGGCTAAGGCTTTACCATGTCCTGGCGCCTCCTTCCTCAATCTAGTTCCTATCTTAGCACAAGATTTGGAGAAAAGCCAGCAGAAAATCGTTGCAATTTACTTAGATAATCTAATATATTTGTGCAGAAAATCTTTCTGCCTTGAACAAATTTTCAAAAATCGCCTTGGAGGTAACTTTTTTAAGAGCCGAGGGTTTTCAGTATAAAGATTTTAGCAACCAGACCCCCCTCTGCAAGGGAAGAAAAAGCTCAGGAGACGCCTGAGATGACATTTTTGTCACTTGCCCAGTTGTCACTAGCCAGCTCTGGAGGCAGGAGGGGAGCATAAATACTGTATATAGCCCAGGGCGGCTGCCTTGTACACCAAGGACAAGTTAGGCTGTGTAGGGGGACAAGATAGGGGACAAGTTTGCCCTGTGTGCAGGCCAAGAGCTGCACTTTCTCTTGCAGCTAAGGGGGTATTTAGGCAGGATATACTGCACATTGCGGACAAGTTAGGGACAAGGAGACGGCCAGGCCGAGACTGGTTAGCTACGTGTTTATGCAAAAACAACCCTGCTATCGGGCTATTTTCACACTATTATACATAAGGTGCAGGGCGTAGAGCAAAAGGGTGAGTTGAGGTTCAAAAAAGGGACAAGCTGGGGACAAGTTGCGGACAAGTTAGGGACAAGTTCTCCATATTTATACGAATAGCAGGGGATATTCCTGCATATCGGCCATATTATGCGAGGTTTATAAAAATTTTAGGGACAAGTTTGGGTCAAGTTAGCGGACAAGTTGGAGGAGGAAGGGAAGAGAAGTGACAATTAAAGTGACATTTTTGTCACCTAAGATGACATTTTTGTCATTTACCCAGTTTTCGCTAGCCAGCTCTGGGGGCGGCAGGGAGGGCAAAAAAACAATGCAAAGGGGCTCCTGCCTGGGGCCCTGTTTTTTTAAGTCTCTCCCTACCCTTGGCAGGGGTGTTGAAGAGCTGCCGGCTCCCAGACCAGGGGGCGCCCCTTCCTTTGGGGGAGGCCAAGCTCAAAAGTGACAGCCGCCAGAAAAAATGGTATAATTACTGAAGTAAGTAAAGCGAAGGGAGGTAGAGAGGGATGGAAAGCCTCTTCAGCATGGCGGCCCAGAACAGCAAGCCCCTGGCTGACAGGATGCGGCCCCTCACCCTGGCGGCCTTCGTAGGCCAGGAGCAGGCTGTAGGCCCAGGCAGCCCCCTGCGGCGGATGATAGAGCGGGACGCCCTGCAAAGCGTCCTCTTCTACGGCCCCCCGGGCACCGGCAAGACCACCCTGGCCCACATCATCGCCCACACCACCGGCGACCGCTTCGAGGCCATCAACGCCGTCTCCAGCGGTGTCAGCGACCTGCGCAAGCTCATCGCCCGGGCCCAGGCCAGCCGGGACGGGGGCCTAGGCCGCACCATCGTCTTCATCGACGAGATGCACCGCTTTAACAAGGCCCAGCAGGACGTGCTGCTGCCCTATGTGGAAAACGGCACCATCATCCTCATCGGCGCCACGGCGGAGAACCCCTTCTTCGAGATCAACTCCCCCCTCCTCAGCCGCATGAAGGTGATCCGCCTTGAGAAGCTGGGGCCCCAGCAGCTGCTGAAGATCCTGGAGCGGGCCATCGCCGACAGGGAGAACGGCTTCGCCAACAGCTTTACCGCCGACCCGGAGGCCCTCCAGGTCATCGCCCAGTTCTGCGCCGGGGATGCCAGAGGAGCTTTGAACATCTTGGAGCAGGCGGAATTCATGCTGCCGGAGGCAGGGGAGCGGCGGCTGACCCTGGCCGTGCTGCGGCAGGTGCTGGGCACCGCCATGCAGCGCTACGACAAGCAGGGCGACCAGCACTACGACATCGTCTCCGCCTTCATCAAGAGCATGCGGGGCAGCGATGCGGATGCCGCCCTCCACTACCTGGCCAGGATGATTGAAGGGGGAGAGGAGGTGCGCTTCATCGCCCGCCGCATCGTCATCTGCGCCGCCGAGGACGTGGGTCTGGCCGACCCCCAAGCCATCGTGGTGGCCAACGCCTGTGCCCAGGCTGCGGACTTCGTAGGCCTGCCGGAGGCGGAAATCCCCCTGGCGGAGGCAGTGTGCTACATCGCCAACGCTCCCAAGAGCAACAGCGCCTGCATGGGCATCTACTACGCCCGTAAAGACGTGCGGACCAAGGACTGCGGCACGGTGCCGCCCCACCTGCGGGACGCCAACTACGGCGCCGCCGCCAAGCTGGGCCACGGCATCGACTACAAGTATCCCCACAATTTCAGCGGCGGCTGGGTGCGGCAGCAGTACCTGCCTGACCCCCTCCTAGGGGCCCGTTACTACGTCCCCACCGGCCACGGCCAAGACCAGGGCCGCAGGAAGCCCTGAACCCAACGAGAGAAAGGAAGGCCAGCATGAAAAACTTATTGACTATAGCAGGTTCTGATTCCAGCGGCGGCGCCGGCATCCAGGCGGACCTGAAGACCTTCGCCGCCCAGGGCACCTACGGTATGAGCGTCATCTGTGCCGTAACCGCCCAGAACACCCAGGGGGTGACGGCGGTGCAGGACATAGAGCCCCAGGTGGTGCAGGCCCAGATCGCCGCCGTCTTCGACGACATCCAGGTGGACGGGGTGAAGATAGGCATGCTCAGCCACAGCCCCATCATCGAAGCGGTGGCCGACAGCCTCCTGCACTACCAGCCCCCCATCGTGGTGCTGGATCCGGTGATGATCTCTAAGAGCGGCTACCCCCTGCTGGCCCCGGAGGCCTGCGCAACCCTGATCAAACGGCTGCTGCCCCTGGCCACCCTGGTCACCCCCAACCTGCCGGAGGCGGAGGCCATCTGCGGCTTCAAGATCCAAGACGAGGCCGCCATGGTGCAGGCGGCGGCGAAGATCGTCCAGCTGGGGGCCAAGGCAGTGCTGGTGAAGGGGGGCCATTTAAGCGGGGACGCCGACGACCTGCTCTACGACGGCAGCCGGGAGCAGTGGTTCCCGGCCAAGCGCATCCCCAGCCGCAACACCCACGGCACCGGCTGCACCCTGTCCAGCGCCCTGGCCGCCAACCTGGCCAAGGGCCTGCCCCTGGCGGAGGCGGTGGCCGTGTCCAAGGCCTATGTAACCGAAGGGATAGCCCACGGCCTGGCCATCGGCTCCGGCTGCGGCCCCCTCCACCACTTCTTCTCCCTCTACGCTAAGGCAGGGCTGTGATGGAGATCCAGGAGAGCCTGGCCAGCCTGGTGGACCAGGTGAGGAAGCAGCGGCCCCTCATCCACCACATCACCAACTACGTCAGCGCCGAAAGCTGTGCCGATGCCTGCCTGGCCGCCGGGGGCCGGCCCATGATGGCCTCGGCGCCGGAGGAGGCGGCAGTGCTGACCGGCGGCGCCGCCGCCCTGGTGCTGAACCTAGGCACCCTGGACGGAGGCCGGCGGCAGGCCATGGAGCTGTCCTACGCCGCGGCCAGGGCCAAGGGGCTGCCGGTAGTCTTGGATCCGGTAGGGGTGATGGCTAGTCCCTGGCGGCTGGCCTTCGCCTTGCAGCTGTTAGAGGCAGGGGGCATCACCTGCGTACGGGGCAACGGGGCGGAGTGCGCCGCCCTCCTCCAGGGCAGGGCCGCCGGCCGGGGCATCGACGCCCTGGCGGAGCAAGAGGCGGGGGAGCTCCTCTCCCTGGCCCAGGAAGGGGCCAAGAAGTTCCACTGCGTCTTCGCCGTCACCGGGGCCAGCGACTACGTCTCCGACGGCAAACGGGCCCTGGTCCTCAGCAACGGCCACCCCTTCCTGCAGGAGATCACCGGCAGCGGCTGCATGGCCACCACCCTGGTGGCCTGCTACAGCGCCGTGGCGGCGGACAAGTTTTTGGCGGCAGTGCTGGGCCTGGTGGTGCTGGGACAGAGCGGGGAGCTGGCAGCAGGCTTCCTGCAGCGGAAGGACGGCCCCGGCCTCTTCAAGGCCAGGCTGATAGACGCTATCTACAACGTGACCAGCAACTGGGACAAGGTGGCCCTGCAGCAGGAAAGATTGAACTAAAGGTTCAGGCCCCACCACAACCTGTGGGGCTTTTTTCCCTTTTTGGCAAAACTTTTTCGAAAATTTAGAGGATTTTTCTCTACCCTTTGAGAATACTAAATAGGTTAAGGCTGGGAGGCGTCTGCGATGGTCATAGGCATAGGCTGTGATATCTGCCCTGTAGGGCGGATGGAGCAGGCCCTGGGTAGGAGGGGCCTGGAGCAACGGCTCTTCACCCCTCAGGAGGCGGCCTACTGCCGCAGCCAGGGCCCAGGGGCGGCGGCCAGCTTTGCCGCCCGCTTCGCCGCCAAGGAGGCCCTCTTGAAGGCCCTGGGCAGCGGCCTGCGGGACTGCTCCTGGCTGGAGGCCGAGGTAGTAAAGGATGCTTTAGGCAAGCCCAGCCTGGTGCTGCAGGGCCGGCTGGCGGCCCGTTTCCAGGCCTTAGGCGGCAGGAGGCTCCACCTTTCCCTGGCCCACAGCAAGGACGATGCTATAGCATATGTAATTATAGAAGGGGCGTGGCAAGAATGCGTATCGTGACAGCGGCAGAAATGGGCAGGCTAGACAAGGAGGCTGCCACCTACGGGGTGAGCAGTCTGCTTTTGATGGAGCAGGCCGCCAAGCAGACGGCAGACGCAGCCATGAGCCTGTTGCCAGAGGGCAAGGGCAGCGTAGTCATCCTCTGCGGCAAGGGCAATAACGGCGGCGACGGCCTGGGAGCCGGCCGCCACCTCTTGAACTACGGGGTAAAGGCCCGGGCCTTCCTGGTAGATGCGGAGGCCGCTGACTACAGCGGCGACAGCCGGGCCCAGCTGGACATGTTCTGCGCCTGTGGCGGCGTGCTGGAGCAGGTGGCGGCAGAAGACGACCTGCTCATCGTCCAGATGGCCATGGCCAAGGCGGATCTGATCATCGACGCCCTCCTAGGCACCGGCTTCAAGGGCAGATTGGAAGGGCTGCTGGCCCAGGTCTGCCAGCTGGCCAACAAGGCCGCCGCCCCCATCCTCGCCATCGACATCCCCAGCGGCGTCAACGCCGACGACGGTTCTGCCGACCCGGCGGCCATCCAGGCGGAACTGACTGTGACTATGGGCCTGGTGAAGCTGGGCCTTTTGCTCTACCCCGGCCGGGCCCTGGCCGGGCGGCTGGCGGTGGCCTACATCGGCCAGCCTCAGAAGGAAGTGGAGGCCCTGGCAGGGGACAGGCAGTTGGTGACCAAGGCCCTGGCCGCCTCCCTGCTTCCGCCTCGGCTGGCCAATGCCCACAAGGGCAGCGCCGGCCGGGTGGTTATCGCCGCCGGCAGCCCTGGCTATACAGGGGCCGCGGCCCTCTGCGCCCAGGCGGCAGTGAAGGGCGGGGCCGGCCTGGTGCACCTGCTAACCCCGGCGGCCAGCCGGGACGTGCTGGCCTGGAAGCTCACCGAGGTGATGGTGCAGGGCCTGCTGGAGAAGATGCCCGGCGTGCTAGGCGGGGCGGCGGCTGCCGACATACTGAAGCGCTGCCAGACCGCCCAGGTGCTGGCCATCGGTCCAGGGCTGGGCCTGGCCCAGGGCACCCAGGAGGCGGTGCGGGAGGTGCTGGCCAAGAGCCCGGCGCCCTGCGTCATCGATGCAGACGCCCTTACCGCCCTCCAGGATCATGTAGATTTGTTGAACCAGCTGGCTGTGCCTAAGGTCCTCACCCCCCATCCAGGGGAGCTGGCCAGGCTGCTGGGCCTGGAGCCCCGGGAGGTGGAGCGGCGGCGGGTAGAGCTGGCCGCAGCCTGCGCCCAGAACTGGCAGGCCACGGTAGTGCTGAAGGGGGCGCCTACGGTAGTGGCCACCCCCGGCGGCAGCATCTACATCAACAACAGCGGGAGCAGCAACATGGCCAGCGGCGGCTGCGGCGACGTGCTCACCGGCCTCATCGCCGCCCTGATCGCCCAGGGGGCTAGCTGCGAGGCGGCGGCAGTAGCCGGCGTCTACCTCCACGGCCTCTGCGGCCAGCGGGCCAACGGCGGCGCCATCGGCCTAGCGGCAGGGGAGCTGTGCACCCTGCTGCCTGGGGTGCGCCGGGAAGTGGAGCAGGCCCGGGAGGCAAGGCAGGGGACTATTTACAACCAAGCCCTGCAGATGGTATAATCGAGTTTAGCGTTTTTATACAGAAGGCGGAGCTGGCTCCGCTGCTGAGGTGAAGGTAGTGGGCAAACTTTTTTCCACCCTGGTGCTGTGCTGGGCCCTCTTGTGGGCCGGGGCAGTCCAGGCGGCCCAGGTGACGGCGGTCCACTGGGGCGTAGACAAGGACAATGTATTGCGGATAGTGGTGGATCTGACGGAGCTCACCAGCTACCAGACTAGCCTGGATACTAGCGCCCTGACTATGACTGTGACCGCCTCCGCCCGAGGGAGCGCCCTAGGCAGCCAGAAGGTGAAGAGCAGCCTGGCCGACCAGCTGCAGACTAGCGCCAGCGGCAGCCAGGTGGCCATACGCCTGCCCTTGAAGCACCAGATCGCCGCCAGCGGCTACAAGAGCTTCACCCTGAAGCAGGATCCGGTTACCAAGCGGCCGGCCAGGATAGTCTTGGACGTGACGGCGGACAAGCAGGCCGGGGCCGGGCCGGTAGTGGCTCCCAAGCCCAGTACCCCTTCCCAGCCCGCCCCTGCCCCTAAGGCCGTCAGCTCCGGCAGCAAGGCCAAGTCGGCGGCTACCGAGGGGGGCGTAGTGGTCAGCAACAAGCCTACCAAGGGCCCAGCCCCCTCTAGCAGCCAATCCGGCAAACCTGCGGTGCAGCCCGCCCCGGCCAGCAAGCCGGCAGTGCAGCCTAAGCAGGAGAAGAAGCAGGAGAAGAAACAGGCAGAGAAGCCGGCCAAGAAGGGCAAGGCCAAGGTGGAGAAGGGCAGCGGCAAGTACGCCACCTCCGGCGGCATCAAGGACAAGAAGATCACCCTGGATCCCGGCCACGGCGGCAGCGACCCGGGAGCCATCGGCGCCAAGGGCACCAAGGAGAAGGACATCACCCTGAAGATCGCCAAGGAAATGAAGGAGCAGCTGGAGAAGAAGAAGGCCAAGGTGAGCATGACCAGGACCAGCGACAAGGACGTCCACGGCCCCTATGCCAGCGACGTAGACGAGCTCCAGGCCCGGGTGAATGTGGCGGAGCGGAACGATGCGGACGTCTTCATCAGCATCCACATCAACTCCTCCACCAGCCCCAAGGTCAGCGGCTTCAGCACCTACTACTATCCCAAGAACAGCCACGACAAACGGCTGGCCAACAACATCCAGAATAAGCTGGCCAAGAACTTCGGCCGGGAGAACCTAGGCATCCGGGAGGCCAACTTCTACGTCACCAAGCGCTCCAGCATGCCCAGCGTCCTCATCGAGCTGTGCTTCATCAGCAACAAGGAGGAGGAGAAGCTGCTCCAGAGCTCCTGGTTCCAGAAGAAGGCGGCCAAGCTGATAGCCGAAGGCATAGAGGACTACTTTAAATAAGGGGGATGACCATGGGAAAGAAGATCTGCCTCCTGCTGCTGCTGTTGCTAGCCCTCAGCCTGGGAGGCTGCAGCAAGAAGGAAGAGCCTGCGCCTGCACCGCCCCCGCCTCCGCCGCCCCCGCCGGTGACGGAGCAGCACTTCCTAGTCTATCGGGGAGCGGCTGAGGGCTTCGACCTGTTGCTGCCGGAAGAATTCACCGTGGCGGACAACGGCCGCACCCCGGTGGCCAACGCCCTGGACGCCCTCCTCTACACCAAGCCCCGCACCAATAAGGCGGTAGACGTCATCCCCCGAGGGGTGCAGCTGCGGGAGCTGAGGCTGGTGGACGGAGTGGCCTATGTGGACCTGAGCCAGGAGGCGGCGGCCAAGGGCCTGGGTTCCAGCGGCGAGACCCTGCTGGTCTATTCCATCGTCAACACCCTGACCCAGTTCCCCCAGGTGAAGGCGGTACAGCTGCTGGTGGAGGGGCAGACCCGGGACACCCTCAGCGGCCACATCGACGTGTCGGAGCCCATCAAGGCCAAGCCGGACTATATCGCGAAAAAATAAGCACCCAGCAAAGAGCAGTAAGCCCTAGGGCTGCTGCTCTTTTGGAATACCTAGGCGGCTGCAGGCCGTCGCTGGAGAAGGGGATAGGGATGAAGAGCATGGAACTATACCTGCCGGAGCCGGCTGCCACCCTGGCCTTAGGGGCGGCCCTGGGCCGGCTGTTGCAGCCTGGCCAGACTGTCTGCCTGGTAGGGGACTTAGGGACGGGCAAGACCCTCCTCACCCAGGGAGCGGCTGCCGCCCTGGGGGTGGACCGGGACAGGGTAACCAGCCCCAGCTTCCAGCTCTTGAACGTCTATCAGGGGCGGCAGGGGCTGGCAGTAGGCCACTTCGACCTCTACCGCTTGGAGCGGGAAGAGGAGTTAGAGGCCATAGGCTTCGGGGAGTATCTGGAAAGCGGCCCTATCTGCTTCATCGAGTGGGCTGACCGCTTCCCCCAGGCCTGGCCGGCAGAGTATTTGACGGTGGAGCTGAGCAGGGCGGGCTCCGGGCGGCAGGCCCGCTTAAGGGCCCAGGGGGCAGCCTATGAAGAGTTGCTCCAGGCCCTGGCGGAGGAGGTGGCAGCATGTGGTTGTTAGCCCTGGATACCGCCAGCAAGGTGTGCGCCACCGCCCTGCTACGGGACGGGGTGCTGGTGGCGGAGGAGCAGGTCCACCGGCTCTTAGGCCAGTCGGAGGGGCTGCTGCCCCAGATAGAGCAGCTGCTAGCTAGTTGCAGGGTGGGCAGGCAGGAGGTGGGCGGCCTGGCCGTCAGCTACGGGCCTGGCTCCTTTACCGGCCTGCGGATCGGCCTGGCCACCGCCCAGGCCCTGGCCTGGGCCTGGGGCTGCCCCCTGCTGGGGGTGAACACCCTGGAGGCCCTGGCCTACAACCTCCCCCTGCCGGGGTTGGTGCTGTCTCCCCTGCTAGACGCCCAAAAGGGCAATTATTACCAGGCCCTGTACCGTTTTTCCCCTGCCGGCCGCCTAGAAGAACTGGCCCCGGCGGCAGTGGTGGGCAGGGAGCAGGCCCTGGAGCGGGCCGCCGGCTACGGCCAGCCGGCCTACCTGCTGGGGGAAGTGGACAAGCTCCAGGCAGCAGAGCTGCCGCCACTGGTACAGCTGGCCCCGGCGGCCCTGCGGCTGCCTAGGGCCTCTAGCGTAGCCTACGCCGCCCTGGCCCGGGGGGAGGGGGCGGCGGTAGCGGAACCGGCCCTCTTACAGCCCTACTACATCCGCCGCAGCGAGGCGGAGGAGCTGTGGGAGCGGCGGCACGGCCATGGCTGAGGCCAGGGAGGGGCTGCTGCTGCGGCCCATGGGGGTCGACGATCTCCCGGCTGTAGCGGCCCTGGAAGGGCAGGCCTTCTCCCAGCCCTGGAGCCTCCGGCTGTGGCAGCAGGAGGTGGAAGGGGGCCGCTCCTTCAACCTGGTACTGGAAGAGGGGGGCAGCCTGGCCGGCTACGCCGGTTTCTACCTGGCGGCAGGAGAGGCAGAGGTGACCCGGGTGGCAGTGGACCCGGCCCGGCAGGGACGGGGCCTGGGCCGCTACCTGTTGGCAGGCCTGCTGGAGCTGGCCTGGCAGCAGGGGGCGGAGGCGGTCTTCTTAGAGGTGGCCGGCCGCAACCAGCCGGCCCGCAGCCTGTATTGCAGCCTGGGCTTCCAGGCGGTGGGGCTGCGGAAGGGCTACTATGTGCAGGACGGGGACGACGCCCTGTTGATGAGCCTGTCAAGGCCATAGGTGAGAGCGTGAAGGAAGATTGTTACATTCTAGGCATAGAGACTAGCTGCGACGAGACGGCGGCCGCGGTGGTGAAGAACGGCCGGGAGGTGCTGAGCAACATCATCGCCAGCCAGATCCCGGTGCACCGCAAGTACGGGGGCGTAGTGCCGGAGCTGGCCTCCCGCAAACACATCGAAGTAATACTGCCTGTAATAGAGGAAGCCTTGACGGCGGCAGGGGTGGAGAAGGAAGAACTGACCGCCATCGCCGTCACCTACGGACCGGGGCTGATAGGGGCCCTCTTGGTGGGCCTCAGCGCCGCCAAGGCCCTGGCCTTCGCCCTGGACAAGCCCCTCATCGGGGTCAACCACCTGGAGGGCCACGTCTTCGCCAACTTCCTGGCGGAGCCGGGGCTGGAGCCTCCCTTCCTGGCCCTGGTGGTCAGCGGCGGCCACACCTCCCTGCTGAAGGTGCTGGACTACAACGCCTTCACCCTCCTAGGGGAGACTAGGGATGATGCGGCAGGGGAGGCCTTCGACAAGGTAGCCCGCTACCTGGGCCTGCCCTATCCCGGGGGGCCGGAGATCGAGAAGCTGGCCCGCCAGGGCCAGGCCGGCCACCTCCGCTTTCCTGTGGCTAAATTAGCCTCTCCCTATGATTTCAGCTTCAGCGGCCTGAAAAGCGCCGTGATTAACTACGTCCATTCCCAGCAGCAGGCTGGGCGGCAGGTGGTGCAGGCGGACGTAGCCGCCGCCTTCCAACGGACCATTATCGCCACCCTGGTGGACAAGACCATAGCTGCCAGCCAGGCCACCGGTCTGAAGCAGCTGGCCCTGGCCGGAGGGGTGGCGGCCAACAAGGCCCTGCAGCAGGCCCTGGGGGAGGCGGCGGCAGCCGTGGGAGCCAGGCTGATCCATCCCGACCCCCTCCTCTGCACCGATAACGCAGTGATGATAGCCTCCCGGGGCTACTACCTCTACCGGGCCGGCCGGCGCAGCCCCCTCTCCCTGAACGGGGAGCCGGCCCTGGGGCTGAGGGCCTGACCATGGCAGGCACCCCTTCCCTCACCCCGGAACAGAGGCAGCTTTTAACCACTATCACCCAGGAGCCGGCCCTGGGCCTGGGGGCGGACATCGCCCACGCCACCATCACCTGCTTCCTGCCCACTAGCCAGGGCCGGGAGCTGTACATCTACAGGCAGGCCCGGCCCCGCACCCAGGTGGCCAACGTCCAGCCGGATCGCAGCGGCCGCTACGTCCGTTGCCTGGAGGAGCCCCTGGTGACCCGCTGCCTGCGGCAGAACGTGGCCCTGGAGGGCCGGCGGGAGTGGAGCCTGGGTGCCTTCAACCACTTCAGCGTCCATCCCCTCCGGGACGGGCGGGGCCGCTGCTTCGGCGTGCTGGGCTTCGAGGGGGCGGAGGAGGACCAGGTCTTCACCCGGCAGGTGCTCACCTTCCTGGAGAGCCTCACCCGCTACCCCCAGGAGGGGGGCCAGGGAGAGCTGTTTGAGCGGATGGAGCCGGGGGACGGGCTGCTCCTGGTGGCCCCGAACAAGGAGATCATCGCCGCCAACAACAGGGCCAGACACCTCTTCCAGGTGATGGACATCAAGCAGATGCTGGGCCGCCGCACTAACGAGGTGGCTATTAACTGGCCCCTGGTGGGCATGGTGATGGCCACCGGCCAGGCAGAGAGCAAGGAGTTCACCATGCACGGCCTGGCCCTGCGGATGCGGGTGCTGCCAGTGGTGGCGGCCCCTAACGCCGGCTGCGCCATCGTCATCCTGCAGGATGTGACCGAGCTGCGGAAGAAGGATGAGGAGCTGCGCCTTAAAACGGTGGTGATCAAGGAGATCCACCACCGGGTGAAGAACAACCTCCAGACTATAGCCTCCATCCTGCGGCTCCAGGCCCGCCGGGCCCAGAGCCAGGAGGCCAGGGCGGTGCTGCGGGACTGCATGGCCAGGGTGGACAGCATCGCCATCGTCCACGAGTACCTCTCCCAGCAGGACGGGGGCCTGGTGGATGTGGCCCAGGTGCTGAAGGGGCTCTACGGCGCCTTCTTAGAGAGCATGGTGCCCCCTTCCTTCTCTTTGCAGGCCGACTTCAGGGCCGAGACCGCCTACCTGCCCTCGGAGCAGGTCACCAGCATCGCCCTCATCCTCAACGAACTGATGCAAAACGCCCTGGAGCACGGCTTCCAGGGGCGGCGGGAGGGGCGGCTGGCAGTGGCCTTCGGCGCCAGGGCCGGCTCCTACTGCCTGACAGTGGCGGACGACGGCCAGGGGCTGCCGGCGGGCTTCGACCTGGCTGGCCGCAACAGCCTGGGCCTGAAGATAATCAAGACTATGGCGGAGGTAGACCTAGGGGGCAGCTTCACCCTGACGGACCAGGAGGCGGGCACCCTGGCCACGGTGTTGATACCCATGGAGAGAATGTGAGGGAAACGGATGGAGAAGAAGTTGCGGATCTTACTAGCAGACGATGAGGCCCTCCTGCGGCTGGACCTGAGGGACATCCTCAGCGAGGCAGGCCACCAGGTAGTAGGGGAGGCTGCTGATGGGGAGAAGGCGGTGGAGCTGGCCCGCAGCCTGCGGCCGGACTTCATCATCATGGATGTGAAGATGCCGGTGATGGACGGCCTGACGGCGGCGAAAATCATCGCCGCAGAGGACATCGCCCCTGTGCTCCTCCTCACCGCCTACAGCCAGCAGGACATCGTAGAGAAGGCGGTGGAAAGCGGCATCATCGCCTACTTGGTGAAGCCGGTGCGGGAGGAGCAGCTCTTCCCGGCCATGGAGATAGCCCTCAGCCGCTTCGCAGAAAGGCGGCAGCTCCAGGAGGAGCTGGCGGGGCTGCGGCAGAGCCTGGCCACCCGCAAGCTGGTGGAGCGGGCCAAGGGCATCCTGATGACCGCCCATCAGATGACGGAGCAGGAGGCCTACCGGCGGATGCAGCAGTACAGCATGTCCAGGCGGATCAGCCTCAAGGAGCTGGCGGAGAGCATCATCGCCGCTGCCGCCAAGCGGGAGCGGTAGCCCAGCCCTTTGGTCAACCATTAGAGAATAGTGGTTGACTATTCTTATGCCGCAGTTTATAATCAAGCTGCTACAGTTCCAGGGCAGGGCCCTGGGAGGAGGTATGAGCTTGCTAGAAGTGCAGGGCCTCAAGCATTATTTTACAGATGAACAGGGGAAGACGGTGAAGGCCCTGGACGGCATCGACATGAGCATCCAGGACGGAGACTACGTGGCCATCATCGGGGAAAGCGGCAGCGGCAAGTCCACCCTGGCCCGGCACCTGAACGCCCTCCTCCTCCCTACGGAGGGGCGGGTGCTGGTGGCCGGCCTGGACACGAGGGAGGAGGCCAACCTGTGGGCCATCCGCTCCCAGGTAGGCATGGTCTTCCAGAACCCGGACAACCAGATCGTAGCCGCCGTGGTGGAGGAGGATGTAGCCTTCGGCCCGGAAAACCTAGGCATACCCCAGCCGGAACTGGGCCGGCGGGTGGAGCAGGCCCTGGCCACGGTGGACATGAGCGCCTACGCCCAGCAGGCCCCCTACCTCCTCAGCGGCGGCCAGAAGCAGCGGGTAGCCATAGCCGGCATCCTGGCCATGGCCTGCCGTTGCATCGTCCTGGATGAGCCCACCGCCATGCTGGATCCTCGGGGCCGGCAGGAGGTGCTGGCCACGGTGAAGAAGTTGAACCAGGAACAGGGGATAACCATCGTCTACATCACCCACGACATGGGGGAGGCCCTGGCGGCCAAGCACGTCTACGCCTTGGAGCAGGGCCGGGTGGCCTTGGCCGGCACCCCGGAGGAAGTGTTCTGCCAGGTGGCAGAGCTGGAGCGCCTAGGGCTGGAAGCCCCCTTGGCAGGACGGCTGGCAGCCAGGCTGCGCCGGGCCGGCCTGAACCTGGCAGGCAATATTATCAGAGATGAGGAGCTGGCAGAAGCCCTATGGCCATAACCCTAGACCAAGTCTACTACACCTATAGCCCAGGCACCCCCTTCGCCCGGCTGGCCCTGCAGGGGGTGAGCCTGACGGTGGAAAAGGGGGACTTTATCGCCCTTATCGGCCACACCGGCAGCGGCAAGTCCACCCTGATCCAGCAGCTGGGAGGCCTGCTGCAGCCTAGCCAGGGGCAGGCGGCCATCGACGGGGTGGATCTGGCAGGGAAGCCCAAGGCTACCAAGGGGGTGCGGGGCCAGGTGGGGATAGTGTTCCAGTATCCGGAGCACCAGCTCTTTGCCGAAACCGCCTACGATGACGTGGCCTTCGGCCCCCGCAACCTGGGCCGCTCCCCGGCAGAGGTGGACCGGCTGGTGCGGCAGGCCCTGGCCTGGGTGGGCCTGGACTTTGACACCTATGCCCAGCGCTCTCCCTTCCGCCTCAGCGGCGGCCAGATGCGCCGCCTGGCCGTAGCCGGGGTCATAGCCATGGAGCCGGCCTACCTGATCCTGGACGAGCCTAGCGCCGGCCTGGATCCCCGCAGCCGCCGGGCCCTCTTTGAAGAGGTGCTGAAACTGCATCGGCAGCGGGGCCTGGCCATCATCCTGGTGACCCACAATATGGACGAGGCGGCCCGCTATGCCAAAAGGCTGTTGGTGCTCAGCGGCGGCCGCCTCCTCTTCGACGGGCCTCCCAAGGAGGTCTTCACCCAGCACCAGCAGGAGCTGGAGGCCATGGGCCTGGCTGTGCCCGCCGCCGCCCGCCTAGGGGCGGTGCTCCGGGCCAGGGGGCTGGCTGTGCCGGCGGACCTGACCACCGAGGCAGAGCTGGAGGCCTTCCTGCTCCGCTGGGCCAAGGGAAGGGGGAAGAAGAGATGCTGAGCGACATCACCCTAGGCCAGTACTTTCCTGGCACCTCCCCCCTCCACCGTTTGGATCCCCGCAGCAAGATATTGGCCACCCTGGCCTTCATCATCGTCATCTTTCTGGCGGAGAGCCGCCCTAGCTACGGCCTCCTCTGCGCCTTTGCGGCGGCCTGCGCCCTCCTGAGCCAGGTGCCCCTGGGCCTCATCTACAGGGGGGTGAAGCCGGTGCTGCTCATCGCCCTCCTCACCGCCCTCATCCACCTCTTCACCACCAAGGGGGGAGAGCTGCTTTTTTCCTACAGCTTCATCACCATTACCAGCGAAGGCCTGGAGCTGGGCCTGAAGATGGCCCTGCGCCTCATCCTCCTGCTGCTCTTTTCCTCCCTCCTGACCTACACCACCTCTCCCATCGTGCTGACTGACGGCATCGAAGCCCTGCTGCGGCCCTTTAAGCGCCTGGGGGTGCCGGCCCACGAGCTGGCCATGATGATGACCATAGCCCTGCGCTTCATCCCCACCCTGCTGGAGGAGACGGACCGGATCATGAAGGCCCAGACCGCCCGGGGGGCGGACTTCGCCAGCGGCAACATCCTGGCCAGGCTGAAGAGCCTGCTGCCCATCCTGGTGCCCCTCTTCGTCAGCTCCTTCCGGCGGGCGGACGAATTGGCCACCGCCATGGAGGCCCGCTGCTACCGTGGGGGAGAGGGGCGGAGCCGGCTGCGGGAGCTGGCCTACGGCAGCTTGGATGGAGCCTGCCTGGCGGTGATGCTGCTATTGACAGGGGCCATGCTGGCCCTGCGGTGGCTGTGATGCAGCGGCGGCTGAAGCTGCTGCTGGCCTACGACGGCAGCGGCTACCACGGCTGGCAGCGGCAGAAGAACGCCCCTACGGTGCAGGAGGCCCTGGAAGAGGCCCTCGCCCGCTTGCTGGGGGAGGAGGTCCGGGTCACCGGCAGCGGCCGCACCGATGCCGGAGTCCACGCCCTGGGCCAGTGGGCCAGCTTCACCACTGCCTGCCCCCTGCCCCTGGCCAAGCTTCCCGCCGCCTTGAACGGGCTGTTGCCTGGGGCCATCAGGGCCCTAAGGGCGGAGGAGGCGGAGCCGGGCTTTGACGCCCGCCGGGATGCCTGTTGGAAGCGCTACCTCTACCGCCTGTACTTCGCCCGGCAGCCCAGCCCCTTTGCCGCCAACTACGCTTGGCAGCTGGGGGAGGAGCTGGACCTGGCCGGCATGGAGGAGGCTGCCGCCTATCTTCTAGGCCCCCACGACTTTTCCGCCTTCCGCTCCAGCGGCAGCACGGCCGGCTCCCCTGTCCGGACTATCTACCAGGCCGGCTTCGCCCGCCGGGGCAGGGAGCTGCTGTTCTACATCGCCGGCGACGGCTTTTTGTACCACATGGTGCGGAACCTGGTCTGGACCCTGGTCCAGGTGGGCCGGGGGCTGCGCAGCCCTGGCAGCTTCCAGGAGGAGCTGGGGTCTGAGCGCTGTACCTACCTTAACTCTCCCGCCCCGGCCGCCGGCCTCTACCTGCAGCAGGTAGGCTACCAGCCCTATGAGCCAGGGCCGCCCCAGGATTTTTTTGCGGAGTTTTTCCCCCTGGCTTAAGTTTTTACTTGACGAGGCTAGGCCTAGTGGTTATAATATTCTATGTGCCTGTGCCCCCTTTCACAGCCCCGAGAGGGCGGCGCCGGCTGTAGCAGGGCCGAGCCCTGCAGTCCCTGGCCCAGTAAGGCTGCGGCCCATGCTTCCTAAGGCCGGCAGCTCCCTGCCCCAGGGCGGCTAGTTTATGCAAGCGTAGAAGATACCTCAGGAGGGACAGCAAGGATGAAATCTTTCATGGCTAATCCGTCCAACATCCAACGGGAGTGGTATGTAGTGGACGCAGCTGATAAAACTCTGGGCCGCTTGGCGGCCGAAGTAGCCAAGATCCTGCGGGGGAAGCACAAACCCACCTTCACCCCTCATATGGACACTGGCGATAACGTAATCATCATCAATGCGGCCAAGGTGGCCCTGACTGGCAAAAAACTCACCAAGAAGGTTTACTTCCGTCACTCCGGTTACCTAGGCGGCGACCGCTTCACCAAGGCGGGGGATATGCTGAAGAAGGATCCCTGCAGGGTGGTGGAGATGGCTGTCAAGGGCATGATCCCGAAGAACCACCTAGGCAGCCGCATCTATCACAAGCTCCATGTCTATGCCGGGCCTGAGCATCCTCACCAAGCCCAGCAGCCCAAAGAGCTGCAGCTGAATATACGTTGAGCGGGGAGCTAGGAGGGAAGAGAAATGGCAGAAGTTAGTTACAATGCGACAGGCCGGCGCAAGGCTTCCGTAGCCCGGGTGAGCTTAAAGCCGGGCAGCGGCGTCATCACCATCAATAAACGGGCCTTAGAGGAGTATTTCGGCCTCAAGACCTTGGAGCTCATCATCAACCAACCCTTAGAGGCCACTGAGACCAAGGGTAAGTACGACGTAGTAGCCAACGTAGTAGGCGGCGGCTTCAGCGGCCAGGCCGGCGCCATCCGCCACGGCATCGCCAGGGCCCTGCTGAAGGTGGACGAGGAGTACCGTCCGGTGCTGAAGAAGGCCGGCCTCCTGACCCGGGATCCCAGGGTGAAGGAGCGGCGCAAGTACGGTTTGAAGAAGGCCCGCAAGGCCAGCCAGTACAGCAAACGTTAACGGTTTTCACCCCCCTGCCTGCGGGCAGGGGTTTTTATCTTGCTTCTCTTGCATTTATCCCCTAAGTATAGTAAAATTGAATCATCACGAAGGAGTGCTGCGGCCCACGTCTGTCCGCAGCATTTTTGTAGGCCGTGCCGCCGTAGGGGTTGCCTGCCAAAAGCTGGCAGGGAGCCGGGGCAGGGCGGCTTGCAGGTGGTTAGCGCAGGGGCCTAGGCTTGACCCCTCCCAGGGTTTCACCAGGGCAGGGCCTAGGCAGACGAGGAGGGCGGTTGTCGATGATCAGCGGATGCCGCCAGGCTGGGCTGCCAGCCTTGAACCAGGCCTGAAAACTGTCGGCGACGGCAGCACAAAGGGCAGGCAGCAGCAAGACGAATACAACACAGGAGGCACAGGTAAGATGTGTGGTATCGTTGGTTACATCGGTTATAAGCAGGCGGCTCCCTTCCTGCTGGACGGGATGAGCAAGCTGGAGTACCGGGGTTATGATTCCGCCGGGGTGGCAGTCATGGAAAATGGAGCCATCCGGGTGGACAAGTGCGTAGGCCGCCTTGACGCCCTGCGGCAGAAGCTGGCGGGGCGGCTGCCTGTGGGCACCATGGGCATAGGCCACACCCGCTGGGCCACCCACGGCAGGCCCTCCGACAGGAACGCCCACCCCCACAGCGACAGCAGCGGCAGATTCGTGGTGGTGCACAACGGCATCATCGAAAACTACCTGGGCATTAAGGAAGAGCTGATAGAGAAGGGCCATGTCTTCGTCTCTGAGACGGATACGGAGGTGGTGGCCCACCTGATGGCCGAGCTCTACGACGGGGACTTTGAAAGCACTGTGAAGCAGGTGCTGCGGCGGATCAAGGGCTCCTACTCCCTGGTCTTCCTCTGCCAGCTGGAGCCGGACAAGATCATCTGCACCAAGAAGGACAATCCCCTCATCATCGGCCTGGGGGAAGGGGAGAACTTCATCGCCTCCGACATCCCCGCCATCATCAACCAGACCCGCCGCACCTTCATCATGAGCGACGGGGAAATAGCCACCGTCACCGCCGACAGCGTCTGGGTCCAGGACATCAACGGGGTGCCTATTTCCAAGAAGGTCTTCGAGGTGAGCTGGAACGCGGAGGCGGCGGAGAAGGGCGGCTTCGAGCACTTCATGCTGAAGGAGATCTACGAGCAGCCTAAGTCCATGCGGGACACTATGACCGGCAGGGTGGACGCGGAGCACCTGTGCATCAAGTTCCCTGAGCTGAACTGGACGGCGGAGGAAATGGCCGCCGTAAACCGGATCTTCATCGTGGCCTGCGGCACCGCCTACCACGCCGGCATCGTAGGCAAGTACTATCTGGAACAGCTGGCCAAGGTGCCGGTGGAGGTGGACATCGCCAGCGAGTTCCGCTACCGCCACCCCTTGGTAGACGGCAACAGCCTCTGCATCGTCATCTCCCAGTCGGGGGAGACCAGCGACACCCTGGCCGCCCTGCGGGAGGCTAAGCGGCTGGGGGCCCGCACCTTGGCGGTGACCAACGTGGTAGGCTCCTCCATCTCCCGGGATGCGGACCAGGTGGTCTACACCTACGCCGGACCGGAGATCGCCGTAGCCTCCACCAAGGCCTACACCACCCAGCTGCTGGCCATGCTGATGTTCGCCATCTACATCGGCCGGCTGAAGGACACCCTGCCCCTGGAGCAGGCCCAGGCCCTGGTAGAGGGGCTGACCCACATACCGGAGCAGATCCACCGCATGCTGGAGAACGTGGACCAGATCAAGGTCTTCGCCAGGGAGTACGGCAGCAGCGAGGATGCCTTCTTCATCGGCCGCAGCCTGGACTACGCCGTAGCCCTGGAGGGAGCCCTGAAGCTGAAGGAGATCTCCTACATCCACGCCGAGGCCTATGCGGCAGGGGAGCTGAAGCACGGCACCCTGGCCCTCATCGTGGAAGGGGTGCCGGTGATCGTGCTGGCCACCCAGGAGGACGTGTACGACAAGACGGTGTCCAACCTGCAAGAGGTGAAGGCCAGGGAGGCGGTGGTCATCGCCATGGGCTTCGTCGGGGACGAGAACCTGGCCAAGTATGCGGACCATGTGATCTACATACCCAGGACCAGCAAGTACCTGGCCCCCCTCCTCTCCGTGCTGCCTCTGCAGCTCCTAGCCTACTATGCGGCCCTCACCCGGGGCTGCGACGTGGACAAGCCCCGCAACCTGGCTAAGTCCGTCACTGTAGAATAGTTTAGAAGGCAAGGCGTATGCCGGCCCCCTGGTCCTAGGCCGGGGGGCTTACTTTTTTCCTTTACAGCCTAGGCGTCCCATTGTATAATGGGCTTATCCATATTAAGGAGGTTGCAGCGTGCTTGTCAAGGCCACAGTCTTTTTTTTGTGCCTAGCCCTCCTCAGCCAGCGAGGGGCAGTAGGGGTGGGCAGTACGGCCTGGGGTCTGACCCTGGCCCTCACCCTCTGCCTGATCTACCAGAGGAAGAGGGCAGGAACCCTGCTGCCTGTCAAAGAGCCTACCAGGGGCCTTTTGCGGGCCATAGGGCTGTGCCTCCTCTGCCAGCTGCCCAGCGTCGTCCTCAGCTACGACAGCCTTGCCTCCGCCGGCCGCTTTGCCACCATGTGGCTCTACTACCTGGCCCCGGTGCTGGTAGGCAGCCTGGCCGTCAGGGATATGGGCAAGCTGCGCTGGGCCTTCGCCGCCCTTCTCCTGGCCGGCCTGGGGGAAGGCCTGCTGGTGGTTTATCGGGGCCTGGCTTTGGCCGATGCCTCCATCCACGCCGTCGGCTTCAAGGGCCATCACAGCCTGCTAGGCTCCCTCTGTGCCCTCTTAGCCCCCCTGCTGGCCGTGGTCTGCCTGGACGACGGCTTCAAGAAGGGGGAGAGGCTGTGCTCCTTTATCGCCCTGGTGGCGGTTTTGGCCGCCGCCTTCTACTCTGGCTCTAGGGCGGCCTGGCTCTGCCTCCTCTTCACCCTGCCCCTGGCCTGCCTGCCCTACGCCCTGCAGAGCATAAAGAAGCTGTTCTGCTGCCTCTGCTGCGCCCTGGTGCTGGTGGCGGCCTTTAACGCTAGTGCTAAATTTGGCAATCGTTTCGTCTCCATCACCGATACGGAGGCTGACTGGTCCAATTTGACCCGCCTCCACCTCTGGCATGTAAGCCTGCTCACCGCCAAGGAGCATCCCCTGGGAGTGGGGCTGGGGGAGTACAAGGAGGTAACAGAGCGGTACTACAAGGCGAAGTATTCCACCCAGCGCCTGCCCTTGAACCACCCCCACGCCCACAACGTCTATATTATGACCCTGGTGGAAAGCGGCTTGCTAGGCCTGGCCGGCCTCCTCTACCTCTACCTGTCCGTCTTCTACCGCAATGTACGGGCCTATCTGGCCAGGAGGAGCCCCTACGCCTTGATGCTGGCCACAGGGGTGCTGTCCCTTTTGATTTTCGGCTTGACCGACGTAGTGAATAGCTACAGCGCCACTATGAAGCTGTGGTGGTTCCTGGCAGGGGCCCTTACCATGGCCCAGGAGGGATGAAGATGAAGAAGGTAGTAGCGGCCCTGCTTTTAGGACTGGCCCTGCTCAGCCTGGGCTGCAGCAAGGGGGAAGAGAGAGTGCGGCCGGAGCAGCCCTTTTACAGCATCAACCTGCTGCCCACCCTCCTAGGGCAGAATAAGCCGGAGGAGCAGCCCCTCCAGCTGCACAAGCAGGCCATGGCCCCGGCCTTGGCCCTGGCCGCAGCCTACGATGAAGAAATCAAGGCTTTGAGCAGCAAGGGAGAGGAGAGGCGGCGGCAGGAGGGGGCCATAGCAGCTAAGTACCTAGGGGAGGCCAAGGCCCTGCGGCAGCAGCTCTTGGACCCTCGGGATGCCCTGCTGCCCTACTACCGCCAGGCCGCCTACGCCCGCCAGTACCTAGACGCCCTGGTCAGCCTGCTGGACAGCACGGTGCAGCTGGGCCAGGACAGGCCTAAGCCTGGGCTGGCAGGCCGGATAGGGGGAGCCCGTTTCAACCTGGCCAACGCCGCCCTAGGTTATCAACACGAGTACAAGCTGCTGACCACCGGCCAGGGCAGCTTCCGCTTCACTCTGGCCGCCTTCAGGCAGTTGAAGCCGGGCCTCACCTACGAGCAGATCCGGGAGCGGCTCAATATGCCGGGGGTGCATTTGAAGGGGAGCATGGTGCTGAAGGGCAAGAAGCCGGTGCGGCAGGATGACTGGCTGTGGCAGTACCAGTCAGCCTATGTCTATGCGGTAATGGAGAACGGCAGGGCGGTGAGCTACCGGCAGGAGGGCCTCTACTAGGAAGAAAATTTTCTAAAAGTCTTGCTTTCAAGTAGCGGCTGTGGTAAAATCGTAGGGCGTAGAAAAGTTCAGGAGGTGAATTTACTTGCCTAATATCAAGTCTTCAGTTCGCAGCGTGAAGAGTGACGCCCTGCGCAGGGCTGCTAATAATGCGGCTAAGTCCCGGATGCGTAACGCCAGCCGGAAGGTGGTGGCCTCTGTAGCAGCCGGTGCCAAGGAGGAGGCCAGCGCCCAGTTGGTAGTCGCCTCCGCCCTACTGGACAAGGCTGCCCGCAAAGGGGTAATCCACAAGAACGCAGCCGCTAGGAAGAAGTCCAGACTGGCTAAGAAGGTCAATGCCATGGCCTGAGCTGTGGCCGCGGACCTGCTCCCTTCAGGGGTGCAGGTTCTTTTTTTGCCGCCAAGGGCCCGGCCAGCTTTTCCTTGCGCCCTGCGCCTGGCTGATGCTATAATAGGGAAGCGTAAGCAGGGGCAGCCCTGGCAAGGAGAGAGAAGGAGCAAGGCAGGGGAAGATGGACCAGAGACACATCCGCAATTTTTCCATAATCGCCCACATCGACCACGGCAAGTCCACCCTGGCGGACAGGCTCATCGAGGCCACAGGGGTGCTGAGCAAGAGGGAGATGGAAGAGCAGATCCTGGACTCCATGGACCTAGAGCGGGAGCGGGGGATCACCATCAAGGCCCAGGCGGTCCAGGGCTGCTACCAGGCTGGGGACGGGGAAGAGTACATGTTGAACTTTATCGACACCCCCGGCCATGTGGACTTTAACTACGAGGTGTCCCGGGCCCTGGCGGCCTGCGAGGGGGCCCTCCTGGTCATCGACGCCAGCCAGGGCATCGAGGCCCAGACCCTGGCCAACGTCTACCTAGCCCTGGACAACGACCTGGAGATCATCCCGGTGATCAACAAGATAGACCTGCCTAGCGCCGATCCGGAGCGGGTGAAGCAGGAGCTGGAAGAGGTGATCGGCCTGGACGGGTCTGATGCCGTCCTCTGCTCCGCCAAGACCGGCCAGGGAGTGGAGGAGGTGCTGGAGGCCATCGTCCAGCGCATCCCTCCCCCAGGGGGCTCCCCGGAGGCCCCCCTCCAGGCTCTGATCTTCGACTCTAAGTACGATGCTTATAAGGGAGTCATCCTCTACGTGCGGCTGATGCAGGGCCGGCTGGGGAAGGGCAGCAGGATCCGCCTCATGGCTACAGGGGCTGAGTTCGAGGTGACGGAGGTAGGCATCTTCCGTCCCACCCCGGTGGCGGTGGAGGAGCTGTCCTGCGGCCAGGTAGGCTTCATCGCCGCCGCCATCCGCACAGTGCGGGAGGCCCGGGTGGGGGATACGGTGACTGAGGCCGGGCGGCCGGCAACGAAGCCCCTGCCTGGCTACCGCCGGGCCACCCCCATGGTCTACTGCGGCCTCTACCCAGTGGAAAATAACGACTACGACAACCTGCGGGAGGCCCTGGAGAAGCTCCAGCTGAACGATGCCGCCCTGCTCTTTGAGGCAGAGACCAGCAGCGCCCTGGGCTTCGGCTTCCGCTGTGGCTTTTTGGGCCTGCTGCACCTGGACGTGATCAAGGAGCGCCTGGAGCGGGAATACGGCCTCACCCTGATCACCACCGCCCCTAACGTCATCTACGAAGTCTTCCACACGGACGGAGAGGTGGAGCTGGTGGACAACCCCTCCCACTTCCCTGAGCCCACCCTCATCGACCATGTGGAGGAGCCCTATGTGAACGCCACCATCATCGTGCCCAAGGACTACGTAGGGCCGGTGATGGAGCTGAGCCAGGAGAAGCGGGGGGAGTACGCCAACATGACCTACTTGGACGACAACAGGGTGATGCTCCACTACGCCCTCCCCCTCAGCGAGATCATCTACGATTACTTCGACCGGCTCAAGTCCTGCAGCCGGGGCTATGCCTCCCTGGACTACGAGCTCAGCGGCTACCGGGGCTCGGACCTGGTGAAGCTGGACATCCTGGTGAACGGGGAGGCGGTGGACGCCCTCTCCACCATCATCCACCGGGAGGAGGCCAAGGTGCGGGGCAGGCAGCTGGTGGAAAGGCTGCGCAGCCTCATACCCCGGCAGCTGTTCGAGATACCGGTGCAGGCGGCGGTGGGCAGCAAGATCATCGCCCGGGAGAACGTAAAGGCCCTGCGCAAGGACGTCCTGGCCAAGTGCTACGGCGGCGACATCACCCGCAAACGGAAGCTGCTGGAAAAGCAGAAGGAAGGGAAGAAGCGGCTGAAGCAGGTGGGCAGCGTGGAGCTGCCCCAGGAAGCCTTCATGGCAGTGCTGCAGATGAGGAAGTAGGGGGAAGAGATGCGGAACTACGCCAAATTCACCCTCACCAGCAAGGGAGAGAGGGCTGCCCGCCGGGGCCATCCCTGGGTCTACGGGGAAGAAGTCACCCGGGTGGAGGGCAGCTACCGGCAGGGGGACGTGGTGGATGTCCTCTCCCCCAAGGGCAGGTACCTAGGCAGCGGCCTGGTGAACGATGCATCCAAGATCCGGGTGCGCCTCCTCTCCAACAACGCTAATGACAGCTTCGATGCCGCCTTCTGGCGGCGGCGGCTGGCCTGGGCCCTGGACTACCGGCAGCAGGTGCTGCCGCCGGCGGATTTCCTCTGCTGCCGCCTTATCTTCGGAGAGGCAGACGGCTTCCCCGGCCTGACGGTGGACCGCTTCAACGACCTGCTGGTGGCCCAGGTGCTGTGCCTGGGGCTGGAGCAGCGCAAGGAGCTGCTCTTCAACCTGTTAATAGGGCTGCTGCAGGAGCGGGGCCAGACCATCCGGGGCCTCTATGAGCGGAACGATGTGCAGATCCGGGCCTTGGAGGGCCTGGAGCAGGGCTGCGGCTGGTTCTCCAGCCCCCTCACCCCGGCGCCGGGGGAGGCCAGGGCCTGCATCGTGGAAAACGGCCTCTGCTACCAGGTGGACGTGGCCCAGGGGCAGAAGACCGGCTTCTTCCTAGATCAAAAATACAACCGGCAGGCGGTGGCCAGGCTGGCCAGGGGGCGGCGGGTGCTGGACTGCTTCACCCACACCGGGGCCTTCGCCCTCAACGCGGCCCAGGGAGGGGCGGCGGCAGTGACGGCGGTGGACAGCAGCCCTGCAGCCCTGGAACTGGCGGCCCAGACGGCGGCGGCCAACGGCTATGGTGACTTGATCCGCTTCCAGCAGGCCAACGTCTTCGACCTGCTGACGGAGCTGGTGGGACGGCACAGCCGGGACTACGACCTCATCATCCTGGATCCCCCCGCCTTTGCCAAAAGCCACGCCACGGTGGCCGGCGCCCTGCGAGGCTATAAGGAAATCAACCTGAAGGCTATGAAGCTGCTGCCTCGTGGCGGCTACCTGGCCACCTGCTCCTGCTCCCACTTCGTGGGGGAGGAGGCCTTCAGGGCCATGCTGGCGGAGGCGGCCCAAGATGCGGCGGTGGGGCTGCGGCAGGTGGAGGCTAGGCAGCAGGGGCCCGACCATCCCATCCTCTTCCAGGTGCCGGAGACGGCCTATCTAAAGTTTTACATCTTCCAAGTGGTATAAAAAGAAGGGGCGCCTGCCACGGCGTCCCTTTTCAGTGTTTAGTTGCGAGGCTCAGCCCTTAGGTCCGGGGCTGCCGGACCTGTTCTTGGCGTCGGCGTGCTGCCACAGGTACCACACCGCCAGGGAGCGCCAGGGCCGCCAGCCTTGGGTCAGCTGGTTGATCAGGCCCCGCTTAGGTATCTCCGGCAGGTTCAGCAGCAGCTTCAGCTCCCGCTTGAAGATGAAGTCGGCGCTGGGCACCACGTCAGGGCGGCAGAGGCCCAGGAGGAGGAACATCTCTATGGTCCACTGGCCCAGCCCCCGCACCTTCAGCAGCTGTTTGAGGATGGCGCTGTCCGGCAGCTCCTGCAGGGCGGCCATGTCGATGAGGCCGCTGAGGCAGGCGCTGGCGAAGCCCTGGGCGTAGTCGATCTTCTGCTGGCTCAGGCCCAGCTGCCGCAGGGAGGCGGCAGAGGCGGCGGCCAGGGGTCCCGGCAGCACCGGCCGGCCTAACAGGCCCTCCAGCCTGCTCATCAGCTGCTGGCTCACAGCCGGGGGCAGCTGCTGGGCCACGATGCCGCTGAGGAGGATGGAGAAGAAGCTCTCCTGGGGCTGGGGCCGCAGGGGGCAGGGGCTGTAGCGCTCCACTAGGGGAGCGAGCTCAGGGACGTTGGCACGGAGGTAGCGGTCGCCGAGGGACCAATCCGGGGCTGGGAGCATAGGGGCCTCCTTGTCTAGCTGGAGTAGGGCAGAAATCCGCCTCTTAATTATAATACTTTTGCCCTGGGGATTGCAAGCCGGCGGGGCAAAAGGGGCTGGCCGGCCCCCTCCCTTCCCCGGGCCGGCAGAGGCGGCGGCTGGGGCCCTATAGGCAGGGGGACGAACATTCTAGGGCTGGATTGTAAAAAAGTTCACATCTTTTACATTGACACCCTGCCCGGCTATTGGTACAATGTTACAAGGAGCAGCAGGGCTGCCTGCTGCCGTGTGGAACCCACCCCGGAGGTTGTAGTGCTTACCAAAGTGTATAGCTGTGGCTTCTACGGGGTGCTTCTCTTTTCCCGGCCCTGCCAGGGACTTTGGTCCTCCCACAGGCTGGACGGGGACTGTGTGCGAAGGAAAGGTGAACATTGTGAAAGTCGCCCTTATCATGGGTTCTAATTCCGACTGGCCCATCTTGGAGCCGGCCCAGACTACCCTCCAGGACTTCGGCATCCAGACGGAAGTGGTGGTGGCCTCGGCCCACCGCACCCCGGAGCTGGTGCAGGACTTCGCCTCTACGGCCAGGGGGCGGGGGGTGGAGGTGATCATCGCCGCCGCCGGGGCAGCCGCCCACCTGGGAGGCTTTATCGCCGCCTATACCACCCTGCCGGTAATCGGCATCCCTATTAACGCCACTCCCCTGGGGGGGCTGGACGCCCTTCTGAGCTTCGTCCAGATGCCGGGCGGGGTGCCGGTGGCCACCATGGCTATCAACGGGGCCAAAAACGCCGCCCTCTTCGCCGTGGAGATCCTGGCGCTGAAGTACCCCCGGCTGGTGGGGGAGCTGGCCGCCTACAGGGCCGCCCAGCAGGCAGAGGTGCGGGCCAAGGGGCAGAAGCTGGCCCGGCAGCGCCAGGCCCAGCAGGCCCAGCAGTGAGCCAGGGGAGGCAGCAGTGACTAGGACGGCAGACAGGCTTCCCTTAGGGGACTTGGACAAGTTACACGAGGAGTGCGGCGTCTTCGGCATCTACAGCCACAGCGAGGACGTGGCCCTCAATACCTATTGGGGGCTCTACGCCCTCCAGCACCGGGGCCAGGAGAGTACCGGCATCGTGGTCACCGACGGCCGCACCATGCACGTGAAGAAGGGCATGGGCCTGGTGGCCGACGTCTACAAGGAGGGCCTGGGGCAGCTCCAGGGCTTCGCCGCCATCGGCCACGTCCGCTATTCCACCCAGGGGGCCAGCCTGGCCTACAACATCCAGCCCCTGCGGGTGTTTTTTGACGGGGGCAACCTGGCCCTCAGCCACAACGGCAACCTGACTAACGCCGGCTACCTGCGGGCCAACCTGGCCCGGGAGGGGGCCGTCTTTACTACCACCGTGGACACGGAGGTGGTGCTGAACCTTATCGCCTACAGCGCCCACTCCCAGATCGAGGACAGGGTGGCAGAGGCCATGAGCCAGATCAAGGGAGGCTACAGCATGCTCTTCCTCACCGACGAGAAGCTCATCGCCGTGCGGGATCCCTACGGCTTCCGCCCTCTGGCCCTGGGCCGTATGGAGGGAGGCTGGTGCGTGGCCAGCGAAACCTGCGCCTTCGACCTGGTAGGGGCGGAGATGGTGCGGGACATCCGGCCGGGGGAGATGGTGATCATCGAAGGGGACCAGGAGCCTCCCCGCAGCGTGATGTGGGCCAAGAAGCTGCCAGAGCACCGGGCCCACTGCGTCTTCGAGTACGTTTACTTCGCCCGCAACGACAGCATTATCGACGGCCAGTCCGTCTACGCCGCCCGCATCCAGATGGGGCGGGAACTGGCCAAAGAGACTGCCTACCTGAAGCCGGACATCGTGATCAGCGTGCCTGACTCCGGCACGGGGGCCGCCATCGGCTACTCCCAGGCTGCCGGGGTGCCCTTCCTGGAGGGGCTGACTAAGAACCGTTACGTAGGCCGCACCTTCATCCAGCCCACCCAGCGGCAGCGGGCCAACGCAGTGCGCTTGAAGCTGAACCCGGTGCGCAGCGTGGTGGCGGGCAAACGCCTGGTGATGGTGGACGACAGCATCGTCCGGGGCACCACCAGCGGCAAGATCGTCAAGCTGCTGAAGGAGGCGGGGGCCAAGGAGGTCCACGTCTGCATCTCCTCCCCGCCGGTGACTAATTCCTGCTACTACGGCATCGACACCAGCGAGCGGCGGGAGCTGATCGCCGCCCGCTGCAACAACGACGAGGTGTGCCGCTTCATCGGCGCCGACAGTTTGCACTACATATCCTTAGACGGGATGCGCCGGGCCGTCTCCGCCATCTGGCCGCGAGACCTGTGCTGCGCCTGCTTCACCTCCCACTACCCAGACCAGGCGGACCAGGTGGTAGGCCAGGAGCCTAAGGCGATAGAGGAGTGAAGGAGGGGTACTATGGCTGAGGAGAAGAAGGCCCTTACCTATGCTGACGCCGGGGTGGACATCGACGCCGGCAACAGGGCGGTAGAGCTGATGAAGGACAGCGTGCGGGCCACCTACCGGCCGGAGGTGCTGGGGGATCTGGGGGGCTTCGGCGGCCTCTTCGCCCTGGACTTGGGCAGGTACAGGGAGCCGGTGCTGGTCTCCGGCACTGACGGAGTGGGCACCAAGCTGAAGCTGGCCTTCATGGCGGATAAGCATGACACTATCGGCCAGGATGCGGTGGCCATGTGCGTCAACGACATCCTGGTACAGGGGGCGGAACCCCTCTTCTTTTTAGACTATATCGCCGTAGACAAGGTGGACTCCGCCAAGGTGGCGGCCATCGTGGCCGGGGTGGCGGCAGCCTGCAAGGAGAGCGGCTGCGCCCTCATCGGCGGCGAGACGGCAGAAATGGCCGGCTTCTACGCCTCCGGGGAGTACGACATCGCCGGCTTCTGCGTAGGGGCGGTGGAGCGCTCCCGCCTCATCGACGGCAGCCAGGTGCAGGCAGGGGACAGGCTCCTAGGCCTGCCCTCCAGCGGGGTGCACAGCAACGGCTTCTCCCTGGTGCGGAAGATCTGCTTTGAGGTGATGGGCTTCTCCATGAATACCTACATCCCGGAGTTCGGCCGCAGCCTGGGGGAGGAGCTGCTGACCCCCACCCGCCTCTATCCGAAGACGGTGCTGCCCCTCTTGGAGCGCTTCCGCCTCCACGGCCTGGTCCACATCACCGGCGGCGGCTTCTACGACAACATCCCCCGCATCCTGCCTGCCGGCTGCGGCGCCCTCATCGATGCCGGGGCCTGGCAGGTGCCGGCGGTGTTCCGCAAGCTGCAGGAGTGGGGCAACGTGCCCTGGAGGGAGATGTACCGCACCTTCAACATGGGGGTTGGCATGGTGCTGGTAGTCAGCCCGGAGGAGGTAGAGGCAGTGAAGGCCTGCCTCCAGGAGGCTGGCGAGGCCTACTACGACTTAGGCCGGGTGGTGGCAGGGCCCCATCAGGTGAGCTTGCAGGGAGGTGGCTTCCATGAGTGAGATGCGGAAGATAGGGGTGCTGGTCAGCGGCCGGGGCAGCAACCTCCAGGCCATCATCCAGGAGATCCAGGCCGGACGGCTGCCCTTGGCCATAGCCATCGTCATCTCCGACGTGCCCGGAGCCCTGGCCCTGGAGCGGGCCCGGCAGGCGGGCCTCCCCACCCTGGCGCTGGACCGCAAGGCCTACAGGGAGAGGGCGGCCTTTGAGCAGGACCTAGACGCGGCCCTGCGGCAGGCAGGCTGTGAGCTGGTGGTGCTGGCAGGCTTCATGCGGCTGCTGAGCCCCGCCTTCGTGGCAGCCTGGCCCCATTTAATCATCAACATCCATCCCGCCCTGCTGCCCAGCTTCCCCGGCCTCCACGGCCAGGCCCAGGCAGTGGCCTACGGGGTGAAGTATTCCGGCTGTACCGTCCACTTCGTGGACGCCGGCACCGACAGCGGCCCCATCATCTTACAGCGGGTGGTGCCGGTGCTGGACGACGATACGGAGGACAGCCTGGCCCAGCGCATCCTGGTCCAGGAGCACCAGGCCCTGCCGGAGGCCCTCCGCCTCTGGGCCCAGGGGCGGCTGGTGCTGGAGGGCCGCAGGGTGAAGCTAAGAGCAGCAAAGGAGTGAGGCAGATGAGGATTAAGAGAGCTTTGTTGAGCGTATCCGACAAGACGGGGATAGTGGAGCTGGCCCGCTTCCTGTGCCAGCACGGGGTGGAGCTGATCTCCACCGGGGGCACCAGGAAGGCCATCGAGGCCGCCGGCCTGCCGGTTACCTACGTGAGCCAGGTGACTGGCTTCCCGGAGATCATGGACGGCCGGGTGAAGACCCTCAATCCTAAGATCCACGGGGGCATCCTGGCTGTCCGCTCCAAGCCGGAGCACATGGCCGCCCTGGCTGAGCACGGCATCAAGCCCATCGACCTGGTAGTGGTGAACCTCTACCCCTTTGCGGAGACCATCGCCAAGCCCGGGGTGACGGAGGCGGAGGCCATTGAGAACATCGATATCGGCGGGCCCGCCATGGTGCGGGCGGCGGCGAAAAACTTCCAGGACGTGGTGATAGTCACCTACCCCAGCCGCTACCAGGGGCTGATGGAGCAGCTGGAAGCCAAGGGGGACGTAGACCTGGCCACCCGCAGGGAGCTGGCGGCGGAAGCCTTCGCCCACACCCACGAGTACGACGGCATGATCTGCGCCTACCTGCGCCGCAGCCACTAGAAAGAGGAGGCAGAGATGAAGCTGTTGTTGTTAGGCAGCGGCGGCCGGGAGCACGCCCTAGCCTGGAAATTAGCAGAGAGCCCTACGGTAGACCTCATCTATGCCGCCCCGGGGAACCCGGGCCTGGCCGGCCTGCCGAAGTGCCGCCTGGTGGACCTGAGTCCGGCTGACAGCCCCGCCTGCCTGGCCTTTGCCCAGGAGCAGGGGATAGACCTGACGGTGGTAGGGCCGGAGGCCCCCCTGGTAGCAGGGCTGGCCGACACCTTCGCCGCCGCCGGCCTGAAGGTCTTCGGCCCCAGCAAGGGGGCGGCCCAGCTGGAGGGCTCCAAGGCCTTCAGCAAGGCCTTGATGGCCAAGTACCACATCCCCACCGCCCGCTTCAAGGTCTGCACCTCCCTGGAGGAGGCCCAGGCCTACGTGCGCCAAGTGGGAGCCCCCATCGTGGTGAAGGCGGACGGCCTGGCCGCCGGCAAGGGGGTAGTGGTGGCCCTGAGCCAGGAGGAAGCCCTCCAGGCCTTGAAGGAGATGATGGGAGAGGGCAAATACGGCCAGGCCGGGGCCAAGGTGGTGCTGGAAGAGTACCTGGAAGGGGAGGAGGCCTCCCTCCTGGCCTTCACTGACGGCCGCACCGTGGTGCCTATGATAGCCTCCCAGGACCATAAGCGGGCCTACGACGGAGACAGGGGCCCTAACACCGGCGGCATGGGCAGCTACGCCCCCGCTCCGGTAGTGACGGAGGAGGTGCGGCGGCTGGCCCTGGAGACTATACTGCAGCCTACCGTAGCCGCCCTGGCGGCGGAGGGCCTGCCCTATAGGGGCTGCCTCTACGCCGGCCTGATGATCCACCAGGGCCGGCCCAAGGTGGTGGAGTTCAACTGCCGCTTCGGGGATCCGGAGACCCAGGTGGTGCTGCCCCTCCTGGAGGGGGATCTGGCCCAGCTGATGCTGGCCTGTGCGGAGGGCCGCCTAGCGGACCAGCCGCTGGCCTGGAAGCCGGGGGCCGCAGTCTGCGTAGTGCTGGCCAGCGACGGCTACCCTGGCAGTTACGCCAAGGGCAGGGTGATCCACGGCCTGGAGGAGGCTGCCGCCCAGGGAGCCCTCATCTTCCACGCCGGCACCGCCGCTGTGGGCAAGGACGTGGTGACTGCCGGGGGCAGGGTGCTGGGAGTGACCGCCACTGCCGCCACCATCCAGGAGGCCCGGGACGCCGCCTACGCCGCCGCCGGCAAGATAAGCTTCGAAGGGGCCTTCTACCGGCAGGACATCGCCTGGCGGGCCCTGAAACCCTAGCAAAGAGATAAAGGAGAACAGTAGATGGCCTATTATTACGAAGAACCTGCCCATACCTTTAGCGAGTACCTGTTAGTGCCTAATTATTCTTCCGAAAAGTGCATACCGGACAATGTGGACCTGCGCACCCCCCTGGTGAAGTACCAGAAGGGGGAGGAGGCGGCCATCACCCTCAACATCCCCCTGGTCAGCGCCATCATGCAGTCGGTGTCCGGGGAGGAGCTGGCCATAGCCCTCTCCAAGGAGGGAGGCGTCTCCTTCATCTACGGCTCCCAGAGCATCCAGGACGAGGCGGCCATGGTGGCCAGGGTGAAGGCCCACCGGGCCGGCTTCGTCAGCTCCGACTCTAACATCCGTCCCGACAGCACCCTGGCGGACATCCTGGCCCTGAAGGAACTCACCGGCCACTCCACCGTGGCGGTCACCTCCGACGGCACTGTCAACGGCCGTTTGGAGGGCATCGTCACCAGCAGGGACTACCGGCCCAGCCGGATGAGCAGGTCGGCCCTGGTGCGGGACTTTATGACCCCCATCGAGCAGATGGTGGTGGCAGGCAAGGACACCACCCTGCAGCAGGCCAACGACATCATCTGGGACAAGAAGCTGAACACCCTGCCCATCATCGACGACGAGGGCAGGCTGCTGTACCTGGTCTTCCGCAAGGACTACGCCACCCACAAGGAGTACCCCCTGGAGCTGCTGGATAAGAAGAAACGCCACATTGTAGGCGCCGGCATCAACAGCAGGGACTATGCGGAAAGGGTGCCGGCCCTGCTGGAGGCGGGGGCGGACGTGCTCTGCATCGACTCCTCCGAGGGCTTCAGCGCCTGGCAGCGGCAGACCCTGGCCTGGATCCGCTCCCACTACGGGGAGCAGGTGAAGGTGGGGGCCGGCAACGTGGTGGATGCCGACGGCTTCCGCTTCCTAGCCCAGGCGGGGGCGGACTTCGTCAAGGTGGGCATCGGCGGCGGCTCCATCTGCATCACCCGGGAGCAGAAGGGCATCGGCCGGGGCCAGGCTACGGCGGTGATCGAGGTGGCCAAGGCCCGGGACGAGTACTACCGGGAGACCGGGGTCTACGTACCCATCTGCTCTGACGGGGGCATCGTCTACGACTACCACATGACCCTGGCCCTGGCCATGGGGGCGGACTTTTTGATGCTGGGCCGCTACTTCGCCCGCTTCGACGAAAGCCCCACCAACAAGGTGAACATCAACGGCACCTACATGAAGGAGTACTGGGGGGAGGGGAGCAACCGGGCCCGCAACTGGCAGCGCTACGACATGGGGGGCTCCGCCAAGCTGAGCTTCGAGGAAGGGGTGGACAGCTACGTGCCCTACGCCGGCTCCTTGAAGGACAACGTGACCCTCACCCTGAGCAAGGTCCGCTCCACCATGTGCAACTGCGGCGCCCTGAACATCCACGAGCTCCAGGCCAAGGCCCGGCTGACCCTGGTCAGCGCCACCTCCCTGGTAGAAGGAGGCGCCCATGATGTCCTTTTGAAGGACAATGTGCCCAATAGCCACCCTAAATAGGGCCTAAGCCCCCTAAAAACTGTACAGAGGCCTCCTTAAATTTTAAACTTTTGTAAAAAATTGACAAAAGAAAGGCGAAAATCTGTCTAAATATTGACAAGGCGGAAGCCAGGGTGCTATAATGAGGGTGACCAATGGGGTTGTGGCCGTGGTCTGTCGTTCTTTCTCAATTCCATCCTTAGTCCCGGCTATATGGTGTTTCGGCACTGTATATAAATTTTTTCAAAGGAGGAACTATAATGTCCCCAGCAGTAGTATGTCTTATTGTTGTGGCCGTAACTGCACTTCTCTTCATCACTGAGTTGATACCCCTTGCAGTTACTTCGACGCTAAGCTGCACCGTTTGCGGCTTGCTAGGCCTGATTTCCACCAAACAGGTTTACAGCGGCCTGTCCAACTCCACTGTAGTACTGTTTGCTGGCATGTTCGTAGTAGGCGCTGCTATGTTCCACACCGGCCTGGCCCAGAGAATCGGCGAAACCGTTGTCCGCATGATGGGCAAGGGCGAGAACAGCCTGATGTTCGGCCTGATGCTGGTTGGCACTATGCTATCCGCAGTACTGTCCAACACCGGTACCGCAGCCTGCCTGCTCCCTGTAGCACTGGGCATCTGCTCCGTTGCTAAGGTTCCCGCCTCCGTAGAGTTAATGCCTTTGGCCTTTGCCTGCGGTTGGGGCGGCACCATCACCATGGTAGGTACCCCTCCTAACATCATCGCCACTGGCGTGCTGAGGGGCGCCAACCTGCCTGCCTTCGGCTTCTTCGAGTTCGCCCTCATCGGCATCCCCCTCTCTATCGCCGGCATGCTCTACATGATGTTCATCGGCAAGAGGTTAGTTCCTCGTAGAGAGATCAGCGCTGATACCGAGGTTGAGCAAGAGATCGAGGCTACCAGCACCTCTACCACCAAGCAAATCATCTCTGGCGCCATCCTGCTGATCGTGGTCTTCGTTATGGCCCTGGATCTGAAGTGGTGCACCCTGGAGATGGCCGCCGTACTAGGCGCCCTGGTTTGCGTAGTAACTGGCTGCTTGACTGAGAAACAGGCCTATGCCTCCATCGACTGGGTAACCATCTTCCTGTTCGCTGGCATGATGCCTGTATCCACCGCCATGGAGAAGACTGGCGCTGGCAAGCTCATCGCCGAGTTCACTGTTGCAGCCATGGGCGGCAGCCCCTCTCCTCTCGTAGTAACCGCCGTGCTGTTCTTACTGTCCTGCGGCCTGACCCAGTTCATGTCCAACACCGCCGCCGCTGCCCTGCTCTGCCCCTTGGGCTTGGCTATTTCTAAGCAGCTGGGCGCTGACCCCCGTGCCGTATTGATGGCCATCGCCATCGCCGCCTCCTGCGCCTTCGCAACTCCTGTAGGCACTCCTCCTAACACCCTGGTATTAGGTCCTGGCGGCTATCGTTTCATGGACTACGTAAAAGCCGGCGTCGGTCTGGTTGCCGTAAGCTTCGTAGTTTGCCTCATCGGCATTCCTATCATCTGGCCCTTCTTCCCCTGATAGTTTGACGGTGTAGAAGTTGCTAGTTAGTTAGGTTAGTTCCGGGCGCAGCCCTGTGGCTGCGCCCTTTTCCTTTGCCCGCAGGCGGCCCGGCTTCTGCAGCCTGGGGCAGGGGAGGGTGGCTGATGGTCCCATAGGCAGGGAGCCTCTCTAGGGGCAACAAAAAAGACCCCGCTGTGCGAGGTCTCGCTATCGTCTGTTGGTGGGCGCTGACGGGATCGAACCGCCGACATTCTGCTTGTAGGGCAGACGCTCTCCCAGCTGAGCTAAGCGCCCGGGTGGCTCCCCGAGTAGGACTCGAACCTACGACGCCCTGATTAACAGTCAGGTGTTCTACCGACTGAACTATCGGGGAATTTCACCAACGAAAATTATTATAGCCATAGAAGCAACCTTTGTCAAGACCTTTTTTGAAAAATCAGCGGGCCCGCACCTTCACTACCACCTTCAGCACCTGCTCCGGCCCACCGGCGTAGTGGCAGTTAGGCCGGTGCAGCTCCCAGGGGAAGAAGACGGCCCAGTCTTGAGGAGAGAGGAGCACCTGGTTCGCCTCCTGGGCGTCGGCGTAAAAGAGCAGATCCTGCTCTTGGCTGTAGTCCGCCACCAGGGGCAGCCCTTCCTGGTAGTCCCTGTACCAGATGGCCTCCCGGCCTGCGGCCAGGTAGTGGATGTCGATGTAGGCCAGGTGCCGCTCCGGCTTCCTGTCCTCCTTGGCTTCGGTGGCGTAGCTGCTGACCCGGGCGAAGATGTCCCTGCCGGCCAGGTGGTATTCCCCCGGGCCTAGGGCGGCCCAGTCGGTGGTGAGCAAAAAGTTGAAGGCGGCCTGCAAGTCCTCCCCCAAGTAGGGCAGGTGCCGGGCCAGGGTCTGTCTGGAACCGTAGAGCATGTGCTTCCTCCTTCCGCGCGAGAGCTTTTTTCTTCACTTCTACAAGGGGGAAAAATTCCCTGCAAAGGCGGCCCCTTTATGGTAAAATTAGGGTAGTGCGTCGGAGTCGGCGCCGACAGCGGCTAGGGAGGCAGGGCCTTGCAGGAGAGATTCAGCTTTTCCAGACAGTTCTTCCAAGATGTGTGGTACCTCACCAAAAGCTATTGGCAGTCGGAGGAGAGGCGGCGGGCCTTCCTCCTCTTGGCCTGCATCATCGGCCTCACCCTGGGCATCGTCTACCTGTTGGTGCTTTTGAACCGGTGGAACAACAGCTTTTACACCGCCCTGCAGAACTACGAGACAGGGAAGATTTTCCACGAGCTCTTCCACTTTTCCTACTTGGCCGCCATCTACATTATCCTGGCCGTCTACTCCTACTACCTGCAGCAGACCCTGGTGCTCCACTGGCGCCGCTGGCTCACCAACCGCTTCCTGGACACCTACCTGGCAGACAGGACCTACTACCAGCTGCAGATGTTCGGCCTGGACACCGACAACCCGGACCAGCGGATCAGCGAGGACGTGCGGCTCTTCGTAGAGATGACCCTCAGCTTCGCCGTAGGCATCCTCCGCTCCCTCTGCACCTTCATCTCCTTCGTCTTCATCCTCTACCGCCTCAGCGGCAGCCTGGAGTTCACCTTCCTAGGCCGCAGCTGGGCCATCCACGGCTACCTGTTCTGGGCCTCCCTCCTGTACTCCCTCCTGGGCACCTACATCACCCACGTGGTAGGGAAGAAGCTGGTAGGGCTCAACTTCATCCAGCAGCGCTACGAGGCGGACTTCCGCTACAGCATGATCCGGCTGCGGGAGAGCAGCGAGAACGTGGCCTTCTACCGAGGGGAGCAGGAGGAGAGGCAGGTCTTCGACAGCCGCTTCCAGGCCCTCTTGCACAATTTCTGGCGCTTGATCGGCAAGCAGAAACAGTTGGTGTGGTTGAATTCCGGCTACTCCCAGATCGCCATCATCTTTCCCTTTGTAGCGGCTATGCAGCGCTACCTGGCCCGGGAGATCAGCCTGGGGGGCCTGATGCAGGTGGCCAGCGCCTTCGGCAACGTGCAGGGAGCCCTGTCCTACTTCGTGGATATGTACACCGCCATCGCCCAGTGGCAGGCGGTGGTGATGCGTCTCACCTACTTCGGCCGCCACATGCAGCAGGTAGGGGCGGCGGCCCAGCGCTTCCACCTAGAGCGCTTCGGCACTGGGGCGGCAGTTGAGGCCCAGCTATTGCAGGTGCAGCTGCCTGACGGCAGCCCCCTCCTGCAGGATGTGAGCTTCCGCCTGGAGCCTGGCTGCAATGTGCTCATCAAGGGGGCCAGCGGGGCAGGGAAGAGCACCCTGCTGCGGGCCATGGCGGGAATCTGGCCCTTCGTCAACGGCAAGATCCTGTTGCCGGAGCAGCGGCAGCTGATGTTCATCCCCCAGCGGCCCTACCTGCCCTTAGGCAGCCTGCGCCAGGCCCTCCTCTACCCAGGGGCGCCGGGCTTTCCTGATGAAGCGCTGCTCCAATTGCTGGAGCAGTGCCGCATCGGCTACCTAGGGGAGAAGCTGGAGGAGGTGGCGGACTGGAGCCACGTGCTGAGCATAGGGGAGCAGCAGCGGCTGGCCTTCGTCCGGGCCCATGTGCAGCGGCCCCGCTGGCTCTTCCTGGACGAGGCCACCAGCGCCTTGGACGAGGAGACGGAGGCGGCTATGTACAGCCTGCTGGCGGAGGGGCTGCCTGAAACCACGGTGGTCAGCGTGGGCCACCGCAGCACCCTGGACCGCTTCCACCGCCGCCTGCTGCGGCTGGATGCGGCCACTAGGCGGGTGACTACGGCCTATCTGGCCCCTGCCCAGGCCTCTAACTAGTTTTTAAGCTTGATCCACTTTAGTATAGGAGGGATGATGATGAACAGTAAGGCGGCAGCCTTCCAAAAATTCACCCAGGAGCGGGACTTCCATGGCTGGGCCCAGGTCTACGAGGCCTCAGACCAGGCCCACACGGTGGTCTTTGAGTCCGCCATGGAGGTGGAGAGGCAAAAACTCCCCACCCGGCTCTACATCGACGACAGCTTCTACATCATGCTCACAGTGCGGCTGGCGGTAGGGGTGGTCACCGACAGCAACCGGGGGCCCCTGCTGGAGCGGCTGAACTACCTGAACGGCCGCTACAAGGTATTTAAGTACTACCTGAGCCAGGAGGGGGACATCTTTCTGGAGAGCTGCATCCCCACCGGCCCGGACCACTTAGACTGCGAGTTGATCTACACCATCATCCTGCGGGTGGTGCTGCCCCACCTCCAGGAGGAGTACAAGAACATCATGAAGCTAGTGTGGACTAATTAGGGCCCAGCCCTTAGTGCCGCCCCCAGCCTGTCTGGGGGCCTTTTCTTTCCAGGGAGGGGCCCAGGGCTTCAGCTCCTGGGGAAAAACCACTGTTTTGGCGAAGGTGCTTCTACTTCCCATTTTTAGCAAAACAGCAATTTTGGGAAGCAGAAAGCTAATTCTGTTTCCCACTTTTATAAAAATATTGATTTTGGGAAATAGAATGGTATAATAATAGAGGGGGTGAGGAGCATGCGCCTGATCCAGCGGCATTCTTATCTGCAAAAACTGCAAGAGGCTCTGGGCACGCCGGAGATCAAGGTCCTCACTGGGGTGCGGCGCTGCGGCAAGTCTAAACTGCTAGAGGCCTTCATCGCCCAGGTGCAGGCCCAAGAGCCGGAGGCCAACATCATCCATATTAACTTCAACCTGGCCGCCTACGAGGGTCTCACAGAGTACCACGCCCTCTACGACTATGTAGAGGGGGCCTATGCCCCTGGGGTGAAGAACTATCTCTGCATCGACGAAGTGCAGCTCTGCCAGGGCTTTGAGAAGGCCATCAACAACCTCCACGCCCTGGAGAAGTACGATATCTACCTTACCGGCTCCAACGCCTTCCTGCTGAGCAGCGACCTGGCCACCCTCTTTACCGGCCGTACCTACGAGATCCACCTCTTCCCCTTTTCCTTCCAGGAATTTGTCGCCTACTTCCAACTAGGGGAGCCAAATGCCGCCTTCAGCCGTTATCTACAAGAGGGGGGCATGGCCGGTTCCTATTTGTACCAAACAACTGCGGCCAAGTACGGCTACCTGGCCTCCATCTTCGACACCCTCATCCTGCGGGATATCCAGCAGCGCTATAAGCTGCGCAACCCGGCCGTCCTAGGCCGGCTCTGTGATTTTTTGCTGGACAATATAGCCAACCTCACCTCCGGCCGCAGCCTGGCGGCAACCCTGACGGAGCAAAAGCTGCTGAGCAATTACCGCACCGTCAGCAATTACCTCCGCTACCTGTGCCACAGCTACGCCTTCTACAAGGTGAGGAGGTATGATATCCAGGGGAAACGCTACCTCCTCTACGATGATAAGTACTACCTCGGCGACCATGCCTTCAAATACGCCAAGCTGGGCACTAAGAATCTGGACTTGGGCCGTAGCCTGGAAAACATCGTGGCCCTGGAGCTGCTGCGGCGGGGCTATGAGGTCTATGCCGGGGTGCTGCACAAGAGGGAGATCGACTTTGTGGCCCTCAAGGCCGGTGAAAAGCTCTACTTCCAGGTCGCCTACAGCTTGGAGGAGCCAGGCACCCTGGGACGGGAGGTGGAGCCCTTGCTGAAGATCAGGGATGCCTACCCGAAGCTCCTCCTCAGCCGCACCCGGCAGCCCGCCTTCCAGTACGAAGGGGTGCAGATCCTGGACGTGGCGGACTGGCTGCTGGGCAGGCGGGACGGGTGAGGGTGTTGCTAGCAGGCATTAAAGTAAGGAGGGGCCTATTATGAAAAATATTGACTACTATCTCGCCAAAGGCTGTGACCAGGCCACTGCCGCCTACTTTGCCGCCGGCAGAAGAAAGATAGTTGAGGCTGGGGCTCTCTCCTGCCTAGTTGTTATTAGCAGCTTTGTCAGGCCCGCCGACCGCTTTTAGGCCAATTAGGCTGTTGACAAAGGCTGTTAGACTTGTTACAATGGGACTACATAAGTGCATAGGCCCCTGAAAGACGAAGAAGGGAAGAAGAAACGGTGCTAGGCCCCAGAGAGCCGCCGCTAGGTGCAAGGCGGTGCTGAAAGCCGTAGGGATACTGAGCCCGGAGTCGCCTGCCTGAAGGAGGGCCCTGTCAACCCAGGGAGCAGTAGGGCAGGACGCTAAGCAGCGTTATTGGCTGAGGCCTTGTTGGAGGCTGGTGAGAGCGGCAGCAGCGTGAGCGGCTGCCGAAGTAGGGTGGTACCGCGGATTAATTCGCCCCTAGGACAGTTTGTACCCAGGGGCGTCTTCATTTTAGGCAGGAGGAAAGTTTTGATGAAACACATGCATGCGGTAAAACAGTACATCCCCTTTGACTACGTCCAGCTGCCGGACCGGCAGTGGCCGGAGCGGCGGATCACCAAGGCCCCTACCTGGTGCTCGGTGGACCTGCGGGACGGGAACCAGGCCCTGGTCACCCCCATGGGCATCCCGGCCAAGGTCCGCTTCTTCCACACCCTGGTGGACTGCGGCTTCAAGGAGATAGAGGTGGGCTTCCCCTCCGCTTCGGAGACGGAGTACGCCACCCTGCGCACCCTCATCGAGGGGGGCCACATCCCCGACGACGTGTGGGTGCAGGTGCTGATGCAGGCCCGGGAGGAGCTGATCCGCAAAACCTTTGAAGCGGTACGGGGGGCCAAGAACATCATCATCCACTTCTACAACTCCACCTCCACCCTGCAGCGGAAGATCGTCTTCCAAAAGGACATGGAGGGTATAACCGACATCGCCGTCCAGGGGGCCCGGCTGATCAAACAGCTGTCGGAGGAGGAGCGGCGGCGCAGCGGCATGAACATCCGCTATGAGTACTCGCCGGAGAGCTTTACCGGCACGGAGATCGACTTCTCCGTCCGCATCTGCGAAGCGGTGATGGCGGAGCTAGGGGCCAGCAAGGAGGAGCCGGTGATCATCAACCTGCCTAGCACGGTGGAGATGTGCACCGCCAACACCTATGCGGACCAGATCGAATACTTCTGCCGCCACCTCCACAACCGGGAGGCGGCCATCATCAGCCTCCACCCCCACAACGATAGGGGCACCGGGGTGGCCTGTGCGGAGCTGGGCCTGATGGCCGGGGCAGAGCGGGTGGAGGGCACCCTCTTTGGCAACGGGGAGCGGACCGGCAACCTGGACATCGTCACCGTGGCCTTGAACATGTTCACCCAGGGGGTGGATCCCCTGCTGGACTTCAGCAACATCCTGGCCTTGAAGGAGGTCTACGAAGACTGCACCGGCATGGTGGTGCCGGAGCGGCAGCCCTACGCCGGCAAGCTGGCCTTCACCGCCTTCAGCGGCTCCCACCAGGACGCCATCCGCAAGGGTTATGAGTACATGAAGGACCACCACACCCCCTACTGGGAGGTGCCCTACCTGACCATCAATCCGGCAGACCTGCACCGGGACTACGAGCCGGTGATCCGCATCAACAGCCAGTCGGGGAAGGGAGGCGCCGCCTATGTGCTCCAGGAGGCCGCCGGCTACAAGCTGCCTAAGGAGATGCACCCGGAGTTCGGCGCCATCGTCAAGGCGGCGGCGGACAAGTACGGGGACGAGCTCACCAGCCTGCAGGTGGTGGACCTCTTCGACAAGGAGTACATCAGCTACAAGGGCCGCTTCGCCCTGGTGCGCCACCGCTTCAGCGAGTTTGAAGGGGAGGACGGCCACATGCGCAGCCGTTTTGACGGCATCGTGGCCAAGGACGGCATAGAGCACCAGGTCAGCGGGGAGGGGAACGGCCCCATCGCCGCCTTCTGCCAGGCCATGAACAGCCTGGGCTGCGAGGGCTACGGCTTCATCGACTACCATGAGCACGCCGTCTCCCGGGGCGGCTCCAGCGCCGTGGGCATCTGCTACATCGAGATCAGCAAGCCGGACGGCAACCACTGCTTTGGCGCCGGCCTCCATCCCAACATCAACGTGGCCGCCTGCCTGGGCATCATCTGCGCCGTGAACAGGGCGGAGGCCAGCCTGGCCCAGTAGGCTAGGGGGCAGCGCCCCAGCCTCTCAGGCTCTAGGCAGGCAGGGGCTCCGGCTTCCAGAGAGTGAAAAAGAACCTACTCGCCAGTCTTAGGCTGGGAGTAGGTTCTCTTTTGTCTGGCCTCCAAGGCTTAGGGCGTTCAGTGGATGAAGTGGGTGAGGGTCAGCGGCTCCTTAGCCGGCAGGCCGTACCTTTCCTTGCCTAGGGCGATGCTCTTCATCAGGAAGGCCATGTTCCGGGCCAGGGTGCGCATGGTCTGCCTCCCCTCTGCATCCTGCTCCGCCTCTCCCTGTTCCCGGCCATGGATGCTGTTCCAGTACTGGCTGGAGGCGATGGGCATGTTGGAGATGGTGAAGTACTTGTTCAACTCGTCAAAGGTGGCGGAGGCGCCGCCCCGGCGGCAGCAGACTACGCTGGCCCCCACCTTCATGCTCTTGTCAAAGGAGGTACTGAAGAAGAGCCGGTCCAGGAAGGCGATGAGGGTGGCGTTGGCAGAGGCGTAGTAGACCGGGGTGGCCACCACCAGGCCGTCGGCGGCGGCGAAGAGGGGGGCGGCCTTGTTCACCGCATCGTCGAAGACGCAGCGGCCCTTGCTAGCGCAGGAGTAGCAGGCGATACAGCCTCTGATGGCCTGGGTGCCGATCTGGAGGGTTTCCACCTCTATTCCCTCCTGGGCGAAGACCGCCGCCATTTCCTTCAGGGCCAGGGAGGTATTGCCGTTGATATGGGGACTGCCATTGATCATTAGTACCTTCATGTTCATCTTCCTTTCCATTTCTAGCAAGCAGCTTTTAGGTGGGCGGTGGAGGCCTAGGCCCCACAGGCGGGCCTGCTCCCCAGCCCTATTATATAAAAAAGCCTCTGGAGGCGCAATGGGCTGAAGCAGGGTTGAGGGGAGCTTTTTCTACCCAGGGTTTAGGGTAAAAGGGCATTGTCAGCCGGGGAAATATCTGCTAACATTATTAGGGGGAGGCTTCGGCCTGCCCCAGCTTCAGCACAGGGGCACAGGGCTGGCTGCCAGAAGGCAGGGGCCCTGGGTGAGACGGATGGGAGTAGATGGCAGTGGCAGAGACAAGGCAGGCGGGACCGGAGCACATCATCGTACGCGGAGGCAGGGTCCACAACTTGAAGAACATCCACGTGGAGCTGCCCCTCCACCGCATCGTAGGCATAGCAGGGGTCTCTGGCTCGGGGAAGTCCTCCCTGGCCCTGGGCATCCTCTACGCGGAGGGCTCCAGGCGCTATCTAGAGGCCCTCTCCACCTACACCCGCCGGCGGCTGACCCAGGCGGAGAAGGCCCAGGTGGAGGAGGTGCTCTACGTGCCTGCCGCCCTGGCCCTGCGGCAACGGCCGGGGGTGCCTGGCATCCGCAGCACCTTCGGCACCGGCAGCGAGCTGTTGAACAGCCTGCGCCTTCTCTTCTCCCGGGTGGCCAGCCACCGCTGTCCTAACGGCCACTACCTGGAGCCCTCCCTCCAGGTGGCGGCGGGCCAGCCCCTCTGCTGCCCCGTCTGCGGCGCCAGCTTCTTCGCCCCAGGGGCGGAAGAGCTGGCCTTCAACAGCCAGGGGGCCTGCAAGAAATGCGAGGGCACCGGGGTGATCCGCACCGTAGACGAAAGCACCCTGGTGCCGGACGAGTCCCTCTCCATCGACCAGGGGGCGGTGGCTCCCTGGCAGACCCTGATGTGGTCCTTGATGAAGGACATAGCCCGCTCCCTGGGGGTGCGCACCGATGTGCCCTTCCGGGAGCTGACCCCCAAGGAGCGGGACATCGTCTTCCACGGGCCGGCGGTGAAGAAGAACATCATCTACCAGAACAAGACCAGCGGGGCGGCAGGGGACATGGACTTTACCTACTTCAACGCCACCTATACGGTGGAGAACGCCCTGGCCAAGGTGAAGGATGAGAAGGGTATGAAGCGGGTGGAAAAGTTTTTGCGCCAGGCGGTGTGCCCCGACTGCGGCGGCACCCGGCTCAGCGCCGCCGCCCGGGCCCCCAGGGTGAGGGGCCTCAGCCTGGCAGAGGTCTGCACCATGACCCTGGCGGACCTGTGCCAGTGGGTGGCAGGGGTGCCTGCCTCCCTGCCGGCGGAACTGCGGCCCATGGCGGCCAACATCTGCGCCTCCTTCACCGGCGCCGCCCAGCGCCTGCGGGAGCTGGGCCTGGACTACCTCAGCCTGGACAGGGCCGCCTCCACCCTTTCTACCGGGGAGCGGCAGCGGATGCAGCTGGCCCGGGCGGTGCGCAACCGCACCACCGGCGTCCTCTACATCCTGGACGAGCCCTCCATCGGCCTCCACCCGGCCAACCTAGAGGGGCTGCAGGGGGTGATGGAGACCCTGGTAGGGGATGGGAACACAGTGGTGCTGGTGGATCACGACGTCCAGGTGCTGAAGGGGGCGGACTGGCTCCTAGAGCTGGGGCCCGGGGCTGGGGCAGAGGGAGGCAGGCTGCTGGCCCAGGGCAGGGTGGAGGAGGTGGCGGCCAACCCCCGCTCCCTCATCGGCGGCTTCCTCAGCGGCAGGCAGAGGCTGGAGGTGCGGAGGCCTGTGGCTCCGGAGGAGCTCTTCGCCCAGGGCCGCATCCACCTGGCCACCTCCCAGCTCCACACGGTGAAGCCCTTAGCGGTGGACTTTCCCAGGGGGCGGCTGATAGCGGTGACCGGGGTGTCCGGCTCCGGCAAGACCACCCTGGTGCTGGAAAGCCTGCTGCCCGCCCTGGCTGCCGCCAGCCAGGGGCGGCCCCTGCCTGCCCACGTGCGCTCCCTCCTGGCCCCGGGGATAGAGCAGGTGAAGCTCATCGACGCCACCCCCATCGGCATCAACATCCGCTCCACCGTGGCCACCTATGCGGACGTCCACGACGAGCTGCGGAAGGTGTACGGCCGGACGGCGGCTGCCAAGGAGAGGGGCTACAAGGCAGGGGACTTTTCCTACAACACCGGCCGGCTGCGCTGCCCCCTCTGCGACGGCACGGGCACCATCACCCTGGACGTGCAGTTCCTGCCAGACGTGCAGCTGCCCTGTCCTGACTGCGGCGGTTCCCGCTACGCCAAGGAGGCCGGCCTGCTCCGCCGCCAGCCTAAGGGGGGAGGCCGGGCCCTCTCCCTGCCGGAGCTCATGGCCCTCAGTGTCAAGGAGGCCCTCCAGGCCTGTGCCGACCTGCCCTTAGTAGCCCGCAGGCTGCAGGTGCTGCAGGAGCTGGGCCTGGGCTACCTCACCCTGGGGGAGGAGACCCCCAGCCTCTCCGGCGGCGAGGCCCAGCGGTTGAAGCTGGCCAGTGAGCTAGGCCGGGGCCAGGGTGACACAGTCTTCATCTTCGATGAGCCCACCATCGGCCTCCATCCCCTGGATGTGGCCACCCTGTTGCGGGTCTTCAACCGCCTGCTGGAGCAGGGGGCTACGGTGATCGTCATCGAGCACGACCTGGACGTGATCAACAATGCGGACTACGTAATCGACCTAGGGCCGGGGGGAGGCGACCAGGGCGGGGAGCTGGTGTTCGCCGGCCCGCCGGCGGAGCTGTGCGCCTGCCCTAGGAGCAAGACCGGCTACTACTTGCGGAAGTTCAGGGGGGAGGGCTAGGCCTGCGCCGGAAGGGGGGAAGGCTTCCAAGAGCTTCCAAGGCTTATTTGTAATTTTAAATAATCTGTCGCAATACTACGACCCCCATAGCGTTATTTAGTGGATGAGAGAAACTCAACAGAGAAAAAGCCTCCCAGCCTAGGGGGCTGAGGGAGCTAGAGAAGGGAAGAAGGAGGACGTTATGCAAGCTACACTGTATTGCCTGCCCTTGGGCAGCAGCTGCAGAGACTCTTTTGCCGCTGCTCTCCAGAGGCAGCCGGAGAAGAAGGGGGCCCTGATCCTGCCTAACAGCGGCCTCATAGAAGAGGCGGGCCGCCGTTACCACCTGACGGCCCTAGGCATGGACAGCTTGGCCACCAAGGTGCTGAACTGTAACGGGAAGAGCCACCTGCGGCTGTTGAACCGCCGCAGCCAGGAGTTGCTGCTGGGCCAGGTGGTGGAGAAGCTGGCCGCTGGCGGCTGGCTGCACTACTACCAGCCCCTGGCGGGGAAGAAGAACTTCGTCAAGGACATGGTGAGCTTCATCGGCCAGCTGCGCCGCAGCGGCGCCACAGAGGACCAGGTGCACCAGGCCTTGGTGGTCTGGGGGCGGCAGGGCGGCGACCGCAGGAAGGACGAGGACACCGACAAGATCTATCAGGCCTACCGGCTGCGCTTGGCCCAGGAGGGCTGGTACGACCTCCAGGGGGTGTACAGCCTGGCCATTGAGGAGCTGGCCCGGGAGGGGAGCCGGCTGCCCTACGAGGAGCTCTACATCTGCGACTTCGCCTCCTTTGAGCCCTTGGTGCTGGACTTTCTCAAGGCCCTGGCCCAAAGGGTGCGGCTCCACATCGCCCTGGGCTACGAAGAAGGCCGGAAGGAGGTCTTTGCTGCCTCCCAGGCCAGCTTTGCCACACTCAGAGGCTTCTGCGCTTTAGGCAGGCTGGATGACCTAGGAGGAGGAGGCCCTGGGGAGGCTGGGGAAGAGGGGGCTTTAGAGTACCTGGCCCGCCACCTCTTCAGCAGCCAGGCCTTGGATCCCTGCAACGACCCGGCCAGCGAGAAGAAAATACTGCTGCAGGAATACAGCAGCCAAGAGGCAGAGTGCCGCCACTGCCTGACGGAGCTGAAAGAATTGCTCCTGCAAGGGGTGAGGCCGGGGGACATCCTCCTCTGCGCCAAGGATTTAAGCGCTTACAGCGGCCTGCGGGCCCTGGCCGATGAATACGGCCTGCCCCTGCAGCTGGCGGAAACTGCCGCCCTGCTGGAGCAGCCCCTAGCCCGCTTCCTCCTCACCGCCCTCAAGGCGGCCCTCCCAGGCAGGGAGGGAGTGATGAATTACTTCGCCCTGCTGGAGAGCAGGCTGGGCCGCTTCATCTTCTCCGTGGACGGCCAGGCCCTCTACCAGCTGCGGCAGCAAAAGTACTACGAGGACTTGAGCAGCCTGAAGGCAGACGTAGCTGCAAAGCTGGGCCAAGACTACGGCCAATTGGCAGCCTTGGAGGCCTTTTGGCAGCAGACGGCCGGCCCCCTCACCCTAGGAAGGTGGAAGGAGGCCCTGCTGCAGCTCTTAGAGGCCCTTGACCTGCCTCGCCGCCTAGGCCGGCTGCACCAGGAGGGGAAGCTGGGCCTGGAACAGATACGGCTCCTCCTCCTCAGCCACAGGGCCCTGAGGGCCTGTCTGGAGCAGCTGGCCCGGGATTACCGGGACTGCGGCCTGGGAGGCAGGAGCTACAGGCTGGGGGAGGCTGCGGCCATAGTAGAGGAGACCTTGGGCCAACAGCAACTCACCCTGGCCCCAGGCCAGAAGGAGGGGGTGGCCTGTGGGGCGGTGGCCGCCTGCCAGGGCCAGACTTACCCCTATATCTACCTGTTAGGCCTGCAGGAGGGAGACTTCCCCCGCCTGCAGCGGCAGCATTTTTACGACGAACAGGAGCGAGCCGCCTTGGAAGGCCTGGGCATCAGCCTGCCTACCCGGGTCAAGGCCTACGGAGAGGACGCCTACTTCTTCGCCCAGCTGGCGGCCCAGGCCGGACGGCGGCTCTGCCTCAGCTGGTCCAGGGAGGGGGACGGTGTGCCCTCCCCCTATGTGGCCGAGGTGCAGAAGCTCTTCCCCCAGCTTAGGGCGACCTTCTGTCCAGCGGCAAAGAAGCCGGCTTCCTTAGGGGAACTGTGGCAGCAGCAGGGCCTGAACCTCAGCCCCTACCTGACGGAGGAGGAGAGGGCGGCCCTGGCGGCAGACCGACAGCGGGCCGCAGGGGACTCCCTCTACCTGGGAGACCTGCAGCAGAGCAGGGGCGTAGCCAGCCTGCCCCGGCCTCAGCACTTCAGCCCTAGCAGCTTAGAGCTATACGCCGCCTGCCCCTTCCGCTACCTAGGGGAGAAGGTGTGGGGGCAGCAGCTGATCGAAACCAAGGAGGACAAGGCCGACCCGGCCGGGGAAGGCAGCCTCCTCCACGCCGTCTTAGCCGCCTTCACCCAGCCCTTGATCGATAAAGGAGAGAGGCTGGCGGACAAGCCCCTGGATGTGAGGGAGGAGGAGCTGTCAGCCCTCTTGGAAGAGAAAAGCGCCTCTTACAGCCAGAACGGCCTGGCCTTCGCCAGCGAAAAGGCCAAACTGGCCCACACCCTGCGCCGCTTCCTCCGCTACGCCTACCGGGAGGAGGAGCAGTGGGGGCAGCGGCCTGTGGCAGTGGAATGGTCCTTCGGCAGGGGTGGGCGGCCGCCGGTGAGACTGACCCTGGCTTCAGGCTGCCAGGTGGAGCTAGAGGGCCGCATCGACAGGATAGACCAGGTGGACGGGGGGCTCTATGTCACCGACTACAAACGCTCCCGCACCCCTGCCCCAAAGGATTGGAAGGATAGCAGGGATCTGCAGCTGCCCACCTACCTTTTGGCGGTGAAGCAGAATTTCACCGAGGAGGTGGCAGGGGGTAGCTACCTCAGCTTGAAGGAGCTAACGCGCCAAGGAAGGCCGCTCTTCACTAACTCCTCCTACAAGCCTATTGTGAAGAAGGAGAGCTCCAAGGCCGGCTTTGAAGCGGACTGGCCCACCTTTGCCCAGCACTTTCAAGACTTGATACGGTCTTACATAGAGGGGATTTACGCCGGGGATTATCGGCCTAAGCCCCAAAAAGACTGCAATAAGTACTGCCCCTTGGCAGGCTGCTGCCGCTGGGAGCTGAGCCAGTCGAAGGGAGGGGAAGCTGATGAGTAAGCTGAACTTTACCCCGGAGCAGAGGAGGGCCATCGCCGCCCTGAAGGGGAACGTCATCGTTTCTGCCGGGGCCGGCAGCGGCAAGACCCGGGTGATGGTGGAGCGCTACCTAGGCCTGCTGGAAGCCCAGCGCCAGGCCCAGAAGGGCTCCCAGGCCAACCTAGTGGCCATCACCTTTACCAAAAAGGCGGCAGGGGAGCTGAAGGAGAGGCTCCGCCAGGAGCTAGGCCGCCGCAGCCTGGAGGAACCCCAGGAGAGGGACTTTTGGCAGCGGCAGCAGCGGGAGCTGGAACGGGCCCAGATCAGCACCATCCACGGCCTCTGCACCCGGCTCCTGCGGGAGCAGGCGGCAGTGCTAGGGCTGGATCCTGACTTCCAGGTGGCCGACGAGGTGGAGGCCGCCTACTGGGTAGGCCAGTGGGTGGACAGTTTCTTCGCCTGCCGCTACCGGGAACAGGATGCCGACCTGGACCTTTTGGTCCAGGCCTACGGGGGCGGGGCGGTAAAGGGGCAGTTGCGCCTCCTGCTGGCTAAGGCGGCTGACCTAGCTGCCCTAGGAGACTTGGCCGCCCCCTACCAGGCCTATATCCAGGCTGAGAGCTGGCGCTACGCCGCTTTAGCCGCAGAGTTAGACGACCTGCGAGGGCGGGTCGCCGACTTTACCGGGAAGACAGGGGGAGACTTTTTGCAGTACCTCCAGGAGAACTGGCCGGAACTGGAGGGGGAATTGGAGCGGCAGCAGGGGCTTAGCGCTGTGGAGGAACTCTTCAGCAAGAAGCCTAGTAATGGCAACCTAGCAAAGGCCTTGAAAGCCGCCAAGGTCGGGGATCATTTAGCGGAGCTGCACAAGCTGCAGGCCGACCAGGCCGCCCTGCCCCTTCTCCCTGCCTACAGCTGCCTCCTGGCCAGCCTGGCCGCCTATGTGGAGGGGGAGAAGCAGGCCAGGAACCTGGTCACCTACGATGACTTAGAGGTGAAGGCCCTGGAGTTGCTACAGAATCACTCGGAGGTGCGGCACCATTACCAGCAGCTCTTTGCCCACATCATGGTGGATGAGTTCCAGGACACTAACCTCCGCCAGAAGGAGCTGATCTACTGGCTGTGCGGGGATGACGGTCAGCAGCTGCAGGGGGACAAGCTCTACGTAGTGGGGGATCCTAAGCAGTCCATCTACCGCTTCCGGGGGGCGGACGTGGGGGTCTTTGCCGACGTCCGCCAGGAGCTGTGCCAGCAAGACAGCCGGAACCTGATCAGCATGCAGGATAACTTCCGCTCCAGCAAGGAGGTGCTGGCGGCGGTGCGTGCCGCCTTTGCCCCCCTCCTAGGCACGGATCCAGGCAAGACTGTTTACTTCGAGCCCTTAGTGGGCCACTTTAGCTGCGGGGAGAAGCCCGTCTTCTACCAGCTGGTCTATGATCAGCAGCTCAAGGGGGATAAACGGCTCTTGGAGGCCCGGGCCCTGGCCAGGGAGCTGAAACGGCTGCGGCAGCAGCCCTACCTTATTACCCGGGAGGACGGCACCAGGGAGGAGCAGCCGGTGCAGCTGGGGAAGGTGGCGGTGTTGCTACCTCGCTTCACCCATGTGGCCGAACTGGCCCAAGCCTTCCGGGAGGAGGGCCTGCCCTTCACGGTGCAGAACGGCAGGGACTTCTACCTACAGCAGGAGGTGCTGGACATCCTCAATATCTGCCGGGCCCTGCTCCACAAGTACGAAAACCTGGCCCTGGCAGGGGCCCTGCGCAGTCCTTACTTCGGCCTGGACGATGCCAGCCTCACCCAGCTCTTCACAGGCCTGCCGAAGGGAGGCAGCCTAGAGGAGGCCCTGTGCCAGGCCCAGCCTGCCGCCTTCCAGCAGCAGGGGCTGCTGAAACGGGCCCAGGACTTGGTGGCTGAGCTCAGCACCGCCGCCGCCCTCCTAGGGCCCAGGGAGTTTTACCAGCTACTGTGGGAGAGGCTGAAAATTCCTGCCGTCCTCAGCGCCCAGGAAGAGGGGGAGCAGAAACTGGCCAATGTGAAAAAATTAGGCCGGCTCCTCTCCGCCTACGTAGGGAGGACAGGGGGCGGCCTGGCGGACTTTTTGACCTATGTAAAGCAGTTGCTGGAGTACGGCAGCCGGGAGACGGAGGCCAACCTGGAGGCGGAGGAGGCTGTCACCCTGCTTACGGTCCACGGTGCCAAGGGGCTGGAATTTGACACGGTAGTCTTACCTCAGTTAGACGGCGAGGGAGGTAGGGACAGAGAAGTAGTGCGTTTTTCCCAGGAGCTGGGCCTAGGCATCAAGGTGCCTGGGGAAGACGGCGAACTGGTGGAGACTAGCGTCTTCGCCGACATCAAGGAGGAAGCTGGTAAGTTAGAGCAGGCAGAGTCTCTGCGCCTCCTCTACGTGGCCATGACCAGGGCCAAGTACCGGCTCCTCCTCTCCGGCACCTACCAGCGGGGCAAGAAGCCCGGCCAGGCCAAGACTTGGTACAACCTGCTACAGCCTGTCTTAGGCCAGGCCGAGGAGGTAGAGGGGCGGCAGCTGGAACTGGCCGACTACCAGGAGGCCGGCCAGCCAGAGGCCGGCGCCGCCCGGCAGGAGGCGGACCAGAGCCTGGTTCAGCCTCTGCCGGAAGCAGCCAGCACCAGCCAGAGCTTTTCCCCTACTTCCATCGCCACCTACCTCAGCTGTCCCCGCCGCTACTTCTACCGCTATGTGGCCCTCCTGCCGGAAGTGGAAGCAGCAGGGCAGGGAGGTGGAGGAGGCATGGCCGCCGCCCTCCTAGGCAGCGTCTGCCATAAAAGCTTAGAGCTCCTCCGCCTGCCTGCAGGCTTGGGAGAGGAGGAGCGGAAGGCGGCGGTGGCGGAGGCCTACGCCCGGGCCTTGAGAGAGCTGGCTCCAGAGCATGTAGGCAGCCAGGCGGCTGCAGCAGGGGAGGAGCTCCTGCAGACCTATGTGGCCAGCCAGCTCTACCGCAGCCTGCCGGAGGAGCGGCAGCGGGAGCTGTCCCTCCAATGGTGGGAGGGGGAGCTGCCCTTCCAGGGCATTATCGACTGCCTCTACCTGGACGCAGAGGGGCGCTGCCAGCTGGTAGACTTTAAGAGCGGCCGGGCCCCGGCGGGGCAGGTGCTGCCCCTGGCCTACGCTTACCAGCTCTCCCTCTACGCCAGAGGGGTGCAGCAGGTCTACGGTTACCAGGAGGTGGAGGGCAGCCTCCACTTCCTGCGGGGCCCTGTGGCCCTGGGCCTGCCGGCAGGGCGGGACTATGGGGAGGAGGCCCTGGCCCTGGCCCGGGAAATCAGCGCCAAAGAGGCCAGGGAGGAGGACTATCCCCCCGACCCAGAGGCTCGCTACTGCTCCGCCTGTCCCTACAACTACCTCTGCCCGCAGTTTGCCAAAGTTTTTAGCCAAAGTTTGCAGGAGGCGCAAGAATGGGCGGCTTCTGTAGGCTATAAAGAGGGGGATGTGGACGAAATAATCAAGGATGTGAGAAACAGGAGCAGGAAGTGAAGCTAGTTTTGAGCCCATCCAAGGAGGCGGCCTATGCATTACAGCTTAGATAGTTGGGACTGGGTGGCCCTGGTGGTCCTGGTAGTGTCCCTCTTCATCCTTCTCAGCATGCTGCTGCGGAAGAACCTGGATTTGGAGCCGGAGGTGGCCCGCAAACTGCGGAACCGGGCCATCGGCGGCAGCCTGGCCGCCCTGGCCTACCTAGGCATCAAGTTCTTCGCCTGAGAGGGCAGGGGGAGCTAAAAACTACAGCCGCAAAGATAACAGCCTAGGCGTCCTGCCTAGGCTGTAAGTTCTGCTTGGACATTAGCAACGGTGCCAGGCCTGCTTGAGGCCCAGGGCGCAGCCTGCCTCCTAGCCTTCCAGGGGGATGGTTTCCCCAGGGGCGACGATGAGCACCTTGCTCTCGGTGTGGGCCTCCACGTCCTTCTTGTAGGCCTGCACATCCTGGGTGATGGGAGGCCAGGTGTTGTAGTGGATGGGGATGACGTACTTAGCCTTCAAGAGGCCGGCGGCGATGGCCGCATCCTTGGGATCCATGGTGAAGTTGCCGCCGATAGGCAGGACGGCGTAGGTGAAGGGATCCAGCTTGGGCAGCAGGGCCATGTCCCCGAAGAGGCCGGTGTCTCCGGCGAAGTAGAGCTGGATGCCGTAAAAGTCCACAACGAAGCCGCAGGCGTGGCCCCCGGCTACGCCGCTGCCGTGGAAGGCCAGGGTGAGCCGCACCTTGCCGAAGGGGAAGGAGCAGGTGCCGCCGATGTGCATGCCGTGGGCCTGGCAGCCGGCCTCTCCAGCCAGCCCGGCCACCTCGGCAGTGGAGATGATGGTGGCGCCGCAGTGCTTGGCGATGGCGAAGGCGGAGCCTATGTGGTCGAAGTGGGCATGGCTGATGAAGATGTATTCCACCTTGATGTCTTCCGCTTGCAGGCCTTCAGGGTTGCCCTCTAGGTAGGGATCGAAGATGGCGGCGTGGCCGTCCTTTTCCAAGATGAAGCAGGCGTGGTTGATAAAGTGAAACTTAGCGCTCATAGGGCACCTCCTAGTTCATGATGCTAAGACTATTATACCCTATAGCCAGGGCCTTGTCACTTTCCCGGCAGGGGCTTTTTTGTGGTTTTGCATATACTTTGACGAAAAAATTTGCTATAATTAGGTAATCAAGCACTGAAGGAGCAAATGATGAAGATCAGCAAGCAACTCACCGCAGCCCTTGTAGCCACCCTCCTCAGCCTGAGCCTGGGGGCCTCCTCAGCCCTGGCCACGGCCAAGGAAGATTTTGACCAGCCCCCTGCCCCCCGGTCTGCTCCCAAGGTAGAGGCCCAGCCAGCTCCTAAGGTAGCGAGCCAGCCTGCTACCAAGGTAGAAGCCCAGCCAGCTCCCAAGGTAGCAGCAAAGCCCACTCCTAAGGTAACGGCTCCAGCTCCTAGCAAGGCCAGCCAGGCGGCTCCCCAGACGGTGAAGGCAGCCAAGCCTTTCAAGCTGCCCCCCCTGCCTCGGCATGAAGGGGTGGACATAGCCAGCGGCAAAAGGGTGGCCAGCAAGGTGCGGGAGGAGGAGGGGAAAAGCTTCCAGTGGGCCAAGCCCAAGACCTCCCTCAGCACTCCCGCCCCCAGCAAGACCCTGGACAAGAAGGCCCTGAGGCAGCTGCAGAGGGCGGCGGAGAAGATCCGCAAGGCAGAGGAGAAGGCCCGCAGGGAAGAGGAGAAGCGGGCCAGGAAGGAAGCCAAGGAGGCGGAGAAGCGCAACAGGCGGGCTAAGAAGGACAGGGGTTCCAGCAGCCAGGCCTACTACAACGGCACCGCCCTGCCTCATAACTACGAGGACATCAGCATCTTCGGCGCCCCTGTGGCCACCAAGGCCCAGGCGGTAGCCTACATTAAAGCTTGCAATAAGAAGCCGTCCCTGGCCTGCTCCGTAGAGGACATCGTCAAGTACTACTGGGAGGAGGCAGGCAGGGAAGGGGTGCGGCCGGACCTAGCCCTCTGCCAGGCCTTGGTGGAAACCGGGGTCTTCAGCTACGGCGGGGACGTGAAGCACAAGCAGAACAATTTCTGCGGCCTGGGCACCACCGGCGGCGGGGTGCGGGGCGCCTCCTTCAAGACGCCCCAGCTGGGGGTGCGGGCCCACATCCAGCACCTGCTGGCCTACGCCCGCAAGGCCAAGCCTAAGAGCAAGATCATCGACCCCCGCTACGACATGGCCCACAACCTGCGGTTGGAGAAGGGCCTCATCGACAAGTGGTCCGGCCTCAACGGCACCTGGGCCATGGGCAGCAACTACTGCGAAAAGATCATGGTCCGCTACGTAGCCCTGCTGCAGGCCTCCGGGGCCGACAAGCGGGATGAAGATGAGCAGCGGGATAGACGGGATAGCCATGAAGAGGGACAGGAAAGCATCAGGGAGCGGATAGAAAGGCTGCTGCGAGAGAAGGACTGAGCCCCTGTCCCCAGACAGAGGAGGCTGAAGAAGAGAGGATGCACATCGTTTTAGTGGAGCCAGAGATCCCTGGCAACACCGGCAATATAGCCCGGCTCTGCGCCGCCCTAGGCTGCCCCCTGCACCTAGTGCGGCCTTTGGGCTTTTCTCTGGAAGATAAGTACTTGAAGCGGGCGGGGCTGGATTATTGGCACCTACTGGAAGTCTACCTGTACGACAGCGTCTACCAGGTTCTAGACAGGTACCAGGGGCACAGCAAGTTCCTGCTGACCACCAAGGCGGAGCGCTGTTATACCGACGTGGCCTACGATGCAGGCAGCCTGCTGATCTTCGGCAAGGAAACTGCCGGCCTGCCGGCCCAGCTGCGGCAGCAGTACGCCGACTGCTGCGTACGCATCCCGATGAAGGCGGAGGCCCGCTCCCTCAACCTGTCTAACGCGGTGGCGGTGGTGGCCTATGAGGCGGCCCGCCAGCTGCACATGGAGCTAAGAGCATGATCGTAGTAAAAAGATTCACCTTTGAGGCGGCCCACTACCTGCCCAGCTACCGGGGAAAGTGCGAAAACCTCCACGGCCACAGCTACCGGGTGCTGGTGGCAGTAGAAGGGGAGCCGGACGAGGAGGGCATGGTCATCGACTTCGCCCTGCTAAAAGCCATAGTGAAGGAGGAGGCCCTGGACCGGCTGGACCACTGCCTCTTGAACGAACTCATCCCCATACCCTCGGCGGAGCACATCGCCCGCTACCTGTGGCAGCGGCTGGAGCCGGCCCTGGCCGGGCCTAACTACCGGCTGCGGGAGGTACAGGTGTGGGAGACGGAGGACAACGGCTGTATTTATCAGGGGGAGAGGCAGTGAAGGACATCCAAGGGGAGCGGGACTACCGCCGCATACCCCTGCGCCAGGTGGGGATCAAGGGGCTGCGCTGGCCTATCGAGTTGAAGGACAGGGCCAGGGGCAGCCAGCATACGGTGGCCACCCTGACGGTGGCGGTGGATCTGCCCCAAGACCTGCGGGGCACCCACATGAGCCGCTTCGTAGAGTGCCTCACCGCCCTGGGGCCCATCGGCCTGGGGGAGCTGGAGGGGATTCTGGACCAGTTGAAGGAGCACCTAGGGGCCAAGCAGGCCTTTTTGCAGTTGGCCTTCCCCTACTTTATCAGCAAGGCGGCCCCGGTGAGCGGCAAGGAGGCCCCTATGGCTCTGGACTGCGTGTACAAGGCCCAGAAGGGGGAGCGCTTCCGCTTGGAGGTGACTGCCACCGTCCCCATCACCACCCTCTGTCCCTGCTCTAAGGAGATCAGCGACTACGGGGCCCACAACCAACGGGCCTACGCCAAGCTCAGCATCCGGGCCCGGGAACTGGTGTGGCTGGAGGAGCTGGCCCAGCTGGCTGACGCCTGCGCCAGCGCCCCCCTCTACGGCCTGCTGAAGCGGGGGGATGAGAAGTACGTCACCGAGCTGGCCTACCGCCAGCCTCGCTTCGTGGAGGATGCGGTGCGGGATATAGCCCTGCGCCTAGAGGAGGATCCCCGCATCACCTGGTACCGGGTGGAAGTAGAGAGCATAGAGAGCATTCACAACCACAACGCCTTTGCGGTGGTGGAAAAGGAGAAGGAAAGATGATACTAGCCCTACAGGGCCGACAATTGCTGGCCAGCCTGGCCGGGCTGGGGGTGCACCCCGACAGCCTGCCTATCTTTCAGGAGAAGCTGGCCCTAGAGCCCCTGCTGTTAAAGGGGGTTCGCTCCCCCGCCGCCAACATCATCAAACAGGAGCTACTGGCCCTAGGGGCCGATGCCGCCACCCCCCTGGGGGCTGTGACCTGCCAGGCGGAGCGGGTGGACGTCATCCTCCTGGGCAGCCGCCGCCACTACCGCCGCCTGCTGGGCAAGCTGCAGCTGATGCCCTACTTCGGCCTGGCTGAGTGGGGCCGGCAGTTGGCCGCCTACCTGGCAGCCCGGCAGGAGGCCCTCTATACGGAACTGGCGGACGGTCGCTGCCTGGACTACCGGCGGGTGCAGGTGATGGGCATCATCAACCTGACCCCGGACAGCTTCTATCCTCCCTCCCGGGCGGCCTCGGTAGAGCAGGCCCTGGAACGGGGGGAGCAGCTGCTGGCAGAGGGGGCGGACATCCTGGACCTAGGGGCTGTCAGCACCAGGCCGGGGAGCCTGGGCCTCTCCCAGGCCGAGGAGGAGGAACGGCTGCTGCCTGCCTTGGCGGCTCTGCGCCAGAGCTTCCCCCAGGCCGTCTTGTCTATAGATACCTATAACGGCCCTACCGCCGCCGCCGCCCTGGCCCTAGGGGCGGATCTGCTCAACGATATTACCGCCGGGGAGGGGGATGCCGGCCTGCTAGAGGCGGCAGCCCAGGCCCAGGCCCCAGTGATACTGATGCACATGCGGGGCACCCCTGCGGTGATGCAGCAGCTGACGGCCTATGAAAACGTAGTAGAAGAGGTGGCAGCCTACCTGGCCCAGCGGGCCCAGGCCGCCGCCGCCCTAGGCTTGGGCCGGGAGAAGGTCATCTTGGATCCCGGCCTGGGCTTCGCCAAGACTGCCCAGCAGAGCCTGCTCCTAGTGCGGGATCTAGCCACCCTGGCGGGCCTAGGCTACCCGGTGCTGGTGGGAGCCTCCCGCAAAAGCTGCATCGCCGCCGCCCTAGGAGGGGCGCCGGTGGAGGAGCGGCTGCAGGGCACCATCGCCGCCCACCTGAGGGCTGTGGCCGCCGGAGCCAAGCTGCTGCGGGTCCACGATGTGAAGGAGCACGTGGCAGCCCTGAGGCTGTGGCAGGCCATCGAGGAGGCCGGCCCAGAGCCGGTGTGAGTACGCCAGCCCTGGGTGAGCCCTAAGGGGCAGATGTTGAGGAGGCTAGGGGACGGAAGATGATGGAGCAGGCCAGGGCCTACATCGGCTTAGGCAGCAACCTAGGGGATAGGGAGGGCTACATCCGGCAGGCCTTGGCCCTGTTAGGACAGCAGACGGAGCTGCAGGGGGTGGCCGGCCTCATAGAGACTGCCCCCTACGGGGTGCTGGACCAGCCTCCCTTTCTCAACAGCGTCTGCCGCCTCCGCACCCAGCTAGGGCCGGAGGAGTTGTTAAAACTTCTATTGCAGATTGAAAACCAGCTAGGCCGGGTGCGCCGCCGCCCCTGGGGGGAGCGGACCATCGACCTAGACCTGCTGTTCTACGGCACCCTGCGGCCGGGAGGAGGGGGCCCAGGCAGCCCTCCACCTGGGGAGGCGGGGCTGCTGCCTGACCAGGCCTTCCTGTGGTGGACGATGGAGGGCCCCAGCCTGAGCCTGCCCCACCCAGACCTGGAGCGGCGCTACTTCGTGCTGGCTCCCTTGGCGGAGCTGGCCCCCCGCCTGGTCCACCCCCGCCTGGGCCGGACCATAGTCCAGCTCCTGCAGGACCTGGCTCCCTGAGGGGCGAGAGATTTTCCCCAGCTAAAAAGAGGAAAAACGGCAAAGGCGTGGAATAGGTAAAGGAATAGGTGTGGGGGTGACAGAGTGAAATATCATCGTGTCGTTTTGAAATTAAGCGGTGAGGCCCTGGCCGGGGCCAAGGGCTTCGGCATCGACCCTGAGGTAGTAGACAGCTTGGCGGCCCAGATCAAGGTGGTAGTGGCCAGCGGCGTGGAAGTGGCCATCGTCAACGGCGGCGGCAACATCTGGCGGGGCCTCCAGGGCAGCAACAAGGGCATGGACAGGGCCACGGCGGACTACATGGGCATGTTGGCCACCATCATCAACTCCCTGGCCCTCCAGGACGCCTTGGAGAACCGGGGCGTGCCTACCAGGGTGCAGACCGCCATCGAGATGCGGCAGATCGCCGAGCCCTACATCCGGCGCCGGGCCATCCGCCACATGGAGAAGGCCAGGGTGGTGATTTTCGCCGCCGGCACCGGCAATCCCTACTTCTCCACCGACACTACTGCGGCCCTGCGGGCGGCAGAGGTGGAGGCAGATGCCATCCTGATGGCCAAGAAGGGCACTGACGGCGTCTACGACAAGGATCCCCGCACCAACCCGGATGCGGTGATGTTTGAGCATTTGGACTACCTAGAGGTGATAGAGCGGCGGCTGAACGTGATGGATTCCACCGCCATCAGCCTCTGCATGGACAACAACATCCCCATCATCGTCTTCAACATCAATGTTCCCGGCAATATCATGCGGGCGGCGTCCGGTGAGAAGATCGGCACCACCGTAGGAGGTAAGAAATAATGGCAAGCGTAGAAGAGATCATCAGCGGCATCGACAGCAAGATGAGCAAGACGGTTGAGGCCCTCCGGGTAGAGTTGGCCAGCCTGCGGGCCGGCCGGGCCACCCCTGCCCTGCTGGACAGGATTACGGTGGACTACTACGGTATGCCTACCCCCATCAACCAGGTGGCCAGCGTCACCGTGCCGGAGCCCCGCACCATCATCGTCCAACCCTGGGAGAAGAACATGCTGAAGCCCATCAGCAAGGCCATCATGACTAGCGACCTGGGCATCAACCCTAATAACGACGGCAGCGTCATCCGCCTCATCCTGCCCCAGCTCACTGAGGAGCGGCGGCGGGAGCTGGTGAAGAAGGTAAACAAGAAGGCGGAGGAGTACCGGGTCATCGTCCGCAACCTGCGCCGGGACGCTAACGACTCGGTGAAGAAGCTGGAGAAGGCCAAGGAGATCACCGAGGACGAGTCCAAGAAGGGCATCGAGAAGATCCAGAAGCTGACAGACAAGCAGATCAAGGCCATCGAAGGGGTGGCCGCCGCCAAGGAGCAGGAGGTAATGACCGTCTGATGGGCCTGCCTGAGACCATAGGCCTGCCTCTGGCCGAGGCTACGGCCCTCCTAGCGGCCCAGGGCCTGGAGTGGACCCTTACCCCCCTGCTGGCTCCCCGGCAACGGCTGGAGGACTGCCAGGGGGAGGGCTGCACTGCCTACGTAGTTCGACAGCGCCAGCTGTCTGAACATAGAGTAGCTTTAGCTATTGTGTACAGGGTGAGGAAAGGAGGTGTAAAGAATGGCTTTGAAGATTGACAAGGACACCTGCATCGGCTGTGGCACCTGTGCTGCTACCTGCCCCGTAGGCGCTATTTCTGAGGCTGACGGCAAATACGAAATCGGTGAGGATTGCGTAGAGTGCGGTGCCTGCGCTGCCAACTGCCCCATGAGCGCTATTCAGTAAGGGCGGTATAATGCTGAGCATTGTAAGGTTCAAAATCCAGAAGGCGGCCCTCAGGCTCAGTCCAGCTTTGGGGGCTCCCTTTATTTCTGCTTCCACAGTAGGGAGGAAGGTAGGCTAGCCTTGTTTAAGAAGTTCTTTGCTCCAGAGCCAGCCCCAGACCTAGGGAAGGAGGGACTGGCCAGAGACAGGATACCCCGCCACATCGCCGTGATCATGGACGGCAACGGGCGCTGGGCCCAGCAACAGGGCCGTCCCCGCACCTTCGGCCACCAGGCCGGGGCCAAGACACTGAAGACCATCCTGCGCTACTGCGGCCAGCTAGGGGTGGAGGCCCTGACGGCCTACGCCTTTTCCACGGAAAATTGGAAGCGGCCTCTCCCCGAGGTCAACTTCATCATGGAGCTGTTTTCTTCCTATCTAGACAGCGAAGTGGCCGAGTTGGACGCTAACAACGTCCGGCTCCGCTTCAGCGGCGACAGCAGCCGCCTAGCCCCGGCCCTGCAGCGGAAGATGGGGGAGGCGGTGCGGGCCCTGGAGCACAACAGCGGCATCGTGCTGAACCTGGCGGTGAACTACGGCGGCCGGGCAGAGCTGCTGCGGGCTGTGCAGGCCATCGCCGCCCAAGTCCAGGCAGGCAGGCTGAGGCTGGAGGACATCGACGAGGCCTGCGTGGAAGGACAGCTATATACGGCGGGGCTGCCTGCCCCGGACCTCTTGATCCGCACCGGCGGCGACCTGCGGGTGAGCAACTTCCTCCTCTGGCAGATCGCCTATGCGGAACTTTGGACTACGCCGGTCTACTGGCCGGACTTCACCCCCCAGCTGCTGGAGGAGGCCATCGCCGCCTACCAGGGGAGGGAGAGGCGTTACGGGGGGCTTAAGAATAAGAAATAGGCAGGGATAAGCATGCTCATTAGAATTATTACCGGCGTCGTCGGCGTAGCGGTGGCCGCCTTGCTCATCACCCGGGGCGGAGTGCCCTTTTCCCTGGCGGTGACCGCCCTGGCCATGCTGGGCTGGCACGAGTACCGCTCCATGGCGGCTAACAAGCAGGTACACATCAACTACCTCACCTCCGGCCTGGGGGCCATACTGCTGCCGGCCCTGGCCGGGGCCGCCTACTTTTTCAGCGTAGAGTCCCTCTACACCATGGCCTTCCTCACCATGTTCACCGCCCTCTTCTTGTTGCTAGGGGCGGTGGAGGCCCTCTACCGCCACTGCCGCTACCAGGAGGGGGAGTGGGACAGGCAGGCCGGGGATAACGCCTGGGCCTTCCTCTACACCGGCTTCCTCTTCGCCCACGTCATCCTCCTCCGCTCCATGGACGGGCCGCGGCTGGACCTAGGCTTCCACATCTTCGAGTACGGGGAGGCCTGCCTGTGGACGGTGCTGCTAGGCACCTGGGCCAGCGACACCTTCGCCTACTTCGTCGGCCGCTTTTTAGGCCGGCGGCCCTTCTGCTCCGTCAGCCCCCACAAATCCCTGGAAGGGGCCCTGGGAGGCCTGCTAGGCTCCCTGCTGGTCACCCTGGCCTGCTGCGTGGTGGGCCTAGGCCTGCCCCTCTACCAGGGGCTGCTGCTGGCCTGGGGCATCGCCCTGGCCGCCCCCTTGGGGGATCTGGTGGAATCGGTGATCAAGCGCTGCTTCGAGGTGAAGGACAGCGGCAGGCTGCTGCCTGGCCACGGCGGGGTGCTGGATCGCTTCGACAGCCTCCTCTTCACCGCCCCCCTGGCCTACTACATCTTCATGATCCTCAGCATCGTAGGTTACTTTATCACAGACTGAGCCTGGAAGCGGCGGCAGGGACGGCTGCCCAGCCTCCTCTGCTGCCGCCCTGCCCAGCCCGGTATACAGGCACACGGCCCTCAGCACAGCTACTAGCAGTGGGGGACTGGGGCTACAACCACTAGTTATAGTGGTGGGCCCCAGCCAAAGAGGCTGTAGCTAGGGGCTGTTTTTCTTTTGCCAAGGGGCGGTGCTTGTGGTATAATGGTAGCGATTTGTAGGACAGCGGCCCTGTAGTGCAGGCGAGAGGGGAGGCGAGGGCGGCGCTATGAAGAATATCGCCTTGTTAGGCAGTACTGGCTCCATCGGCCGGCAGACGGTAGAGGTGGCCCTGGCCAACCCTCAGGAGCTGAAGATACGGGTCTTGGCGGCCCATAAGAACGTAGATGTAATCGAAAGACAGGCCAGGCTGCTCCAGCCCGACCTGGTAGTGCTGGCGGACAAGGCCGCCGCCTACCAGTTGGAAAGGCGGCTAGGAGGCTCAGTAGAGGTTCTAGCCGGGGAGGAGGGGCTGCTGGCCGCCGCCACCTACCAGGGGATAGACACAGTGCTGGCGGCCATCGTAGGCTACAGCGGCCTCCGTCCCACCCTGGCCGCCATCCAGCAGGGCAAGGACATCGCCTTGGCCAACAAGGAAACCCTGGTGGCTGCCGGCCACCTGGTCATGGCGGCGGTGGCGGAGCACGGGGTGCGGCTCACCCCGGTGGACAGCGAGCACAGCGCCATCTTCCAAGCCCTCCAGGCGGGGGCCAAAGGAGAGGTGAAGAGGCTGCTCCTCACCGCCAGCGGCGGCCCCTTCCGGGGTTATAGCCGGGAGCAGCTGGCCCAGGTAACCCTGGAGCAGTGCCTGCGCCATCCCACCTGGCAGATGGGGCCCAAGGTGACTATCGATTCTTCCACCCTGGCCAACAAAGGGCTGGAGGTGGTGGAGGCCCACTGGCTCTTCGGCCTGCCCTATGAGCAGATCTCCGTAGTCATCCAGCCCCAGAGCATCGTCCATTCCCTAGTGGAATACGTGGACGGCAGCCTCATCGCCCAATTAGGGATGCCGGATATGCGGCTGCCCATCCAGTACGCCCTCAGCTATCCCCGCCGCTTTCCCGCCAGCTACAGCCTGTTGGACCTGGTGCAGCACAGCCCCCTCACCTTTGAGGAGCCGGATCTGGAGGCCTTCCCCTCCCTGCGCATCGCCTTGGACTGTGCCGCGGCGGGAGGCAACCTGCCCTGCGGCTTTAATGCGGCTAATGAAGAAGCGGTGGGGGCCTTTTTAGCCGGCCGCATCCGCTATTTAGACATACCGGCCCTGACGGAGCAGGTGTGCCGGCACCTTACCCCCCTGGCCCAGCCTGATTTGGCAGGCATCCAGGCCACGGATAGGGAGGCTAGGGAGTTGGCTAGGGCCTATGAGGGCAGCCTGCCCCGCCCTTGAGGAGTTAATATGCTTACTTTGCTTGCAGCCATCTTCGTCTTCGGCCTCTTGGTGACGGTGCACGAGTTCGGCCACTTTTTAGCCGCCAAGCTGACGGGGATGAGGGTGGAGGAATTCGCCATCGGCTTCGGGCCTAAGCTCTACCAGCAGAGGGAGGGGGAAACCCTCTACAGCCTGCGGGCCGTGCCCCTAGGGGGCTATAATAAGATCGCCGGCATGGATCCGGAGGAGCCGGGGGGCCCGGGCAGTTTTAAAAGCAAGCCCATACCCGCCCGCCTTTTGGTGGTGCTGGCCGGGGCCCTGATGAACTTTTTGCTGCCCGTCCTCCTCTTCAGCGGCATCTTTATGACCCACGGGGTGGACGTGGTGACCAAGGAGCCGGTGCTAGGCTCCCTGGTGCCCTTCCAGGCGGCGGAGCGGGCCGGCCTGAAGCCGGGGGACAGGATCCTGGCTATTAACGGCAGCCCCATCCAGGTCTGGGATGACGTCATCACCACTATGGCCAAGAACGGAGAGCGGGAGCTGACCCTCACCGCCCAAAGGGAGGGGCAGGTGCTGAGCTTCACCATGCAGCCCGCCTACAACCAGGAGCTGGGCCGGCCCTTGATCGGCATCATGCCCAGGGTGGAGCGGCAGGTGTACGGACCCTTGGAAGCCTTGGAGAAGAGCTGCCTCCACACCTGGCACCTGGTAGGGGCCATGCTGGAGGGCCTGCAGCAGCTGGTGCGGGGCTCCCGGGCGGTGGAGGTGGCCGGGCCCATCGGGGTGGCCCAGATGGCCGGACAGGTGGCAGAGCTAGGCCTCATCCCCCTGCTGAACTTTACCGCCTTCTTAAGCGCCAACCTAGGCATCCTCAACCTGCTGCCCCTGCCTGCCCTAGACGGAGGCCACTGCATCATCCTCCTTCTGGAGGGGGTGCGGGGCAGGCCCCTAGGCACTAAGACCATGTACGGCATCCAGCTGGTGGGGATGGTCCTGCTGGCGTCCATCTTCTTCTTCGCCACCTTCCAGGACATCGCCCGTTGGTAGGGCGGAGGTGAGGCTCTATGGCATATACCCGGCGGCCCAGCCGTCAACTATACGTAGGCTCGGTAGCGGTAGGGGGCTCTGCCCCTATCAGCGTCCAGTCCATGACTAATACAGATACCAGGGACAGCGGTGCCACTCTGGCCCAGATCAAGGCTCTGGCGGGGGCAGGTTGCGAAATCATCCGCTGCGCCGTGCCGGACCTGGCTGCGGCGGCCAGCCTGAGGGAGATCTGCGCCGCCAGCCCCCTGCCGGTCATCGCCGACATCCACTTTGACTACCGGCTGGCCCTGGCCGCCATCGAGGCCGGGGTGGCAGGGCTGCGGCTCAATCCAGGGAATATCGGCAGCCGGGAGAAGGTGGCGGCGGTGGTGGAGGCGGCCCGGCCCCGGCAGCTGCCTATCCGCATCGGGGTCAACGCCGGCTCCCTGCCTAAGGAGCTTTTGGCCAAATACGGCCATCCCACTGCCCAGGCCCTCTGCGAGGCGGCCTGGCAGCACATCCGCCTTCTAGAAGCATTAGATTACAGAAATATCAAGCTCTCTCTGAAGACCCACGACGTGCCTATGACCCTGGCAGCCTACCGGCTGATGGCCCAGCAATGCGACTATCCCCTCCACGTGGGGGTTACGGAGGCAGGCACTGCCAGCAGCGGCCTGGTGAAGTCCGCCGTAGGCATAGGCACCCTGCTGGCCGAGGGCATAGGGGACACTATCCGGGTTTCCCTCACCGGGGATCCGGTGCGGGAGGTGGAGGCGGCCTACGCCATCCTCCAGTGCTTAGGCCTCCGCTCCCACGGCCCCACCCTCATCGCCTGCCCCACCTGCGGCCGCACCCAGATCGACCTGGAGAAGCTGGCCCTGGCGGTGGAGAGGCACTTGGCAGGGATCAGGGAGCCTATCAGCGTGGCGGTCATGGGCTGCGTAGTGAACGGCCCTGGGGAGGCCAGGGAGGCGGACGTAGGCATCGCCGGCGGCAGGGGAGAGGGCCTAGTCTTCCGCAAGGGAGTCATCATCAAAAAGGTGCCGGAGGCAGAACTCCTCCCCGCCCTTTTTGCAGAAATAGACAGAGTCTGCCAGGAAAGGAAGAACGCAAGATGAGATGTAGTAAGATGTATGCCCCCACCCTGCGGGAGGTGCCGGCAGAGGCGGAGGTTATCAGCCAAAAACTGATGCTGCGGGCAGGCTTCATGCGCAAGTCCGCCGCCGGCATATACAGCTATCTGCCCCTGGCCTGGCGGGTGCTGCGGAAGATAGAGCAGATCGTGCGGGAGGAGATGGACGCCGCCGGCTCCCAGGAGCTGTTGCTGCCCATCGTGCAGCCGGCGGAGATCTGGCAGGAGAGCGGCCGTTGGTCCGTGTACGGGGCGGAGATGTTCCGCCTCAAGGACAGGCACAACAGGGACTTCTGCCTGGGGCCCACCCACGAGGAGCTGGTCACCACCCTGGTCCGGGGGGACGTACGCTCCTACCGCCAGCTGCCCCTCAGCGTCTACCAGATCCAGAATAAGTACCGGGATGAGCGGCGGCCCCGCTTCGGCCTGATGCGGGGCAGGGAGTTCATCATGAAGGACGCCTACAGCTTCGACCGGGACGAGGCAGGCCTGGAGGCCTCTTACTGGGCCATGTACCAGGCCTATGCCCGGGTCTTCGCCCGCTGCGGCCTCCGCTGTAAGCCGGTAGAGGCGGACAGCGGCGCCATCGGCGGCAGCGGCAGCCACGAATTCATGGCCCTGGCGGAGAGCGGCGAGGCGGAAATAGCCTACTGCAAGGCCTGCGATTATGCCGCCGACATCGAGAAGGCGGAGCTCCACCCCATCCAGGCGCCGGCAGAGGAGCCCCTGGCCGTCCAGAAGGTGCTGACCCCGGACTGCAAGACCATCGAGGCGGTGTGCGCCTACCTGGGGCTGCCTATAGAAAAGTCGGTGAAGGCAGTGGCCTTCAAGTGCGAGAAGGGCCTCATCCTCTGCTTCGTGCGGGGGGATCACGAGGTGAACGAGATCAAGATCTGCAACACCGTAGGGGTGAGCGAGGTGGAGATGGCCGACGAGGCCCTGCTCCAGGCCGCCGGCACCTGCGGCGGCTACATGGGGCCTAAGGGCCTGGACAGCGGCAAGACCATCGTCCTCTGCGACGCTACGGTGATGGCCATGCACAACTTCTGCTGCGGTGCCAATGAGGAGGGCTACCACTTCCTCAACGTCAACCCGGGCCGGGACTTCACCCCCACCTATGTGGCGGACATCCGCCAGATGGGGGCAGGGGATCCCTGCCCTCGCTGCGGCGCCCCCGTGGCCACCGCCCGGGGCATAGAGGTGGGCCAGGTGTTCAAGCTGTTCACCAAGTACAGCAAGGCCCTCCATGCAACCTATTTAGACGAGGCCGGGAAGGAGCAGCTGATGTTGATGGGCTGCTACGGCATCGGCATCTCCCGCACCATGGCGGCGGCCATTGAGCAGAATAACGATAAGGACGGGATGATCTGGCCGGCGGCCATCGCCCCCTACCAGGTCATCGTGGTGCCAGTGAATAGCAAGGACGCTCCCTCTGCCGCCAAGGCGGAGGCCGTCTACCAAGAGCTGTGCCAGGCAGGGATAGAGGCGGTCATCGACGACCGGAACGAGCGGCCGGGGGTGAAGTTTAAGGACGCAGACCTTATCGGCTACCCCCTGCGGATCACCATCGGGCCCAAGACCTTGGCGGCCGGCCAGCTGGAGCTGCGGGAGCGGCGGACGGGCCGGATCCACCTGCTGCCGGCGGAGGAGCCGGCGGCCCCCCTGGTGCGGGCCTTGTTGCAGACCCTGTAGGCCTGAGAGGGGATACTACCTGAGGAAGGGAGCTAGACTATGGAAAGCCAGTGGATAAACAACATGGATGCCGTTATGGCCCTGCGGCTGCTGTTGGCGGCCATCTTCGGAGGCATCGTAGGCCTGGAGCGGGGCCGGGGAGACAGGCCGGCAGGTTTTCGCACCCACATCTTAGTGTGCCTAGGCTCAGCCCTCTTCATGTTGGTGTCTATGTACGGTTTTGACGTGGTCCCCCTGGGGGCCGACCGGCCTATGGTGGAGCCTAGGCGGGACAGCGCCCGGGTGGCCGCCCAGGTGGTAAGCGGCATCGGCTTTTTAGGCGCCGGCACCATCGTCCACGAAGGCCTGACCATCAAGGGCCTGACTACCGCCGCCAGCCTCTGGATCGTGTCGGCCATCGGCCTGGCGGTAGGGGGAGGCATGTACCTGGTCAGCGGCCTGGCTACCCTGCTGACCCTGGTCACCCTGGTCACCTTCCACACGGTGGAGCAGCGGATCTCCAGCCTCTCCAACCCGGATCGGCAGTTCGTCCGCATCGTGGCCACCAACAGGAGCCAGGTGGTGTCGGACATTACCGATTACCTGGTGCTGAGCGGGGCCCAGCCCCGCAGCATCAATGTGAAGAAGAGCAAGCTGAAGGCCCAGCTCTTCATCGATCTCTACATGAAGGTGCCGAAGGGGATGAAGGTCCAGGAAGTACTGAAGGGGGTTAGCGAGATCGAAGGGGTAGTGAGCACCAAGATAGCCTTCTAGACAGCCCTGGCCCTGCCAACACTCTGTTGCCTATCAGCGAGGTCCTCCATGACTTACAAGTATTGCTGGTACATAGATGAAGAGAAGATGCTCAGCTTTGCCCAGGCCCGGGCCCTGACGCCGGCGCAGCTTACCCAGCTGCGCTCCCTTCATTTGGGCCCCATCTGGGTAGACGGGGCTGCTGGCAAGTGGGAGTTCCACTATGACTCTCCCTCGCCAGGGGAGCCGGCCCTCCTCCAGGCCCTGGGAGCCGCCTTGCAGGAAGGCTTCCAGCTGGAGCAGGTGAGCTTCGTCCACCAGGGGGCGGCGGCCGCCCCCCTGCCTCCCCCTAGTCAGCAGCCCAGGCCCAAAGCTAAGAAGGAACCCCAGGAGGCAGGGGTCAGCGCAGAGGAGGCGGAGTTTTTGGCCGCCCAGGAGCGGCTCTACGGCAAGAAGAAGCCGGACGGCCACCTGTGGGGCCAGCGTTTCCGCCAGAGCAAGCCCCGGGCCCTGGCAGAGCTGAAGGAAGAGGAGAACGGCGTAGTGGTGGCCGGCACCGTCAGCAAAAGCCTGGACCGGGATGGGAACCTGGTGCCCTTCCTGGAAAAGGAGCTGCGCACCGGCAGCATCCTCCTCACCTTCAACCTCAGCGACGATACTGACGGCATCTACGTGAAGCTGCGCTTTGACCAGGAGGGGGAGCTGCAGGCCAGGGAGGCCTGCACAGCCTTCAAGAGGCTGGTGAAGCCGGGCATGCGGCTGCTGCTGAAGGGCAATGTGGCCCCAGACCGCTTCCTCAACGAGGAAATGACCCTCACCCCCGCCGGCATCCGGGAGCTGAAGGTGGAAGAGCGGCAGGATGAGGCGCCGGTCAAGCGGGTGGAGCTCCACTGCCACACCAAGATGAGCAAGCTAGACGCTTTGACGGATATGGAGGCCTTGGTGGACAGGGCCTGCCAGTGGGGCCACAAGGCCCTGGCCATCACGGACCACGGGGTGGTGCAGGCCTTCCCCTTCTGCTACAATGCGGTGGGGGAGCGGGATCTAAAGCTGATCTTCGGCATGGAAGGCTATCTGATCAACGAGCGGAAGCTGGGCCAGGAGGACTATGCCGCCCCCTACCGGGCCAGGTACCAGAGGGGGCTGGGGAAGGAGTACAAGGAGCCAGGCTACTTCCACATCATCATCCTGGCCAAGAACCAGGTGGGCCTGCGCAACCTGTACAAGCTGGTGACCCTCAGCCACCTGCGCCACTACAAGAAGCGGCCCCTGCTGCCTAGGCAGCTGCTGGAGGAGTACCGGGAAGGCCTCCTCTTCGGCTCCGCCTGCGAGGCGGGAGAGGTGTACAAGGCGGTGGAACTGGGGGCCCCTGACCAGGTGCTGGAGGAGATAGGGGCCTTCTACGACTACCTGGAGATCCAGCCCACCGGCAATAATCAGTTCTTAGTCCGCTACGGCCTCTGCCAGAAGGAGGACTTAGAGAATAATAATAAACGCATCGTGGAGCTGGGCCGCCGCCTAGGCAAGCTGACGGTGGCCACCTGCGACACCCACTTCTTAGAACCGGAGGACAGGGTGTTGCGGGCCGCCCTCCAGTACAATTACGACGATAATGAGGAGCAGCCCCCCCTCTACTTCCGCACTACGGAGGAGATGCTGGCGGAATTCGCCTACCTGGGCCCGAAGCTGGCCTATGAGGTCTGCGTTACCAACAGCAATGCCATCGCAGATGAGATCCAGGCCCTGAAGCCGGTGCCGGATGCTGACCAGCTCTATTCCCCCTTCATCCCCGGGGTGGAGGAAAAGGTCAAGTCCCTGGCCTATGAGCGGGCCTACGCCCTCTACGGCCGGCCCCTGCCCTCCCTGGTGGAGGAGCGGCTGCAGCTAGAGCTGAACTCCATCATCGGCCACGGCTACGCGGTGCTGTACTATATCGCCCATAAATTGGTCACCTACAGCTTGGGACGGGGCTACTTAGTGGGCTCCCGGGGCAGCGTAGGCTCCTCCCTGGTGGCCCACCTCATCGATATTACGGAGATCAACGCCCTCCAGCCCCACTACCGCTGCCCCCAGTGCCACTACAGCCGCTTCTTCCTACAGGGGGAGGTGGGCTCCGGCTTCGACCTGCCCCTTGAGCTCTGTCCTAAGTGCCACAGCCCCCTCCACCGGGACGGCCACGACATACCCTTCGCCGTCTTTATGGGCTTCCATGGGGACAAGGTGCCGGATATCGATCTGAACTTCTCCAGCGAGGAGCAGCTGGCGGCCCACAAGCACACAGAGGAGCTGCTGGGCCGGGACAACGTGTGCCGGGCCGGCACCATCTCCACCGCAGCCGCCAAGACTGCCATGGGTTATGTGCGCAAGTACTACGAAAAGTTGAATAAGCAGGTGCATCCTGCCAAGCTGGCGGCCCTGGCTGCCGGCCTGGAAGGGGTGAAGCGCACCACCGGCCAGCATCCAGGAGGCATCATGGTCATACCCCGCAACCTGGACATCCACTACATCACCCCTATGAACAGGCCGGCAGACGCAGAAAAGGCCGACGTCATCACCACCCACTACGATTACCACAGCATCAATGACAGGTTGGTGAAGCTGGACATCCTGGGCCACGACGATCCCACTATGATCAAGATGCTGGAGGATCTCACCGGCCTCAAGGCCAAGGACATACCCATGGGGGATGAGGCCACCCTGCGCCTCTTTCAAGATACCAGCCCCCTGGGGGTGACTCCGGAGCAGATCCTCAGCCCGGTAGGCACCCTGGGAGTGCCGGAGTGCGGCACCAACTTCGTGCGCCAGATGCTCCACGATGTGCAGCCTAAGACCTTCAGCGACATAGTGCGGGTTTCCGGCTACTCCCACGGCACGGACGTGTGGTTGAACAATGCCAGGGATTTGATCCTCGGCGGCAAGCCGGTGCAGGAGACCATCTCCACCCGGGACGACATTATGACCAGCCTCATAGCCAAGGGGGTGGACCCGTTGCTGGCCTTTAAGACCATGGAGTACGTGCGCAAGGGCAAGGCCGCCCGCAGGGGCCTGGAGCCGGAGATGCTGGCGGCCATGCGCCAGGCCCAGGTGCCCCAGTGGTACATAGAGTCCTGCCAGAAGATCCAGTACCTCTTTCCCAAGGCCCATGCGGTGGCCTACGTGCTGATGGCCTACCGTATCGCCTACTGGAAGGTCCACTATCCCAAGGAGTACTATGCCGCCTTCTTCAGCAAGCGGGCGGAGGGCTTTGACGCCCAGACGGCCCGGCAGGACAAGGATGCGCTGGTGAAATTCATAAAAGATGTCTACCAACAGGGGTACAGGGCCAGCGTCAAGGATGTGAAGACGGTGGTCTACCTGGAACTGGTGAACGAGATGCAGGAGCGGGGCTATGCGCTGGAGCCGGTAGACCTCTACCAGTCCGCCGCCCTGGACTTCCTGGTGACGGAACGGGGAGTGCGGCCGCCCTTCACCGCCCTGAAGGATGTAGGGGAGGCGGCGGCCAGGGCCATCGTCCAGGCCAGGGAGGCCGGCCCCTTCATCTCCCAAGAAGACCTGCGCCAGCGTACAGGCATCGGCAAGGCAGTGCTGACCCGCTTAGAAGAGGCGGGAGTGCTGGCCCAGCTGCCGGAGAGCAGCCAGGGCAGCCTCTTTTGACCTGCCCCTCCCATGTATAATTTTCTCCTGCGTGGCGCAGGGGGAGGAAAGGTGCTATAATGAGGGTAGAAACTAGTAAAGGAGGCTCCCTAACAATGGAAGACATCCAGCAGGCAGGGGTGAAGACCCTGCGTTTCTTAGCCGTGGACCAGGTAGAGCAGGCCCGCTCCGGCCACCCAGGCCTTCCCCTGGGGGCGGCCCCGCTGCTGTACTGCTTGTGGGACCGCTTCCTTCGCTATAATCCCCAGGCTCCTTCCTGGCTGAACAGGGACCGCTTCATCCTCTCTCCCGGCCACGGCAGCGCCCTGCTCTACGCCATGCTTCATTTAGCAGGCTATGATCTGAGCCTGGAGGAACTGAAGCAGTTCCGCCAGTGGGGCAGCCGCACCCCCGGCCATCCGGAGTACGGCCTCACCCCTGGGGTGGATGCTTCCACCGGCCCCCTGGGCCATGGCTTTGCCATGGGAGTAGGCATGGCCATCGCCGAGGCCCTCTTGGCCGCCACCTACAACCGGCCCGGCTATCCCATCATCGACCACTATACCTACGGCCTGACCTCTGACGGGGATCTGATGGAGGGGGTGGCCAGCGAGGCCGCCTCCCTAGCCGGCACCCTAGGCCTAGGCAAGCTGATCTACCTCTACGACGACAACAAGATCACCATCGAGGGCAGCACTGCCGCGACCTTCGCCGAGGACGTGGGCCGACGCTTTGCCGCCTACCAGTGGCAGGTGCTACGGGTGGAGGACAGCGAGGATCTAGACGCCTTGGCCGCAGCCATCAAGGAGGCCCAGGCCGACGCTGAGCACCCCTCCCTGATCATCGTCCGCACCCACATCGGCTACGGCAGTCCCAAGATGGACGACGCTTCCTGCCACGGAGAGCCCTTAGGAGCCGCCGCCCTGGCCGCTACGAAGGAAAAGGCCGGCTGGCCCCAGCAGCCCTTCTATGTGCCGGAGGCTGTGAGGGAGCACTTCGCCGCCAAGGCTGAGGCGGGGGCGGCCCAGGAGGCGGCCTGGCAGCAGCTGGTTGCCGGCTACAAGGCCCGCTACCCTGAGCTGGCCGCTGAACTGGCCCAACGGCTCCACGGTCCCTATGAGCTGGATCTAGAGGCCCTGGCCGACCTCTTCAAGGGCAGGGAGAAGGCGGCCACCAGGGCCGCCTCTGGCGACATCCTGCAACTGGCGGCCCAGCAGCTGCCTGCCCTGATAGGGGGCAGCGCCGACCTAGGGCCTTCTAATAAGACGGTTTTAAAGGCCAGCCCCTATTTTTCCAAGACGGAACGTACTGGCCGCAACATCCACTTCGGGGTGCGGGAGCACGGCATGGGGGCGGCCTTGAACGGTTTGGCCCTCCACGGAGGCTGCCTGCCCTACGGGGGCACTTTCCTAGTCTTCGCCGACTTCCTGCGGCCTGCCATCCGCATGGCGGCCTTGATGGGCCTGGGCAGCATCTTTGTCCTCACCCACGACTCCATCGCCCTAGGCGAGGACGGCCCCACCCACCAACCTATTGAAACTGCCATGGGCCTGCGGCTGCTGCCCAATGTGAAAGTCTATCGGCCGGCTGACGCCCTGGAGACCGCCGTGGCCTACCGGGAGGCCTGTGCCGATAGAAAGGGGCCCAGCTGCCTGCTGCTGAGCCGGCAGAACCTGCCGGTGCTGAACCAGTATCGGGAGGTAGTGCTGGTGGGGGCGGCCAAGGGCGGCTATGTGCTGCAGGAGGCCGAGGGGGAGGCAAGGGCCTGCCTCATCGCCACCGGCAGCGAGGTCCATCTGGCCCTGGCGGCCCAGGCCGCCTTGCAGGCAGAGGGCCTAGGCGTGCGGGTGGTGTCCCTGCCCTGTTGGGAGCTCTTCGCCCAGCAGGAGGCGGCCTACCAGGCGGCAGTGCTGCCTAAGGAACTGCCTAAGCTGGCCCTGGAGGCAGGGGCTACCCTGGGCTGGGAGCGCTACACCGGCAGCCCGGACAGGGTGCTGGGCATAGACCGTTTCGGCGCCTCCGCCCCTGGGGACGTGCTGCTGGCCAAGTTCGGCTTCACAGTAGACAGGGTAGTGGCCAAGGTGAAGGAGATACTTGATATTTAAATATTTAGAAATATAAAGCAAACACCAAGACTAGGGTTGTAAAAGCCCTAGGCAGGGGAGCGAGGAAGGCAGCACCTGTTGATGTATCTGGAAGGGACGGGGCCTGCCGAGCTAATACCAGTGCAAGGATGGGAGGGCTAGCAGGCCCATAAGGCTTAGCTGGGCCTCTGGGAAGAGGCTGCTGCCAGGTGACAAAAAAGACCGCCTCAGGCGGTCTTTTCTTATGGGGGCTACGGGCAGGCAGGGCTGCCCTGTGGGTAAGCGGCCTTACTGCTTCTCAGTGCCCTGCTTCAGCAGCCGGTGCAACTCTTTGATAAGGTCTTCCTGGCCTCCGGCAATGGTGTGGGTGGAGAAGATCAGCCTGGTCTGCTCTTCGCTGAGCTTGCTGCCTTCCATGTGGTTGGAGTTAAAGGTGAGCCTCACCTGCAGCTCGTGGTAGAGGCCGCCTGCCAAGCGGCCGGCCTTTTCCTCCCGTAGGAGTTGGAGGAGGGGGTTGGCGGCCAGGGGGCGGCAGAGCTGGTCCACCGGGCAGTTTAGAAAGGCTGCAATCCGCGCCAGCACGTGCTGGGCCACCCTTTCTCCCCGGCCCATCTTCGCCAGGGTGCGGGAGGAGATGCCCAGCTCCTGGCCGAGGGCGGTCTTGGTCAAGCCCCGGGTTTGCAGTTTTGCCAGCAGACCGGCATAAGAGTACATGGCCAGGCCTCCTTCCTTTACTTATTATCCCATGTCAAGGCTAAAAAGTAAAGGTTTGGCGGCTAAAAAGTAAAGGCCGGCCCTTCCGCCGCCAAAAAAAATCTCTCCCGTTCTTGACAAGAGGGGCTCCCTGTAGTAGAATAACAGTAATTTATTTAGACACCATAAACCGAAGATGCGGAGATCAAGTCAGTAGATGCGCTTACAGAGAGCCTGGGGGGCTGGGAGCCAGGTAGAGAGGCAGGCTGATAAATGGACCGCAGAGGGCAGCGTGAAACTTAGGGAGTAGCGTATGACGTAGGGCCTGCGTTAGGGGCGGGGGGTGTGTTGGCACCCTGGGAAGAGAGCGCGCCCTAGGCGCGAAACAAGGTGGTACCGCAGGTATGTTGCCTGTCCTTGACCTATTCGAGGGCGGGTTTTTTTATTGGGAAAGTGGGGTATGCCTATGTTGAACCTGAGCCTGGCAGAGGTGAAGGCCTATGCTGCAGACTACGAGGCGGTGCCGGTGGCCAAGGAGTGCTTGGCAGACATGCTGACGCCTCTGGCCTTCTTGCACAACATCGCCAAAAGCAGCCGCAACTACTTCCTGCTGGAGAGCATAGAGGGGGGAGAGCACTGGGGCCGCTACTCCTTCATCGGCTACGATCCGGTGCTGCGCCTCAAGCTCACCGACGGCAATGCGGAGATCATCAGCGGCGCCTCGGTAAAATACAAGGAAGAGGATCCTATCGGCTGCATCCGCCACATCCTGGCCGAGTACCGGGCGCCCCAGCTAGAGGGCCTGCCCACCTTCACCGGCGGCCTGGTGGGCACCTTCGGCTTCGACTTTATGCGCTACTGCGAGCCGGACATGCGGGTGGACAGGCAGCGGCCGGCGGAGTTCGCCGATGTGGACCTGATGCTCTTCGACAAGCTGGTGGCCTTCGACCACCTGAAGCAGAAGATCTTCCTCATCGTCAACGTCAAAACTGACAATGTGGAGATCAATTACGCCAAGGCCCAGCGGGAGCTGAACGCTATGGAAGAGCTGCTGCTGGCCCCCATCCAGCCCTTTAAGCCTGCCAAGGCGGTGCTAGGGCCGGTAAGCTCCAACCAGAGCAAGGAGGCCTACGCCGCCAACGTGCTGAAGTGCAAGGCCTACATCGTGGACGGAGACTCCTTCCAGATCGTCTACAGCCAGCGCTTCAGCGCCGCCTACGACCAAAACCTCCTCAGCGCCTACCGCTATCTGCGCACTACCAATCCCTCCCAGTACATGGTCTTCCTCCATAATGACGACGTGGAGGTGGCCGGCTCCAGCCCGGAGACCCTGGTGAAGGTTGTAGGGCGGCAGGTGATCAGCATGCCCATCGCCGGCACCAGGCGGCGGGGCCGCAGCCAGGAGGAGGATCTCCAGCTGGAGCGGGATCTTTTGGCCGATGCCAAGGAAATCGCCGAGCACAACATGTTAGTGGACCTGGGCCGCAACGACGTAGGCCGGGTGTGCGAGTTCGGCAGCGTAAAGGTGGAGGACTACAAGTCCATTAAACGCTTCTCCCATGTGATGCATGTAACCAGCAAGGTGGTAGGCACCCTGAGGCCGGAGAAGGACGCCCTGGACGCCTTGGCGGCGGTCTTTCCGGCAGGCACCCTCAGCGGCGCCCCCAAGATCCGGGCCTGCGAGATCATCGACGAGCTGGAGCCCTGTCGGCGGGGCATCTACGGCGGCGGCATGGGCTACCTGGACTTCGGCGGCAACATGGACATCTGCATCACCATCCGCACCATGGTGAAGAAGGGGAACCAGGTGCAGGTCCAGGCCGGCGGCGGCATCGTCTACGATTCCGTAGTGGAAAACGAGTACCAAGAGACGGTGAACAAGGCCAGGGCCTGTCTCAACGCCCTGGAAATGACGGCTAGGGAGGAGGAGTAGGGATGATCCTGATTATCGATAATTACGACAGCTTCACCTACAACCTCTACCAGCTGGTGGGGGAGCTGAACCCGGACATCACCGTGGTGCGCAACGATAAGTGCAGGGTGGAGGACATCGCCGCCCTAGACCCCAGCCACATCATCATCTCCCCTGGGCCGGGCACCCCCCGGCAGGCAGGGATCTGCCTGGATGCGATCAAGCAGCTGGGCAGCCGCTACCCCATCCTGGGGGTCTGCCTAGGCCACCAGGCCATCGGCGAGGCCTACGGCGGCAAGGTGGTCCACGCTCCCCGGGTGGTCCACGGCAAGGCGGACCGGGTCTACATCAAGGCCCCCTGCCCCCTCTTCCAAGGCTTGGAGGACGGCTTTGAGTGCGCCCGCTACCACAGCCTCATCGTGGCCTCGGAGGGGCTGCCGGACTGTTTGACGGTGACGGCCGTCACCCAGGCAGGGGAGCTGATGGGCCTGATGCACAACAGCTACCGGGTGTACGGGGTGCAGTTCCACCCAGAATCCATCATGACCCCCCAGGGCAGGACCATCCTGCGCAACTTTTTGGCCCTCTAAGCAGCTTATATAAGCAAAAATATCTAGCCAATAAACAGTAAAGGAGACGGAGCACTATGATTAGGGAAGCCATTGAAAAGATCAGCAACAAATTGGACCTCACCTACCAGGAAGCCTACGACGCTATGACGGAGATCATGAGCGGCAAGACCACTCCCACCCAGAACGCGGCCTTTTTAGCCGCCCTGGCCACCAAGAGCACCAAGGCGGAGACCACGGAAGAGATCGCCGGCTGTGCCGCCGCCATGCGGGATCAGGCCCTGCCGGTGCAGACGGGGATGGATCTGCTGGAAATCGTCGGCACAGGGGGCGACAGGTCCAACAGCTTCAACATTTCCACTACTGCCGCCCTCATCGCCGCCGCCGGCGGGGTGAAGGTGGGCAAGCACGGCAACCGGGCCGCCTCCTCTAGGTGCGGCGCCGCCGACTGTCTGGAGGCCCTAGGGGTGAACATCGACCAAAGCCCGGAGAAGTGCGTAGAGCTGTTGCAGCAGGTAGGCATGTGCTTCTTCTTCGCCCAGAAGTACCACACCTCCATGCGCTATGTAGGGCCCATCCGCAAGGAACTAGGCTTTAGGACCGTCTTCAACATCCTGGGGCCCCTCACCAACCCAGGCCGGGCCAACCGCCAGGTGCTAGGGGTGTACGACGAGTACCTGGTAGAGCCTCTGGCCCAGGTGCTGATGAACCTAGGGGTGGAGCGGGGCATGGTGGTCTACAGCCGGGATAAGATGGACGAGATCTCCAGCAGCGCCGACACCGCCGTGTGCGAGTTCAAGGACGGCTGGTTCAAGAGCTATGTAATCAAGCCGGAGGACTACGGCTTCGCCCGCTGCCAGAAGAGGGACCTCCTAGGGGGGACGCCGGCGGAAAATGCCGCCATGACCAGGGCCATCCTCCAAGGGGAGAGGGGGCCCCGCCGGGATACGGTGCTGCTGAACGCCGGTGCCGCCCTCTACATAGGGGAGAAGGCAGAGAGCCTGGCAGCCGGGGTGAAGCTGGCGGCAGAGCTGGTGGACGGCGGCAAGGCCCTGGCCACCTTGGAGAAGTTGGTAGAACTGAGCAACAAGTGAGATGGCAGAGGATATCTTACAGCGGATAGCCGCCGCCACCGCCCGGCGCCTAGCTTCCCTGCGCAGGCAGCGGAGCCTGGCCAGCCTGCGGCGGGAGGCGGAGGAGCTGCCGGCCCCGGCCAGCTTCGCCCAGGCCCTGGCCCAGCCAGGCCTGTCCGTCATCGCCGAGCTGAAGAAGGCCTCTCCTTCCAAGGGCCTTATCGCCCCTGCCTTTGAGCAGCTCTACCTGGCTAAGGCCCAGGCCTACGCAGCGGGGGGAGCGGCGGCCATCTCCGTCCTGACGGAGCCGGACTTCTTCCTAGGCAGCTCCGCCTATTTGGCGGCAGTGGGCCAGGCGGTGGACCTGCCCCTGTTGCGCAAGGACTTCACCATCGACGAATACCAGATCTACGAGGCCAAGACCCTAGGGGCCTCCGCAGTGCTGTTGATCTGCTCCCTCTTACAGGACAGCAGGCTGGGGGACTTCCTGGCCCTCAGCCGGGAGCTGGGGCTGGGCGCCCTGGTGGAGGCCCACACGGAGGCAGAGGTGGAGGCGGCCCTGGAGGCAGGAGCCGCCATCATCGGGGTCAACAACAGGAACCTGCGGGACTTCAGCGTCAACCCGGCCCACAGCCTGCGGCTCCGCTCCTCAGTCCCGGCGGACTGCCTCTTCGTGGCGGAGAGCGGCATCAGCAGCCCCCAAGACGTGCAGCCTCTGCGGGAGGCGGGGGTGGCGGCGGTGCTCATCGGGGAGGCCTTGATGCGCAGCCCCGACCCAGGGGCCTTTATCGCCGCCGTGCGAGGCTGAGGGAGGCGCTATGACCAAGGTAAAGATCTGCGGCCTGAGACGGCCCCAAGACGTGGCCTATGTGAATGAGGCCCGGCCGGACTACGCCGGCTTCATCTTCTACGAAAAGAGCAAGCGCTATGTGAGCCCCCGGCAGGCGGCGGAGCTGAGCAAGCTGCTGGAGCCGGGCATCGTGCCGGTAGGGGTCTTCGTCAACGCCCCTCTGGAGCTGGTGGTCAGCCTGGTGCAGGAAGGAGTAATTAGGCAGGTGCAGCTACACGGGGACGAGGATGCGGACTACGCCCTGGCCCTGCGTCGCGATATAACAGTGCCCATCGTACGGGCGGTGGCGGTGAAGGACGTCAGCAGCCTGCAGGGCTTGGCGGCCTACCCCTGCGACATGTACCTTTTAGACACCTACACCCCAGGCTACGGAGGCAGCGGCCGCCGTTTCGACCTGGGCCTGCTGGCCCAGGCCCGGCTGGACAGGCCCTACTTCATCGCCGGCGGCCTGGATCCCGGCAATGCCGCCGCCATCGCCGCCAGCAGCGGGGCCTACGCCCTGGACGTGGCCGGCGGGGTGGAGACAGAGGGGGTCAAGGACAGGGAGAAGGTGCTGGCCTTCTGCCGGGCGGTGCGCTCCGTGCAGTAAGAGGCCCTTTGTGGCTGCTGAGGGCAGCAGAATTATTAAGGAGAAGGATAGCTTATGACGAAAGGCAGATATGGCATCCACGGAGGCCAGTATTTACCGGAGACCCTGATGAACGCCGTGCTGGAGCTGGAAGAGGCCTACGAGCGGTACAGAGAGGATCCGGACTTTTTAGCAGAGCTGCGGCGGCTGTACCGGGACTACGCCAACCGGCCCTCCCTGCTCTACTACGCAGAGAAGATGACCAAGGACCTGGGAGGCTGCAAGATCTACCTGAAAAGGGAGGACTTGAACCACACCGGGGCCCATAAGATCAACAACGTGCTAGGCCAGATCCTCCTGGCCAAGCGGATGGGGAAGAAGCGGGTCATCGCCGAAACCGGCGCCGGCCAGCACGGAGTGGCCACTGCGACCGGTGCCGCCTTGATGGACATGGAGTGCGTGGTCTACATGGGCAAGGAGGACTGCGAGCGGCAGAAGCTGAACGTCTTCCGCATGCAGCTGCTAGGGGCCCAGGTGGTATCGGTAGAGTCCGGCACCGGCACCTTGAAGGATGCGGTGAACGAGGCCCTGCGGGTGTGGACCGCCCGCTGCGAGGACACCTTCTACGTCCTGGGCTCCTGCATGGGGCCCCACCCCTATCCGGCCATGGTGCGGGACTTCCAGAAGGTGATAGGGGAGGAGATCCGCTCCCAGCTGGCGGAGAAGGAGGGGCGGCTGCCAGACTACGTGCTGGCCTGCGTAGGCGGCGGCTCCAACGCCATCGGCGCCTTCTATGACTTCATCAAGGAGCCGGGGGTGCAGCTCATCGGGGTGGAGGCGGCCGGCCTAGGGGTGGACAACCCTAAGAACGCCGCCACCATCAGCAACGGCAGCCTAGGCATCTTCCACGGGATGAAGTCCTACTTCCTCCAAGATGAGTACGGCCAGATCGCCCCGGTTTATTCCATCTCCGCCGGCTTGGACTATCCTGGCATCGGGCCGGAGCACGCCTACCTCCACGACTGCGGCCGGGCCCAGTACGTGGCCATTACCGATGCCGAGGCGGTGGAGGCCTTCAACTACCTCTCCCGCACCGAGGGGATCATACCGGCGGTGGAAAGCGCCCACGCCGTGGCCTACGCTATGAAGCTGGCGCCCACCCTGCCTAAGGACAAGCTGATGGTCATCAACCTGTCCGGCCGGGGGGACAAGGATGTGGCGGCTATAGCCCGCTATATGGGGGTGGACTTACATGAATAGGATACAGGCAGCCTTTCAACGGCAGAAGAAGGTCTTCATCGGCTTCATTACCGCAGGGGATCCCTCCTTGGCGGTGACTAAGGAGCTGGTGTTGCAGATGGAGAAGGCAGGCTGCGGCATCGTAGAACTGGGCATACCCTTCTCCGACCCGGTGGCAGAGGGCATCGTGGTGCAGAGGGCCGATACCAGGGCCCTGGCCGCCGGTTGCACTACGGACAAGATCTTCGCCCTGGTGGCCCAGCTGCGGCAGGAGACCCAGGTGCCCCTGGTCTTCCTCACCTACGCCAATCCCATCTACACCTACGGGGCGGAGCGGTTCTTCGCCAAGTGTGAAGAGACGGGGGTAGACGGGGTGATCATCCCGGACATCCCCTACGAGGAGCGGCAGGAGATGCTGCCCTACAGCCAGCCCCACCACATCGCCGTGGTGCCCCTGGTAGCCCCCACCTCCCGGGATAGGATCCAGAAGATCGCCGCCACTGCGGAGGGTTATGTCTACCTGGTCAGCTCCCTGGGAGTGACCGGGGTGCGGGAGCACATCACTACCGACATCGCCAGCATAGTGGCCGAGGTGCGCAAGACCGCCAAGGTGCCCTGCGCAGTGGGCTTCGGCATCTCCACTCCCCAGCAGGCCAAGGAGATGGCCGCCCTCAGCGACGGGGCCATCGTAGGCAGCGCCATAGTGAAGATAGTGGAGGCCTACGGCCCAGACTCTCCCCGCCACGTCTACGAGTATGTGAAGGCCATGGCGGCGGCGGTGCAGGAGGCGGCCCGCTAAACGAGGCAAGTAGAAAAAATCCCTAGCTGTAGCACGGCTAGGGATTTATATTTTTAGATATATATATTTATAAATAAACTAGCTTAATTTAGCGTTAAACACGCTCGCTCACCAGCTGGAAGCCCTCCTCCTGCAGCTTAGCCCGGATTTCTTGGATCTGGGCCGCATCCTTGGTCTCCAGGCCCAGCTTTAAGAAGCAGCTGGTGATGGCCATGTTCACGTCTCCCCGGTCGTGGTAGACGCTGATCACGTTGGCGCCGCACTGGCTGACGATCTCGCTGACCCGGGTGAGCTGGCCGGGCTTGTCCTCCAGGGCTATCATGAGATTGGTCTTGCGGCCGCTGGTAACCTGGCCCCGGGTGATGACCCGGGAGAGGATGTCCACCTCGATGTTGCCGCCGGAAATGAGGCAGACGGTCTTCTTGCCGGCGATGGGCAGCTTGCCGAAGAGGGCGGCAGCCACGGCGGCGGCCCCGGCTCCCTCGGCGATGAGCTTCTGCTTTTCGATGAGGGCCAGGATGGCGGTGGCGATCTCGTCCTCGCTGACGGTGACGATGGCGTCTACGTATTTTTGCACCAGTTCAAAGGGCAGCTTGCCTACGGCCGGGCAGGCGATGGCGTCGGCAAAGGTGTCCACCTTGCTGAGGGTGAGGTACTTTTTGGCCTTGAAGGAGCGGGCCATGGCGTCGGCTCCGGCAGCCTGGACGCCGTACACCTTCAGCTCCGGCCGCAGGCTCTTCATGGCGAAGCCTAGGGCTGCAGCCAGGCCGCCGCCGCCGATGGGCAGGATGACCGCCTCTACGTCCGGCACCTGCTCCAGGAGCTCCAGGCCCAGGGAGCCGTGGCCGGCGATGATCATCTCGTCATCACAGGCGGGGATGAGGGACAGGCCCTGCTCCGCAGCCAGCCGGGCGGCCTTGGCCTCTGCATCGGCTACGCTGCCGGGCACTAGCTGTACCTGGGCCCCTAGGGCCTTAACGCTTTCCACCTTGGCTAGGTTGGTGGTGTCCGGCAGGCAGATGGCGCACTTCAGGCCCAGCTTGGCGGCGCTGTAGGCCACTGCCTGGGCATGGTTGCCGGCACTGCCTGCCACCACTCCCTTAGCCTTGGCGGCGGCAGGGAGCTGGCTGATCTTGTAGTAGGCCCCCCGCAGCTTGAAGCTGCCGCTGACCTGGAGGTTCTCCGTCTTCAGGTAGAGCTGGCTGTCCGCCACCAGGTTGGGGGCGGCGATAAGGTCCGTCTTGCGGGCTACGTTTTTCAACACATAGGAAGAATGGTAAATTTTATCTAAGGTAAGCATAGGGCAAACCCGCCTTTCTCCAACTGGGGCCCTTGGCGACAGGGCCGCTCATACTAAAAAAATTATATAGGAGAAGCCAGGCCAGGTCAAGCAAAAACTGGGCAAAACTTGCGCCGCCCCCTGCTTTTGGCTATAATAGGGATAGGAAAAGGAGAGGGAAGCCATGGACTGGTTAGAAGTAGAGGTCAGGGCCCTGGAGGGAGCCCAGGAGGCGGCGGCCCTCCTGCTGACGGAGCAGGGCTGCCAGGGGGTGGTCATCGAAGACCCCCGCCTCATAGAAGAGCTGCGGGCCAAGGGAGGCTGGGAGCTGTGCGACATCCCGCCCCAGCGGGAGCTAGGCCGGGTGAAGGTCAGGGCCTACTACCCCCTGGACGGCAGGGAGCAGGAGAGGCTGGCGGCCATAGGGGCCGGACTGCAGGCCATGGAGGAGCGGAGCGGCCCCTGCTGCTGGGCCGAAACCGCCTACCGCAGGGTGAAAGATGAGGACTGGGCGGAGTGCTGGAAGCAGTACTTCCACGTCACCAAGGTAGGCAGGCAGCTGGTGATCCAGCCTAGCTGGGAGGAGTACAGCCCCCTGCCGGGGGAGAAGGTCATCCACATAGATCCCGGCCTGGCCTTCGGCACCGGCGGCCACCACACCACCAGGCTCTGTATGGCCAGGATAGAGGAGCTGCTGGCGGCCAGGCCCCAGGCCCTGGTGCTGGACATCGGCACCGGCAGCGGCATCCTGGCCCTGACGGCGGCCCTGTGCGGGGCCCGGCAGGTGGAGGCGGTGGACATCGACCCCTTAGCGGTGCGGGTGGCCCGGGAGAACGTGGCCGCCAACCGGCTGGAAGGGCTGATCAGCGTCCGGCAGGGGGAGCTGCTGCAGGGGACTAGCGGCCAGGCCGACCTGATTATCGCCAACATCCTGGCCCCCGTCATCATCCAGCTGCTGCCCCAGCTGCCGGCTAGGCTGGCCCCTGGGGGCCTCTTCCTGGCTAGCGGCATCATCACTGACCAGAGGGAGGCTGTGGAAGCGGCGGCCCGCCAGGCCGGCCTGCGCACCCTCCAGGCGGAGGAGGCGGGAGGCTGGCTGGCCCTTACCATGGAGATGAGCCATGAGCTACCATAGATTCTTCTTAGAGACCAAGTACGGGCCCCAGTTGGCCATCACCGGCGGCGATGCCTGGCACATCAGCAAGGTGCTGCGGCTGCAGCCGGGGGACAGGGTGCAGGTGGTGACGGACGACGGCATCACCGCCTTGGCGGCCATCAGCTCCCTGGCCCAGGACAGGGTGGAGCTGCAGCCGCTGGAGCTCTTAGCCCAGCAGCAGGAGCCCCGGGTGGAGGTGACCCTGGCCCAGGGCCTGGCCAAGGGGGAGAAGATGGAGGCCATCATCCGCCGGGCGGTGGAGCTAGGGGTGGCGGCCATCGTGCCCCTGGCCCTGGAGCACTCGGTGGTGCGCTTACAGGGGGCCAGGGCCCAGGCCCGGCAGCAGCGTTGGCAGAAGATCGCCCAGGCGGCGGCGGCCCAGGCCCAGCGGCAACGGGTGCCTAAGGTGGCCCTGCCCCTCACCCTGGATGAGCTGTTAGCCGCCGACAGCAGCCCTACCAGGCTCCTCTGCTACGAATGCGAGGACGGGCGGGGGCTGAAAAGCGCCCTCCAGGCGGCGGCCCAGGAGGGGCGGCTGCAAAAGCTGCTTCTGATCATCGGACCGGAGGGGGGCATCAGCCCGGCTGAATACGCCCTCTGCCGGCAGGCGGGGGTGGAGTCGGTGAGCTTGGGGCACCGCATCCTGCGGGTAGAGACGGCGGCCCTGGCGGCCCTCAGCGCCATATACTACGCCAGCGGCGACTTAGGAGAGTATTGATGCCTACCATAGCCTTCGCCACCCTCGGGTGCAAAGTGAACCAAGCGGATACCGCCAGCCTGGCCCTCCTCTTCCGCCAGGCCGGCTACCTGGAGGTGCCCTTCAACCAGCAGGCGGATGTGTACCTCATCAACACCTGCGTGGTGACCAACATAGGCCAGCGCAAGTCCCGCCAGCTGATCAAGCGGGCCATCAGGCAGGCTCCGGAGGCCCTCATCGTGGTCAGCGGCTGCTATCCCCAGGTGGCCCCCGCCGAGGTGGGAGCCATTCCCGGGGTGGACGTGCTCATCGGCACCCAGGAGCGGGGCCGGGCCGTGGCCTTGGTAGAGGCGGCCCTGGCCGCCAAGCGGGGGGCCCTCTACGACGGAGTGCGGCCCTACGCCCCCCAGGCCGGCTTTGAAGACCTGGCAGCCGGGGTTGACGGGCATCACACCAGGGCCTTTTTGAAGATCCAGGAGGGCTGCAACCAGTACTGCACCTACTGCCTCATCCCCTACGCCCGGGGCCCTCTGCGCAGCAGGCCCTTGGCCAGCATCACCCAGGAGGTGGCCCGCTTGGTGGAGGCAGGCTACAAGGAGGTGGTGCTGATCGGCATCCACCTAGGGGCCTACGGGCGGGAGGCCGGCAACAGCCTTAGCCAGGCGGTGGCAGCGGCCTTGGCGGTACCGGGCCTGCTGCGGCTGCGGCTGAGCTCCCTGGAGTCGGTGGAGGTAGAGGAGGGCCTGTTGCAGCTGATGGAGGCAGACCAGCGCCTCTGCCGCCACCTCCACCTGCCCCTCCAGTCTGGCAGCGATGCCATCCTCCAGGCCATGGGCCGGCCCTACCGGCGGGCGGAGTTCGCCGCCACCCTGGCAAAGCTGCGGGAGCGCCTGCCAGGGCTGAGCCTTACCACCGACATCATCGTAGGCTTTCCCGGGGAGACGGAGGCCGACTTTGCCGCCAGCTGCGCCTTCGCCCAGGCCTGCGGCTTCAGCAAGCTCCACATCTTCCCCTATTCCAAGCGGCAGGGGACTCCCGCCGCCTCCCTGCCCGGCCAGCTGACGGCGGCGGAGAAGGCGGAGCGGGTGAGGCGGCTAGGCCGCATCGACAGGGAGCTGCACCAGGCCGCCCTGGCCCGGGCCCTGGGCAGCAGGGTGACGGTGCTGTTCGAGGAGGAGGCGGGGCCCGGCCTGCTGGCAGGGCTGAGCGGCAGCTACCTGCGGGTGCAGGCGCCGGGAAGCAGGGACTTAGTGAACCAGCTGCGGCAGGTGCAGGTGCTGGCAGTGAGGGACGACTGCCTGTACGGGGAGATAGCGGACTGAGAGGCCCGGCAGGGGCCGGGTGGGCATTAAGGCGTAAATTTTTAGCGAGGAGGCTTTATCATGGCTGAGAACTGCATTTTTTGCAAAATAATCAAGGGGGAGATCCCCTCTAGCGTGGTTTACGAAGATGAAGAGATGGTGGCCTTTAAGGACGTGGCCCCTGCCGCCCCCGTCCATGTGCTCCTATTGCCGAAGAAGCATGTGGAGAACGTCACCAGCTGTCCGGCCCAGCTGCTGAGCCACCTGCTGAGCAAGGTGGGCCCCATCGCCCAACAGCTGGGGGTGGCGGAGAAGGGCTTCCGCCTGGTGATCAACACCGGGGCGGACGGAGGCCAGACGGTGCCCCACCTCCACATCCACCTCATCGGCGGCGCCGAACTAGGCTGGCCTCCCTGCTGAGGGAGCAGGTATTAAGCTACTGGGTTACTGGGCTGTTGAACCAACTTTTTGACGCCGTCTATTGACAGGGGCCAGCGGATTTAGTATAATTATCTAGCAATGTGTGCATTAGCTAGTCCTAAGGCTCCATTGCGGCATTCACACTTCCCTAAGTGTACGGAGGGAGGGAGAAAAGATGGCAGAAGTCAAGGTCGGCAAGAATGAAACCCTGGATAGCGCCCTGCGCCGGTTCAAAAGAGCCACCCAGAAAGCTGGGATTCTTTCTGAGGTAAGGAAGCGGGAGCACTACGAAAAGCCTTCCGTTGCCCGTAAGAAGAAATCTGAAGCCGCAAGAAAACGTAAGTACAGATAAGTGGAGGCGGAGCCAGTGTCTTTAAAGGAACAGCTGATTGCCGATATGAAGGAGGCCATGAAGGAGCGGGAAGCCGGCAAGCTGCGGCTTGGGGTGATCCGCATGGTCAGGGCCAGTATCAAGAATAATGAGATTAACGGCAAGCAAGAACTGACAGAAGACCAGGTGCTGGCCGTCTTGCTGAAAGAGGTGAAGCTGCGCCAGGACGCCCTGGCCGAGTTCACCAAGGCCCAGCGGCAGGACCTTATCGAGCAGACCAAGGCGGAAATAGCCGTATTGCAGAAGTACCTGCCGGCCGCCATGAGCGATGAAGAGTTGCGGACCATCGTCCAGGCCGCGGTGGCCCAGGTAGGGGCGGTGTCAGTCAAGCAATTAGGCAAGGTGATGCCGCTGGTGCTGGCCCAGACCAAGGGCCGGGCGGACGGCAAGCGGGTCAACGCCATGGTGCGAGAAGTGCTTCAATAGGTGCCAAAGTTAAACCGTAGCAGCCAGGGCTTGCTACGGTTTTTTTCTCAGAGGGCACCGGGAGGAGGGCTAGGATGAGGATAGACGGGGCAGGGGGCTGTATGGAAAACCGGATCTATGAGGTGGATCCGGACATAGCCTGGAACATCATCATGCTCAGCATCAACGAGATGGGGGTGACCATCGACAGCTTGGAGCGGGAGGCGGGGCTGATCCGCTTCCACAACAAGAACAAGCTGATGCAGATCGCCGTGCAACGGTTGGAGGAGGACTCCATCCAGATCATTATGGACTCTCGCAAGGAAAGGCTGCAGATCTACAACTGGCGGATGGAGAACAAGGAAGTGATCCGCTTCTTCGAACTGTTTGAGAAGAAGCTCACCGAGTTCAGGGCCTTCGTCCTCTGTCCCCGCTGCCAGGCCAAGGTCAGTTCCCTGGCCAAGTTCTGCCCCCACTGCGGCACGCCGCTGAAATAGGCGGGGCCTAGGGGAGCCGGCCCACGGCGTCGAGAGAAGACAAAAAGCCAAATACCGCCTGGTATCTGGCTTTTTCTCCCTTGAGGGCAGGTCTCTTTATCGGGCTTAGCTGGGCAGGACCACCTTGCCGCTGCGCAGGCAGCGGGTGCAGACGTTGATCCGTTTTACCTCGCCGTTGACTAGGGCCCGAACACGCTGAATGTTGGGTTTCCAAATCCGTTTAGTGCGTCTATTGGAGTGACTGACGTTGTTGCCAGTTTGGATACCTTTACCGCATACTTCGCAAATATTAGCCATTATTCCACCTCCTCACGGGTTGAAGCCATCTGTTAGGAAATTAACAAAAACATACTATCATAGAAAGAAAAGAAAAGCAAGCTTTTTTACCAGCTTTAGGAGCAAAATATGTGGTGGCAGGCTGCTGTAGACAAATTAAAAGGCATAGGGCCTGTGAAGGCGGCCCTCTTGCAGGGCCTGGGTATTACTACCCTGGGGGACCTCCTGTCCTACTATCCCCGGCCGGGGGCCTATCTGGATCTGTCCCAGGTCCGCACCCTGGGGGAGCTAAGGCCGGAGGACGGTCTACAGCTCTGCCAGGGCACTATCTACAGCCTGCGGGCCGGGCGGAGCCGCCAGACGGCCTACCTAGCCGCCACCCTCAAGGACGAGACAGGCTATGCCTGCCTCTACTTCTTCGGCAACGCCCGTTACCAGGCTAGGAAGCTGCAGCGAGGGGACAGGCTGCTAGTCAGCGGCCGGGTGAAGGAGGGCCCCAACATGAAGCTGCTGGCCCCGGAGCAGTGGCAGGTTCTCGCAGAGGGAGAGGCGGCGGCCCCGGGGATCCAGCCGGTCTACCCCCTCTGCGCCGGCCTCAGCCAGAGGGAGCTGCGGCGCTGGATGAAGGAGGTGCTGGCCCTGGCCCGGCAGGAGCTGCCAGAGCTGCTGCCGGAGGAACTGCGGCAGGAGCTGGGCCTGCTGCCCCGTCTAGCGGCCCTCACCAACATCCACTTTCCCGCCAGCTTTGCCCTCTTGCAGGCGGCCAGGGAGCGGCTGGCCTTCGACGAGGTCTTCCTCCTCCAATGGGGGCTGGCCCGCTACCGGGAGCAGCAGGAGGCCCAGGGGCTGCCGGTGGCCCAAAAGGCCGCCCCCCGGCTGGTGCCCAGGCTGCTTGAGGCCCTGCCCTTCCAGCTCACTCCCGGCCAGGCCCAGGCCTGGCAGGAGATAGCCGGGGACATGGAGGCCTCCCGGCCTATGCGCCGCATCCTCCAGGGGGACGTAGGCAGCGGTAAGACCGTAGTCAGCGCCCTGGCCCTGGCCAAGGCGGTGGAGAATGGCTACCAGGCCTGCCTGATGGCCCCTACGGAGCTGTTGGCCAGCCAGCACTACCGCACCCTCCAGGCCTACTTCGCCCCCCTGGGGGTGGAGGTGGCCCTGTTGAAGGGAGGTCTGAAGCCTAAGTTGCGGCAGGAGCTCCTCCAAGGCCTGGCCCAGGGCCGCACCTCCATCCTAGTGGGCACCCACGCTCTGTTAGAGGAGGACGTGGTCCTGCCTAAGCTCTCCCTGGCCGTCTGCGACGAGCAGCACCGCTTCGGGGTGGAGCAGCGGGCCCGGCTGCTGGCTAAGTCCCCCTGGCAGCCGGATGTGCTGATCACCACTGCCACCCCCATACCCCGCACCCTGGCCCTCACCGTCTACGGGGATCTGGACATCAGCCTGATGCGGGGGCTGCCCCCCGGCCGCAAGCCGGTCACCACCCTCTGCTACCCGGCCAGCAAGCGGCCCCAGGTCTACGCCGGCCTGCTGCGACAGCTGCAGGCAGGGCGGCAGGCCTACGTAGTCTGCCCCCTCATCGGGGAGGAGCAGGAGGTGGGCAGCGTCCAGGCGGTCTACCAGGACCTAGCGGCCCACTACCTCCAGGGCCAGCCTTCCGCCCTCCTCCACGGCCGCCTGCCTAGCAAGGAGAAGGAGGCCATTATGGCCGCCTTCAGCGCCGGGAAGCTCAAGGTGCTGGTGTGCACTACGGTCATCGAGGTAGGGGTGGACGTGCCTAACGCCAGCCTGATGATCATCGAGCAGGCGGAACACTTCGGCCTGGCCCAGCTCCACCAACTGCGGGGCCGGGTGGGGCGGGGCAGCCAGCAGGCCTACTGCGCCCTGCTCACCAGCAGCGAGGAGCCTGCCGCCCTGGCCCGGCTGGGGGTTTTGAAAACCACCGCCGACGGCTTCGCCCTGGCAGAAGAGGATCTGCGGTTGCGGGGGGCAGGCCAGTTCTTCGGCCTTAAACAGCACGGCCTGCCGGATCTGCGCCTGGTGGACCTAGCCAGGGACGGGGAGCTCATCGCCAAGGGACGGGAAGCGGCCCGCCGCTGCCGGCGGGGACAGGGAGGAGAAGACCTGTTGGCACGGGCCCTGGACAGCCGCTGGGGCGCCTCCTTCGCCGCCATCTTCCGGGCATAGGGCTTGCGGCCTGGCGGCCCTCTGTGGTATTATAGGTGGTGTGCACTGTAGACAGCCTGCCAAGCACAGCGGCAGGGTTGAGCGAGAGGAGGGGCGGAAGGCTTGTTGAAGAAGTACACTTCCCGACCAGGTACCCTGGTAAAGGCCGGGGCCGGCCTAGGCCTGCTCCTGTTATTATTGCTCATCCACTGCTGCGCCCCTGGCTTCTTCCTCCACAGCTTCGACCTAGCCATCAGCGGCGACATCCAGGGGTTGGCGGAGTATCTGCGGAGCTACGGCCTCTGGGCCCTGCTGATCAGCTTTTTGCTAGACGTGTTGATCAATGCCGCCGGCATCTTCCCCTCCATCTTCCTCTCTGCGGCTAACGGCCTGGTCTTCGGCCTGCCTCTGGGCATAACCCTCTCCTGGCTGGCAGAGACCACGGGGGTGGTGGTCAGCTTCTTCCTGATGCGCTACTTCTTCCGCGACGCGGCAGAGCTGGTCATCGCCAAGAGCAACTATCTCCAGAGCATCGATGCGGCCAGCGGCCGCTACGGCCTGCTGTGGATGATGGGGGCCAGGGCCATGCCCTACTTCCCCTCCGGCATCCTTACCGCGGTGGGGGCGGTGTCCAGCATCTCCGCCCGGGACTACATCATCGCCAATCTAGTAGGCAAGTTTCCCTCCACTGCCTTAGAGGTGGTGGTGGGCCACGACGTGCTCAGCCTCGAGGAGCACAAGCTACGGCTTGCTCTGGACCTCCTGGCCGTCGTGATCCTCCTCTTGGCCTGCTGGTGGTGGCGGCGGCGCTTAGGCAAGGCTGCTGAGCCTCAGCAAGAGAGGCGGGAGGAATAGGGGAGGGCCGGAGGCGTCGCTAGGCCCCCTCTGCTGACAAGCAAAAGGCCGTCACCAGTTGCGGTGACGGCTTACAATTTTCCTTCCGGCCTTATTCTGTTACAGGGCTGGGGGCGAGGCTGCTGCCGTCCTCAAAGGAGAGGTAGCTAGGCTGGATGACCACCTGCCTCTGGGCTACGTCCTCCTGCAAGAGGGCCTTATCCGCCGGGATGAGGGGGTTGAGCCTTTTACTCAGCTGGAGCTCCGCCCTGGCGCCAGGGGGGATGAGGTTGCGATAGGAGCCAGGGAAGCTGTAGAGGAGCTGGCCCTTGCCGTCCCGGAGCAGCACGTCAAAGTTCAGCCGGTTGAGGGCCTTGGCCCCCTTGTTGTGGAGGGTGGCGCTGACCAGCAGGCTGGTCACCTCTGCCTCGTCTTCTATCACCACCGTCCTGCCCCCGCTGGTCAGGGTGGTCTTGCCAGCCGCAGCCGCAGCCTGCCGTTGGAAGGCAGCCCTGGCCTCCTCCACGGCCAGATAGGCTTCCATACGGCTCAGCAGTTTTTTATCCTGGGCGGCAGCCTGTTCCTGCCGGGCCCGTTCCATCTCCACCAGCACTGAGGAGAGGTTGCTGATCTCCGTTATCTGCCACACTTCATCCTGGTTTCGCTCCATAGCCAGCAGCAGGGTGAAGTCCTTGTCCACCAAGTCGTTGTGCACCAGCAGGCGGACGGTGGCCTGCTTCTCCCCAGCCTTGTCCAGGGAGAGATCCTTCAGCTTAAGGTGCTTATAGAAGACCTTCCGTTTCACCGTGTCCTTCATGGCGTCGCTGACAGGGTCCCGCTTCTCCTGCTTAGCCCCAGGGGCCTCTTCCTTAGGGGAGGGCGCCTTGCCTACCTCCTTTAAGGCCTCCTGGGTGAGGAGGTCCACCACCGTGGGCTTCAACAGGTGGAGGATGCCTAGGGCGAAGGGGTTGGAGGCGATATTGTCCTTGTTAAGGGTGCTCTCCGCCACGATGATGTCGTCGAAGGACTTGCTGATCACCCTCTTCACGTCTACGTGGCGCTGGAAGCGCTCCACATCGTGCTCCCTCACGGCCACCACCACCTCCTTCACGGCGAAGGCGGGGGTCTTGATAAAGTAGAGGGCGTAGTAGCTGACGGCCCCTACGGCCAGGGCCACAGGCACAAGGCAGAGCAGCAGTTTCTTCGGCGTCATGGCTGGCATCCTTTCCGTCGCAAACCCATATCCCGCTAGTAAAAAAGAACGGCTCTCAAGGGAGAGCCGCACAGGTGCTGGTGCCGGAGGCCGGACTCGAACCGGCACGGTCGCAAGACCGCTTGATTTTGAGTCAAGTGCGTCTGCCAATTCCGCCACTTCGGCAGGTCAGGCTCCACTAGGTGGAACAGTAGTAATTATAGCGGTTTTGCCTGTCCTTGTCAAGGAAAATTTGCCTGTGAGGTAAGCCACCCCCTTGACAAAAAGCAGGGTTGAGGGTTTATCATAGAGGCGAGGTGATAGAGTTGCAGAGAGAGAAAAATGAGCGTCTTAGCAAGGCGGGGGCCTGGTTCTTGAGGGGCCTCTGCCTCTTGCTGCTGGCGGCCTGCCTAGGCTGCAGCCAGGAGAAGAAGCAGGAAGACCAGGGCCGGGACAGCGATGTGGGCATAGGGAACCTGCGCCAGTTAGTGGCGGCGGATAACAAAACCAGCCGCACTATCATCTTCCAAGGGGATAAGAAGCGGGCCTACAGCCTAGAGTGGAAGCTGGAGGAGGGGGGCTCCCAGCAGCAGGCGGCGGTGGACAGCAGCTTCCAGGACGGGAAGGACGAGCACATTCAATACACCGGCAAGCTCCAGGGCCTTGCCCCTGGCAGCCGTTATCGCTACCGGATCGTTACTCCTGAGGCCAAGGGGGCCTGGCACAGCCTGCGCACCGATGATGGGAAGAAGGGCTTCACCGCCCTCATCTTCCCCGACTCCCAGTCCAGCGATTACAGCGGCTGGCAGCGGCTGGCTAAGCTGGCCTTTGCCCGCAACCCGGAGGCCGCCCTGGCCATCAACATGGGGGACCAGGTGGACAACGGGGAGGACGGCCGGCAGTGGCAGGAGTGGTTCAAGGGAGTGGCCCCCTTTAGCGGCCAGCTGCCCCTGGCCACCTTGGACGGCAACCACGAGACCTACACCCTGGACTGGAAGGTGCGGCTGCCCAAGGCCTATCTGGGCTTCTTTGACTACCCCCTGGGCCTGCAGGGTTATGAAGACCAGTTTTACAGCTTCGATTACGGGCCGGTTCACTTTACCGCCCTGGATACTAATTTTAAAGAACTGGAACAGCTACAGCCCCGCCTGTGGGAGGAGGAGCTGCGCTGGCTGGAGGAGGATCTGGCCCGCAGCCAGGCTAAGTGGAAGGTGGTGCTGATGCACAAGGACATTATGATCTACGGCTTCAGTCCTGAATCAGGCCGGCCCCCCACCAAGACCCGCATCGTAGACATCGGAGAGAGGCTGATGCCCATCTTCGAAAAGCACAAGGTGGACTTAGTCCTCACCGCCCACCTCCACACCTACCGGCGGCGGGTGCCCCTCAAGCTCAGCGGTCCGGCTCCCGACGGCATCCCCTACGTGATCACCGGGGTGGCGGGGAGCGTCCGCTACGCCAAGCTGTGGGGGGACTACGAGCTGGATGCCGGCCGGGCGCCCCAGCCGGAGACCTGCAACTACCTCACCCTCCAGGCCTCTCCTGACGCCCTGCTCCTCCAGGCCTTCTTGGAGGATGGGAAGGAGTTCGACCGCTTAGAGTTGAAGAAATAGGGCCGGGCCCCCTGGGCCGTTGCTTTTTCCCCCTCTTTGTACTACAATGGGGTGGAGGAGGGGAGCCTATGTCTATCAGCGTGGTGCGGGCCTACTTCGCCCGCTTCGGCCTAGAAGATAAGATCATCGAATTCGCCACGTCCTCGGCTACGGTGGAGCTGGCGGCCCAGGCGGTGGGCTGTGAACCGGCCCGTATCGCAAAAACCTTGAGCTTCAAGGTGGGCGGGCAGGCCATCCTCATCGTCACCGCCGGTGATGCCAAGGTGGACAACGCCAAGTACAAGCATTACTTCGGGGTGAAGGCCAAGATGCTGAGCCAGGAGGAGGTGGAGCCCCTCATCGGCCACGCCGTAGGGGGAGTGTGCCCCTTCGGCATCAAGGAGGGGGTCCGGGTCTATTTGGATGTGTCCCTGCGGCGCTTCAGCAGCTTCTTTCCTGCCGCCGGCAGCGAGAACAGCGCCATAGAGCTGACCCCGGCCGGCCTAGAGCAGTATGCCAGCAACTGCCAGGGCTGGGTAGACCTGTGCAAGGGCTGGCAGGAGGAGAGACCATGTTAGTGAAGAACGGCAAGATCTTAGGGGTGCTGGGAGGGATGGGGCCGGCGGCCTCGGCGGAGTTTTTGCGGCAGTTGGCCGCCTTCTGTCCGGCCAGTTGCGACCAGGAGCACCCCATAGTCTATATGATAGCGGACTGCGACATACCGGATAGGACGGCGGCCATCTTCGGCCAGGGGCCCAGCCCCCTGCCGAGGCTGCAGGCCGACCTGGAGCGTTTGGCGGCCCTAGGGGCGGATCTGCTGGCAGTGCCCTGCAATACCGCCCACTACTTTATCGACCAGTTCTTGGAACAGCTGCCCATCCCCTTCATCCACATCGTAGAAGAGACGGTGCTGGCCACCCAGCGCCTTTCCCCGGCAGGGGCCTGGCTGCTCTCCACCAAGGGCACCAGGGCCTGCGGCCTCTACCAGGCCTGTGCGGCCAAGCACGGCCTCACCCTCTACATTCCTGACGAGGGGCAGAGCGACAGGGCCCAGCTGGTCATCGACAGGATCAAGGCCAACGACTTCCAACAGGCCGGGCAGGTGTGCCGGGACTTGGTGACCTCCCTCTGGCGGGAGCGGGACATCCCGGTGATGACGGCCTGCACCGAGCTACCCCTGGGCTACGCAGCCTCCGGCCTGCCCCAGGAGCGGGCGGTGTCCAGCATTACCGCCCTGGCCCGGGCCTGCGTGCGGGAGCTGTACAGGGAGGAGTAGGAGTTGTGTGGGAAGGAGAGCTCTTTGGCCGCTGCCGACAGCCGCAGTTAGCTAAGCTGTGAGCTGTGGCTGGCTGAGGGAGGATCCGCCTCCAGGCCCCTGTGGCGGCACAGGCGGTCTGGGGGTGTTTTTCACCCTGCCAGGCTGGGCAAAGGAGGCCATTCACGGTCCTGCACAGCTTTACTGTTGCCTCTCCCCCAGGCTTAGGGTATAATAGGGGCATATTGGAAGAAGGCCGGTGCTGGGAGGGCTAAGCTATGGACGGCATACTCAACATACTCAAGCCTCCGGCCATGACCAGCCAGGATGTGGCGGCCTATCTGCGGCGGCTGCTGGGCTGCAAGAAGGTGGGCCACGGCGGCACCCTGGATCCGGAAGCGGCAGGGGTGCTGCCCATCTACTGCGGAGCTGCCACCCGGCTGCTCCAGTATGCGGAGGCGGCAGACAAGGAGTACATAGGGGAGTTCGCCCTAGGCTACAGTACGGATACAGGCGACTCTGAAGGCAGGGTTACGGCCACCGCCCCCGTTCCCCCTCTGACCAGGGAGGAGGTGGAGGCAGTCCTGGCAGGCTTCCTAGGCTGGCAGGAGCAGCTGCCTCCCATGTACAGCGCCCTGAAGCTAGGGGGGAGGCGGCTCTACCAGCTGGCCAGGCAGGGCTTGGAGGTGGAACGGCCTCGCCGTCGCATCTACATCAGCTCGCTGAAGTTGCTCCGCCTCCGTCCCCGCAGCCTGACCCTGGCCCTGAGTTGCAGCAAGGGCACCTATGTGCGCACCCTGGGGGAGGACGTGGCCAAGGCCTTGGGCACGGCGGCCGCTATGACCTTCTTGGTGCGGACCAGGGTGGGGGCCTTTACCATAGCCGAGGCTGCCAGCCTGCAAGAGGTGGCAGCAGAGCCCCAGCGCTACCTCCAGCCAGCCTTGAAGGCGGTGGAGCAGCTGCCCCAGTTGCGGCTCACCCCCAAGCAGGCCTGGCGGCTGAGCCAGGGAGTGGCCACCACCCTTCGGCCGGCCCCCGCCCCCGGCACCTGGGTGCTGTTGGGCCCGGCAGGAGAGTTGCTAGGCCTGGGGGAGGTCCAGGGGCAGCTGGTGCGGCCTAGGAAGATCTTGGCCAGCTATCAGCTGCAGGACGAAGAATCATGATCATTATCAGGACATGGGAGCAAGTGCATAGCTTTCCCCAGGGCTGCGTAGCGGCCCTAGGCACCTTCGACGGCCTCCACCTAGGCCATCAAGAGGTAATCAAAAAGGCCCAGGCGGAAGCCCAGGCCCGGGGGGCCCTGCTGGCGGTGTTCACCTTCAGCAACCACCCCTTGGACTTTTTACGGCCTGGCCGGGCCCCTAAGCTGTTGCTGTCGCCCCAGACCAAGGAACTGGCCTTGGAGCGGCTGGGGGTGGAGGTCTTAGTGGAGCTGCCCTTTGACAGGGAGCTGCTCTCCCTGCAGCCGGCGGCCTTTTTGCAACGCTTGCTGCGGCTCAACCTCAAGGCCGTGGTAGTAGGGGAGAACTTTACCTACGGCAGCGGCGGCAGCGGCACCCCTGCCACCTTGGCGGCGGCGGCCCCGGAGGCAGGCTACCAGCTCTACGTGGAGCCCCTGCTGCAGGTAGGGGGGCTGACGGTGAGCAGTTCCGCCATCCGCCGCCTCCTGGCCCAGGGAGAGGTGGAGGCTGCGGCCAGCCTGCTAGGCTATCCCTACTCCCTGGCAGGGAGGGTGGAGCACGGCCAGGAGCGGGGGCGGCTGCTGGGCTTTCCTACGGCTAACTTAAGCCTGCAGGGGAGCAGGCTGGCCCTGCCGGCAGCGGGCGTGTACGGCGTGGAGGCCAGGCTGGCCGACGGCTCCTGCTATAAGGGGATGGCCAATGTGGGCCGCAATCCCACCTTTGCCGATGTGGAGGAGCTGAGGCTGGAAACCCACCTCTTTGCCTTTCAAGGAAATTTGTACGGCCAAGAACTGCAGGTGGCCTTCCTGGTCCGCGTCCGGGGGGAGAGGGTCTTCGCCAGCGTAGCGGCCTTGAAGAGCCAGTTGGAAAGAGACCGGGACCTGCTGAAAAAGCTCTTGCGCTGAAGGGGAAAATTTGCTATACTATCAGCGAATGAGCCTAGACCTGGCAACCCGCCCCTCCAGCGATTGCCCAGTCTGCGGCCTTTATAAAAATTAGGAGGTACGTCATGCTAAGCAACGAAGTAAAACAGGCCATCATCGTGGGCAATGCCCGCCACGAGGGGGACACCGGCTCTCCCGAGGTGCAGATCGCGATCTTAAGCGAGCGGATCCGGCTCCTCACCGAGCACTTGAAGGAGCACAAGAAGGACCATCATTCCCGCCGGGGCCTGCTGAAGATGGTAGGTAAGCGCCGGGGCCTGCTGAACTACCTGCAGGGCAAGGATATCGAGCGCTACAGGGCCATCATCGCCAAGCTGGGCATCCGCAAGTAGGGCCAGCTCATAGTGCAAGCCAAAGACCGCCGCCGGCGGTCTTTTTTCGTAGGAGCCAGGGAGTGGGCAGTCCCTTAACCCTTTATCTGTTGTGCTGCCAAAAGCTTTTTTACTTTAGACTTCAAGAAGGCATTGCCAAGGTTGGGGGAAGTACTATATAATGAAAAGAAGAAAGAGAAGGCGCAGGTGAAGCAGGAGGGATGGCCATGGCAGAGAGTCAGAACGTTGAGTACAAGAAAGGCTGGCGGGACGAATACCTAAAATGGGTTTGCGGCTTTGCCAACGCCCACGGCGGCACTATTTACATAGGGCTCGATGACGACGGCAGGGTAGTGGGCGTGAAGAACGTCAAGAAGCTGTTGGAGGACATACCCAACAAGATCCAAGCCAGCCTAGGCATAATGGCTGAGGTCAACATGCTGGCTGAGGGGGAGCTGGACTATCTGGAGATCAAGGTCAGTCCTAGTTCCTTTCCCATCAGCTATCACGGGGAATTCCACTATCGTTGCGGCAGCACTAAGCAACAGCTCACCGGTGTGGCTCTGGCGGAGTTTATTATGCGCAAGACAGGTACTCATTGGGAAGACGTTACTGTGGACAATATCACGGTAGAGGATTTAGATGATGAAAGCTTCAAGATCTTCCGCAGGGAGGCCGTACGCAGGAAGAGGATGAAGAAGGAAGAGCTGGCCATCTCTAACGAGGAATTGCTTACCAAGTTGAACCTGTTAGTGGACGGCAAGTTGAAGCGTTCTGCGGTGCTTTTGTTCTACCACGAGCCTGCAGTGGTCCAAAACGGCAGCCATGTGCAGATCGGCAGATTTGGGGAAGGAGCGGACTTGCAATATCAAGATATGTTGGAGGGCTCCTTGCTGAGTACGGCGGATAAGGTTATAGACCTGATCTTCCTCAAATATCTAAAGGCCAAGGTCACTTTTGAGCATGACCGGCGGGTGGAGACCTATCCCTTTGCCAGAGAAGCCGTCCGGGAGGCTGTCTATAACGCCATCATCCACAACTGCTATATGTTTGGCAGCCCTATCCAAATCCGCATAGAGGATGAGGCCATGATTATAAGCAACAGCTGCATCCTGCCCGAAGGTTGGACGGTGGACACTTTGATGGGGCCCCACACATCCCAACCCTATAATCCCGATATCGCCTCTGTTTTTTACCGGGCCGGCTATATTGAGCACTGGGGCCGGGGCATCCAGAAGATCTGTGAAGCCTGTAGGGAACTGGGGGCTGACCTGCCAGTTTACGAAGTGCTAGGGAACGGCTTGCGGGTTCGTTTCCGGGCCTTGCCTGGCGCCGTGATAGGGACGGATAAAACGCATAACTCTGCCCTCAACGGCCACGCTGTCTCGGCAAAACGCCGCCGACCCTCCGCCAAACCGACAAATGTCGGAAAGGATGTCGGGAAAGATGTCGGAAAGGATGTCGGAAAGGATGTCGGAAAGGATGGGGGAATAGATGAGGGGGCGACTGAAAAAATTATAGCTTTAATAAAGGGAAACGGCGGCATAACCGTAGCTGCTATAGCAGCGTATTTACAGGTTACTCCCCGCACTGTCGAACGGGAGATGAAAAAACTGCGGGAAGAAGGACGCCTTGTACGCAAGGGCGGCAGGCGGTTCGGCTCCTGGGAGCTTAATTAGCGGTTTTGCAGAAGGTTGAGTAGGGTTCGCTGTCCTATAAAATAACTGCTTATCTCTTTTAAAGAAAATTATTCTGCCCTGACTAGGGGCTTGGCGGCTGGCGGAAGCAACAGCTATACCCGCCAAACCGACATTGCTCTGCCGCCAAACCGACAAATGTCGGAAAGGATGTCGGGAAAGATGTCGGAAAGGAAGGGCGAAGCAGGGAGAGAAGGAGGGGCGAAGTAAGGAGCAAAAAAAGACGGCCGGCTATTGCCGGCCGCCTTGCTGCCTCGAGGGCAGTTGGTGCTGTCTAGGCCTTATCTGTGTTTGCTGAAGTAGCTGAGGGCTACATCGGGGAAGGAGGCGTAGCTCAGCACATCCTCGATGCTGGCGTTGGGATAACCCTTCTCTGCCAAGGCCTGGCGCATCTGGGCCAACTGGGGCTGGATGTCGTCGGCGGGACGGTAGTCGATGGTGGGCTGGTTGCCGATGGCCAGCTTCTTCACCTCTGGGTCGATGGGGCCCGGAGTGCGGCCGTACTTGCCGCGGATCAGGTCTTTAACCTCCCGGGGGATCATCTTGTAGCGGCCGAAGGCGGCATTAAAGGAGGCCATGGTACCTACGATCTGGCTGGTAGGGGTAACCAGGGGCGGATAGCCCAGCTCGGCCCGGACCTTGGGCATCTCGGCCAGCATGGCTTCGTACTTGTCGGCCACGCCCATCTGCTTCAACTGGTTGAGCAGGTTGCTGAGCATGCCGCCAGGGATCTGGAAGATGAGCACCTTGGGATCGATGGGGATGTTGGCAGAGAGCTTGAAGTCCTTCACCAGGTCGGCCCGTACCTGCTTAAAGTGGTCGGCCAGGGGAGAGAGCTTGTGGAGGTCGATGTTAGTGTCGTAAGGGGTGCCGGCCAGGGTGGCCACCAAGGACTCGGTGCAGGGCTGGCTGGTGCTGACGGCAAAGGGGGAGAGGGCGGTGTCCACCATGTCCACCCCGGCCTCGATGGCCTTGAGGTAGGTCATGTCCCCCATGCCGGAGGTGAAGTGGGTGTGGAGGTCGATGGGCACAGGCAGGTTGGCCTTGAGGGCCCGTACCAGCTGCTCTGCGGCGTAGGGCTTCAGCAGGCCGGCCATGTCCTTGATGCAGATGGAGTCGGCCCCCATCTGTACCAGCTCCCGGCCCAGTTGGACGAAGTTCTCATCCTTGTGGTAGGGGCTGATGGTGTAGACGATGCAGCCCTGCACATGGGCGCCGGCCTCTTTGGCGGCCCGCATGGCGCACTCCAGATTGCGGGTGTCGTTGAGGGCGTCGAAGATGCGGATGATGGAGATGCCGTTGGCCACTGAGCGCTTTACGAACTCGGTCACCACATCGTCGGCGTAGTGGTTATAGCCTAGGATGTTCTGGCCCCGTAGCAGCATCTGCAGGGGGGTCTTGGTGACGTGCTTGCGCAGGGTGCGCAGCCTCTCCCAGGGATCCTCGTCCAGGAAGCGGAGGCAGGTGTCGAAGGTGGCGCCGCCCCAGGCCTCCAGGGCGTAGTAGCCTACGTCGTCCAGTTGTTCCAGCACCGGCAGCATGTCGCTGATGCGCATGCGGGTGGCTGCTACAGACTGATGGGCATCCCGCAGGATGGTCTCCACCACTTTTACAGGTTTAGTAGCCATATAATCACTCCTTCCAGGGTTTTGTCGCTATACCGTAGAATAAGAAAAGGGTTGTAGCGGCCCTCGTCCTGCTAGGCCCTAGCCAGGGCCTCTGCCGGGGGCCTTTTCTCTATTTTACCACAGCCGGGGTGTCTTAGATAGGGGCTAGCCGGTATATTGTATACAAAATAGAGCAAAAAGTTGTGAACAATCTGTGGCAGGAGGGGGGAGCCTCCTCCTCCTTCCCTCCCAACAAAAAAGAACAGGCCAGCAGCCTGTTTAGTAAAAAGGTGGGAA